>CAZHMD010000009.1:339-113528 GCA_964533735.1 uncultured Anaerolinea sp. | reverse complement strand
AAGGCAGGCATGGGGGGGACATGTCTGCCTTTCATCTAGGGAGGGAACTCCACCTATTTTTAGGTGGCTCGACACATGTTCTACCGATAAAGTGTGTCTATGAGATAATATACATCTAATTTGTCATAATTACATTAAAATAAATTAAGAGTTATCCGGTCTAAATTGATTATTTTGGAATTCTTCAAGCCAATTGGCTATTTCGTTCTCTGATAGTGGCTTTTCGCGCAGCTCCTGGGTAGCACGTGGACTTGAAAAAACCCGCTGCATTTCACCAGCAAAAGCCTCCGAAGTCAACACTTCGCAGCCGGTTTGCCTTGCCGCGGCTGCCACCCGGTTATCAGAACTGACCACTGTCAATAGTTTGCCCGGGTTTTGGTTCTTCCTCACATATTCGATGATCGCGTCATCAGCAGACAAGCCTTTGCGTACAAAATGTGGGTGTACCAGCCCTGACTTCTTCCCGGGTTGAGCGGGCAGGGGTGCCCCATCAAAAAAGAGTTCAACCTGGCTCCGGCTCAGCCTGCAGTATTCATTGATCATCTCGATCAATCTGTTTTCATCTTCAATGTCCTGCAGCCGGATACCCGGAACTTTCGGGATCAGGTTGTGCCCGTCGATTACAAATCTCTTCATTTTTGCCTCGTCTGTTATTGTATCTTGAATCTATGCTATGATTTTATTGAGTGTGCCTATGAAAAAACTCCTGCCTTACCTCATGCTTAACATTATTGTCTCGGCAATAACGATACTGATCATTCTGCTGATATGGAACAAAACACATCCAGTTCAGAAACAGGTGCTACTGGAGACAATACCCACCCAGGCAGTAATTCTCAATACTTCGCTTCCAGATTCAACAAAATTGCCGCCCCTGGACCAAACCGTGCTGGAGGTTCAGGCGGTTATTGTCCCGGGTGATCTCGAGACCGAGCGAGTTTTAATCCGCAATGCCTTCAGCGAGGCCGTCTCATTGCAGGGATGGCAGGTGAAGAATTCAACTGGTGATGAATATACCTTCCCGGTACTTACCCTGTATCCCGGGGGAAGCGTATCCCTTTACAGCCGCAGCGGCGAGAACACCGCCCTCGAATTGTACTGGGGTTTAACGCGTGCCGCCTGGAAGAGTGGTATCACAGTAACTATCCTGGATACCCAGGGGAATCAGCGTGCAGAATACCTGATTCCATGAGGAATATTAAATTTTCAGGGTATGCCGCTTCATTCAGGTAAAATGAAGAGAAGATAAAACGGTTTTTCAGGATGACAATGATGGCTCAAGCGCTCTATCGCAAGTGGCGACCTCACAAGTGGGAAGAAGTTGTATCGCAGGAACATGTCGTTAAAACCCTGCGCAATGCCATCCAATCCGGCAAGGTTGGGCATGCCTACCTGTTCTCCGGCCCGCGCGGAACGGGCAAGACCACCACCGCGCGCCTGCTCGCCAAAGCAGTCAATTGCCTTTCAGAAGATATCGCCAATCATCCTTGCGACGAATGCACCAACTGTATTGCCGTTAACGACAGCAGGTTCATGGACCTGATCGAGATCGATGCTGCATCCAACACCAGCGTGGATGATGTTCGGGACCTTCGCGATAAGATCAATTTTCTACCGTCGGTTGGGAAGTACAAGGTTTACATCATCGATGAAGTCCATATGCTTTCCACTGCCGCTTTCAACGCGCTGCTCAAGACGCTGGAGGAACCGCCTGCACACGCCATCTTTATCCTGGCAACCACTGAAGTACACAAAATTCCGGCAACTGTTCTCTCCCGCTGCCAGCGGCACGAATTTCGCCGCATCCCGGTGAAAGATATTTCAGCCGCATTAGCCAAGCTGTGTAAAGAGGAAAAGATCAAGGCGGATGAGGATGCGCTGCTGCTGATCGCCCGCCAGGCGACCGGGGCGATGCGTGATGCCATCTCTTTGTTGGATCAATTAGCCTCGACCGGTGAGAAGATCACCATGGAATTAGCCCAGCAGGTGCTGGGTACCGCCACCAACCAGGTGGTGGTGGATCTGGTGGATGCCATCATTCAAAAGAATTTGCCCGCCGGTCTCGAGACAATTCACCAGGCATTGGATACCGGCAGTGATCCACGCCAATTCGGCCGCCAGGTGGTGGAATACCTGCGCGCCCTGCTGTTGGTGAAATTGGGGAATGAAAAACATGTCGAGGCTACCAGGGAAGCCAAACAGGCTATGCGCGATCATAGCCAGCTGGTCACCACGGCTGACCTGCGGGATTGGATCGACGTTTTTAATGTTGCCATCAACGACCTGCGCACCTCCTGGCAGCCTGGTCTGGCGCTCGAATTAGCCCTCGCAAAAGCAGCTGACGGTGCGGAAGTTCAAGCAGCTGTAAAGCCAACCCAAACGGCATCCGTCATCGCTGAACCCAAAACGAATCAGAAACCAGTTGAGGGCGTCATCCCGGCAACGCCGGTGAAAGCGGCTGACCATGTTTCTGAACCCTCAATTACAAAGGGACAACTGCCCAAAGAAGACAACAAAGCAGATGGCGCAACCTCAGGATCAACCATAAATCTTCAATTGATCCAGGCTAACTGGACTGCCATCCGCGCTGAAGTGAAACGCCATCGACCTCAAACTGAAGCCCTGCTGAACTCGCATAAAGGGATGCAGGTGAAAAACGGATCGTTGGTCCTGGGGTTTGATGGCGATGTGCTTAAAACGAAAATGGAAACACCCGAAAACATACAGACCACGCGTCAGGCGATTAAACACATCCTTTCGCTTGATGTGCCCATTCTCTGTGAAGTAGTCAGCGGGAAATCCAATAAAGCGCCCGCCGACCTGGATGTGGATCCGGATGGCATTGTGGGTACCGCGCTCAATCTTGGCGGTAAACTGGTGCACCGTAAATAAGTTTTAATGAAGGAGTAAAAAATGGCAAAAGGATTTAATCGACCGGCAGGTGGCGGAATGGGCGGCGGCGGTATGATGGCCCAGATCAAAAAACTCCAGGAACAAATGGAAGCAGCCCAGGCTCAACTGGCAGTGGAAACGATTACCTCATCCGCCGGAGGCGGTGCCATCAAGGTTACCATGACTGGTGATCAGCACTGCACTTCTGTTGAGATCGACCCGGAACTGCTCAAAGACGCGGATGCCGAGATGCTGCAGGATCTGGTGCTCAGCGCAGTCAACCTGGCTTTGGATGATTCACGCAAGATGGCATCCGACAAACTCGGACCGCTTGCCGGCGGTATGCCCGGACTGGGTTTCTAGCTCATTATTCGTATGGCTATCTTACCTGCACCCATCCAAAACCTGATCAACGCGCTGGAACGCCTGCCCGGAATCGGGCCGAAATCAGCCTCACGCCTGGCGTTCCACTTGTTACGTGCGCCGGAGGATCTCTCCTCTCAGTTAGCCCTGGCATTGACCGGGTTGAAGACCTCAACCGGCTCCTGCCGAATTTGCTCGAATATCACACTTTCCACGCAGGAGATATGCGAAATATGCAGTGATGAAAAACGCGCTGACGGTACTATCTGTGTGGTGGAGGATGCCCTGGATATCCTTGCCCTCGAGCGCACTGGCGGATTCAACGGACGCTACCACGTACTGCAGGGAGTACTTTCACCAATCGAAGGCATTGGACCGGACGACCTGCAGATAAAACCGCTGGTGGAGCGTGTGAGGAATGGTGAAGCCCGCGAAGTGATCATCGCCACCAATCCGAGCATGGAAGGCGACGCCACAGCTTTATACCTGCGAATGCAGTTGCTTCCAATGGGAGTGCGCATCACTCGCCTGGCGCGCGGTCTTCCCATGGGCGGCGACCTGGAATACGCTGATCAAAATACCCTGCTGCGCGCCCTGGCTGGCCGGCAGGAAATGCAGTAAGAGCCAACTGACAGGTTCAATTTGGAGAGTCACAATGCTTTGGATAACCCGTTCGCATGTTCATGTTGACCGCGTTGCTTGTCCGTGGTTGATTACCCGCTTTATCGATAGTGATGCCGAATTCCTGTTTGTCGCAGCCAGCCAGGTTGAAAAAGTAGCTCAAGAAACTGGCGCAGTCCCATTTGATGTTCCAGGTGCAGAGTTGGGGCATTCAGAGGGGCGGTGTTCTTTTGAGTCCATTATCCAAAAATATGGATTGAAGGGTCCCGGTTTACTGCGGCTTGCAAAAATCATCCATGCTGCTGATATTGATGAAGAACTTGGAACTGACCCGATAGCTGGTGGATTGGAAGCCATTGCCACCGGTTTCAGTCTTCGCTTTCCAGAGGATGAGGAAAACCTGGTGCATCAATTCGATGTCTATGATGCTTTATATGCCTGGTGTCGCCTTGAAGTCGCCAGGAAATAATTGTCCACAGGAAATGCATTATAAAAGAGCACCCACTAAAGGGTGCTCTTTTATAGGCTTCCAACCCGCGTAATTATCTACGAGTCTTATTTCACTTGTGCAACGGCGGTCAGGATCAGCACCAGTACGCCGCAAATTGACATCGCGTTGCTGTACAATCGCAGCCGGGTAACCCCCAAGGCAGAATTGGATGTGGATCGCAGCAGCGACCCCACCCGTACAATCACATTGAACCAAAAACCCAGTCCGATCATACCCAGAATAAGGATGTGCTTTACAAGCATCAACAAGGACCATGCATTCTGGAATTTTCCGAGCCCAAGGTAATATGGATCCATCAGCGTCAGGTATATACCAGTCGCTGCGAACAGTCCAAGAGCTGCATACAACCAGACCCGGCTTTTTTTGGATACTTCACTAAGTGCTGCCGCGCCGCCCTGTTCCATTTTTGAGAGAACGGGCAAATATAGTAGAGAAAGCAGCAGGTAATATCCGATGAAGATGACCGTTGCCAGGGTGTGGAGCACATTCGAAAGCGGTATCAATATCTGCGGCATGGCAAAAAATCCTTTCGTCTTTTTATCGATTGTGGATGGGTGCAGTATTACTCAATAATACAATACGAATCTCAGGCAAGGCAAGTTGCATCAAAATGGCTGTAAAACCATCATCCGGACAAGAATGTAGTTCAGACAGGTCAATCTGACAAGAAAGAGCACCGGCGCAACATCCGCGGGTGCTCTTTTCCCTACAAAACTCTATGAATTATATGTATAAATCTCTCTTGCTGTACGTGGTGTACGCACCAAGCAGGCAAAGGGTTATGATCGCTACGGTTATCAGAATGAAAACCAGCTCGATCCTGTTCTCCCGCAGCATTAAAGCCGCATCGAAAAACTTAAATGGAGTGAGGTATTTCAAGAATTCAAGTTTTTCATTCAATCCCGAAAGAATGGATGCAAAATAGGCGGTCAGAAGGATGGCGATAGCTGCGGATCCGGCGCGTTTGTGGCGTTTCATGGCACATCCGAGGAAGATACCCAGGGCAAGGAAGATCATCTGTAATAAAAAGAAAGCCAGCATGCTGATGGCAACAAATTTATAAAAAACTTCATCTGGCTCGAAGTTTTGAGCGTTGATCAGCGAGGAAACCCAGGTGATGAGTAACAATATGATACAGTTCACAACCACAGCGGCAATTTTGGCGGTTACCACTTTAGCTCTGGTTACTGGCAGAGTTAAAGAAAACTCCACGGTGCGGTCGCGTTCCTCTTTCGAGATGATATCAGTACCCCACATCGCTGCAGCAATCGATAGGATCAGACCGAAGTACATCACCATGATCCCGAAGAACCCCGCTACAGTGGTTAAATTGAAAGCATTCATGCTGAGGGCAGAGATCATGGCTGGGGGCATGCTGTCCAGGATGGTAAGAAGATCAGGGTTTCCGTAGAATGCGGAAAATTTAGAAAATCCCACAACATTAAATAGAATGACAATACCGCTCCAGATGAGCAGGGATTTAAAGTTTGAGCGCAGTTCGCGAAGAAATATATTCATCGTTTTTTCTCCTTACACCGCCGAAGCGATGTTCCTGCGTGCATAGAGGCCATAGCTGGCGATTATTGAAATCACGATAATCACCACACTGATCATCATCAGCGGGAAATCCCAGGTTTCATTTTTTAGGATAAAGCTTGGGGTAAAGTGTTTAAACGGAGAGATGATTTCCAGGCTTTTTTTACCGATCATGCTGCCAAAGGCATTCAGGGCGTATAAGCCGAAGACCAGCCCCATGGAGTAGGGCAGGACATTCCGAATTCGTTTTACCAGCAATGAGATCACCACCCCGACTGTAAGGAAGAACAGCTGGAAGACGGTCATGCTGAGTAAAAGCAGAACAACTGCCTTCACGTTATATTCCTGGCCTTGCCGGAACAGGTTAATGAACCAGAAACTGCTTCCCCAGATGATCGCCTGGGTGATGGCGAGACTGGCGAGCGCAGCCAGGAATTTGCTGGTCATGATATTGACCCGACTGACCGGCTTGGTGAGGAGGAAATCCGCTGTCCATTCTGTTTCTTCAATAGAGACAAGTCCGAAACCATAGTTGGCTGCCTGGATGGCCAGGCAGATCTGGCTGAAGACAAACAACAGCCCAAAGAAACCCAGGATGGTGGACCAATCCATATCTGTCATGCCAAATGCGATCAGCAGTTCTTTCGGGAAACTCGCCATCATATCATTTACCAGGGCGGTCTGGGTGGCAAAACTTTGAAACAGCGATAGAAATATCAATATCAAGACCGAAATGGAAATTGACCAGATGAACACCGATTTCAGATGGACTTTGAATTCATGTTTAAAGATATTCATAGTCATCCCCTATTCGTAGTAGTGCATGAAAATTTCTTCAAGAGTAGGATCCTCGATCGACAGATCGGTGATGTTTCCGCTGCTTACCAATCTTAAGACCGCGTTGATATCGCCCTTGTAAAAGAAACTGACAGTTCCATCTGTTTTTTCTAGACCTGAAACTCCGTCAATCTTGAACAGGTTTTCATTCGGTTGCTCTGTGGTGATGCGGATCTTTTTGTAATTATCCTTTTGCAAGGTTTTCATATCCTGGATGGCGATGACACTGCCCTCCTTGATGATTGCCACCCGGTTGCATAAACGCTGTACCTCTCCCAGGATATGAGAAGAGAAGAATATGGTCGCGCCGCGTTTGTTTTCTTCACGGATGAGGTCGAAGAATTTGTGCTGCATCAATGGATCCAGCCCAGCGGTGGGTTCATCCAGAATGATCAATTTTGGGCTGTGCAATAATCCCTGCACAATGCCGACCTTTTTCTTGTTACCGTAAGAGAGGTCGTTGATCCGGCGTTTCAGATCCAGCTCCATCAGGTCTGCCAGTTCATACAGGCGTTTGGTGGAGTCCTGCTTGAAAAAACTGGCTGAATACTTGAGCAAGTCGAGCACTTTCATCCCTTCATAATAGAAGACCTCTGAAGGGAGGTAACCGATATCCTGCCTGATCTCAGGACCGAACTTGATGCAATCCTTGCCAAAGATCCTGGCATCGCCAGACGTCGGGTAGATCAGGGAGAGGAACAAGCGGATGGTGGTCGATTTCCCGGCACCATTGGGGCCAATAAAACCAAAGATCTCCCCGTCTTCCACGTTGAAGGTAACATCAACGATCCCCCGGGATTTTCCGTAATACTTTGTCAGGTGATTGACTTCAATAATGCTCATGTCAGGCTCTCCTCAGATATTCATTATAGAAAACAGGCCGCGAAATTTGTTACCCTGCATTCTGCAAACCACGGATTACTGTATCACCTGTAAATTACAGTGTCAATATGACTGGAACGATTTTATGGCGATTTAATGGAACCTTCAAGTTTTCATAAGGGTCGGATTGTAGTTCACAATAGTAAAAGCGTTCATAATGGATCATGAACGCTTTCCTTTAAACGAATCTGATTGAGCGGGTCCTACCCCATAAGAACTTTGAATGCTTCCAATACAAGAAAAACTGGCCATACGATCGCTTTAAGAAAACCCAGCACCCCCAGCCAAAAAGTGGTCGCCTGACCGATGAAGAAGATGGCTGCGCCAATGAAGCCAAGTCCGTACACAGCCTCAGATGCCCCGCCCCGATAAGATCCATATTCTCTGCTCATGTTCTCCTCCTGAATGTTTGATTAATCAATATACGCAGTTGTCGGTTCCGGGTTGCACACGATCGCTGTTTGATATATTTTATTCGTACCTTAATCAATGCTTTTCAACTCGCTTAAATGGTATTTGAAAATGAATATAACTGTCGATTAACATACGCTAATAAGAAATATTAGTATAGTATAATAACCCAAAAATCAGATGAAACCCCGGTTTTCGCGGATGGTCAATCTCAACAACGACATTATCCAGAATTTACCTGAATTTACGGCAATGGTTTGACTGGCTTGATATAAAGTTCTAAAGGAGTTGTTCATGTTCCCTGCTTTTCTGCTCTCTCTTCGTGAAGGATTAGAGGCTGCCCTCATTGTAGGCATCGTTCTGGGTATTTTAATAAAATTGAATCGTAATGATTTGAAATCCGCCATCTGGCTGGGAGTTGGCAGTGCGGTTACGGTTAGCCTGATTGTTGGTGGCTTTCTAACCGCACTTGGTTCTTCATTCGAGGGGAAAGTGGAACAGGTCTTTGAGGGTGTCACCATGCTTTTGGCAGCCGGAATCTTGACCTGGATGATTTTCTGGATGAATCGCCAGGGGCGGCAGTTTCAAAATAAAATCGAAGGCGATGTTCGCAAAGCAGTTATCATCAAATCCAGCCGACGCGCCATTTTTTGGCTGGCATTTTTCGCGGTGGTCAGGGAAGGGATAGAGCTGGCTCTCTTTCTGACTGCCACAACTTTTGCCGTGCAGGGCGGAAGTGTGATGATCGGAGCCCTGATCGGTCTTGGTGCCGCCGTTTTATTGGGTTGGCTCCTGTTTTCAGCTTCCATACGCCTGGACGTAAAACAATTCTTCCAGGTGACCGGGGTGTTGTTGATTCTCTTTGCAGCCGGACTGGTTGCCCATGGAGTACATGAATTCAATGAAGCCGGCTGGATCCCCTCGATAATCGAAAACCTCTACAATATCAATCCGGTGTTGGACGAAAATTCAGTTGCCGGCGTATTGCTGAAGACTGTCTTTGGCTATAATGGTAACCCCTCCCTGACCGAAGTCATAGCTTACCTGGGTTATTTTGTGCTGGTGTTGTTGGGATTGAAACGGCAGAATGGAACCGTTCCGCAGTCGTTACAGGAGACCGCGCAATCTTCATAAAACAAGATCTACTAACAATTACGTTTGCGTAACCCTTACATGGGTGCGAAAAAGCTTTTTTTTCAACACCCGTGTATTGAAATAATCTGCAGGAGTCATTGCATCCTTGTTTACATGAGTTGAAAAAATCGTAGACAACAGGTATTATGTAGATACAGGTAAGTTTTACCGATTATTACTGGTTTCAATTTAATCAATCACTACAAAAAAAATTTCCGCAGAGCTTGCGTTACCATCGAGTCGTATATCAAAGCAGCTCAAGTAGTCTCCCGTGAGGGTCTCTTGAGTTGCTTTTATTATTAAAACCGTGACTAATCATTGGCAATATTGTGAAAACGGAGGCGATGATGGAGCTAAACCCTGTTGATACTGAAAGGCTTTCACCCTGGTGGCGCAATGCCGTAATGATCGTACTCATTGTGGGCTTTTCCATCCTGATCGGATTGACGGTTCAGTCATACAAAGACGCACCGCCCATACCTGAATTGGTTGTGGGAGCAGATGGAGGAGTCATATTTACAGGTGATGATATCCGCAGCGGGCAACAGGTGTTCCTGAAATATGGTTTGATGGAAAACGGAACGGTCTGGGGTCATGGCGCTTACCTCGGTCCGGATTTTTCAGCGACCTACCTTCATGAAATGGGATTAATAACCGCGGACTCTCTTGCTCTGAGCAATAAAGGTCAGCCTTATTCTTCGCTCGATAAAAGCAGTCAAACCGCCATTGATGCGCAAGTCGCTTTTCTCCTTAAACAGGACAAGTATGATGACAAATCCGGCAAGCTTCTCTACGCTCAGTACGAAGCAGACGCTTTCCTGGCACAACAGGTTTACTGGGGTGATTATTTTAAAAGCCTGGAGACGAACGCCGGGTTACAGGCCGGCTTGATCAAGGATCCCCAGGAAATTAAACAACTGACTGCCTTTTTCGCCTGGGCAGCCTGGGCATCTGTCACCAATCGACCGGGAAAAGACTATTCGTTTACCAACAATTTTCCATACGATCCATTGGTCGGGAATAAAGCCACAACGGATGCGATTCTGTGGAGCGCGCTGAGTTTGATTGCGCTACTCGGGGGCACCGCTGGTGTGCTCTTTGCGTTTGGACGTTTTAATTTCCTGGGATGGAAGGGCAAGAAAGAACATGTTCACCCCCAAATGCTGCCAGGTGGAGAAACGACCGCAAGCCAGCGCGGATCGATTAAATTTTTCCTGGTTGTCGCCTTATTGCTCCTGGCGCAAGGACTGGCAGGATCGTTGATCGCACACTATCGGGCTGATCCCGTTTCATTCTACGGATTGGATTTATCAGGTCTTCTGCCGAGCAATATTACCCGCACCTGGCACCTTCAAACTGCGCTATTTTGGATAGCAACGTCATATATCGCCGGCGCGCTGTTTCTCGCTCCTGCAATAGGCGGTAAAGAACCGCGGAAACAATCATTATGGGTCAATGTTTTGTTTGCTGCCCTGGTACTGGTGGTAGGCGGCAGTCTCATCGGAGAATACCTGGGCATTAATAACTGGATGGGAAAATTCTGGTTCTGGGTCGGTAACCAGGGTTGGGAGTTTTTGGACCTGGGCCGCCTGTGGCAAGTCCTTCTCGCAGTAGGTTTGGTGCTCTGGGTGGTGCTTTTGATGCGCGGGATTCTTCCTGCCAGGAATGATCCGGAGAAAAAGGAGATCAGTTCGCTTTTCCTTTATGCAGCCATCGCCATTCCGTTATTCTATTTGCCGGCGCTATTCTTCAATAGCACCACCAACTTCACCATTGTCGATACCTGGCGATTCTGGATCATCCATTTGTGGGTAGAAGGTTTCTTTGAGTTGTTTGCTACAGTAATGGTGGCGATTATTTTTTTCCTCTTGGGGATTGTCTCCCGCAAGACGGCAGCGCGCGTGGTCTACTTGGATGCCATCCTGTTCTTGGCAAGCGGCATTGTTGGCACAGGACACCATTGGTATTGGACCGGACAGTCGAACATCACTATGGCGTTATCAGGGGTGTTCTCCGCGCTGGAAGTTGTACCTTTAACGTTGCTAACGCTGGATGCATGGGATTTCATAAAACTAACGCGTTCAAAATGTGATGTATGCGGTGAGAATGTCTCCATCCCGCACAAATGGACATTTTATTTCCTGATGGCGGTTGGCTTCTGGAACTTCATGGGGGCAGGTGTTTTTGGTTTCCTCATCAATACGCCGATCGTCAGTTATTATGAAGTAGGTACCATGTTAACTCCTAACCATGGTCACGCCGCCTTGATGGGTGTTTTCGGAATGCTCGGTATGGCGTTGATGGTTTTTGCCATGCGCCAGGTTTTAGCCAATGACCAGTGGAAAAAAGTTGAAAAATATGTGCGTGTATCCTTCTGGGGTTTGAACGTTGGTCTGGCGTTAATGGTCTTCCTTTCATTGTTCCCGGGTGGCGTGCTTCAGCTGCGCGATGTGTTGCGCAACGGGTACTGGCACGCACGCAGCACGCTCTACCTTAGTGAAGGGATGAGCAAACTTGTAGAATGGATCAGGTTGCCGGGTGACCTGGTCTTTGGGATCGTTGGTGTACTGCCAATTGTGCTGGCAATCGGGTTAACTTATTGGTATATCCGCAAGAAACCTGCCAGGTCTTAATAATTGTTTACTCGAAGACAAGAAAACAATCCGCCGTTTTTGGAGGATTGTTTTCTTTAAGGGGGGATACCATCAAGGACATAGGAGGAGAAACTACTCGCAGTTAGTCCCCTTATACTGGCTGGGCTGATCATGCATGAACGCGTGCTTTGGCCTCACCAGCAGCTGCCTCCATCGCTTCAAACATTTCCCTTGCTTCTTTTACTGAAAGGTTGGCATCGAGGAGCGGGAGGTAAACCTCTTCTTCCTTGGCAAAGTGCACTTTCACCAAGGTGTATAGACCATATAAGACGCGTTTCAAATCGTTGGCAAGCGTCATTCCGATCTCACCTGCAGAGACTTTTTTCCGCAGAGCGACCAATTCCTGTGTCAATCTCTCCACTTCCACATGGTCGCGGCTCATGGTTGCGGTTCCGTGAGAGGACCCCATCACTTTTTGAACAACTGGGTAAAGTGCGGCTTCTTCAGCCTGGGCATGCGGCAGTAGGTGGGTGGTCAAAAACTCGATCGCTTCATCGATCAGGTCAAGCCCCGCCTGGTTAATTGTGCCGTGGACAGCCACACCCGCAAGTTTTAAAGTTTCGATATGCGGATAGAGTTCCTTATGTTCATCTTTCAATGGTTGAGTTACTGATGTCATTTCTTGCTCCTTTTCTAAATAGGTCAAACTTATGACACTAATATAACCGTTGTCATTGAAGTGTTCCATGATGTACATCAATTAAGTGCAATGAAATTAGAAAGTGCTGTGACCCGCTGCCTTTTTTCTGGAATACCCCCCTATTCAAGGTATTTTTCAGAAATAACCCGTAATTCTTCTTTATTCACCACTGCAACCCAGCCGCGCCCTGATTGCACCAGTCCGTCTTTTCGGAATTCGCTCATCACGCGGCTGGTGCTTTCAATGGTCGTACCGGTCATGTCTGCCAGGTCTTCACGGGTCAGCGGAACCTGGATCAGCCAGCCGATTTTACGTTTTTCACCAAATTTTTCACTCAACATGAGCAATACGCTGGCGATTCGGTTTTCAACAGCCATGGTGCTCAATTGGTGGACCCGTTCATTTGCTGATTGAAGCCGCTGAGCCATAATATCAATGACCCTCAACGCAACTGACGGATATTGGTTGAGGACTTGTTGGAATTTCTCCCTGTCAATCACAAGGATGCAACACCTGGTTTGGGCTTGCGCTGTTTCGGTGTAAACGGCATCTGCCTGCCTGGAATACCTGCCAAAATACTCCCCTGGCATTAGCATGTCCAGAAGGATGTTTTTCCCGGAAAATGAGTGTTGAAGCAGCTTGACGCGCCCTTCGGCTACCACAAACAATCGAATTGCTTGGTCTCCTGCATGACAGATGACCTCGTTTGCACCAAAACCCTCTTCACGGAATAGCGGATTTATGGCTTCAAGATCTTCAGAATGCAAATCCTGGAAAAAGGGAACCTGGCTGAGGATGTTGAGGCGCACTGAAAGGGTGCACATATGCACTTCAGTGGTTTTGATCTCAATTGGGGATTGTTTTCGAATGGGCATCACTTTCATTATACAATTGCCAGATTTCAATATGTCATGCTGCTTTTCAAACCTCCCAAGTTGGTAGTGATATACTAATTCATACAAATACTATATTAATTAGTGCAATTAGCACAAGGAGATGATATGAGTTCGAAAATACAATCAGAAACGTCTTCCGCTGGCGCAACCGGTGGAAAAACATTTTCAGCCGAAGAGCAAGCCGCCATGAAGGAGCGTGCCAGGGAATTGAAAGCGGAAACAGTCCGCGGAAAAGGCAATGCCAAAGCTGACGGTGAAGCTATGGTGCTTGAGAAAATTGCCGAGATGGCGGAACCTGATCGCAGCATGGCCACCCGGCTGCATGCGATCATCACAGCCACTGCGCCATCCCTCACTCCGAAAACCTGGTATGGGATGCCGGCGTATGCAAAAGAGGGTAAGGTCGTTTGCTTTTTCCAGGCTGCCAGCAAGTTCAACACGAGATATGCCACACTGGGGTTCAGTGACGAGGCAAAGCTTGATGAGGGCACTTTCTGGCCGGTTACTTTTGCGCTTAAAGCACTAACCGCCCCCGAAGAAGCCAGGATCAGCGCGCTGGTGAAAAAAGCAGTAAGTTGAGCTTGAATTCGATGTGTAACTGAGAACTCAGCACAAACCTGCAATAAAAAGCGAATCACCGATATCTTATCGTTAGCTACGCATCATGTTTTACAAAAAAGTACTCCGAGGAGTACTTTTTTACTATCACCCGCATCGATATTTGGAAATCCTCATTCAGAAAATGCAGGAGGGAACCATCAGGCAGGGAAATGATAATTGCAGCTCATGCTACAATCATAGGCAGTGACCCCTCAATCTGAGTAAAGATCTTCAAAATTGTCCATACCGCTGCTTTCCACCAAGTTCAATATCCCGCCTGTCGGTTCAAAAGTTGTCCACCGTCCAAGGTTGTTACGGAATTTGGCTGCCGGTTTGGAGAAGACCACGTCATTGATCCTGGTTTGCGGACCAGCAGGTTATGGCAAAACCACAATTGTGTGTGATTGGCTGCGGTCATTGGCAGAGTCCCACTCGTATAGCGTTGCCTGGTTGACGCTGGAGAGCGGGGATGATGACTTACCTCTATTTCTAACCTATTGGATTACTGCGCTGCAGCACATTCTCCACGGATTTGGAGAGGGTGTGCTCAAGGTGCTGCAAACTCACAAACCCCCACCAGTTAAAGTCCTGGCCACAATTCTCATAAACGAATTAAGTAAGTTCCCCGGGCGTATCTACTTCGCACTGGATGATTATCACTTGCTCAAATCCGAATCAATCCAGGAATTTATTACCTTCCTGGTGGACCACCAATTGCCCCAATTGTGTCTTGTTTTACTCACCCGCAACGATCCACCTCTGCCGCTTGCCCGCCTTCGTGCGCGCGGACAGCTCATAGAACTGCGCCAGGAAGCATTATGTTTTCAAAAAGGCGAAATGGAAGAATTAATCAACTCGGAGATGAATTTACATTTATCTACGGAACAACTCTCGCTTCTTGAGAAACGGACCGAGGGTTGGGTGTCTGGTCTTCAACTGGCAGCGCTCTCCTTAAAAGAAGTCCAGGACAAAACTGCTTTCTTTGAGAGGTTTTCAGGTGAAGATAAATTTATTGCAGATTATTTGACGGGGGATGTGCTTGCCGGTCTATCTTTACCGCTCCAAACCTTTTTGTTGCAAACATCAATCCTCGAGTGCCTTTCAGCTCCGCTTTGTGAGTTTGTTACCAGCCAGGTAGGGGCACAGTTGATCCTGGACCAATTACTGGAAGCGAATTTATTCATCAAACCCCTGGATGACCAGGGGAGCTGGTACCGTTACCATGCCTTGTTTGCTGACTTGTTGCGTAAACGCCTCCAGGAAACGGCAGGTGTGCACATCTGTGAACTGCATTTACGCGCGAGTCAATGGTTTGAAGAAAATGATCTGGTAGATTTGGCTGTCGAGCACGCCATCGCTGGACATAATACTGAGCAATCCATCCGTCTCATCAGCCTTGCCGCAGAAAATCTGCTCATGCACGGGCAGGCAGCCACATTATTGCGTTGGCTGGAGGGATTACCTCAAGATGGGCTTCTGCAGCATAAGTATCTCGCTGCCTTAAAAGGTCTTGCGCTTATTTTGTGCAACCGTGTTTCAGATGCAGTTACAGACATTATTAATGGGTTGGTAGTTGCTGACAGACAGGATGAATTCGCGGGGGAGGTGGCAACGCTGCAGTTACTCCTGGCTATCCTGCAGGGAAGATCTTCCCAATCCATCCAGTTGGGTGAGCAAGCTCTTCAGCAGCTCCCAGCAGGTCGCGTCTTCTTCCGCAGCCTGGCGGCGGATGGTCTGGGCATGGCGTATACCCTTGCAGGTGACATCGATGCCGCCAAACTTGCATTCGAACAGGTGGTGGAAAGTTCCATCCAATCCGGCAATGTGATGATGCACATCACGGCGCTCACCAATCTGTCTGGGCTGCAATTTGTCCAGGGACATCTACACCAGGCTGTAAATACATGCAGGCAGGTGGTGGAGCTGGCCAGTCAACGCATTGGCCGGCAAACACCGCTGCTGGGGAAGACCTTGCTCAACCTGGGGGATATGCTGCGGGAACAGGGAGATTTGGAGACTGCCCAGGACTGCTTGTTCGAGGCCGCCGGGTATATGGAGGTGATTTCGGAGTTCGGGATGCCGATGGTCTGGCTGGCTATAGCCCGTATCTTCATGGCTAGGCAGAATTGGTCAAACGCGAAAATCTTCATCGACAAAGCCCGGCAGCGTGCCCAGTCCAGCCGTTCGATCCTGATGGATGACCGCCTGGTCGAGGTGGTGCAGGCTCGATATTGGATCGCTCGAGGCGAACTGGAGCCAGCCCTCCAATGGGCGCGGGGTTTGGGATATATCGATCGGTCGCCGGCTGATGTCTTTACAGAAGCCTCCCGGAACGCTTCAATTAATGAACTGCTCCAGGCAGAATACTTTACGGTAATTCGCCTGGTGCTCGCACAACGCCATCCGGATCGTGCACTTGAAATGCTTTCGTTCTTATATGAGAAAGTTCAAGAGAGAGGTCATCAACGCAGGATAATTGAAATACTGGTTCTAAAAGCGCTCGCACTTGATCAAAAAGGGTTACTCGACGAGTCGCTGCAAACCCTCAGTCAGGCATTTACTATGGCTGAACCAGAGGGTTACCTGCGGATATTTGTCGACGAAGGTGAACCCATGTCCTGGCTGCTTTACAAAGCTGTTGCTCATAAGTTATCACCTGCATACTCCAATAGGTTGCTGCAAGTTCTTTTGGCGGATAAGGAAAATTCCAGAAAGCTGGAGAGCACATTTGATGGCAGGCTGGTTGAACCTCTCAGCCAGCGCGAACTGGAAGTGCTCCATCTCATCGATACCGGGCTGTCAAACGACGAGATTGCTGCGCGCTTGTACATCTCCCTGAGCACAGTAAAGGGACATACCACCAACATCTTTGGAAAACTAAACGTCAAGAACCGCACTCAGGCGGTTGCCAGGGCTCACGACTTGGGTCTTTTACCATCCAATAAACCAGCCCAGTAAATTTTCAAAACAGTACTCCAACCATACTTTTATCCGGTTACACCAATAGCCAACTCCAGTATGCTCTTATCAGCTTACTGGAGTTTGATTATGTCAACTGATATAAGCATGTCACATAGCCCGGCCAGAACCTACCTGGTAACGATCGAAGGAAAGATCGATATCAGCTGGTCAGATTGGCTGGGAGGGCTAGAAATTGTCTTGCGAAAGGAGGCTGATGGTACTCATGTCACCATCCTGAGCGGGGTTCTCGCCGACCAGGCTGCTTTACGCGGATTATTAAATCTGCTGTGGGATATGAACCTGGTTTTACGCTCAGTCCAACAGGTACATCCCACACCAACAAAATTCAAGGAGTAAGGAGATTTTTATGATTGCTGCAAATACGGTTCTACCCGGTCAAAACCTGGCACTTGAAGTCCACGGGTTGACCAAATCTTACGGAAAAGTTCGTGCCCTGTGCGGTATCGATCTTGATGTGAAACGCGGTGAAATATTTGGCTTTCTCGGTCCAAATGGTGCAGGAAAAACCACCACCATCCGCTGCCTCCTGGATATGATCCGACCGGACGACGGTGAAGCTCTGTTGCTGGGAGTGGATCCGCAAATTGATCCTGTTAATGTCCAATCCTTCACGGGTTACCTGCCTGGCGAGATGCAATTTTATGACAACCTGACGGGTGAGCGCCAGCTGCGATTATTTCACGACTTGCGTAACCGGCGCGCTGATTGGGATTATGTGCATCAATTGGCTGTGCGCTTTGACCTGGACCTCAAAACCCAGATCAAAAACCTGTCTAAAGGAAATAAACAGAAGATTGGAGTGATCCAGGCATTTATGCACCGTCCGGAGTTGTTGATCCTGGATGAACCTACCAGCGGCTTAGACCCCCTCATGCAGCACGAAGTCCTCGCCCTGATACACGAGGCGAATACCGCAGGCGCGACCATCTTCTTCAGCTCCCACATCATGAGTGAAGTGGAGAGTGTTGCCGCCAGGGTGGCTATCATTCGCGCGGGTGAGATTGTTGAGGTTGCTGAAACTGAGAGCCTTACCCGCCGGACGTTAAACCGTCTTACGGTTCGCTTCAAGCAACCGGTTAATGCCGCTGAATTCAATACCCTGCCGGAAGTAGAAATCCTCTCCCAGCCAGATCCATTCAAGATCACTCTCCAGGTAAAAGGCGACATGCAGAGCCTGATTCAGGTCTTGAGCAGAATGCCCGTTCTGGATCTGGAGACTGAGCACCTCAGCCTGGAAGAGGTCTTTATGACCTACTATAAATAATTCGTCACACGTAAGGAGAATGTAACTATGAAACGCTTTTGGACTACTTTTTGCTATACCTTCACCGGTCTTCGGGGTGCGATCCTGGGATGGGGTCTGGGCCTTGGTGTCTATGGACTGATGATTGTCTCGATGTACGAATCTCTCGGAGCGCAGCAGGAACAGCTCAAGCAGATGATTTCCAGTTATCCAACCGAGTTCCTGGCGTTTTTTGGCGGGGACGCCAACAGTCTGATCACTCCTGCTGGTTTCCTCGGTATGTATGCTTTCTCTATGCTGCCCATCATCATCGGCATCTTTGCCGTGCTTGCCGGCAGCGGACTTATCGTCAACGATGAGGAACGCGGGCGGCTCGACCTGATGATGGCACACCCGGTTGGGAGATCTTCTTTCTTCTTTGGTCGCTTCTTCGGTGTTGTGGCTGCCGCTGTGGTTATTCATCTCCTGGGATGGCTGGGTTTTAGCGTAATGCTTGGCGGATCCAGCCTGGGCTTCAACTGGGGTCAGATGTCTGTCCCCTTCATTTCATTGCTCATCCAGACGCTGTTGTACGTGTCATTGGCTTTGGTTCTAAGTCTGTTGTTGCCCTCACGTACCATGGCAGCCATGGTCAGCGGTGTGATCATGGTGACCAGTTACTTTGTTTCGTCCCTCTCATTTTTGGATGAGAAGATGCAAACGCTAGCCGAATACATGCCTTATCACTACTTCCAGACTGTCATGTCCTTTAAGGAGCTGAACCTGAACTGGCTGTTTATATTGTTGGGTGTCAGTGTCTTCATGGCACTGGTAGCCTGGTTGCGCTTTGTTCGCAGAGACATCCGCCTGAGCGGCGAGGGGAATTGGCACCTGCCATTGTTATCGAAACGCAAGCGAACTGCATAGTCAGTTCATGTACCCGATTTCACCCGGTTGAATACCTCGCCGGGTGAATTTTTATTTATCCCGAAACCAAAAATGGGTTTAGTGGTTGGCAAGCATCATGCACAAAGACCGGTTAAAGGTTTTTAGTATCAGATTGATTCGTTTCTCAATCATTTCTCATCATTTTTCCGCATGATGACCCATTTGTTCATCGGGAATTGGATCAGCATCGAGATTGTCATGTTGATGAACTTCACTACCGCTGCACCCAGTGAGGCACCAATCGCCGCCGCAATCCCTGCCTGGATTACCGATGGGACCCACAGCTGCAAAAAATACACCCCGATCACCATGATGGCATACATCATTCCGCTGTACAGCACATTGTTGTTCGCCTTGAAGGTCGTTTTTCGCTGAAGAAAGAAATTAAACGTTTGAGAAATGGCAAAGGAAAGCCCAAAAGCCAGGAAAGCGCCCAACCCCCCATCCTCGATGGAATAATTGATGATCCACCAGGCAAAAGGCTGTGCTTTTAATGAAGTAAACACCAGGAAATTGAATAAGGCAAAAGACCCGAAATCCACCACGGTGGTGATGCAGCTCATTAGCGTAAACATCACGAACTGCCAGAGGGTCTGGTGTTTGGTCTTCCATTCCTGGAATCGATTTCCCATCAGCAAGGAACCTTTCAAAGGATTTGTTGAAAGTGGTATTGCTCATTATACATTCGCTAATAAGGAGATTACGACGAGGTTAACCATCGAATCTCAAAAGACTCTTAAAATATCTATTAAGCTTGGTAAAAATATAAGGGTGGTCAGGTAAAATTCGAATTATGTAATCACTTAGACCAAACGGCAAGTTCACTGAACAGCGCTTTTCTCCCAAAGCGCTTAGTGCCATAATAATCTCGCAGCATTGCAAATGTTATCCAATGATTACGAAACCTGTTCAGCGGCTAAAAAGTGGAGGGAACTTATGAACCTGAAAAATGAACCGGTCCCCGATATTGGTAATCCGGATTCCCGCCTGGCGATTCTGTGTAAATTAGGTGGTATCTCTGCAATCCTTGCCGCGAGCCTGGCTGTGCTGCAGGTTACGATTGAGGTAATTGGTGTTGGTTTTTTACAAATTCCAGTCCCACAGGATGTGGTTGGCTGGCTTACTCTTCTTCAAAAGAATAGACTGCTTGGGTTAACTGAACTCACGATGTTACAAATCCCGGCGTTTGCTCTCTCGATTCCGTTGTTTCTTGCACTACACGGTATTCTTCGTCAGAGGAAGAGTGCGATGATTGACATGGCGAGCGCGTTTGCCTTCATCGGCATTACCATTTATCTTTCATCTAATACGGCATTTTCTATGCTTCACATCAGTACCCAGTATGCTGCTGCGACGAGTGAACTACAGAGATCGATGATCGTTTCAGCCGGTCAGGCAATTCTTGCAATTTACGAAGGTATTGGAATTGATGTTGGATTATTCCTTTTCATGATCGCTGTTCTAGTGGTTTCAGTGTCTTTCCACTCTCTCCCCTCTGGAAACGGAATTGTATGGATCGGAATATTGTCCGCACTCCTCACATTTGCATTCTATATTGTTTCCACATTCACTCCCCTGGCTATCTTCGTTCTCGAAGCTGCTGGTGCGTTTCTGGCAGTCTGGTTCTTCCTGATTGGACGAAGACTCTTACAGTTCCACAAGCAGTTTGCTTCTGAGCCGCCTGGATGACTCATTCTAATTTTTGTTCAATTTCCCGCAATAAAACGGTTACTGATTAATTAAAGTAACTACTTCCAAATGGTAAGCGGGATTTATTTCCCTGTTTCATGCCCTCGAAGGAGGGTGAGCCTTTAAATACCTCGATGGTATGAGAGGGACGATTAAATAAAAAGTGCCCCTCACGAAGTACCCTGTGGGCAAGGGAATTCGAACAAAGTCCCCCTTGCGGGGATCCCTGTTTCATGCCCTCGAAGGAGGGTGAGCCTTTAAATACCTCGATGGTATGAGAGGGACGATTAAATAAAAAGTTCCCCTCACGAAGTATCCTGTGGACAAGGGAATTCGAAGTGTAAGACAATCACCTTGTAATTTTAAATAAAAAGTGCCCCCAAGGGAATTCGAATCCCTGTTTTGGCCTTGAGAGGGCCGCGTCCTGGGCCACTAGACGATGGGGGCGTCGTGGAACGCTCGGATTTTATCACGGGAGCAGGGGGGTGTCAACAAAACCCTCTTCCAGCCTTACTGTTGACCTTAAACAGGTTTGACGGATACTCTGCAACATGCTATTATCTAACTGCATTTATCCAATTTATCCAGTTCTTTAACATGCATTCATTCTTTTTTTTCAGGAGCTATTATATGAGCAGTGATTTTATTTTTCGTTTGATCGGAATGGTCGGTCTCGCAATTGCCGGTTTGTTTTGGGGAAAAAGTGTTGGCGAAGCTGCCAATGCACTTCCCGGTGCCAATACCATGAGCGTGGAACAGTATACCTTTTCATTCGGTCTTGTGGGCGCTCTGGTTGGTCTTCTCTTAACCCCATATATTTCCACTAAACCCGTACGCGGCTTACGCAAATTATTAGGCCGTTCTTCTGCGCAAAATCTCGTTGCCGCACTCATCGGTCTAATTGTCGGATTGATCGTGGCGGTGTTGTTGTCCTTCCCCCTCTCCCTTTTGCCGGACCCCATGGGGAGCATCCTTCCTTTTGTGGCAGTTGTGTTATTCGGCTACCTGGGAGTCTCGATATTCGTGATGCGTTCCACGGATATCTTTTCCGTTTTCCCGGGTCTGCAGAAGGGTCAGTCCCTTTCCAAGGATGGCGCGTCTGGAGCCAATTGGGCGGATAACCGCACCATCCTTCTGGATACCAGCGTCATCATTGATGGCAGGATTGCGGATATCACCCGCACCGGCTTTATACCGGGCAGCCTGCTTATCCCGCGTTTTGTACTCAATGAACTCCAGTACATCGCGGATTCTTCCGACAGCATGCGCCGGCAGCGCGGCCGGCGGGGTATGGAAGTGCTTGCTGCTCTGCAAAAGGAACCCACCATTCCCATACGCATTAGCGATATCGATGTAGAGGGCATGCGTGAGGTGGACGATAAACTGGTCGTCCTGGCGCGCCAGATGCAGTGTCCGATCCTTACAAATGATTACAACCTCAACCGCGTTGCAGAACTCCAGGGTGTCACTATCCTCAACATTAACGAACTTGCCAACGCGGTAAAATCCATTCTGCTTCCGGGCGAGATCATGCAGGTCAAGGTGATCCAGGAAGGCCGCGAGTCAGGGCAGGGGGTTGCCTACATGGATGACGGCACCATGGTCGTGGTTGAAAACGGAAAAGACTACATGGATAAAGACATCACTGTTATCGTTACGAAGGTATTACAGACCGCTGCCGGGCGCATGATCTTTGCCCGCCCTGAAGAAGGTTCTGGTCATTAGAGGAGACTCGTTTATGTTGAAGGTATATAACACGCTTACCCGCAAGACTGAAGAATTTGTCACCCTTAAACCAGGCAAGGTGTCACTCTATGTCTGCGGTCCGACAGTCTACGCAAAAGCACACATCGGGCACGCCATGTCTGCGCTGGTTTTTGATGTGCTGCGGCGTTACCTGCAATACCGCGGCTACGAAGTTACCCACGTGATGAACTTCACCGATGTGGACGACAAGATCATCATCAAAGCCAAAGAGCAGGGAGTCGATCCCTTTGAGTTGGGTGAACGCTACATAAAAGAATTTGAGCAGCACCTCAAGGATTTTAATATCCTGCCGGCAACCATCAATCCACGCGCCACCCGCGAGATGGACCAGATCATTAAGATGATTATTGGATTGATTGATAAAGATTTTGCATATCCAGTGGATGGGGACGTCTACTTCAGGGTTCAAAAAGACCCCGCGTACGGCAAACTCTCCGGCAGGCGTGTGGAAGAGATGCAGGCGGGTGCCCGCATCGAAGTGGACGAACGCAAGCAGCACCCCATGGATTTTGCCTTATGGAAATCTGCCAAACCTGGTGAACCCTCCTGGGATAGCCCGTGGGGCAAGGGCAGACCCGGCTGGCACATTGAATGCTCTGCCATGAACCTCAATCACCTGGGTGAACAGATCGACATCCATGGTGGCGGCAACGACCTCATCTTCCCCCATCATGAAAATGAGATTGCCCAGAGTGAAGCTTTCACTGGCAGGCAGTTCGCGCGTTACTGGATTCACAATGGCATGCTGCAGTTGAGCGGTGAAAAGATGTCTAAATCCATCGGCAACTTGGTAACCATCGAAGAGTTTCTCGCCACTCATACTGCCGAATCCCTGCGTATGATGGTTTTGACTTCCGGTTACCGCAATCCGCTTACTTATTCCAATGAAATCCTTGAGCAGGCTGAAAAAGGGATTGAGCGCTTGCGTTCTGCTTTGAAACCAGCTTTACCCGGGGCTGCAGGTCTATCCGAAAAAGTCCTCCATGATCTGCAAGCGCAAATCGAGAAGACCCAAAATGGTTTTGTAGCGGCTATGGACAACGATTTCAGCACCGCTGGGGCGATGGCAGAACTTTATGAACTGGTGCGTGCCATTAACCAGGTGCGTGCTGATGGCGCTGCTGATTTCCAATTGCAGCCCGCCCAGGCTGCCCTCCTTGAATTGACCTCTGTGTTAGGACTTCAGTTGGAAGTGAAGAAAGCCGTAGATCAGAAGGCAGACGAAATCATTGATCTTCTGATCGAGATTCGCCGTGAATTGCGCCAAAACAAGTTATGGGCATTATCCGACCGTATCCGCGACCGACTGGCAGAACTTGGTGTGATCCTCGAAGATAGCAAAGACGGCACCAGCTGGCGCTGGAATTAAGGTGATATGAGAGAATGGATTATCGGCCGCAATGCGGTCATGGAAGTCCTTCAAGCCCGCCGGCGTGAAGTGTTTAAATTATTGCTCGCCACCGGAATTGATGAGAAAGGCCGCATCATTGAGCTGCAAAAACTGGCCGCTTCCCGCAAATGCCCGATCGAGCGTGTGTCTAAGGAACGCCTGGCAAAAATGGGGGAGAACCCCCAGGGTGTTGCCCTTGAGGTCAGCCGTTACCCTTATATGAACCTGGTGGATATCACCGAACGCGCAAAATCCAACAACGAAGATTTATTTGTCCTCCTGCTGGATATGATCCAAAATCCGCAAAACCTGGGATCTCTCTTGCGTAGCGCGGAAGCCGCCGGGGTGCACGGGGTGGTCATCCCGCCGCACCGGGCTGCCGAAGTTACACCTGCGGTTGTCAGCTCCTCTTCGGGTGCCAGTGAACACATGCTCATCGCGCAGGCCAATCTTGTGCAGGCTGTCGAGGAATTCAAGCAGGTAGGGGCTTGGGTGGTCGGTCTAGACGGTGGTCCTGGTTCACAACCTGTGCAGCAGGTCCGCCTTGACGGACCGATTGCGCTCATTGTAGGCAACGAGGGAGAAGGCATGCGTTCTCTTGTGCGTGAAAAATGTGATTTCCTGCTCAGGTTGCCGATGCACGGCAAGATCGAGTCGCTGAATGCTGCCGTGGCTGGATCGATCGTTTTGTACCAGGTGGTTCTCACCCGCGAAAGAACAAAATAGCGCTAAATTGTTAACGAAATTCTTTTATTTTTCTCCTATACTAAAAATAAGATAAATTTTATAAATAATGGAGAAAAAAATGTTAATCACTAAAAAATTAAACGATGCTCTCAACGCCCAGATCGGGCGTGAAATGGAAGCCTCGAACCAATACCTGCAAATCGCCGCCTATTTTGAAGGCAGATACCTCAAGAAACTTTCCGAACTGTTTTTCAAGCAGGCTGCTGAAGAGCAGGAGCACGCCCTCAAGTTCCTGCATTATGTCAACGATACCAATGGCAAGCTGATCCTGCCTGCGCTCGCTGCTCCAAAAGCGGATTTTGCATCCGCCGAAGAAGCGGTGGCACTCTCCCTTAAATGGGAACAGGATGTGACGGGTTACATATATGAACTCATGGAGATTGCAGAATCCACCAAAGATTACATTGCCCGGGAGTTCCTTGCCTGGTTTGTCACCGAGCAGCTTGAAGAAGTCTCCTCTATGGATACCCTCCTGGGAGTGATCAGGAATGTTGGGGACAAGAATCTAATCATGGTCGAAGCCTATCTTTCTCACTAAATATCGTAAATAAAAAACAACTCCGGTGGTTGCCGGAGTTGTTTTTTATTTAAGCCACAGGAACCACGCCACCCATAGACCGATCATCACCACGCCGATGGAAAAACGCACCACCACGGCAAAACCGCAGCCTTTCAGCATACCACCGGTGGATTTTAATCCTTCCTTGAAATTCTTTTTATTGACCCATTCGACGATCAGGATTCCCACCGCTGCGAAGAGGATCCCGCCAAAGGGCGGCAGGACGAACGTACCCACTACACCCAGCACCAGGGCTACCACGATCCCGACCCAACTTGCGCCTGTTTTGCGTGCCTGGTCACCCATGAAATAGTTATCCACTAGGTTTCCGCCGATCATCAGCAGGGTGATAACGCCAAAAAGAATGCCTGACCAGACGGTGAATCCGTTCATGATCCCGTAAGCCAGGATGGCGAGCCAGATGATGGTCAGCCCGGGGATGATGTAAAACAGCAGTCCCAGCAGACCCACGACCATCACAGCTGCGAGTATGGAAATAAACCAGGCAGAATTCGCGATATTTTCCATTACTTGATTATATCCACTCCACCCATCCATGGCAGCAGCACCTTAGGTACTTTTATCGAGCCGTCTGCCTGCTGGTAATTTTCCAGTACTGCGATCATCGTTCGCGGCATCCCCAATCCGGAGCCATTGAGCGTGTGCACCAGCCGCGTTTTCCCGCCATCAGAAGGTTTGTATTTGATGTTCGCCCGCCGCGCCTGGAAGTCACCCACGTTGGAAACCGAGGAGACTTCGAGCCATTCGCCGCAGCCGGCTGCCCATACTTCTAGGTCATAGGTGATCATCGAATTGAATCCGATATCCCCGGTGCACAAACGCTTGATGCGGTATGGCAGTTCCAAACCCGCGCAGGTGGCTTCCGCTGCTGCCAGCATTTTTTCCAGCTCAGCCGCTGACTCTTCAGGTTTACAGAATACATACATTTCCACTTTATCAAACTGATGCCCGCGTTTGATCCCGCGAACGTCCCTGCCTGCGCTCATCTTCTCGCGCCTGAAGCACGGGGTGTACGCCGTGAAGCGTTGCGGCAGCGTGTTTTCTTCCAGAACTTCTCCCATGTACATGCCGGTGAGCGGCACTTCCGCGGTGGGGACCATCCACAGGTCTTCTTCAATATCATGGTAGAGGTTATCAACAAATTTAGGCAGTTGGCCGGCGGCGTACAGGGTATCCGCTTTAACCATGAATGGCGTATAGCGTTCCTCGTAACCCTGGCGGATATGCAGGTCGAGCATCCACGCGATTAATGCGCGCTGTAATCGGGCTGCGGCGCCATTCAGGATGTAGAAACGCGATCCGGTCAACTTGACACCTCGTTCAAAATCAATGATTCCCAGTTTGGTCCCGAGGTCCCAGTGCGCCAATGGGGTGAAATTAAAACATGGCAGCGTTCCCTCACTCCGCACCACCACATTTTCGCTCTCGTCTTTGCCGTAAGGGGTTAATGGATCCGGCAGATTGGGGATCATGGAAAGTGTGGCTTGCAGGTTTGAATCCACCTGGCGTACTGTCTCATCCAGTTCCGCAATCCGGTCGCCTACCTCGCGCATGGCGTCGATCTTTGCCTGGCGCGCAGCGGGATCCTTGGATTGGCTGATCTCCTTGGAGACAACGTTGCGTTCGGCTTTCAACTTCTCCACCTGTGTCAGCAGGTTGCGCCGGTCAGTGTCCAGGGATAAAACGATACCCACAGGTGACGCGTCCATTTGGCGGTCAGCCAGGGCTTTGCGTACAATTTCAGGGTTTTCTCGGATCAGGTTTAGATCTAACATGTTGCACCTCGCTCTAATAGAATACGCCCCCATTCCTTTGCAGGACGAGGGGCGCCCGTGGTGCCACCTGCATTCACTCAGTGATTGAGTCTTGTTGAGCGGTAACGGCGCTTCCGGCTTTCTTACGGCATGGCTGCCCCTGCGAAAGCAGACCACCTGTTACAGGTGATCGGGGTGGAACGCGCTTGTGAGAATCACTGGCTTTCACCATCCGCCAGCTCTCTGGGGATTCAACCAAACGCAAAGCCCCGAGTGGGTCTGTTGATTCGATTATACCCATGCTAAAGCCAATGTCAAGGCAAGTATTTTTTGGCACTTTGGATTACAATTATTGGGGTTAAAAAAATGGACGAATCCGCGCTGATACAATCTGCCCAAAAAGGGGAACTGGACGCCTTCAATCGTCTTATCCTGGTGTACCAGGATCTGGCCTATAGTGTCGCCTGCCGAATGCTCAATGATCCTGACCTGGCGGAAGATGCTGTCCAAAATGCCTTTATCTCCGCCTATAACAACCTGGGGTCTTTCCGCGGCGGCTCATTCAAAGCCTGGGTGATGCGCATGGTCACCAATGGCTGTTACGATGAACTCCGCCGCCAAAAAAGGCGCCCGACCACTCCCCTTGAGCCAGTGAACGAAGACGAAGAAGAACATGATTCTGCTGCCTGGTTAGCCTCAAACGATCCTTCAGCCGAAACCACCATGGAACAGGCAGAGCTTGAACACGCCCTCCAACACTGCCTGGAACAACTCCCACCGGAATTCAGGTCCGTCATCATCTTGGTGGATGTTCAGGGAATGGATTACTCCGAAGTCTCGCAAAGTGTATCTACCCCGTTAGGAACAATAAAAAGCCGTCTTGCTCGCGCGCGCTTAAAAGTGCGTGATTGTCTTCAGGGTTTTCAGGAACTTCTGCCAGACCAATTCCGTCTAAATAGCGAGGCACAAGATGACTGAAACCCTTTCCCGAAAGGACTATTTACTCCTATCTGCATACCTGGATGGTGAATTAACCCAATCCGACATGCAGCGGGTCGAAAAGCGCCTCGTCTCGGATCAACAATTCAAACGCACATCGCAGGAACTTGCTTACACCAAGCGCATGCTCCACGCGCTGCCAAAAATTCGTGCTCCACGCAATTTCATGCTCACCCCCGAACGGGTAAAAAAAACGGCTAAACGCCGTCTCTTCCAGCCTGCCTGGGGATTGGTCTCGGCGGTTTCCACCTTCCTGCTGCTGGTGATTTTCGCGGGATCCTCCATTTTGCCGCGCCTGGGTGCTTTCCGCGGGGCAGCGCCTGAGAGGGCTCCTGTGGCAAACGACACCTCTGTGGCACAAAAAACTGGTGCAGCTCCTGCCGAATCGCCGATGATCATTTTGTGGAACCCCCAGCGAGCCTTTGGCATGGGAGGTGGTGGTGGCGCCGATCCCAATGCTCAGACCGTCATCGGCGGTGGAGACGGAAGCTATACCGGGCCGTCCACGATCGAGGAAGCGCCTCAAACAACCCCTCCGGAAGCACTTAGCCCGGCCAGTCCTGCGGGTACGCCGACGCTCTCAACCGTTCCGCTGCGTCAGGCAGACCCATCCACGCTGATTCTCGGCATTCCTGATGAAAAATCGCAGGGCACTTACATTAATGGTTCCTCCAGAGGCGGTATTAAATTCTTTGAGCAATTTGCTCCACTGACCCTCGTGATGGCAGGGTTGGGTTTGGTCGCCTTGGTCAGCGCAGGTCTGGCAATCCTGCTGCGCCGGCGGTAATTTGCATTCTCACGATCCATTCGCTTTTTGTCCCAAATGTGCTTCCCGCCTGGAGATCAGCATCCAGTATGGCGGGCAGCGCTTGACCTGCCCATCCTGCGGCTGGATCCATTTTGAAGACCCTAAAGTGGCCTGCGCTGCCTTGCTATTGCGAGTTAATCAAATTTTGCTGGTTCAACGTTCAATGGAACCACAGGTCGGTGCCTGGTCAGTTCCAGCCGGGTTTATGAATGCACATGAGTTGCCTGAAGACGCCGTCCTCCGCGAAGTTCGCGAGGAGACGGGACTCGAGGTCAGGGTAATCCGGTTGATCGACGTCCTTTCAGGTCGCGAGCATCCGCGGGGTTCCGATATTTTATTGGTGTACCTGGTGGAGCAGGTGGGAGGAGAACTCCTCGCTGGCGATGATGCCGAGGATGCCGCCTGGTTCCCACTCGATGATCTTCCGCCACTCGCTTTTGCATCCACACACCGCATCCTTGCAAAAGCCTTTGAACTGCAAAAGTAATTCTCCTGTATTCCCATTCTGAACAATCTGCAGGCAATCACCTTTCGCGATGATACAATGGTATAAAAACTGCAACCAGTCTCTCGAGGGTTGTATTAAATCTGCTCTCAAAGGGAGCTTTAATGGCAAAAACACCTTATTCTCGCTCGAGGTCCACCAAAAAAAGTGTTTCACAATCCTCACGCGGGCGTAAAAGTTCAGGCAGGCAATCATCCTCTTCATTAACTACTGACCAGAAACTAAATTTCATTGGTGGATTACTGATCATTGTCGGGCTCCTAAGTTTTGTAGCTTTGTTTGCGCGCAAGAACGGAGCGCTAACCAACTGGGTTGCGATCGCAACTGCCCAAATTGCCGGATTGGGTGGATTTATCATCCCAATCGGCTTGATCGTCTTTGGCGTTTATCTCGTGATGCGCAAGATGGATAAGCTTCCCCGCATTTCAGGGGGGCGAACCGCTGGCATTATCCTCTTTTACCTGAACATCCTTACCTGGTTCCATTTCTTTGAAGGCGGCGGAATGGTGTCTGCCAAAACCGGCAAAGGTGGCGGTGTGATCGGTGCCGGGATCGACCTGCTTCTTTTGGATACACTCGGCGGGGCGGGTGAAGTGGTCTTCCTGGTGGCTTGGTTCCTGGTTGCCATGATTTTCCTCGCCGATATCTCCCTGCCTGAACTGGCCTCGCGCCTGGGGAAGATTTTCCAGCGCAAACCTGTCCAAACTCTTCAGACTGCCAGGCAGCGCACTTATCCAAAGGGTTCAACCTACGAAGAACCCCGTTATGATTCAGAGTTACCCCAAGGGTTTAACGCGCTTGAGGATCAGCCGGATTCAGGTGACGGAGAATACCGTCCAATCCGCAAGGAGGTTGGGGCACGTTCATCCTCCGCTCACGCAACTGCTCATGGCTCCACCGCTCAATCTGTAGAACCTGTAATTGCCTCACCGGTAGTCAGGATTGGTGTGGGTAAACTCGAAGCCCCCTGGACCATTCCCGCGGTGGCAGATGTACTGGATCCGGCAACCCCGGCAGCCATCCAATCCCATTACGACAAGGACCGCGCCCGCATCATAGAAGAGACGCTCGCGTCTTTCGGAGCTCCCGCCCATATCGTCGAAATTCACCGCGGACCAGCAGTAACCCAGTTCGGCGTTGAACCTGATTTTATCGAGAATCGTGCCGGCCGCACCCGAGTGCGTGTTGCCAAGATCGTTGCCTTGGAGCACGACCTGGCGCTCTCGCTTGCCGCTCCCAGCATCCGCATCCAGGCGCCCGTGCCTGGTAAAGGTTACGTGGGCATTGAAGTTCCCAACAGTGAGCTAACCCTCGTCTCGTTGCGCGAGCTGGTCGAAACGGATACCTTCCGCAAGGTAAAGTCAACGCTGCGTTTTGCCCTCGGTAAGGATGTTGCCGGAAAACCGGTTTGCGCTGATCTGGCGGCCATGCCCCATCTGCTTATCGCCGGCACAACCAATTCCGGTAAATCCGTTTCGGTGAATGCCATTCTTTCCAGCCTGCTGCTCAACAATACTCCCGCGGAACTGCGCCTGCTGCTGGTGGATCCGAAACGCGTTGAACTCACAGGTTACAACAGCATCCCGCACCTGCTCGCCCCCGTGGTGGTGGATGCTGAAAAGGTGACCGGAGCGCTGCAGTGGGTGCTTCGCGAGATGGACCAGCGCTACAAGAAATTCGCCGGCGCTGGCGCACGCAATATCACAGACTACAACCGCAAGGGAGATGAGAAGATCCCTTACCTGGTGATTGTCATCGACGAATTAGCCGATCTGATGATGCTTGCCCCCGATGAAACCGAGCACAACCTCACCCGCCTGGCGCAGCTGGCCCGTGCCACTGGCATTCATCTCATTGTCTCCACCCAGCGCCCCTCAGTGGATGTGTTGACCGGTTTGATCAAAGCCAACTTCCCGGCGCGCATTGCTTTCATGGTTGCCTCCAACACCGACAGCCGCGTCATCCTTGATCAGCCCGGCGCAGACCGCCTGCTCGGCCGCGGGGATATGCTCTACCAGGCACCGGATGCTCCTTCCCCGGTTCGTCTGCAGGGCGTGTTCGTCTCTGACCCTGAAATCCAGCGCCTGGTGGATGCCTGGCGCGTTATCGCCTTAAATCGCTCCGCCCAGGGTGCCGAGATGCCTGAGAATCACGCGGTCGAAATGATCCCGGCGGGTGTCCCGCTCAAGCAGGGCGCTCTCTTTGGTGAATCTGATCCGGGTGGCGACCCGCTCTTGAAGGATGCCATTGAAATTGTCCGCCGCGAGAAAAAAGCCAGCATTTCCATGCTCCAGCGCAAGATGCGTGTAGGGTACACCCGCGCCGCCCGCCTGGTGGATACCCTCGAAGAAGAGGGCATCATCGGTCCGCAGCAGCACGGCTCCCAGGTACGCGAGGTGCTGGATTACGGTGACATAGAGGAAACCCCCACACCTACAGACTAATCCTTTTTTCACGCAGAGGCGCTGAGAATTAGAGAGGAATCGTTTTTAGGAAGAATCCGGAGATTTTGTGAAGGAATTAAACGAGATTACTGGAATTATTCTTGATTGTTCGATGAACATTCATAAAGAACTCGGTCCTGGTCTTTTGGAGTCTGTATATGAGATCATATTAGCTGAAAGACTCAAGCGCATTGGGTTACATGTTGAGACCCAAAAACCGATTACGTTTATTTTTGATAATATGACATTTGATAATGGTTTTCGAGTTGATTTAGTGGTCGAAGAAATTGTTTTAATAGAATTGAAATCCATAGAAACACTTTCTCCAGTTCATTACAAGCAAGTATTAACTTATTTAAAAATCATGAACCTACAGGTTGGTCTTCTGATCAATTTTGGAGCCCCGACTATTAAGGAAGGATTTCATCGTATCGTGAATCATTTCAAACCTGACTTTCTTGAAAACTAACTGCAAATAACGAAATCCCAAAAAAACTACAAAAAGTGAAATATCCTTTTTAGCCCTTTTTTCATAGTTAATATATAAAATAAGCTTTTTCCCAAGACACTCTGCGCCTCAGTATGAGATCTGTAAACTTATAAAACGGCCTTAATCGAAAATCTTACTGAATTGCTAAAAATTATATAAAAGGGTTTTTCCATACACTCTCTGCGTCTCAGCGTGAGAGTGACCTTAGTGACTTGTAATATTTATGAATAATGTTATAATAATTATAAATATTCTGAACAAAACAAGCGGAGGCTGCAATGAACGCGACTAAAATTCTCATGGAAGAACATGAAATTATCCTGCAGGTACTGGATACACTGGAATTGGAATTGGCAAAAATTAGAGCCGGCAAATCCCAGCCGTCTTTCTTCCTCGATGCCGCGGATTTCATCAAAGGTTTTGCCGATGGCTGTCACCATGCCAAGGAGGAGGGCGTCCTCTTCAAATACATGGAAGAAGCCGGCATCCCGGCAGAGAACGGACCCATCGCGGTGATGCTCTCAGACCACGAACAGGGAAGGTTATTCACCCGCCAGATGCGCGAGGCTGCCCTCAAGTGGCAGGCCGGCGATCAATCTGCCATCACTGCTGTCCTCGAAAATGCCAACGGATACATTCAGTTGCTGCGCGGACACATCTTCAAGGAGAATAACATTCTCTTCCCCATGGCAGATCGCGCCATTAGCCCTGAAAAATACGATGCCCTGGATGATGCTTTCGAGCACGTGGAGCATGTGGAAACCGGCGCGGGTGTTCACGAGAAATACCTTGCCCTCGCGGAAAAATTATCCGCCATCGCTCATTCTTAATCGCTGATCAACAACCGGGTCGAATCTGACCCGGTTCTTTTTACATTCCCGCGCAAGGTCTTCTCTTGGGATATCCGTTATAATTCCCCCACATGAAAATGCCCCGTTTCAACCGTGACATCTTAAAGCGCAACCTGCTCATTGCCGCCGGCTTTGCCTGCCTGCTCCTGGGTGCGCTTGGCATTTTTATCCCGGTGCTGCCGACCACCCCCTTCCTCCTCCTGGCAGCTGGATTATTCCTGCGCAGTTCCAGCCGGCTTTACCAGTGGATCACCCATCACCGTGTGTTTGGCACCTTCATCCGTAATTACCGGCGCTTTCACGCGGTCCCGCTGCGCTCAAAAGTCATCGCGCTTGTCCTGCTTTGGCTCACCATTGGGTACTCGCTGATCTGGGTGACAGACGCCTGGTGGCTGCGGGCGCTGCTGTTCCTCGTCGCTGCTGGGGTGAGCGTGCACATCCTCCGCATGAAAACCCTCACGTCGGCCATGCTGGCGGAGAGTGCAGCCCCTGAGGGTGACCTGCCTGCGGAGTTGGTTCCAGATTGATCGATCCTTCAAGGGCTTGGTGGAGTTAGCGGGGCAGAATCCCGTTTCTTCTTTTGGATTGCCCTTAAAACAATCAGCACCAGCCACACAACCCAGAAGATGATCAGGTAGTCAGCAGCCATCAGGACTGCCAGTGCCGCCAGGGTGCGTTCATAAGTCTTTCCAGCTACCGTATTCTCACAGTACGCCCTGAACTGCGTGGCTTCGCCGTCGTACCATTCATCGTATTTCATCTCTGATCCGCGCGGGCAGACGATGCCGGAGGTCAGCCCGAAGAATGTCTGCGGTTTCGCTGCCACCAGCACGCCGCCAATCGCGCCAAAACTGACCACGGCGATGAATGCCGCGGCAATCACCACCTCGAAAAAAGTGTAATTCGCTAACCGGTATTTCCCAAGCTTGATAACCGCTGCCACCGTTCCTCCTCACTGGCAAACGCCCCATCCAATTGATTATGGCATATTTATCGCCATTTCCAATAAGTCTGTTCTCAAATTCAACCATTGAAAATGATGCCATAAATGCGATAATTGTTATACTAAATGGAAGGATTGCTTGTTGAATAAGGAGGACAGGTATAAATGGCGAACAACAAATTTTCCCTGGTAATTGATTCAGACAGACCAAATCCCGCCCTGACCTTTTCTGGGTATCTCGACAGGTCTTCTCAAGCCAGTTTTACCGATGTCGAATCTCAACTCGCGCGAACATCCCCCTCCGAATTATCGATTGACCTTTCGGCCGTAGAGGGGTTGGATGGCGCGGGACTGCAGTTGTTGACCATCTTCCTCGTCAATCTGCGCCAACGCAATTACCACCTGACCGCCGTTAACATCCCTGCCTGGCTCCTCCCTGTACTGCGCCTCACGCGCCTGGATTCGATCCTCACCATCATTGATCCCATTTCTCCTGCAGCACCCGCTGCCGTGCCGCCTGAGGGTCAGGAGTGGTGTTCTCCGGTCACCCACCTGGATTGTTCCGCCCTTCCCCCGCACGCCATTGCGGTCAACACCCGCAACCGCCTCCCGCTCACACCATTCTCCGGTTTTGGTCCCCTCTGGCAGCGGACGTACCGCGTAGCGCTCCCCGGGGTCAGCCTTTCCCCTGCGCAGGTGATGGCTGCCTGGAAGGCTAACTTCTCCGGGTTTTGGCCCGAGGGCAACGAGCTGCTCACGCCCAATGCCGCTCTACTGCCCGGCATGCCGGCGGTCATCCACCTTTCCCTCCCCGGCGGGATGAAGGTCTATACCGGCGCGCTCATCATGCATGCCAGCGCAGAATCCTTTTCGCTCATGACCCTCCAGGGGCACATGTTCTGCGGCTGGATCACCTTCTCCAGCTTCGTTGAAGATGCCACGCTCTACGCCCAGACCCAGGCGCTCCTGCGCCCGTCTGATGCCATCTTCGATCTCTCCTTCCGCCTAAGGTTCGGCACGCACGCCGAGGACGCCTTCTGGCACGCTTCGCTTCTCAATCTCGCCGCGCACCTCGGGGTTAAGGGAGTGGTCCGTCAGACCAATCTCCTCCTCGATAAGCGCGTCCAGCTCAGGTACTTCGGCAACCTCTGGTACAACGCCGGCATCCGCTCTGTCTTCTACATGATCACGCATCCATTTGCCGCGCGCAAATTAGCCCGCAGGGAGCATCCATGATGCCTCGAACTGAATATGACGCCGTTATCGTGGGCAGTGGACCCAACGGCCTTTCTGCCGCCATTACCCTCGCGCAGCAGGGGCTCAAAGTGCTCGTCCTTGAAGCGCGAGACTCTATCGGTGGCGGCGTGCGTTCGGCTGAACTCACCCTGCCCGGCTTCATTCATGATGTGTGTTCCGCAGTGCATCCCCTGGCAGTCTCTTCGCCGTTCTTCCGTTCCCTCGACCTTGCCAAATATGGTCTCACCTGGCGCTTCCCCCAGGTTTCCCTCGCGCATCCGCTGGACCACGGCAAGGCTGTCCTCGTCCGCCCTTCCCTGGTGGAGACCGCCCGCGGTCTAGCGGCAGACGGCGAAGCCTACACCCGCAGTCTCAGTTATCTCGTGCACCATTGGGATACCCTCGTGGAGGACTTGTTGGGTACGCTCCGCATCCCCCGCCGTCCATTCCTCTTCGCGCGTTTCGGGCTGCCGGCGCTCATGTCCGCGGCGGGTTACGCCAAAAGCCGTTATCGCACTGAGGAAGTGCGCGCGCTCTTTGCCGGCATGGCAGCGCACGGCATGCTCCCCCTTGAATCCCCCGCCACGGCATCCTTTGGTCTGGCGCTCGCCCTCAGCGCGCACGCTGTCGGCTGGCCCGTGGCGCGGGGCGGCTCCCAGCGCATCGTGGATGCCATGGCCGCGCTCCTCATTGCTCTTGGCGGTGAGATCCGCACCGGCACAACCGTCACAAAATTGGAGCAGTTGCCGCCCGCGGCTGCCGTTGTGCTGGATGTCTCCCCCAAATCCCTCCTCGCCATCGCCGGTGACGACCTTCCAACCTCTTACAGGTCTGCGCTCACGCGCTACCGCTACGGTCCCGGCGTGTTCAAGGTGGATTGGGCGCTGGATGCACCCATTCCCTGGACGAATCCGGAGATAAGCCTCTCCTCAACCGTGCACCTCGGCGGCACCCTGGAAGAGATCGCCGCTTCCGAGCGCTCCGTGGCGCGCGGGGAGCATTCGGCCAACCCGTATGTCCTCCTCGTGCAGTCCAGCCTGGTGGATCCCTCGCGCGCGCCTGCCGGCAAACACACTGCCTGGGCGTACTGCCATGTGCCTAACGGCTCCACCACAGACATGCGTTCAGCCATTGAGTCTCAAATCGAGCGCTTCGCGCCTGGGTTCCGCGAGCGCATCCTGGCTGCCCGCACTCGCAGTGCCGCGCAGTACGAGGTCTACAATCCCAATGTCGTCGGCGGGGATATCAACAGCGGCTCGCAGGATTTGGCCCAGTTCTTCACCCGCCCGGCTGTCCGCTGGGATTCCTACGCCCTGCCGCTCAAGGGCGTCTACCTGTGTTCATCTGCCACCCCGCCCGGCGGCGGGGTTCACGGCATGTGCGGTTTCCATACCGCCCGCAGCACCCTGCGCCGGGAATTCGGTATCAAAATCTAGGTTTCCATCCAGTCCAATTCAACCCCAGAAAGTCGGGATGATAGAATTGACAGCATGACCACGTCCTCAAAACGGCTCGAACGGGAGAAGCGCACTGTTGCGGTGATGATCGCCATGTACCACCGCGGCATGCACACCGCTGGCCCGCTCTGCCCGGATTGCGCCGCCCTGCTGGCGTACGCCCTGCAGCGCATTGAGAAGTGCCCCTTTGGCGCGGATAAGCCAACCTGTGCCAACTGCACGACCCACTGTTACAAGGCGGAGATGCGTGAGCAGGTGCGCGCGGTGATGCGCTACGCCGGCCCGCGCATGCTCTTGAGGCACCCGGTGCTGGCGCTCCTGCACCTGTGGGATGGGCGCAAACACCGCTCCTGAACGTTGGGAACGGTATGGCGTTGTGGTGCGAGCAGGGGAAAGGGACATTCGTTTTCGTATTATTTTAAAAGTGGGAACAATTGGGAAACGAATACCAGTTATTAATATTTGAAACATAAATTGTATAAGGCACGTTGACCGGTAGAGCCAACCCAGGGATGGGTTTGCGTTTTGGTACGAAGAGGGGAATTGTTTTTTGTTTTGAAACAAGGAACAATTAAAAACAATTCGGATGATCAGCCGAAAACATGTAATCAATGGGTAGCTAGTATTATAGGAAGAGTTTATCACCTCTTAATTATAGAACAATAATTCTATATTTGTCAAGAGGGTACACAAAACTTTAAGAATTCTAATAAATAGGTAATTAAAGGCAAATGTGAAATTGTCAGTTTTCCAGAAATTCAGTTATGGTTTTTCTCATTCTATTTATATCCTTTAGCTGGCATTCCCAAACCACCAAGATTTTCCAACCAGCGGTTTCCAAATCCTCAATGTTCCTTGCATCGCGGTTTTTTGATTCAGCCCGTTTTTTCTCCCAAAAATCAGTATTTGTCGCAGGTTTTACTTTTCCATATTTACAATCATGCCAATGCCAAAAGCAACCATGAACAAAAATGACTTTCATTTTGGAATGAAAAACCAAGTCAGGTTTTCCTGGTAAATTATTTAAATGTAATCTATAGCGATAGCCTAATGAAAAGACTAACTTTCTCAATTGCATTTCAGGTTTCGTATCTTTGCTGTGAATACGAGACATATTAAGATGTCTTTGTTCCGGGGTTAACACATCTGTCATTCGACCTGAGACCGCCTGATCATCTGGATGAAATCATCCAAACCACTAATGATTGGTGAAGATTCGCGGGGATACAACCTATGAAGGCTTTGAGGAACGACGAGTTTTATTCCAGATCTTTCCATTTCGTTTAATTGTGTTATGGAAATCCCTTCTTGGATAGTAATTATGTGTTTTATTGGTATTTTTGGAGCCTCATTAAGTACTTGCCTCCATCGGTCTTTACAAGTTCGTTTGAGCCCTATTACAAACTTTCTTTCGATAGGAAAAGTCTCATCGTAATAACTTTGAATGCTCGGGATAATAATATCAGGACGGGTGTCATCTACGATGGGTTGTGAAGCAAACCTGATATCATTCTCACGAAAAATTGCTGATATTTGGTTTTCAAATGATCTCCCAGCTCTCGATTTTCTGGATTGAAGAATAGAATTGGCTGTGGTTAAGAAATCGTCAATATCTCGAAATAATCTTTGTGCTTGAGATTGAAAAAATTTCCTCTCAGCCAATTTGTATAAATGAAATTCTTTTTCCAATGAGAGTAGAAATCGCTCGTCAGAAATTCTTGCTTGAAATCCTGGGATACAGTTGGCTAGTGTTGCTCTCGAAAATTCAGAAAAAACACTAACATTTGGCATTTCCCTGAGGGTTAATACCCAGTTCCTAAAAAGCCTATTTATACAATTGTCTTCGTCAAAACCATCATCAAGACCTCGATCTGGGTAAACCGCCCAGCTTTTGAATAACTCAATACCTAATGCTGTTTGTATTTCTTCAATCTCTTCATCAGTATCCAATATATAAGCATGAAATCTATCTAACCGTTCTGGGATAATTACTAGAACTGACCCTACGAATTCCGGTTGTCTCCATGGGAAATCACGCCCAAACTTAGTAAGTCTATACTCAAACCTTGTACCTCTGCCATACCATTTGACACATGAATAGGTTTCAAGACCATCAGGCCAAATAACCGTTACGTTATGGTCATAATTTACATCATGTTGAGGTGCTTGTGGTGTAAAAAGTCTCCAAACTTCTTTGGGTAAATAAAAACCGGATTGATGGCTGCGAGTGATTCCAAGATCATTTTCAGAAATAAACTTTAGAATCGCAGAACCATACCTTTGTGCGTCCTCAATCGCCCTTTGGCTATGTATCGACATATTTCACTCCGATGATATCGCATATGTTTTTTCCAATTTCCTTAACGACTAATGGAACAACAGCATTGCCGAACTGCTTATATGCCTGAGTATCAGATACAACGATGGGCTTATTTTCATCAAAACCCATTAATTTTTGACATTCATGTGGTGTCAATCTTCTAGGATTATTATTTTTTTGCTCTATTAATATTTCTGAGCCATCCTTATAATACCTAGCGCTAAGGGTGCGAGTAGATCCATTGACATCTGCAATTCCAAAACCAAATCCATTTCCTTTTTCGTGATGTTTTCTTGAATACTCTTGCAAGTAGTTCCAAAGATGATCTGTTAATGTATATTTTGGATCGGGGTTTTCTTCAAGTATTGAAGATAATTTTGGTTTGGTTGATGGCTTCTTAGGAAAAAGGAATTCGGGTTTTTTCCAAAAGCGCTCCTTATCAAAACCAACAATATAAATTCTTTCTCTATGTTGTGGCACCCAATAAGAGGCATCAATTATTTCTGGAAAAATCCAGTATTGTAAATCATTTAACCGTTGTTCGATTACATCCCATGTGTGTCCTTTATCGTGAGATTTCAAGTTTTTCACATTTTCAAGAAAAATTACAGGTGGTCGTTTTTCTTCTATCATGGTCGCTAAATAGAAAAACAGAGTACCTTGTGTAACATCATCGAATCCATGGCTTTTTCCTAAGCTATTCTTCTTAGACACACCTGCAATCGAAAAAGGTTGACATGGAAAACCCGCACATAAAATATCATGATCTGGTATGGTCGAATAATCTATTGATCTGATATCCCCATAAGGTTTTTCTCCATACCAAGCTTCATACGTGATTTGACAATATTTGTCCCATTCTGATGTAAATTTACATGTCCCGCCGATGCTTGATAACGCTTGTCTGAAACCACCTATCCCGGCAAAAAGATCTATAAAGGTGAAATTTGATTTTTTCATATGTTTTTATTATAAAACATAAGTTCTAAAATGTAAATTGGATTCATCTTAATATTGTACATTCTTATTGAAATATTGCTGTATTCTTTGTTTTCAAGAAGGATATGGAAAACCCGGGCTTTCACCCGGGTGATGACTCTCGACTCTCGACTCTCGAACTTAAAGTCCCGCCGCTTTTCTCAAAGCCTCCGCCCTGTCTGTCTTTTCCCAGGTAAAGCCCTGGTCTTCGCGTCCGAAGTGCCCGTAAGCTGCGGTCTTGCGGTAAATCGGCCGGCGCAAATCTAGATCGCGGATAATGGCGCCTGGGCGCAGGTCAAAGTGTTCGCTGATCAATTTGGCGATCTTGGCATCCTCGATCCTGCCCGTGCCGAAGGTCTCCACGTTGATCGAGAGCGGGTGCGCCACGCCAATGGCGTACGCCACCTGGATCTCGCAGCGCTCCGCCAGCCCGGCTGCCACCACGTTCTTGGCTACCCAGCGGCAGGCGTACGCCGCGGACCGGTCCACCTTGGTGGGATCCTTGCCGCTGAAAGCGCCGCCGCCGTGCCGGCCCATGCCGCCGTAGGTATCCACGATGATCTTGCGCCCGGTGACCCCGGCGTCGCCCATCGGTCCGCCGATGACGAACTTGCCGGTCGGGTTGACGTAAACCTTGGGGGCTGCGCCGTTGAGCAGTTCTTTCGGCAGCACCGGGTTGATGACGTACTCCATCACGCCCTCGGTGATATCAGCATGGCTGATACTGTCAGCGTGCTGCGTGCTGATGAGCACCGTATCCACGCGCAGGGGTTTGCCGTAAGCGTACTCGATGGTCACCTGGCTCTTGCCGTCGGGGCGCATCCAGGGAACCGTGCCGTTCTTGCGCACCTTGGCCATCTGCTCGCACAGTTTGTGCGCCAGGTAGATGGGGGTGGGCATCAGGGTGGGGGTTTCGTTGCAGGCGTAGCCGAACATCATCCCCTGGTCGCCGGCGCCGATCTCGTCCAGTTCCTTGTCGGTCACTTCGCCGCCCTTTTCTTCCAGCGAGTGATCCACGCCCAGGGCGATATCCGGGCTCTGGCTGCTGATGGCGGAAAGCACCGCGCAGGTGTTGCCGTCAAAGCCTTTCTCGCTGCTGTCGTAGCCGATCTCTTTCACCACGCGGCGCACGAGTTCGTCAAAGTTGACAAAGGCGCTGGTGGTGATCTCGCCGAGGACCATCACGAAGCCGGTCTTGGTGGCGGTTTCGCAGGCCACGCGGCTGCGGGGATCCTGGTCCAGGCAGGCATCCAATACGGCGTCGCTCACCTGGTCGCAGAGTTTATCCGGGTGACCTTCCGTCACCGATTCGGAGCTGAATTTATAACTGGGTGAATCCATGAATGTGCTTGCTGACATTGCGTTAGCCTCCGTTTAAATGAGATTGCCCCTACCGGGTGATACACGAGGGGCAACGTTCTTCTGGCTGCCCTTCTATCTTCCAGATCCTCTGTCGGAATTGGCACCATGGGTACAGTTTCCTGTTCACTGGTTGCCGAGGCTTCATCGGGCCGGTCCCTCCGCCTCTCTGGATAGAAGTGCCTTGTGGGGCTATGTAATTGTCAACAGTTTATCATGTCCGCAGGGCAATGTCAAACGCCAAAAGTCATATTTTTGACTGTATGATGGGTGTGACTGAACGGAACATCGCCGCGTTTACGGGGTTAAGAATGATGTGAGAAAGGGGTTGCCATGTTGCTTGAATTCACCCTGCTCGTCATCGCATACGGGCTTGGCTCGTTCCCCACCGCGCTGGTGTATTCGCGCGTGGTGCACAGGGTGGATATCCGTACCCTGGGCGACGGCAACATGGGGGCGCGCAACCTCAAGCACCAGTTCGGCTTTGCTGCCGGGCTGCTGGCGGCGCTGTCGGATATCCTCAAAGGCGCGCTGGCGGTGTGGCTTGCCATGCTGGCGGGGCTGCCGCTGGAATGGCAGCTGCTGGCGGGAGCTGCGGTTATCCTCGGGCATGACTTCCCCGTGTTCGCCGCCTTCCGCGGCGGGCAGGGGTTTGCAGCAACAACAGGGGTATTTTTAGCCCTATTTCCCTTCTTCACCCTGGCGGCTTTCGTGGTGTACGCCTTCCTGTATCTCATCTTCCACAACTCCGATATCCCCGCCGGGGTGGGCATGGCCCTGCTGGTGCTCCTGGAAGCCCTGCAGCGCCCGCCGCTGTTCGTGGTGGCGTTCATGGTACTGGCGCTGCTCTTTGTGCCTTTCAAACAGTGGATGGACCGTCCAAGGCGGGAGGGGCTCAGGGCGGCGCAGCCGCTCGCAGAACCGGTTGAGGCGGATAAGGAAAACGCCCTCAAGTGAGAGCGCTTCCGGCTAGCCGGTTTCCGAATTACGAACCACGAATAACACGTTACGGATCACGTTTTGATGGTTCTCGATTCTCTTTTCGCTATTCTCGTTTCACCTGGAATGTGTCAAAATCTCTTGCCACTTTGGCATCCGGGAACACGGACTGGGCTTCGGCGAGCACGTCCTTGTCGCGGTAGCGCCGGCTGAGATGCGTGAGCATCAGCGTTTTGGCGCCGATCTGTTTGGCAAAGCCGGCAGCCTGTTTGGCGGTGAGGTGTGAGAACTCCTTTGCCATAGCCGCTTCTTCATCCAGGTAGGTGGATTCCAGCACGATGCCGTCCACGCCGTCCAGCAGGTCTACCAGGCTGTCGGTCTCGCCGAGGTCGCCGATGCAGGCCAGGCGCGTGCCGGGGCGCAGCTCGCCCATCACCATCTCAGGGGTGATGACGCGTCCGTCTTCGAGCGTGATTGCGTTACCCTTCACCAGTTTGCCGCGTAGCGGACCAAAGGGGATGCCGAGGGCATCTGCCTTTTCCGCGAGGAAGGGCTGGCGCGATTTCTCTTCAAAGAGGTAGCCGTAGGAATCGGAGCCGCGGTGCAGCACCGGGAAGGCGCTGACGGTGAAATCCTTCTCCTCGATGATGACGCCCTTCTTGATGGGGATCATCGCCACCGGCATGGGGGGTTTCTGCCCGCGCAGCACCACGCCGTAGAGCAGGTCGCGGATGCGGTCGAGGGCGTTGGAGCAGCCGTAGATCTCCAGGCTGTCGATGCTTTCCCAGCGCATGAAGGTGGAGAGCAGGCCGGCCAGCCCGAGGATGTGATCGAGGTGCCCGTGGGTGATAAGGATGCGGTTGAGGCGCTTGAAGCCCACGCCGGATTGCAGTATCTGGCGCTGCGTACCCTCGCCGCAGTCCACCAGGAAGCGGTGCTCGTCGTGCTGCACCAGGTAAGCCGGCAGGTTGCGTTTGGGGGAGGGGGCGGAGGCGGAGGTGCCTAAGAAGGTGATCTCGAACAATGGGGCATCCTTTCTGAAATCCACCCAATTGTACCTTATCTTGAGTTCCCCCAAGGAACGCCAATCTGGCATAATCCTTGCAATCCTTAAGTGACGCGTGAAACTGTATGGTTATAACGTCGCGCACCACACGAATCGTTAAGAGTCGGGAGCGGCAAATGGAACTGCAAAGCGTAAAAGTCGAGAAACCGGAAGAGATCAACTTCATCCTCGGGCAATCCCATTTCATCAAGACCGTGGAAGACCTGCATGAAGCGCTGGTCATCTCCGTCCCGGGCATCAAGTTCGGGGTGGCTTTCTGCGAAGCCTCCACATTATGCCTGGTGCGTTCCTCCGGCACGGATGATGCCATGCTGGCGCTGGCTCGCCAGAACGCGCTTAAGATCGGCGCAGGGCACAGCTTCATCATCTTCCTGGGGGAGGGGTTTTACCCCATCAACGTGCTGAACGCCGTCAAAGCCATCCCGGAAGTGTGCGGCATCTACTGCGCCACTGCCAACCCGGTGGAAGTGATCGTGGCGGATAACGGCAGCGGGCGCGGCATCCTGGGGGTTATCGATGGCGAGATGCCCAAGGGGCTGGAAACCACCGATGACGCAGCCTGGCGCGTGGGATTTTTGAGAAAGATCGGGTACAAGGCCGGCTAGACCGCCCGCACCCGTGTGATGAACTTGAGAGGAGAACGGATATGAAAAAGTTGATACCGCTGATCCTGGTAGCGAGCCTGGTGCTCTCGGGGTGCAACCTGTTCCGCACGCAGAACGGTGAAAAACCCCTGACGGACGCCGAAATGGCCACGCGTGTGGCAGAGATCCTGTCCACCATGACCACGCCGACTGTGGAGATGGTCTTCCCGGCCACCGCCACCTTTAGCATCCCTGTACTGGATTCCACCCCGACACCGCAGTCCACCGCGGAGACTCCGGTTGTGGTGATCACGGATGCGGGCATTACCCCGGCGGGCACAACCCCGGCACCCACCGCCACGGCGCAGGTGACCATTGATTCCACCACGCCTGCACCCACTGCCACGGTGACGGCATCTCCAACGGTTACGCCTCCTCCCACTGATCCCGCCGTCCGCCTGGGCAGCCCCACCGGCTCCGACGAGATGGACAGCTACGTCAACTGGTCCTGGCCGACCGGCTCCGATGACTTCCTGGAAGTTGCCTTTGGCAATGGTGTGATGGAGATGACCGGGTTGACCACCTTGGCCGGCTGGCGCATGCCGCTGGTACCGCAGCAGATCAACACCTATATTGAACTCACCGCCAATTCCGGCAAATGCACCGGCAAGGATTCCTACGGCATCATCTTCCGCGTGCCGGTGTTCAAGGAACCCGAGCAGGGCTACCTGTACGAGGTCACCTGCGACGGCTACTACCGCCTGTGGAAGTGGGACGGCAAAGTGGCACCCAACGGACAGGCCACCAGCCTGCTCAACTGGAAGCAGAGTGATACCATCCGCGAAGGGGCAGATCAATCCAACCGCCTGGGCGTCATGTCCGTGGGCAATAAGATCACCCTGTACATGAACGGCGAGAAACTCGGCGAAGCGCTGGATAGCTCCTATGGGGCTGGCTTCTTCGGGGTGTTCGTCCTCAGCCGCACCTCGGATGATTACACCGTGAAGTTTGACGCCATGAAGTTCTGGGAGAATCCCGCCCAGTAGGTTTCAATTATGGTTCATTGCAGAGCATCAGAAACCTGGTGCTCTGTTTGTTTAAAAATCCTATAGAATTAGAGTGTTATGGACCCGCAAACGGAAAAACAGGAAACGCAATACATTTTGGATGACCTGCTGCGCACGCGCAACCGCGATGACATCGTCCGCGAGGTATGCTGGCGCACCAACTGCAGTTGGGTGGAAGCCGAATACCTGCTGGAGCGCACCGAGCGCGAGAACAAGGTTGTACTGCGCCAGGAGAAGAGCCCGATCCGCATGTTCATCAGCATCCTGGCGGCGGCTCTCGGGCTGGTGTGGATGGTCGTGTCGCTCATCCGCCTCCTCTCACCGTACATGAATACCCGCGTGGCTGCGGAGCAAAGCCTGCAGGGGGTTGCCTGGCCTGCGGAGACCACAGGGCTGGTGATCCAGACGGTGGTGGGTCTCGGCATGCTCGTCACCGGCTTGATCCTGACCATTCAACAGCTCAAGACCATCCGGCGGCGAGGGTGAAATGAACCAAATCTACTTCGGCGATAACCTGGAGATCCTGCGCTCACTGCCCTCCGCGAGCGTCGCGCTTATCTATATCGACCCGCCGTTCAACACCGGCAAGGTGCAGGCGCGCACCCAGCTCAAGACCGAGAAGTCAGCCAGCGGCGACCGCACCGGCTTCGCGGGGCAGCGTTACACCACCACCAGGATCGGCTCCAAGGAGTACGGTGACATCTTTGACGACTTCCTGCTCTTCCTCGAACCGCGCCTGGTAGAAGCCAGACGCATCCTCACGGATAACGGCAGCCTGTACTTTCACATTGACTATCGCGAGGTGCATTACTGCAAGGTGCTGCTCGACCAGCTCTTTGGGCGGGCGAGCTTCCTTAACGAGATCATCTGGGCGTACGACTACGGCGCGCGCACCCGCAAGAAGTGGCCGGCCAAGCACGACAACATCCTGTGGTACGCCAAGGACCCTGATAATTACATCTACAATGTGGATGAGATCGAGCGCATCCCCTACATGGCACCGGGGCTGGTGGGACCTGAAAAGGCAGCGCGCGGAAAACTCCCCACCGATACCTGGTGGCACACCATTGTGCCGACCAATGGCAAAGAGAAAACCGGCTACCCCACGCAAAAACCGCTGGGCATCCTGCGGCGCATTGTGGCAGCCTCTTCCAACCCGGGGGATACTGTGATGGACTTTTTTGCCGGCAGCGGTACCACCGGGGCAGCCTGCCTCGAGATGAGGCGCAAGTTCATCCTCATCGACTCCAATCCGCAGGCGCTGGAGACCATGGCGCTGCGCTTTGCCGGGGTGAGTGACATCAAATGGAGCAATTATGACCCGCACAGCCCCAAGCCTTAACGAGATTCTTGCCACGCTGGACTCCCTGGCAGATCCTGCCGTAAAAGCATCGCAGGGCAGGTTTGGCATCCAGGTGGATCGGTCACTGGGGATATCGTTGTACACCCTCAGGGACCTCGCAAAGGGTATAAAGGATCATAACCTGGCGCTCGGGCTGTGGGAGACGGGAATCCATGAGGCGCGGCTCCTGGCGGCTATGGTGGAAGAGGTGGATAAAGTCACTCGTGAACAATGCGAGCAGTGGGTACTGGATTTCAACAGTTGGGACATTTGTGACAATGTCACAGACGATGTCTTCATCTACACTCCATTCGCGATGGAACTCATCACGACCTGGGCAACGCGGGAAGAGGAATTCGTCAAACGGGCTTCATTCGCCATGATCGCGGAGATCACAATCCACCGCAAGGATATCCCCGACAGCGTTCTCGCGGATCTATATCCGTTGATCGCGAGCGCTTCTGTTGATGAACGTAATTTTGTAAAGAAAGCGGTCAGTTGGGCGTTGCGCAATATAGCCAAGAACCGCCCGGGCTTACGCAAGAGTGTGAGAACTCTGGCGGAAGGGCTCATGGACAGTGACTCCAAAAGCGCGCGGTGGGTGGCAAGAGATACTCTGAATGAGATTCAAAAGAAATTTGGTAATGAGTAAGGGGAATTCATGAAACCTAATTACAAATTACGCGACAGGATCAGGTATGCCGTAGATAACACCTTCACGCGCGGCACCGCCGCCCTGATCTTATGGCTGGCAATTCTATCCGTCGCCATTATTGCGATCATCGCGCTGGTGGTTAAATTGTTGAGGATCGCTCCTGACGGCGAGGCTCCACTGGGGTTCTGGGAAGCCGCGTGGCGCAACCTGATGCGCACACTGGATGCCGGAACGATGGGCGGAGACTCCGGCTGGGGGTACCGCATCCTCATGCTGATGGTCACCCTGGGCGGCGTGTTCGTCATCAGCACCCTCATCGGCGTCTTAAGCTCTGCCATCGGGGGCAAGCTGGATGAACTGCGCCGGGGAAGATCAAAGATCCTTGAGACCAACCATATTGTTATCCTGGGGTGGTCCGAGCAAATCTTCACCATCATTTCTGAACTGGTGGAAGCAAACTGCAACCAACCCGCCAACTGCATTGCTGTGTTAAGCCCAATGGATAAAGTTGCGATGGATGAGATGCTCAATACCCGCCTGGAGGATACAGGGAAAACTCGCCTGGTCTCACGTTGCGGATCGCCGATCGACATGAATGATCTGAATATTGTTTCGATAGACACGGCTAAATCCATCATCATTCTTGCGTCTGAAGACACCGAAAACGCAGATGCAGAGGTGATAAAGGTTCTCCTGGCAATCGTCAATAATTCTTCACGCAAGAAGTCTGCCTACCATATTGTGGCAGAACTGCGCAACCCGGATAATGCCGAGGTGGCGCAAATCGTGGGGAAGGATGAAGTGGAGCTTGTGCTGACCGGGGATGTAATTGCCCGCATCCTGGCGCAAACTTGCCGGCAGTCCGGTCTTTCAGCTGTGTATACTGAACTGCTTGATTTTTCTGGGGATGAGATATACATCCATAAATTTCCGCAACTGGAAGGAATGCAGTATCGTGATACCCTCATGCGATTTGAAAGCAACACCGTCATGGGGATTGCAGATGCTGATGGTATCGTCCGGTTGAATCCCGATCCGGTTGCAAGGATAGGAGTGGAAGACCAATTGGTGCTGGTCGCGGCGGATGATGACCAGATTTTCATTACGGATACTTCAACACCGCAACTTAACTTAATCAGCTCGGAGATGGAAGAATCCATTGATATGGAAAGGATACTCTTGCTGGGCTGGAACCGCAGAGTTCCGCGGATCATCCAGGAGCTGGACCGCTACGGCGGATCAGGCTCAACAATGGTGCTTATGTCTCATGTGAACCATTCGGCTTCATACATGGAACAATTAAACAGTCTTAAAAATTTCCATGTTGAATGCCTGGTTGGGGATATCACAGACCGCAAACAGATAACTGAACTTGACCTGGGCAGTTTTTCTCATATCATCGTGTTGAGTAATTCAGACGACCTGAGTGCTCAAAAGGCAGATTCTCAAACGATGATCACTCTCCTCCATCTGCGCGACCTTGCCGAAAAAACCGGTTTTCTGTACTCGATCGTCAGCGAAATGCAGGATATCCGCAACCGCAACCTGATCGAAGTCGCCCATGCTGATGATTTCATTGTCAGTGATAAACTGATCAGCCTGCTGCTGGCCCAGGTGTCAGAGAACAAAAAGCTGAACAAAGTGTTTGAAGACATATTTGACCCCGATGGTTCCGAGATCTACCTTAAACCGGTTGAGCACTACGTCACACTGGACCATCCCGTCAATTTCTACACGGTGGTTGAATCCGCCAGCAGAAGAGATGAAACGGCTATCGGTTATCGAATATCATCGGAATCGCGTGACCAGGCATTGGCTTACGGGATCCATCTGAACCCGAAGAAATCTCAACAGATCGTTTACTCACACGGTGACAGGATTATTGTCCTGTCTGAAAAGTAAGGAGATACGAATGACAAAAAGAGCTCCAATCCTTGAGTTTGATTCAGACCGCACCAGCATCCTCATGCCGGACCCGTTTAAGATCGGCGTCGGTACACTGGTTCCCGCCCGGGGAGTTTTGTGTTTCTTCCTAGATGTCCTGAATGGTCTACTTGAGAATGGTGAGCTTACTCAGATCGGAAACTTGAAATCCGAGACCGGTAAGCACCCGGTCTACACTTACAAATTTGAGGGCCAGGGCATAACGGTCATCCATCCCGGTGTCGGTGCACCGTTGGCGGTGGCATTCCTTGAAGGACTGATCGCCTGCGGGGTGACCAGGTACATCGTGTGCGGCGGCTGTGGGGTGCTCAACCGTGAAATAATCGCTGGTCATCCGGTCATCCTCACCGCGGCTGTACGCGACGAAGGGACCTCATACCATTACCTGCCACCTGCCCGCGAGGTGAAACCGCACCCGAAAGCGGTGGCAGCCCTGGAGAAAACCCTGGCTGCGGAAGGTGTTGAATTCCGCCTCGGCAAGAGCTGGACCACGGATGCCATCTACCGCGAAACCCCCGGGCGCAGAAAGCTGCGGGTTGGGGAAGGCTGCGATGTGGTTGAAATGGAGGCGGCGGCGTTCTTTGCCGTGGCGCAGTTCCGCGAGGTTGTGCTCGGGCAGCTGGTTTACGGTGGTGACCTGGTCGTCCCGGAAGGATGGGATGGGCGGGAGTGGCATAAACGCGATGACGACCGCCGTCTGATGTTTGACCTGGCGGTAAAAGCCGTATTGCAGCTTTAATCCAAAACGATTAGTTGGTGGAAGGTAAACCAAAACTCGTGCTGAGCGCCCGTACCTGCTCAGCAGCGTGGTACGAGGACCTGACCAGCGGCGCGCTTTCCACCCAGCGGAAGCCGAGCTCCAATCCATGTTGTTTGAACATGGCGAACTCTTCCAGCGTGTAATAGCGTTCTATTGGCAGGTGTTTGCGGCTTGGCTGCAGGTACTGTCCGATGGTGAGAATATCCACTCCCCAGCTGCGCAGATCCTGCATCACAGATTTCACTTCGTCGATCGTTTCACCCAGACCGAGCATGATGCCGGATTTGGTGAGCACATCAGGGGCAAGAACTTTGGCATTGCGTAAAGTCGCTTCAGACCACTCGTAGTGATCCTGCGGTTGAACCTTTTTGAACAATGAAGGCACTGTTTCAACATTGTGATTGAGAATGTCCGGACGGGCATCCATGACGATCTTGAGCGCAGCTACGCTGCCCTTGAAATCCGGGATTAACACTTCTATCGAGCAGCCAGGCTGCAGCTCACGGATGCGCTTGATGACTCCCGCGAATATCGGGGCGCCGCCATCTTCGCGTTCATCACGGTTAACCGAGGTGATCACCGCGTGTTTGAGTTCCATAGCTTTTACCGCCTGCGCAACACGTTCAGGCTCGTCCCAATCCAGGGCTTCAGGCATGCCATGTTTCACATCGCAGAAGCGGCAGGAGCGTGTGCAGATGGATCCCAGCATTAAAAAGGTAGCTGTTCCGCTGCCCCAGCACTCACCCATATTTGGGCAGCCGGCTTCTTCGCAAACGGTGTGCAGCACCTTTTTGCGCATCAGTGTTTGAATTTGAGCATAGCTTTCACCACCCGGTGCGCGCACCTTAATCCAATCTGGTCTGCGAAGCGGGCGTGGAAAATTTTCGGTGGGTTCTATACGATCGCGGGTCGGCGGCTTTGGCATGATTTCTCCTGCGCAAATTATAACTGGAGAATAAAAAAACCGCAGAGTTGGTCTGCGGTTTTTAGCATTGAGGCGGTTTACTTTTCCGTGTTCAGCTTGTAACCCAACCGGTCGACATTTTCGATGACTTCCTGTTTTTTATCAATTCGACTGAATTCGTTGCGCAGCAGGTAGACCAGGTATTTTAAACGGTTACGGGCAGAGTTTGTGTTCTCTCCCCAAATCCCCATCAAAAGTTCATCATATTGGGTCACGTGGGGGGCGTTTTTTGCCAGCAGCTCCAGGACTTCGAACATCTTGCCTGTCAGTTGAATGCGTTTCCCCTTGAAGGTGATTTCCTGGGTGTCGAGGTCGATAACGAGCTGAATGTCAGAAAAACCCAGGCGGTTGATGGTCTTGGGTTGACCAGCACGCCTGAGAACAGCGCTGATCCTGGCTTTCACTTCAGGGTGTTCAAAAGGTTTCGTGATGAAGTCATCAGCGCCTAACTCCAACGCTTTCACGATGACATCAGATTGAGATAAAGCAGAAATAATGATTACGGGGAGATCTGCTAATTGGCGTAATTGACTGAATGTCTCCCAACCATCCATTTCGGGCATCATCAGGTCAAGCAGCACCAATGATGGTTTAATTTCCGCAATTTTTGCGATGGCTTCCTTGCCGCTCAAAGCTCCAGAAACATCGAAACCATCCCGCATGAGCACATGTTTGAGCAAAACAACAGTATCCGCTTCGTCATCCACAACCAGGATACGTGGACGTTCCTTTTGCTCGATCTGGTCAAGATCAATCCCTTGAGCAGCGGTCTTCTTTACAGTTTTGGTTGCAGGAAGAGTAGACATATCACCCCATTTAATTCCGCCCAGCACAGGCTCGCCAATTTAATACCCATTACACACTAATCCATATTATAGCAGGTCAAAAATTTAATTGTTGGATGTTTTTGAAAAATCGCTGGTTACCCTCCGTGATATACTGCCTGTATAAGGAAAAGGATATGCTGATACTTGTTTCCACTCCAATTGGGAATCTAGGGGATATCTCGCAACGGGCACTGGCAGCGTTGGAAAGCGCCGACGTGGTGGTGAGCGAGGACACGCGGAAAACCGGATTCCTTCTCACGCATTTTGGCATAAAAAAGCCGCAAATCTCCTTCCGCGAAGACAATGAGGATCGCGCTCTTCCCAAGGTGTTGGAATTTCTTGAACTTGGCAAGACCGTTGCTCTCGTGACGGATGCCGGCACACCTTCAATATCAGACCCCGGGTTTATCCTGGTTCGCAGCGTTATCCAACAAGGAATCGAGCTTACAGCCATCCCCGGACCAACTGCGCTGATCATGGCGCTGGTCCTGTCGGGGCTGCCGGTGCACAGTTTTACTTTTCGCGGCTTCCCCCCCCGCAAAGGTGGGCCGCGGCGCAGATGGCTGGAGATTGATAAGGATTCTCCCCATACTTTGATCTTTTATGAGAGCCCATACAGGCTGGTGCCTTTTTTGGAAGATGCACTTTTGACATTTGGCGACAGACCTGCGGTTATTGCCAATGACCTCACCAAGAAATTTGAGACAATCCTACGCGGCACTCTTACGGAATTAATTGAACAAACCAGCCAGGCGAACTTGAAGGGAGAGTATTCCGTGGTGATTGGCGGGGCAGGGGTTGCCTGGCCTGAAGAAGATTGACTTACCCGGAGATGATATTAAAGCGGGTGTCTTTGTCGTAAAAATCCTCATTTTCAGCGTGTTTTAGTTTTGCAACCACCCAGTAAGTTAGGGGAGTCATGACCATCTCAATGAATGTCTTGAAGATGTAGTTGGTTATTACCAAAGTAAGGTAGATTTCCCAGGGGAAAACACCGGCAATGGTGGCAATGGTGATAAAAATGATCGAATCCAGGGCTTCACCGATCAGCGTGCTGCCGATGGTACGCAGCCACAGGAATCGCCCCTTTGTTGCCACTTTAAGTTTTGCTAATACTACAGAGTTGGCAAATTCTCCCACCAGGTAGGCGACAAGGCTCGCCAGGACGATACCGCCTGTGCTGATACCCCCAAGAATATTATTGTAGGCGGTTTGCCCCGTCATTGCTTCCCAGTTGGCTTCACCAGGCATGATACGCACAAGCCAGAGTACAAAAGAGGTCAACGCCAGGCAGGCAAAACCCGTCCAGATGACGCGGCGGGAACGGCGAAAGCCATAAACCTCGGTGAGGATGTCTCCAAAAATGTAACTGATGGGAAAAAGGATGGTGCCGGCGTCAAATGCGAGGGGAATGTTAATAATGGATACTCCCCAGTCGACGATCTTGGCAGAAGAGGCAATATTGCTCACAATTAAGACGGTCACAAAAGCCGCCATGACCAGGTCAAAATAACGATAAATGCGGGGTTTTACAGAAGTGTTCAAGTGCGGCAACCTTTCTCAAGATTGTTCCTAGTATAATCGAATTACCTTAAAGGATTCAAACATGCATCGATTCTTCATACAATCACAATTATTAATACAGGCTGAAGTCACATTGCCGCAGGAGGTCTCCCGCCAGATCGCCAGGGTGCTGCGTCTTGAAGTTGGCAGCCAAATTATCGTACTGGATGGATCTGGCGAAGAATACACCTTGAACCTTGAGAAAGTCAGTCCTGATTCCGTGGTAGGGAAAATAGTCAACAAGAAACCATCCGGCATTGAGCCGCGAACGCATGTTCACATGTTCCTGGCACTGACCCAGCGCGAACGCTTTGAGTGGATGCTGCAAAAATGTACAGAGATCGGCGTGGTGAGCTTCACACCATTAATCACCACTCGAAGTCTGGTACAGCGTGCCAGCGAGGTGGAAGGGAAATATGTCCGCTGGCAGAAGATTATCCAGGAAGCCGCCGAGCAAAGCCACAGGGGAAGGCTTCCACAATTATTCCAGACACTTTCATTCCTTGAATTTGTGAAACGACCGTTGGGGGAGCAAACTACAGGATTGTTTTTTTGGGAAGAAGAAGACGATAACGAATTAAAGACCATCCTAAAGACAGTAAGAAATAAAGAGATCAACCTGGTGATCGGTCCGGAGGGGGGATTCACACGTGAGGAGGCTACAGCGGGGACAGGAGCTGGATACATCAGCGTCAGCCTCGGGAAACGCATTCTGCGCGTCGAGACCGCCGCCATGATCGCCGCCGGGTTGGTTTTGTATGAGCTGGGGTGAGTTCTACGTGTAACGGTTGTAGTCCAGATTCTTTAAAATACCGCTGACCAATTTTCCGCGCCCAATGAAACGACTTTTTTGATCAGATACCATCCTGATCGGGGAGACCAGTTTTCCTATTCCGGGGAAGCTTTTGAGGTCATTCCCTTTCAACCAGTCTACTATTAGGTTATCTTCCAACGCAATGGCAACATTTTTACACTGCAGACCAAAGCGCGCAGCCCAATCAACTGTGGGGATGATGCCTTCCGGTGTTACCTGGCAAAGTTGCAGCCCCGCGGATTGAACCGGCAAATCTGCAAAACGCTCCAGCAGCATACGCGGGAAGATGAATACCTTTTCATCTCTACGGATCAGCGTACGCAGGTGAGTGGAGAGATAGTCCCATAAGGGGAAACCCAAAACACCTTCGAATTCCAGCGCAAATGATTTCTGCTCTTTCCATGGCAATTCAATAAACCCAGCCTTTTCCATGGAGTGGCTCGGGGCGTTTCTTATCCTGGTTTCAAACACATCGTTCTTGGAAAAAAGGCAGGCAAAAAAACCCGCAGTGTTGTAACGGTGCGGCCATAAACGGATGGTATTTTCCATACCACCCGGGGAGGAGTTTTCAAAAATAGAATTGATCCCCGGGGCAGGTTCCGGCAGGAATTTCTGCGCGTTTTGTAGAGTCACAGAAATCCCAAAAGACTTCATTATCGTCTCGACGACTTCTTCATCCTCTTCTGGAGCCAGCGTACAGGTTGAGTAAACCACCTCGCCGCCCACTCTGACCGCCTGCAGCGCACTGGTGAGCAGTGCCACCTGGCGTTTTGCCAATTGGCGGCTTTCTTTCGCGGTGATTGGACGCGCAGGATGGCTCTCCGTGGTACGCAATCCCTGCATACTGCACGGGGCGTCTAATAACACCAGGTCAAATACTTCCGGAAACCAGGCACCGAAGGATTCACCGGGAAAGCGGGTGATGGCGGTATTTTCTGCTCCCCAATGCTGCAGCACAATACGCAACGCCTGGATGCGCCCCTGGCTGGAATCGTTGGCGAGGATCAATCCCTCATCCAGCATACGGCTGACGAGATGGGTAGTCTTGCCCCCCGGTGATGCTGCCATATCCAGAGTCACGGTTTCCTCGGGATTCTCCAGGCTGAACAATTCCACCGGCAGCATGGAGGAGGCATCCTGAATGTAGTACAGCCCATTTTTGTATTCAATTGTATTGCTGAGCGCAGGACCCTCTTTTGTGTCCACGCGGAATCCAGCCTTGCAGAATTCAACCGGGGTACACTGCCAGCCGTAGCTGCGCTCAAGCGTGGTCACCAGGTCTTCCCTGGCTTTTAGCGGGTTCACTCGAATTGCGGGAGCCAGGGGCTGGTCGAGAGTGATTTTCAATTGCTCAAATTCATCCGGGGAAAGAAGAGGCTGGAAGCGCACCAGTTGTTCGCTAACCAGGGTACCTTTATCGATCGGTTGTGAAGTCGCTTTCGTTTTTCGTTTCATAATACCTTGTCGATGCAGAAAATGATTTCATTCCCTACTAAAATCTCTGTCACTTTCCAACCTAACCCGCTTATTGCCCGTTCAACAAGGATGCGCTGCCCCTCCAGCATGGAGTGCGTGCCGGTGAGATTGCTGGAGGGTAATGAAACCACAATCGTTTTTGCCTTCAATGCCTGCCAGAAGGCGCGATTACTCCCGTGCTGGCGCTGTTCAAAGCGGTGCGCCTCTTTGAAAAAGAAGACCACATCTGCCCTTAATTCAGGCGGTTTTACCAGGATATCCCTTTTCTCAGCCAACGGCGGTCTGCCGGCAACCTGGAAGAAAGCGTTGATCAGATCTATGCGCGGTTTATGCAGGTCGTAAGCGTGGTATGTAGTCTCAGTCGGCAGATTCATCCAGGGAAGGGCAAAAGGATTCAACCCGCAAGCCAGGTCCAGGATACTGCCGGGGATGCCTGTATGCTCAAAAATTTGGGTGTAAAACTCACTCATGATCGGGATGCGTTCTCGGGTGGACGCATGCGCATTAAGAATCTTTAAGCAATATTCCTGGAGGGATTGGTCACCGTTCTTTCGAATTTTTGCGAGCTCGATCGTTGCGGACCGGTAATCGAGTTCCTCCAGGTAAGGGGCGATGATATTGTGCAATTTCTGGCGTACGGTTTTCTCCAGCTCGCGCTCCTTGATCCCGGGGGTCGTATTCCTGTTGATGAGATCTACAACCGTATCCTCGGGAATGGCGAGCGCCTGGTATTTATGCGATGCCAGAATTTTCCGTACGAGCACGTCAGCTTTTTCTGGTTTTGGTTTTGCATTGTCTCGAGAAGGTCTTTTATCAGGGGTCATGGGGCTACTTCCGGATTAAGAACGCGATTTCATTGCTGAATTCAGTTTTTGTCACCTGCCAGTTTTTTCCTGCGATCAGCTGGTAAAAATGTGCTTCATAATTCTCAGCCATTCCTTTTGATCTCCCCCCCAGTCCGCGGGAAGGGAAGGAAACCAGGATATTTTCAGCATTAAGGGATTCCAATAACCGGGTGCTAATGGATTTGTCCACCTGTTCCAGGCAGGGGATGGTTTTAAGGACGAGCGCAAGGTGAACTTTTTCGCGCGGGATTTGCTGAAGAATGTTCATCACTGAAAATGAATGTTTAATATGGATATGATCGTAAAACTGACTGAGGAAATGGATCATATTTTCATAGATATCCACCCCGGTGTAATGAAGATTGGCAGCTGTCGTCATCCATGGCAGGCACAGGGGAGTCAACCCGCATGCCAGGTCGAGGATCGATTCCACCGGCAGGATGGGAGCAAGGGTCTGCTGAAAGAAAGTCTCGATAAAAGGCAGCCGTTCTTTGGTGGAAGCGTGTAGAGGCAGGCAGGCACGAATGAAGTTGATCGTTTCAGGATCCTGGATATTTTGCGGAAGATTCGATAACTCTTTTAGCCAGCTCTCGTATGGTATGGGCGTTTCCTGGTAGGCGGAGCCCACCTGGTGAATCTTATTGCGTGTAGCTTTAATTGCTTCTTTGATATTCTTATTTTTTGCCAATTCCCTGGAACCGATTTCCCTCACCAGGTCTACAGACACGGAGGCATACTTGGGTGACCTGATTACCTCTTTCACCAGCGTGGTTAGCAGTTCTTCCGTGAATTGCATCAACCGGCCTTTTTCTGGATGCGCTCGCATAATAACGCCATAAAACGCAGGTTATGCAGAGTTGCCAGGCGCATGAAAAGCGTATCCCCCTGCTTGAAGAGGTGATGCAGGTACCCGACCGGGTATTGACTGCAACAGGGACAATCACAGTATTCACTGATCGGAAGGTCAGCCCGGATGTGCACTTCATCGTTGATGTATTTATAACCAAACCAATCACCCGTTAGCCCCTGATCCGCACTCTGCGGAGATTTCTTAAAGATGAACAAACGGCCGTGGCGCGCATCCCGCGTGGGCATGGCGCTGTCAAATATGTCGTAACCGAGTTTGTGGCAGGCGAGCACATTCTCCGGGTGACCCACTCCGAGTGCATGCATCGGGAACTCTTCTGGAATCACTTCACGTGTATAGCCAATGATTTCCTCAAGGAGGTGATTCTCCTTATCCAACGGCCATCCTCCAAAACCGAAGCCGTCAAACCCGATTTCCAGTAAAGCGTCCGCGCATTTTTTCCGCAAGTCTTGATAACCTCCACCTTGCACCACCGCAAATATCCGCGGAGGCATGGAGTCTATCCACTTTTTCTGTTCCACCTGGCGGGTGAATTCCTGTTTACACAGTTTCGCCCAGCGGATGGTGCGCTCGACTGAGGCACGTTGTTCATCATAATCCTCATCCACATGGGTACAATCGTCCAAACAAATGACCACGTCCGAACCGTAGCCCATTTGCAATTGGATCGTCTTTTGAGGTGTGAGCTGGTATTTACGCGTGCCGCTCTCAGGTTGGAACTGGATGCCCTTGTCGGTGATGGATCCGAATTTGGGATTCTGGCGGATCAGCGAATAAGCCTGGAATCCGCCTGAATCGGTGACGATCAGACCATCCCAGGCAGTCATGTGGTGAAGACCTCCCAGGGATTGGATGATTGCGGAACCCGGGCGCTGCATCAGGTGAAAAGTGTTCATGACCACAGCGTCAATACCCACCCCGCGCAGATCGGCTGAATCCACCGAACGCACCACACCAAAAGTGGCGTCCGGAAGGAATACAGGGGTGGCAATATTTCCCCGCGGAGAAGAGATGAAACGATCTCTCATTCCTGCCTTAACCTGAATCCTGACCAGGTGTCATCTATGGAGATCATCGAGACGCCTGTCCATCCAACGGTGCGAAGGTACGCCCAGATGATATCGCGGTTCAGATCAGTATTAACCTGGGATGTCTTCTTGGGGTAAGCCAGCCAGGCGATCCCGCCGGGTTTTAATAACTCAGCACTCAATGGGAGTAACCCTGCAAGTTCTGCCAGGTTTTTGATGAAAACGAGGAGCACATCCGCTGGTTCTTTTTCACCAGCGAATTTTGCATAAGCCGGTAAGTCAGCCAACAGATCTGCTACCTCCGGAGGTTGACCAATTACTTTAAAAATGCGGCCAGGTTTTACCTGTAATTTTTCGGGTATGGTTTTTTCAGACATTGGAATTTCCTTTTCCTTGCAATCGAACATTGGCAGCTGTTACCGCCTCACCAAGGAGAGCAGCCAGTGAAGCAGAATTCACTTGTGCCAAATCGGTAAATCGGATCGATCCGTGTACTTTACCGCTGCCTGAAAGAAGGTGCTCCGGGTCACAAAGTTTTACTCCCTGGTAGATTCCCAGGGTGATCCACTTCTGCGCGATCATCAAAGTGAACACAGTCCCGGCGTATCCGGGAAACAGGGAATACGCAGTCATCCTGGCAGGGATATCAATCTCTTCAGAGGCAGCAGGGATTTTCTGCTTAACAAGGTCTCTCAAGGCAAAGAAAATCTCGCGCAGTTCAGGGGATACACCCGCCAGCAGATCATCTAGTAGCATGATTTGATTATAAGCGCTTTAGATGTGAGTCACTGTTATTAGCCCGCGGCAACAGGGTGTTCTTTGCCGGGTTCCTGCAGTTTCAGGATAACTGCTGCGGATGCCAGCATCAGTAAGGCGGATACTGCAAACAACACCGTCCACCCCCACCACTCACCGGGCGCTTGGTTGTTGAAGAAATCGATCATGGGACCTTCCAAACGTGCAACTGCTGCAGAGCCGGCGGTTGCCAGGTTGGTGAGCCCAACGTATTTACCAAAATCACCCTGGGGAGCCATCTGGTTGGCAAGTGCCCAGTTAACACTCAGGAAGATTCCCAGGCCCACACCCATGATGCTGCCAAAGAGGATCAATTGAACCGGGGTCTTGGCAAAGATGAGCAGGACGGCACCGATAGCGCCGATAATGGACGAATAGATCTGCCAGCGTTTACGGCCGCCTTTGTCGCTCTTGAAGCCGGAGATGAGGGAGAAGATGATCAAAACAATAACGAAAGCTCCCATTACGAACTGGGTAAACATAATCGGGTCCTGGTCGCTGAATTTGTCACGGATGTAATACTGGGCGAATGATTGGAATCCATAGATGCCAACCAGGTATAAAAAACGGCTGAAAATCAACTGCCAGTATTGTTTGTCTCCACCGATCTTGAAATTAAAAACCTGTTTCCATAATCCTCCCCAATTTGGTTTGGGCTGCTGGGTTACAAGTCCAGGATGCTCGCGTCCAAAGATCAAGGTGATGGAGGCAAACACGACTAAAAAACCGATAATCACCAGGATGGAGAGAGTCGGATCGGCATTTTCGGCCGTGATGAGGAAACCCATGAGGAGGGAGGACAGGATGATTCCTGCCATATCCAGGCTAGTCTTTATGCCGCTGGCGATTCCCAATTGTTCTGCCGGCACTTCATCCGGCAACCAGCCCTGCATCGGTCCATGAGCCACATTGGATGAAATCTGCAATCCAATGTATCCGATAAAAAGGGCGGGGATACCGCCGATAAACCCGAGTATGAGAAGGAAAACCAGGTCACCCGCGGTTCCAAAAATCGCAAAGGGGCGGCGCTTACCCAGTTTGGAGGACCAGCGGTCACTCAACGCACCAGAAAGCGGTTGGATGATCATCGCCAGGATCAAGCCGAAAAACGTCAGCAACCCCAGCCAGGTATTTTTTTGCGTTTCGGGAACGTAATTCAGCAGTACCGCTGGCAGGATGGTGACATGCAGGCTGTTCCACATGAAAGATAACCCGATCCAATAGGCGTTCAAAACAAACAGGTACCAGCCGCTTACTTTTTTCATTGTTCCTCCATTGGTTTAGAAGTTACATCCAAGTATTGAAAAATGCGGTGATTTTATTGAGATAGGTTTCGAGATCCGGTTGGTCGGTTTCACGGTGACCGACCCCAGGCACCGCCCACATGTCGGCGTGAGCTCCGACGTTACTGATCATTTTCAGCAGGTCTCTTTTTGTTGTGAATCGATCGCGCTCACCATGGATAAGAAAGGTTGGAACTGCCAATTGCCCGGGCTTGATCCTGACGGGGTCATTGCTGAAGAGGTTTTTCCCGGTTCGCATCGAAGCACCCGATTGGATCATCACAGCGAACACCTGGCGGAATCCCCAGGGGATGCCCTTATTTTTCAATCCTTCGACAATGGCGGTGGAAAACCTGGCTGGTCCGCCGTCAGACACTATCGCTGCGATGGTCTTATCCCTGGCAGCAGTAAGCAGAGCAACCCTGCCACCCATCGAAAACCCTAGCAAGCCAATCTTTTCGCTGCCTCTTAGACGGGCGTATCGGATGGCTGCCTCAGCATCCAGTACTTCAACAACCCCCAGGCTGGTGAGTTTTCCCTCGCTGCGGCCGTGGTTGCGGAAATCGAACATGAGGATGTTGAAACCAGCCCTGATAAAATGTGACGCGTATTTCAGATCCGGATCCATGCTGCCATTGAAGCCGTGCAAAAAGATGATCGTGCGTGAGGAAGTTGCTGACGGCATCCACCAACCATGCAACCGCAGGTTGTCCCTCGTCGTAAATTGGACATCTTCAACAGAAATTCCGTACTCCCTGGGAGAAGAGATAACCGCCAGTGGGTGCCGGCGCGTGATGACGGTCGATATCGCCAGGGAAAGGCATATAACGATTGTGAGTCCTAACAGACTGTAGACCAGAACCATTATTCAGGTTTAGTATTAAAGACAAGATCCCATATCGGTGAGCTGACGCCGAAGCGCTTGTTGGGAGTTTTATAGTGATGCTGCATGTGGTAGCGCTTGATGAACTTGGCATACCCGCTGCGCATCGGGAAGTGATGGGTGGCATAATGCGTCAGGTCATAAACCAGGTACCCGAAAATGAAAGCGGAGAACACCGGCGCGATCCATTGAGGTGTCTGGAGTAGAACTGAAAATATGAGGTAGAAAATACCATAAAAGAGGGCAGCCAGTGGGATGCTGACAATTGGTGGCATAACCAGGCGGGTCTTGCACTGCGGTTGTGCGTGATGAATGCCATGAAAAAGAAAAATGAAGCGTTCGGCTTTTTCGCCTTTGGCAGGGAAGTGAAATACAAAACGGTGGAGCGTGTACTCTGCCAGCGTCCATAAAAATAGTCCCAGCACAAATCCAGCAGGGATGTAGAACGGGAAGACTCCTTGAGCGGCTTTCAGAATCGCGCTGACCAGGAAGTAAATTGCCACAGGCAGCCAGATAACCGTGACCGTGATTGGGCTGATGTGCGAGAAGAATTCCATGAAATTTGATTTGAATAGCCGGATGGGAACATCGCTGTGGTCAATCGGTAAATGAGACATTGAATTACCTCCAATAATGATATGAATCTATTCTACAGGATTCAGTGAGAATATCTTAGTCCTTTCTTGCCTTAAATCGAATCCAATGTTCTTTATTTGTTCCCGGTGTGTAGGACACCACTTGTTCAGCATCATTTATCGCTGTGCTTCCATCGGAAATTTCGATTTCTGGACCGTTTGGATATTGAAATTTTGGACAGTAAAAAGTGCTGGTTGTAATTACCTGCGGGGCTTGTTCAAATTCAAAAACGAACTCTTTGGTTTTAAGATTAAATTGACACTTGATGGGTATGCCAGCCACCGCGATGGGAGCGGGTCGAACGACAGCGTCCAGGGCTCTGCCGCCGGAATTGATATCTTCCGAGTTTTTACGCTGGTCTTCACTAAAAATGGAGAGGTCCTCATCATTCCAGCGATCACCTCTTGCATTGGTATTGTCCGCGGTGTAGTTCCACAATGTAAAGCTCAACAGGTTATCCTCCAGGGCTCGCATGCAGCGATCCATTGATTTTACCTGTGCAGAAAAATCATTAGTCATGAAAGCTTGCTTTTCATGCATATCATACGGGATTCCGATCTCACCGATGAGGACCGGAATATTCCCCAACCGTTCCCTGGATAAAGCCTTCATCTGCCCCAGTTGAGCACGGAATGAATCGATCACTTTTTGCTGTCCGAGAATGACACGCTGCTGAAGGATGTCATATCCAATGAATGAGAAAAACCTTTTCATGAAAAGCAGCACGCCATCATACCAGTGGGGAGCAAAAGCAATGTTTCCAGGATCAATGTCATTCCAATCAGGTGGTAATTGTTGGACCTCACTTTCGATGAAGACGATCCATTTATCATTTACAGTATGAACGGTATCGATCATCTTCTTCAGGAAAGGAGTCAGGTAATCCTGCACGAAATTGACTTCCTTCCCATTAATAGAAGAAAAATAGTCAGGTTTTTTTAGTTCGGGGTTCCCGTGCTCATCCAGTTCCCACACACCGTTTTGCTGCCAAACACACTGTTGACCCGGCAGCCACGCTGACACGCCATTTGGATTGAACACTTTTTTCTTTCCCTTACGGACTCCGAGTAAAGTTCGTTCACGGTGAGTTATGGCATGGGAGAAACCTGAACCGAGTGTCATGGACTGCCATGGAGTCGGGCAGTATCCGAAATCCATCTCGCCATACAAGGTCCTTAAATCCTTCACCTCAACATAACCCCGTTGAGGTTCATTCAAACTGTCGAAACCGATCACGCAATCCAGGTCACGTAATTTCCCGGCGACTTTTCTGATTGCGCCAAGGAAATGCTGCTGCAGGAAATCCTGCGCCGGGATTCCTTCGATTTTTGTCCTGGGAGCAAAGTCATTGCCGGCAAAGAAGAGGGTGAACATGGTGCCGGCAGCCAGTTTGTAGGCATTGGTCGGCCATAACATACGCGGGAAGGGATCACCGTGGGTCTGATGAACAAGCGCTGCAGCGGTTGCTTGAAATTTGGTGAAATCAAAACCAACTTTTTCCAATGTCCAGCCTGGCGCGCCATCGCCGCCGCTAAACCTTGACCAAACATCCTGGTGAGGATCGATGAACACGTAGAAGCCGTGCTCACCAGCTTTTTTGACCACCTGGTACAGGTAATCCAGGTATTCCTCATCGTAAATCCCTGGTCCGGCGTGTTCAACTGCTTCCCAGGTGATGAGAAAACGCAGGCAGTTGAATCCCCAGGAGCGCAGCCTGCGATAGTGTTCATCCGCCCGGTCCAGGGGGAAAGGTCGATTGACGAAACTGACATTGCGGTGATCGGAAAATCCTTCGGAGCGGTAGGTGGAACCATCAGGTCGAGTAGGGATCTTGGTACTGCCGCCCAGGTTAACCCCGCGCAGAAAAACAACCCTGCCGTTATTGTCTGTAAACCACGGACCGTTGATGGAAATCATGCTCACTCCTTGTTGCGGATTGTTAATAAAGCCGATATTCCAGAGAAGAGGATGGTTGCAGCACTTATGAGGAGGATCTGGATCAAGGCGATCAGCGAAAGGTAACTGGTCAGGTAATCCGGCAGTGTCCAGGTAATCAGCACCCCATTGAGCACAAAACTGAGAATCACGGGAAGCGCCAGGACAAAAATTGTTGTATATCCAAGGCCAAAAGTATTAAACGCAGCATTGACTGGTTTCTTATTGAGCACTTTGTTGATGAGCATGTTCACCAGGTACGCAATCAGGTAAGCGCACACGGCGGTAACAGCGGTGTAGACGATGAGTTCCGTTTCACCTTTAATCGAACTCAGTGAATACGTATTTTGGCTCAAGACCGCATATCGGAAGTTGAAGAGGACCGCACACACCAGAGCCCCCAGCAACCACCCGAACGCTCCATCCCTGCGTTTACGCCACAATAGGGCTATGCCAACCGCCAGGAGAACTGCTGCCGGAACGGCTCTTAAGATGCGCTCTTTCAGTAATTTTGAATTCCTCAGCGAGCTGATCACTTTTTGATAGTCGTCCACATCATCGCCAAAGTTGAGATCACCAGGTGCGATGGGTTTCCCGATTGCGGTTGCATAAGCGTTTGTAAGGTTAGTCTGTTGTATTTCTGTTAATCCGGATAGCGATTCCAACACCGGTGGGGAGAGTGAAACAAGGTCGGTCCTTACCTTCCCCTGCGCACTGGCAGGGAGTCTTACGCCGAGAAGTGCAGCGATCGTTGGCGCAACATCCACCATGTTGATGTCAGTTTGAACCCCAATCTTCGCCCCCATACCGGCAATAACAAACGGCTCCATTAGAACCACCGCATCCTGACCGCCGTGCCCACCTGCGTCAATGTGCCCATGATCGCTCATCACAATTACCGTGTCAGTCTCGAGGTCGATCTCGTTGACGACTTGCATGAGCAGATTATCCGCAGTTTTGGCAGCGGTATTCCACCCATCGGACTGCGCTCCACCAAGGTGATGTCCCGCGTAATCCACCTGGTCTATATGCACCAACACGAGTCGGTTTTGGGTATTCTGCAGGTAAGGGATCGCTGCTGTAACTACATCATTATCAGCAGCCGCATCTTCACCAGGTGTGTAGTAACTGAAGTCAACATCAGATTGCGGGATCAGTTTTTCAAACCAGTAATACCCTGATATGGCGGTTTTCATTCCCGCCTGGTGAACTGCTGTGTAAAGATTGTCTTGCGTAAAGGTGGGGATTTCCTCATAATCAAGGTTGAGCGCTGGACCATCGTTGATCTCCGGCCACGCGCCGGTAAGGATGGTGGAATACCCGGACTCAGAAAAGGAAGGTGCCTGGCTGTGCATCAATGCCGATGACCCATGTTTCCTTAACTCACCCAAGAACGGCATTAAGTCAATATTTAATGAAGTGTCATACCGCAATCCATCAATGAGAACAATTACCACACGATTGGTAGCGGGATCCCCGAGAGGAGCTCCCGGCTGCGGCGGGTTATCTTTCAACAGCGACCGGTAGGCGTAAGCGGAGCTGATCGATCCGGTTGCCCAAAAATAAGCTCCGACAGCAATAACAACTAGGAGGAGAATTAAACCTGCAATACGGATTTTATTGTTCATAGAACCTCATTCCGTTTAATAATAATGTACCTGGGACCTGATTGGAAATACCCGCGGTGATAATTCTAATCTAATAAAAGTTATTCACCGGGCAAGCCTGCGCGGTGAATAACTTGAATGTCATCAGAAATCAGTCTTTTGGTGGATAACCGGTAATATCCCTGATTTCATCATATAGCGGTTTCAGCCGCGCATACATCTTGCTATAGACTCTTTTGTAGAGTTCATCATAAAGACGGACGTTCGCAGGTATTGGGTCAAAGGTTTGCCCGATATGGGTCATTTCTTTGACTGCGGTTTCGAAATCCGGATGGAGTTTTAATCCTACTGCGGCATCCATTGCTGCGCCTAAGGCACTGGTTTCATAGACGTGGGGAATGGACGTAGGCAACCCAAAGATATCCGCGGTGAGCTGCACGGCTGCCTTGCTTTGGGAACCGCCGCCTGAAACGCGTATGGCGGTGATGGGGATGTGACTGCGTTTGCTGGTGCGTTCTGCCCCTTCACGCAGCCCAAATGCCAAACCTTCAAGGATGGAACGGTAGAGGTGCGCGCGTGTGTGGATATCGCCGAACCCGATTACTGCTCCCTTGGCTTCGGGACCGGGAACTTTAAGCCCGGGCGACCAGTAGGGCTGAAGGGTTAACCCCATTGAACCAGCTGGAACGGAGTTCACGAGATCGTCAAACAATTCCTCGGGTTCAATTCCCCTTTGTTGCGCCAGGCGTTCTTCAGACAAGCCAAATTCGCGCTTGAACCAGCTCACCATCCAGTAGCCCCGGTAAATCTGGATTTCCATTGAATAGGCACCGGGAACCGCTGATGGATATGGGGGAATGAGAGGGATGACCTCCACGTATTTCGTATGGGTGGTATTAATGGTGGCTGTAGTGCCGTAGGACAGGCAGGCGATCGAAGGGTCAACACATCCAGCGCCGATCACTTCGCAGGCTTTGTCGGCTGCGGCAGCAATGAGAGGGAGTCCTTCCGGGATACCCGTGGCTTCAGCAGCTTCCTTCGTGATCACACCAATCTGATCAGCCGGCTGCACCAGTTCAGGAAGCATTTCCTTGTTGACTGGAACTGCCTGCCATTTCCAATCGAATTTCCCTGCCCAATCCTGTTTTTTGTAATCAAAGGGGATGTAAGCCACCTGGCAGCCGACCGAATCCGCTATCCGTCCCGTCAGCCTGTAGGTTAAATAACCCGAAAGTTGAATATACTTGTCAGTTTTTTGCCAGATCTCCGGCTCATTTTTCTGCAGCCAGTTGGATTCTGCTTCTGCCTGCAGGTAAGCCACGGTCTCGGTCATCCCGGCAAGTTTGAACAATAATCCCCAAATTCCTCCAACGGGTTTAAGCCCCGGGGTGCGGCGCTGATCCAGCCAATGAATGGCAGGACGAAGAGGCTTGCCCTCTTTATCCAGATTGATTATGGTTGAGCGCTGCGTGGTTACTGCCACCCCGGCAATATTTTCTTTATGCACTTCCGGTTTTAGCCACAACGCCTGGCAAGCCTGGCAGACGGCCGTCCAAAAAACCTCTGGACGCTGTTCTGCCAAACCCGGTGCGGTGGAAAAGTAGGGTTCGATCGGCACCCTCGACTTGGCAATCAGGTTGCCGCGCAGGTCAAAAATGATCGCACGCACAGACTGGGTACCATTATCAATTGCGAGTAACTGCTCTGCTGCCATTACGCCTCCAGGTCTTTACTCCAGCGTTTCTCAGCTTGCTCCCGGTTCATGTCCAATCCAAGTGTCCCGCCCGGATTCATGATTTTGAGGGGATCAAAATGGTTTTTCAATGTCCTGATAACGTCCATCTGGGCTTTCCCGATCTGCTCTTCGAGCCAGGGTGAAGACTGCTTACCCACACCATGATGGTGACTGAGTGCTGCTCCACTTTGCTGAATCCGTTCCAGGATGCCGTACTGAAGATCGAGGTACTCCTTTATTGTATGCATTTTTGCGATAAAAATGAAATACAGGTTTCCCCCCTGCGGGTATACGTGAGAAACATGCGTCATGCACACTGTTTGCGGCCGGGCTTTGATGAACTCCCGCACGGTGCGATGGACTTCTTCCATCTGTGACCAGGTGACTGCGCACTCGAGTGTATCTATGAGGATGCCAAAGTCTTCCAGGTCTTCGCGCATATATGGGTCACGGAATCTCCCCTTTTCCCAACTCCTGGTCACCTGGGCAAAACTGAGGTTAAAAGCGCCATGCCTGGCGCAAATCTGCCTGATCTTGCGGTTTACGTTGGCTGAAAAGGCGCGCTCGCCATCCGTATGCCCCAGCAACAGGCATTTTTGCATGGGTTTGTAGCCGAGGGTTTTCAGCAAGGTGTCTGCCGGGGTGCCCTCGATGTGGTAAAGCTTCATAGCTACATCTGTTTCTTCAGGATCGGAAAGCCGGAAAACAGAAGGATAACCGAATTCTGCCTGCATCACCTCGCGGCAAGCCTCGCGGGCTGACCGCCAATCCTTGAACATGTAACTGAAGCGCTTGCGATTTTCAGGCAACCAGCGGAAGATTCGCAGCGTCACGTTTACCAGCACACCAAATGCGCCTTCGCTTCCCATCATCACCTGGTCGAAATCCGGTCCAACGGCGCAGCGCGGATGTTCCTGTGTTTTTAAAATTCCCACCGGGGTGACATACTCCTGGGCAACGACGATGTCCTCGATCTTCCCGTAATAAGTGGAATTCTGTCCAGCTCCGCGCGTAACCACCCATCCGCCCACGCTGGAATACTCAAAAGACTGCGGGAAATGTCCGCAGGTGTACTGGCGATTGGCGCTTAATTTTTCAGGGGCATGGTTGAGGAGCTCCTCAAGTTGAGGTCCGGTCATCCCGGCCTGCACCGTAATTGTCTGGTCAATTTCATTAAATTGAACCACTTTGTTCATGTGCATGCTCATATCAATGGAAATGCCATTTTTCACCGCTTCCAGCCCGCGGGTTACCGAGGATCCGGCTCCATAGATATAAACCGGGATGCGTTCCTCATTGCAATATGCCACCAGTTTTTCAATTTCATCCTGATTCCTGGGGCAGACGACCGCGTCCGGGATGTTCTCAATGATCTTATTCCGCAAACGCAAGGCATCGATCATCGCCCCGCCGTAGGAGTGCGCAACCCGGCTGTAAAGGTCGGTCTTCACGTTTTCTTCACCGCACAGGCTGGCGAAAAATGCAAGCTGCGCCTTTGAAAGCGAAATCGATCTCTCTCCCTCGATCTTTTCAAGTCCAAGGTTGATCGGCTTTTTAAGGTCTTCCTGGGTGACGCCAAAGGTTTCCATGATCAAGCGGACGAGGCCGCTGTTGGGGTGCTTGAACCCCGCCGGGTCACCCCATTTATAGAGTGAGCGGTAAGTGCCATCCGGGGTGGGTTGGTCAAACCAATTGGGAACGAATTTTTGTTTTGACATGGGTTCTCCTCGTTGCTCCTAAAACCCTACAGGGGCGGATGAGTATGCAGCCGCATAAATGGCATAATATCGGGCTAATTCGATTTCCCATTTCGGATCACTCCAGCCAAGCTCCACCTGGGCAATTCCCCGCACCTTTTCGATGGTGTCTGCACCGCCATCTGCCAGCTGCATTCCAAGGCGAACACGCCGTAGCAGGAGATCATCCAAATGTTCAACCGCGCCCGTCCTGGCTCCCCAGCGGATTTCAGACCAGAGATTTGGCAGGGGGGATATTGGCTGGTTTTCGCCGTTTTTTGCGCAAGCCAAAACCTGGCTGGTTTCGTCACCGTACCTGCCCATCAGGTAGGCCAATTCGCTGGTTAATACTATTCCGCCTGCCTTAAGATCAGCGAGTTTATCAAAATAGCGGATTTTTTTGGTGATATCGGTCGGATTTGGCAGGTACTTCGATGCTGCAGCGAGCGCTTCTTCAGCCATGATGCGGAAGGTGGTCAGTTTTCCACCGGTAATGGTGATCATGCCGTCCTCATCCCATACCACATGCGCGCGGGATTCCCTGGAAGGGTCGGGGTTGCCGGTATTGATCACCGGTCGCAGCCCTGAAAAACTGGAGATTACATCTTCATGTCTTAATGCAGTGGAAGGGAAGGTGGCGTTTCCAGCCTCGAGAATATACTCGATCTCCTCTGACGTTGTAAAAGGCTCTCCGCCAGTCACTGAATAATTGTGGTCGAGGTCGGTGGTACCGATGAGCGACACACCTTCCCATGGGATGGCAAACATGGCGCGGTGATCGCGCGGGTGCAGGAGCGTGACCGCATGCTTGAGGGGGAGGCGCTCGCGGGAAAAGATCAGGTGAGAGCCGCGAAGTTTTCGCAGGCGCGCGGGGGCTCCGATCTGACCGCGCACTTCATCACTCCACGGTCCTGCAGCATTGATAACAACGCGGGCGAGGATCTCCGCATCCGGAAGTTGCTGGCCGGATTTATCCTGGACGACGGCCCCGCAAACCCTGCCAGCGGAAGTTTTGAGCAATTTTCCGGCAGCTGCATAGTTCAAAGCAGTTCCACCTTTTATGGCAGTCTCACGGATCATGCGGTAGACAAGCCTGGCATCATCCATCTCAGCATCGTAATAAAGAAACCCGCCGTGAAGTCCATGCGGATCGAGCAGCGGGCAGTTCTTAACAAGATTTGCCTGGTTGAGCCTCTTATGTTCCCATTTGGGTGCCAGCAGGTCATACAGGACGACCCCGATGGCAAATTGGGAAGCAATCTTAACATCATCAGGGCAGGGCATAACAAAACCCAGTGTGGTAACCAGGTTTTTAGCTTCATGCAGCATCCATTCCCGTTCGCGCACGGATTCACGTGTGACGGAGAATTGCTTGTTGCGCAGGTAGCGGAAACCGCCGTGTACCAGTTTGGAGGATCGGCTGGAAGTGCCGCTGGCAAAATCACCCGCTTCAACTAGCAGGGTGCGGTACCCTTCAACGACTGCCCTCCGGAAAATACCGGCACCGGTGATTCCCCCTCCGATGATGAGGATGTCCCATTCCTGGTCAAGTTGTGACCAGGCTTGTCCCCGCCAACCTTTTTCCCACATAGACCCCTCCCAAAACAAATTATGAATTCATCGATACCTTGGTCCACAGGGAAATACTGTCTTCCATCACCCTGCGGGTCACTTCTTCGGCCAGGAATAGATCATTGGAAAGAACCGCTGAAAGCAGCTTTTTGTAAAAAGAGCGGGAATGATCGCGGTTTTGCTGTCGTTGGAAATAAAGCAATCCCATGGTTTTATAGAGATCGCCAAAACCGTTCAGGATCAATGTGAAGACCGGATTATTTGAAAGGATCGTGAGGCGGCGGTGAAGATCTAGGTCGGCTCGGGTGAAATCCTCGGCTGTGTCCGGAGTATTTTGCAATGATTCCAGCAGATGAATGGTGTCATTGAGTGAATTTTGCATGGCCAGGCGAGTATAGGCGGGTGCCAGGAGCAGGCGAATTTGCAGAAGGTTCGGCACAAAATCCACGGGAAGGGTAGACTGGTGCCGGGCGATAGCGTTGAGGATTAGCAGGTTGCCTTCGTGCCAGTAATCCCGTATTCTGGTGGATTTACCATGATGAATTTCAATCCAGCCGTCGCGTGAAAGTCGCTGCAGTGCTTCGCGCAGGGTGGGGCGGGTGACGCCTAATTTTTCAGCCAGGTCGCGTTCAGGGGGTAAATTGGAGTTCACGGGAAAAGTTCCGTCAAGAATTGCCGTGACCAGGCGTGATTCCGTCAGTTCGGTGGGTTTGGAAGGGATTTCCCAGGTTGTCATAGTTTTCCTTTGAGGGATACCAATATTGGTAAGAGGTCATACCAGTTAACAATATTTTAGCAATAATTCGCAAAAATTCAAGCCCCCAAAGTAAGTTATCCACAGATATACACGCAATAGGTGGCGTCGGTTACCGAATATATGGGGGTAGTGTTAACTGGATATCCAAGATGTACTGGTCACCATCTGAACTCCTTGTTTGTTTTGTGGAGATTTCTTCTATAATGGATTTATGAAGAAACTTGCCAGGGAATGGATTGCCCAGGGTTTGATCGGTATAGTGGTCTTTTTCAACCTCGACGCAGCCTTCAGTTTCATGTTAAGCCCTGACCTGTATGCCCCGGGTTTTGAAATCTCCGGTATACCCGGGCGCGCGGTTACCCAGGGAATGGGAATTTTATTCCTGATGTGGAATGTGCCGTATCTCTTCGCGCTGGTCAAACCGGCAAAGTATTTCATATCCCTGGTAGAGGCGGTGTTCATGCAGGCTATTGGGGTGTTCGGAGAAACGATCCTGCTGCTCAGCCTTCCCGGCAGCCATCCAATGATCACATCCACCACGGAGCGATTTATTATTTTTGATGGCGGGGGGTTGGTACTTCTGATCACTGCCCTGCTTATCACCAGGCAGATTCGCTTATCTCGGAAAACTGGTTTACTGGCGGAACAGTTCAAACAATAATGGATTGATCTTGTCCCAGTTGGGAAGAAGAACCTGCGCGCCTGCGTCGGTGGCCCACGGTGTGATCATCTCGCGGTCAAAGGTTCGGGCGTCGAATCCTTTTACAGCGGAAAAAAGCCCGGCATAGACCAGCCTGGGGTAGACCCAAAAAGGGATATTTGTATCCACAGATTGAAGCACAGCAGTGAGCACGGCTGGGATACGCGCCCACTTTGCCGGGCTCATGATGTTCTTGATAGCCGCCATTATCACCAGTTGCCCGCGCTGTTGACGGAAAAAGTCGTCGCTGCCGGCCCGATCGCGTACAAAAGCCAGCGCTGAGGTGCCATCGAGGGTATGCTCACCGGCTGCCAGACCTGACATATCCACCGGTAAATTTACCGTCACTCCGCCCATCGCGTCAATGATCTTCACGAAGCCCTCAAATTTGATGCGCAGGACGTAACTAACCTTGACCCCCAGGTTGGTTTCGATCACATCATCTGCTGCAGTCTTGCCAGTTCCAGGAACACTTAATTCCGCAAAATAATGCGCTGTGTTAACGCGGTTTTCGCCTTGCCCGGGGATGCTCACCCACAGATCACGCGGGATGGAGAGTATGTTTACATCAGGTAAAACCGGGCTGATGGATGCCAGGATCATCGTGTCGCTGCGGCCTGCCCACGTGCCTTCTGGCGGGCGGTCGATCCCCAGGATCAACACGGTAGTACGCATGGGAGTAAAAAATAATAGAAAAACAAGGATGGCGAGAAACCACCAACGCCAGGCTTTCTTTCTGCCGGGAGTTTCTGTAGTTAGCACCGGGTGATTCACCAGGCTGAGGTCGACAGGAGTCCCTGCATTCGAAAATTGATTATTCATTGAATGGATTCTACCCGAGGGAAGCGCTGCTGTCACGAGTTCAGGGATTAAGAAACTTATCATAAACCTGCATACAATTTACTCAACTTTCGATTGGACGAAAGGAATTATTTCCCAACGGAAGTGCTGCACCCGGGACTCTCGTACGGCGATGTTTCCGGGAAGGCGTTCGCCAGCTCTTCAGGTGAAAGGGCTTTGCGGGCAACATCCCGGACGTTATTAACTCCCGCAAAAAACTCGCGCATCAGCACCACTGAGATATATTGCCCTACCCGGGATAATTGGCTGGTTCTGCCCTTGAAGGCTCCTAAAACCTTCATAAAAAGCATCTCCATTGGCAGGCTTATGAAAATGGATCGCTTGAACCGGGATTTAAAAATGGTAGGATCGAATTTCAGTCCAAATAGATTCATCAGGAACCAGTAGCGCATTTGCGGAAATTTGGCGTACTTCTGGTACGCATTTATAGGCGATCTGCCAGCGCTGAGATCCAGGTTGTATTGCTTTACTGAAAATGTGTTGACGTAGAGCGTGCCGTTGAGATAGCTGAAGGATCCGGATCCAATACCGACATACTCATCGCTATCCACGATATATTCATCGATCATGCCGGCAGCGCGGCGCACAAAGGTCCAGGCGGAGAGCTGCGTAAATTCTTTCTCAAGGGCATCATTGATCTGGTTGAAGAAACGCCATTCGTTGGAGTGGGTTAATTTGCCCACAGTCTGCGCCATGGATTTTTCCACGGAACGAGATGACATCAGTGGGTAAAAGGTTACCTGTTGCGCTCCAGAGGCGATAATCTTATCCAGGTCATTCTGCAGGCTTTCCATGGTCTGGTTGGGAAAATTGAAGATCATATCCACATTCAGGGATTCGAAATAAGGCGCGGCAAAACGGATGCGTTCCAGGATGTGGTCACCCGAGCCGAACTTGTTGTAGCGGTTCATTTCACGCAGCAGGCGGTCATCAAAACTCTGTACCCCAACGGAGAGACGTTGAACGCGGTCTTTAAGTTGCTCGACCACTTCCTGTGTCAGGTGATTGGGGTTGGTCTCGCAGGAGACTTCCTCTATAGGGAACAGTGTTCTTGCTAGGTCGATCGTTTGGGCAAGTTCGTCCAAAAGGATGGTGGGTGTGCCGCCGCCGAAATACAGCGTTTTAAACCTGTACCCTAAATCTGCCGTCAACTGCATTTCTGCCCGCAGGGCAGAGAAGTATTCACGCGTCTTATTGGCGTCAAAGAGAAACCGGTTGAATGAGCAATAAGGGCACAGACTCTCACAAAAAGGCACATGCGCATACAGCGTGTAATCCTTCCCTGCGATGGGTGCTGGAAGAGAGACTCCGTTCGCAGGCTCCAGCGTGAGGTACTCCCTGGTCTGGGTCTTGAGGTACGCAGTGAGAACTCGTTCAGCCAAAACGATTGGCTGGAAACGTTTGATCCTCGGTGGCAGGGTAGTGTTTTGGGAAGGTAGCAGCATCAATTTGTCTTTGGGTAATGATTACGTTCTTTTCAGGAACTGGCAGTATATGCGGTCTTGAAATACCCGATTAACTCAGCGTCAATCTCATTTTCTGAACTGAGGAAGATTTTATACTGGCACATCCCACCTGCAGGCTGTTCGACTAACCGTTCAGTGGGTGGGATTCCTTTCATATTGAGACCAATCTCCAGCCTGTTCTTGCTGCCGGGACCGATCATGGCGAACTGGCGCTTGCGGCGAAGGCTAAGGTAACCCTTCTTGGGCGCGATGCTGAATTCACCCAGTTTGGAAATTTCGCTCATCACCACGTCATGCAGCGGACGCAAGCCGGCTTTGGTGCCGGCATAAATGCCATCCAAAATCTCCTGTGGTGATGACTGGGCGGCTTCGGCTGCGGTTTGCCCGTCAGTTTGCTGGGCAAAATGGACCAGCATGGTGGCGTCACCAAAACCAAGACCAAAGCGGTCGATGAACATCTGGCGGAGCTCTGCGTGTTTTTGCAATCCCGACTCAAGGATGATTTTCCGGATTTCTTCAATTGTTTTACCGGTTTTATTCTGGATGTTGTTTAATTGGGTTACGCGGGCTTTGTCCAGGCTGTTCATGCATTTGCTCCTTGTTCAAAATCTCTAATACAAACAAGACTGATTTTATCATAATTGCTAACCCTTAATTTTCCCGCAAAATCAAAAACACCCTCGCGGATGTTTGAGGTGGGCGGGATACGACCGTAGGGAGCGCAGAGCGTGGCGAGAACCTAAATAAGCAAAAACACCCTTGCGGGTGTTTGAGGTGGGCGCGATAGGGCTCGAACCTACGGACCTCACGGAGAATTATTTTCAGCCGTCTAAAGCTACATTTTTGACATCTTTTAAGGCACATTTTGCGCCATTTGCGATAGAATATAAGTACTAATTTACGGGGCATGCACATCCGTTGACAGGCGGAATGCTCCAGGAGATGAGACCATGTGCCGGTGCATTTTCCCTCACCAGCTCAGGCTGTGGTCTTATCTGAGACCGCAGTTTTTATTTAAGGTGCAAAATGAGGAGTAAATCCGTACGAATCTCAAGATCAGCAGCACGCCGGTTACTAAAGTTGCTTCACATGAAATACAAGCCAACTGAGGTTGCCCTGGAAATGGGAGTTGCGGTGGACACGATCTACCGATCGTACCTACCGGCAGGCGCCCCGTATGAAAAGGATTCTCAGGGAAATATCTGGATCGTTGGTGACCTCTTTGCACAATGGGCAATGAGCTGCGCAATAACAAACAATCGAAAGCCGGCCAAAGTGGAACTGTCACCCGGGCAGGTTTATTGTTTGAAGTGCAACCAGATCGTGGAGATCCAGAACCCGCGAAAAGGCGTTGCAAATAAGCGTGGTGTATTAAACCTTTCCGGAAGGTGCCCCAATTGTGATACCAGGGTTAACCGGTTCTGCAGAGCCACAGAATGGGCCGGGCGATATGATCAACCGCAATAACTACCTGGAGATACAGGCGTTCCTGAAATTCCAGAGGGAGATCAAACAAAGCGAGGAGCGGACTGTCAAATCCATGTGGTCCAGGCTGAGGCATCTTCTCGAATGGGCTGATGATAAGCGGTTTACGGATGCCTACAAGATCAGGCCTGCCTTCCCTACTTACATGGGTAATTTGAAGAACGCAGATGGATCGCTCTTGGTGGGTGCTGCACATTTTGCTTCCTGCTGCAAAACGGCACGCGCTTTTTTCACCTGGGCGCGGGAAGAATATCACAGCCATTATAAGAAGATCGATCAGAACTGGGTATTAACCCTCCGACCCCCGAAGGCGCGCAGCGAACAGGCGGAACTGAAAAAGAGGGAGATCTACGAGGTTGACGAAGTGATCCGGATGGTTACCCTACCGGTGGATTCGCTGATGCTGCAGAGAATGCAAGCCGCCGTGGCGTTCCTGTTCCTGTCCGGAATGCGCATTGGTGCGTTCGTTTCTCTGCCGGCAAGCTGTGTGGATCTTGATACTATGAAGGTTTCTCAGCTTCCTGAAAAGGGTGTGAATACGAAAAACCATAAAGCATCAATTACCACTTTGTTGAACATTCCTGAATTGATCGCCGTGGTCCGGAATTGGGATGCGTTCATCAAAGCGAACGCTGCTCCGGATGCGTTATGGTATCTGCATTTCACTCACCAGGGCGAGATCTCGATGATCAATCCCACGACGGCGAGGATCAAAACGAGGCAATACGATTTCATTGATGATTTGAAACAGCTCTGCCAGGCTGCCGGTGTAGAATACAAATCACCTCACAAATTCCGACATGGGCATGCGGTTTATGCGTTAAAGCGGGCTAAGAACCTCGAACAATTGAAGGCGATCTCGCAGAACCTGATGCATTCGACCGTTGGGATCACGGACGGGATCTATGGCAACCTGGTGAATGACAATGTGCATGATGTGATCGCGTCTCTTGCCGGCGTTGAGGTCACTAACAAAGATGATCAAGCCGCAATTGCCCGGGTGGTTGAATTAGTGATGGCGCAGATGAAGGTAGGAAACCTATCGAATTGAAAAAGAAAAAAGACTCCAGAAGGAGTCTTTTTTTTCTGTCACCACGTCAGAATTGTGTTCTCCCGGCGTGGAGGCCACCTTTCGGTGGACTTAGTTTCTGATGCCGAAGCAGAGCAGAGCCAAACTTAGTATACATACATATTTAGGATAAGTCAATCTTTTTTAGTATCCCTATTCCGGCTAAAACGCACCTTTTTACGCATATTAGTTGTTCCGGGGAAATTTGTCGATCAATATAGGCGCGGGGTTGATTCTTTTGACGTTTACCTCTAAATCGAAAGAGTCTATCAAAGGCAACGGCATAGATCATATCTCCTTTAATCCAACCGGATGGTTCATTATACGGAAATGGTAGTGGTGGATCAAAAGTAATTTCATAATGAAGGGGTAACTCTACATTTGGAGGGGTACAACTAATCGGAACAACTGTGCATAAATTCGGACGTGCAACAATTGGTTTTGAGACCACAATAACGGGTCGACGCTTTGTCATTTCTGGTTCATGAAAATCGGTAAAATCACAAATGATGATTGATCCCTGAGGTGGATGTACATAAATCAATGTAAGGATTACCCTTCAAATAATGAATTTTGGGTTCCAGATCCGTTTATCTTGCCGGCCTTTTTGAATGCTCCGGAGCTGCTCGGTGGGAGTTTGACCTCCACACCGTTGAGCAACTCTTCAATGCTGAGGATCTGGAGACGGGGAAAGTCTTTATTCCAGATCTCGGAGTGATATGAACCCGCGGTGATGGCTTCCGTCGTCATGTCCCGCGTAGGAGTTTCCAATGTAATAAACACACCGATCTGGGCGCTTTCTCGCTCCAGGGTGCCTTTAAGGTCACGGATGTGGGCGCTATTGACGTGCCCAGATTTAACCTGTACGAGCGCGCGTTTCATTCCACCTTTACGATCATCGAGGAAGTTGATCACACCGTCGATGCCTTTATCCGACCCTTTTTTACCTGTTTTGTCGGTGCTGTTCCCTCCCAATGGTTGAGCTTCAATAAGGGAAAGAGCCCACCATTGGAATTGATAACGGTCCTCGGATGCCAACTGTTGGGCACCTGACAGGTCTTCAGGTTCACCGATAACCTGGTAATCCCTTTTTGGTTCGAGTCCAAAGGCGGTCTTGAGACGTGATTTGTGCATAGCGATTGCCAGGTGGGTGATATCGATTCCGATCCACTGACGGCCAAGCTTTTGGGCGGCTGTGATACAGGTGCCGCAACCGCTGAAGGGGTCCAGCACCACGTCTCCAGGGTTGGAGGAAGCCTGGATAATTCTTTCGAGCAAGAGAAGAGGTTTCTGTGTTGGAAAACCAAGGCGTTCTTGTGCTTGGGAATTAATAGGTGCTATATCATTCCAAATATCAGTTACAGGAGTCCCGGGAAGCATGTGGAGAAATTGTTTGAATCTCGGCAAGCCGCCATTAGGTGGCCAATAGATAAAACCAGCCTTATCCATTTCTTCTAGCTTTTCAATAACATCCATATTTCTTGGCAATTTCAGAAAATCTGTTACGAGCCGTGGTGCAGACCAATTTCTACCTTGAGGCGGAAGATGACCTCTCCAGGGTTGTTGTGACCGGGCCTCTGAAGACTCTGAAGAGCCACCAGCAGTCAATGCAACATCTTGCCATCTATTCCCATCCGGATCTATTCTTCGAAATCTAGAAATGTATTCGTCAGAGTAAGGTTCATACTGTTGGTTCCAAGTGAATTTCTGAGATTTGGTATAAAACAAGATAATGTCATGGTTTGCATCCCAACCGATCGATAGATTATGAGCCCCCGTTCTTTTCCATGTTATCTCTGCATTAAAACAATTAATACCAAAAATCATATCTAAAAGGATTTTTAAATAGTGACTTGCACTAGGATCACAATGCAAATAAAGGGACCCAGTCGGCTTGAGTACCCGGTGAAGCTCCACCAACCGGGTGGCCATCATCACCAGGTAGGCCATCATCTGGTTAGTGCCGATGAACTGGTGTAGCGAGTTGATCATAGAAGCAACATTTGCCGGTGCGTTGGTGATCAGATCTTCGTAGGTTTGCTGGGCGGTATCACCCCAGTGCCAGGAATCATCGAAAGCGGTGATCTGTGCGTCTGAGCTGGTGCCGCTTTCATCCTTGAAAAGCACATTGTAGGACCGGTTGGAATTGAAAGGTGGATCCAGGTAGATCAAATCAACAGATTCATCCTTGATGTGCTCTCGAAGTACCTTTAGGTTGTCACCATAATAAAGTGTATTCATCAATAACTCTCAGTAACCAAGGATTCTTGCGACCACAACCCCGAGTAGGATCACAACGAAGATAATCGCGAAAAGGACAAGGATCGCTTTTACATCTTTTTTGTGCCTGTAATAGAGTGGCATTTTATAGTTGTACCGGCTTTGCTTGATTTGACATAAAACGATCTGCAAAAATTAAATTCTAACTTACAAGACAACAAAAAAATCCCTCGAGGCGCATAACCTCAGGGATTTTTGATTAAACTAAAAAAAGCCTATTTTGGTTGTGAAATTGGCTTCTTTCCTCCGAGTGAAGGAAGAGGAATATTCCTTGTTTTGATATGCACAATCGAAGGACTCCGAGACTGATCACTTTGTTTCACCGTTTTGATTGCCGGCAGGGGGATCTCCTTCATTTTCAACTTTAGGTACCTTGTTTCCATTTTTTTGCTCCGGATTATTTTTACTGATCTTCTTGATAATCAATTCTGCAACTGGTTGATGAATTATATTCGTATTATACGATTTTATGCAAATCTGTGATAAAAAACTTTCCAATTCTACTTCTTCTGAATCAGCAAGCCTAACATTTAATAGCAATTTCTTGGCCTCCTCGTAATCGATAACAAATGTGTGTGAAGGATAATCGTAGGTTAAAGAGTTTACAATTTCTTCAGATTTATTCAATCTTATTCCATATTCATATGCAATCATCAACGATCTTTGTATTTCGCCAATCTTCACTGGATCTATTTGACTCATGATTGGTGAAATTAACCCAATTGCTAATTTGCATGCAATGTCAGACGCGATACGTGTTGAAATTGTATAACCACTTCTCTTTTTCAATTCAAGAAGGTGTGTTTCGAAATAATCAAAAGAAAATTGTCGTAGACTAGAAATGGCATTAATAATATCAAGCCCAGATCCTCTTGGCGATAAAACATCATCCTTGAGAATTTGAACGTCTAGTGGGCCTAATTCGCCCGTATGGGACATAATGATTTCATCAGCCCCAAGCGCAATCAGAGTGCCGGCACTTTTGCAGAAGCCAAAAACATAAAGCCTAAACTTTTCATATTTATTCTTAAGATACTTTGCGATGATATAAGCAGCATCGCCATCTCCACCAAAAGTACAAATGATCAAGGAAACATTTTTTCTTGTCTTTCCAGAATTACAATGATCAATAAAAGTGTTTACCGACGCTCTTTCAATCTCTCCACTGAAAATATAAAAATCAGCGTCTTGCTCAGTAGCAAGCTTTTCGACAATGCTTTTCTTTTCTGGTGCTGGCTTGACGTCTTTCGGCATAAAGTTTCTCCTCCCTTTCTTTAAGTTGCTATTATAGAAATAGTGTTCTATAATGATGTTCTAGAATAATGCCGTTACCGATAAGGGACAGGGATAAAAATGAAAAAGCTTTACGTTCGCTTTGGTAAGTATGATGGAATGACCATCCTCTTGTTTCAATTCCTACGATTGAAAGTCAAGATTATTTTGTCTTTGGTGTGATCTCGCCAGACTGCTCAAGCATCGCCAGGTTGATGCGGATGTATTTAAGCAGGTCGGATCTTTCCTTTTCGGGAAGCTGGTCGAAAAGGTAGAGCAGTTCCTCTTTTTGGGAAGAGGCTTCAGATTCTTTTGGAAGTAAGCCGGCAATAATAAATAATTTTTCAGGCGGATAATTGAAAACCTTTGCCAGAATGTTCAAAGTATCCGGGCTGGGTTTCCTGGTTTGAGTCAGGAGCATACTAATACCGCCCGTGGTCATTCCGGACCTGCGCGCCAGATCAGCTTGGCTCCACCCCCTCTTCTTTAATTCCTGCTGAATAAAATCGGTTAATTCCATCATTGTGTTCACATAATTTAGCATATTGCCTACTCCAATTGGTGAGTAAAATACTCACACCTATTGACAATCAATATTAATCGTGCTACTATACTCACAGATGTGAGTAAAGAACAAACAGGAGTGAATAATCTTGAAAACAGCATCATATGTGCTTGAAGAATCCCATATTAACTGGATCGAAAGAGAACGGCGCCGGCAGGGTAATACATCGGCTTCTGCGATCATACGCCGGCTTGTTGATGCGGCCATGAGGGAAGACGTAAAAAAGGCTCCCGAGGAACAGGAAATAATTGAACCTCAGCCCAGTTTGTAGAAGTTCAGGGATCACGGTTATGGAAGCGGTTTGTTTTCATGACACCAGAGTAGCGCTTAACGAAAGGGTATGAGCATCCGGTGTAATCCGGGTGGATTTAGGCTGTATCAAGTTCATTTTTGGAAGAATCCGGGTCGGATCCGGACAAATCAGGAGGATGAAATGCCAACAGAACCAAGAAAAATGGGTGACGAAGGTACGGGAACTGTAAAGCCAAGGGAAATGGGCAACAAAGTTCTAACGGTAAGAAATTGTGGTGCAGAGCTAATTCGCAACATCATCGAAAACAACGACAGGATCCTTTTGAACCAGGTAAATGACGAGGAACAAATTGAGGCGATCGTGGCACAGGCAAACTCAGACCTTTTTAAACTGCTGCGAGCGCTGGAGACTGTCGGAGCCACCACAGATCCGATCACTGAATTGGACAACAGGGTGAATCAAATCAAGGGAATCCTCACGTTCGCAGGAGCGTGAATTCGTCTAATGAGCGACCCCGGCGGTAAGTAACAGATGCCGGTTTAGCCCCCGGACGGGGTTTTCCCTCCCTGATCCCGTCCGGGTCCGAATAAAAAAGAACGCAAGGGATGAACACTGGCAAATCCTGACGGCTAATTGGTTGAGACCACGTCAGACACACGTACCAAATTAGTGAGACCCGGTCAGTCTGCAACCCGTGAATGTGACAGCGTTCAGCGGGAAGCCGGTGGAAATCCGGCACCCTGGGCGCGATGATCTGACATGCCCCCCTCATGCCAGCGGATCAGCACCGTTCGAACCGGTGACGCCCACCTGGATCACAAAAAAGATCGGGAGGATCTATGAAAAACAAAGCATTCAACAAGATCGTGGGATGGAAGACCTTCAAACGCTCTCTGATCAGGCGGGATTTTGCCACAGCACGGCGCATCGTTCGGATGGCGTTTTCATGTTAATCGAAGCAACAAGCCGGCCAACCAACAAACGCAAAGCCAAATGCGCGGATTGCAAACGGGTGCTGTTGGCAGGTGAGGGAATTGGCCACGAATACCCAATGTTCCACGGTAATGGCCAGTTTTATTATGTCTGCCCCCGCTGTGAAGAAATCCGCGAAAAAGAGAAGGCTGAGATTGTGAAGGTGATGAATGCCAACATTGAGTAAGAACCTGATCCCCGCCGGCGTGGCTGAAGAGTTCACTTCTCTTATAAAGAAGAGCCGTGGATATGAAGCCAAACGCGCCGCTGCCCGCAAGCGCGTGTATGCCCGCCTGGTTGGAATGTACGGCGCCACCTGGTGGAGCATGAATCGAGAAAAATTATTGGATGAGATGAAAGTGCTTGAGGGAGATCAAGCGGGATGAAAACCCCTGCGCTGTTCGGGATGGCTCCGGTTTCTCTTTCTCCTACCGGTACCGCCACGCCACATCCATTATTGGTCACCATCAAGGCGAGTAACGACAGCGCGGGGGAGGCGAAATCTAACAAAAACAAAGACCCAAATAGTGAGGTTCCGATGTCTGAAGATGACATGAAAATCCCTGAAGAAAAAACCTGCGGAAGCTGCTTTCACCTAAAAAGATGTGTATCTCTTTATGGCGTGAAAGCCGAATCCGTAACCTGCGACTGGTCCCCCAGCCGATACCAGGAAAAGCTGCCGGTGACGGCCAGTTATGCCCTGGTGGAATTGATCGGCCGGCAGCAAATTGCAGGATTTGTATCAGATGCAATGATCGACGGCAGCCCATTCGTAAAGGTGGAAGTACCGGAGACTAAAGTTCATCGCAAATACTCGATGTATTTCAGTATTGAATCAGTGTATGGCATCACCCCAATCCAGGAAGCACAGGCGGCCAACATCACCCTGGTACGTGAGCTCGGAAGGTTTCACGAAGCAGATGCTGCCGATAAGGATAGATCAAACCTCATCAAAGGGCATGGTCAGCTGGTGTCGAACAAAAAAGGCAAGAGGGCTTTATGAACAACGATCCAAGGAGAGTGATCATGACCGGCCGACTGGTGGAACACAAGAACGGTTTTATCAAGGCTCACGGCATCCCGGTACGCTCGGATGTTGCGCTTCCGTTCCCGGGTGATCAGGTCAATGTGGTCAATGAAGATACCGGGCAGGTCTTTGATGGGGAAGTGACTCACGTGGATTGGGCACACAATACCTACGATATTACTGCGAGGGTCGAATGAAAGACTACGATTCGATTATCGATAAAATGCCTGTCGGGTTGAAAAAAGCGGTTGCCAGACAGATCAACTTCCATAAAGGTGCGCACAAGATCATCGCGCGTGAGGAATTGTTGAAAAGAGTGCAATTGTCACCTGGTTGTGGCGCTACAGAAGACAGGCAAATGAGAATTGCAATCCAACAACTTCGCAACCTTGGATTCCGGATATGTCACCGGGAAGACCGCGAAAAGGATCCGGAAACCAACCGGGTGAAGGTGAATTTTGGATACTACCTGGCTGCCAATGATTACGAATACTCAGAATTCCGGGCAAAATACGCCAGCTACGCTCAAACCATCTGGAAGACGCTCAAGGCGATGGATACAAGGGAACCTGTCATCGACGATGATGGCGATATCGAGCCACCGGAAGAGATCATGGTCCAAGAGAAGTTATTCAAATAATCAGGAGAAAAAAATGAACAATCAACCACGTGAAATCCCGCTTGAACTGATCGACCCCAACCCCTGGCAGACGCGCCGCTGCGAGCTAACAGGACATGTTGAAGAACTGGCGCATTCGATCCGGAAGAACAATTTGATGCAATACCCGGTTGGCCGAGCAGTTGGAGAGCGTTTCCAGCTGGCGTTTGGTCACAGCCGCCATTCAGCTTTCAAATTGTTGAATACCCTCTATTCTGGTCAATATCCCACCATACCGCTGTTCATCCGGGAGCTGAATGATGAACAGATGGCCATCGCGGCATTTGAAGAGAATGAAAAGCGCAAGGATCTCAATCCGGTCGAAAAAGCCCAGGCGATCAAGAAAATGGTGGAGGATTTCGGCTGGACCCAGCAGCAGGTGGCTGAAAAGGTGCACGTTGACCGGTCCACGGTCTCGAACATGATCCGGATGCTGAGGATGCCGGAAAATGTGCTGATCAATATAGAAAATGGAATTCTGCCGGTGCGATCGGCGATGGCGCTGCTGGCCTGGTATGAGCTGACCCCTTTGGAATTAGCTGCAGTTTATGAACGCAATGGCCATGAAATTGATGAATTCATCACCACTGCCCGGAATGGCGATATCCACAGTGACGATATCAGAGAAGGATTGAGCAGTTTACTTGATTTTCTTACCCCCAAGCAAATCAAGCTTGATTTTGCCCCTGTTGTGGAACCTGAAGAGCATCCGGTGGTTGTTGATGGGGACGCGGTGATGGCGACCGATGAACTGGAAGCCCGCTCGGTCGAAGAAGAGATCAAGGCAATCCCAGATGAAGATGACAAGGCTGAATCCTTTGGTGACGAGATTATCTTTTCCCCGGAAGAAACTAAAGCGGAAGCTGCGGAAGAAGAGGTGGCAACGGAAGAGGCTGCTGCTGCTCCCGCGACTGCTGCAGTAACTGAGACTGCCACGAAACCAACTGAACCTGCTGCAGCACCAGAGCCGGCAAACCAGGACATTTTATTCACCATAACCTGGGGTCCAGCGGGAGTATTTGTAGGATTGAGACGGCCAGGCGGGAAACCTCCAGTTGTCCGTTACATGGCTTCCCTTACCGCAGATGAAGTGCCGGCATTGTTAAAGCAATTGGGAATTGAGTGAGTTGGGCGAATAACCCCTGCGTTCATTTCATGAACTCCGGGGTAATTTTTCCCTGAACTAAAAAAAGGAGGAAGGAAAAATTATGAAATATCTAATTTCAATCGAAGGTCAATCCATCGAATTACCGGAAGAGATCGCCGGGGATGATACCAAGCTCAAAGCGGCTCTCAGTCCGTTCTTCCCGGGTGCAGCCAACGCCAAGATCATGCGCAATCCTGAAAAGGAAGGCGTGATCAACATCACTGTGATCAAACAAGCCGGCACCAAGGGATACGATCCCCTGGCAAAACTATTCAAAGCCAAGGAAAGCACAAACCCGGTGGTGGAGCTGTACCAGGAGATCACCACAGCCACGGTTAACCAGCTGCCGGCAGAGCAGTTGATGCGCCTGGATGCCAGGATCGAGAAGGTGGTAACTGAAGGCGAGAAACAAGCGGATGCAATCACCCGGACGCGTGAGCTGCTCATCGGTGCAGAACCCAAACCCTCCCTCGTGGTGCCGGCAGGATTCTAAATGGACCTGGTGCTCAACAATTCCCCGCTGGTTGATTTTGGCCGCATGGTGAAAGACCTGCGCGGCTATAAAATGGCGCCATTCCAGGAGCGCGCGGAAAACCTGAAGGTGAAGCGAAAGCAGCTGCAGGTGATCATGGAAACCAAACGCTCCACGATCGGTAAGGATGAACGGCTAAAAACCCTGCAGTGTGTTTTCTCGGATGAGGAATACTGCGCGAAGGTAATTGAGATCCTCGAAGAAATGATGCCTTTATGGGAAATGGGTATTGAGGAAAGCTGGACCGAAGAGGGCGACTTCCTGATCATGATCGAACCCCAGGGATTGAATTGCTTCAGCGGCGACGAAGCCTACGAATGGGTATCTGATATCCGCAACTGCTCTCCAGATTTCAGCCTGACCGCATTCCTGATCCTGCTTAATTTCGGCTTTGAAGAAGAAGAGATATGGCAGGAGTGCATTGAATATTTCGGATGGCCATTCACTGAGGCAGTTGGATTCAATTTTGGTAAGACTTTTGACATGGTTTTTCTCAAGAGTTATTTGAAGAAGCACGGACTGCAGCCGCTTTATCCCGCTGCCGAGCTGGCATTCAAGCCAAAATCCAACGCATTCCTGGATGCTAATAATGATGATGTGGACTCGGTTTGTTATCCGTTCAGCGCTGAGAGCATCGAATACCTGTTAGGACAATGGAAAATTGCCAAAGTGGTCACGGATCAATACGAGGCTGCCTGTGAGTGGGTGAGTAAATCCCCGGAAATACTGAAGCCGTTCTTCGAAGGATTGCGGTTGAGCTATGGAAGGGGTGCCTGATGGAAGATCTCTTTGGAAACCCTCATGTTACTGCTGCACTGTATTTTACAGACCAGGGGCATTACCTTTTTAAATATAAGCAACTGGACACCTGGCGCAACAATCCCGCTGAAGGGGAATCGGTGAGCAAGACGCTGCGAGAGCCCGAAGTATGTGCAGCTTTCACCCGCAAGACCACAGACAGCGGCTGGCTGCAGAACGGCATCATCCGGGTGGGCAACAACTCCAAGGGACCCTGGTACGTGTTCTGGTCAAAGCCCACAATGGCAATGATCACTCTTGAGGATGAAGCCCTGGTGATCCCGATCCCGGCAACCGTGCTGGTATGCGCCCGCAAGGAGTATTACCTCTTTGCCCTGGCGACCGATACCTTCAGCCCGCAATGGAGCGCGTTCCATGCGCCATTTCCGAATGTGCACCCGGATGGGCGGATCTGCTGGGGCAAGAATGCTGCACCGAAGCCAGGCGTGAGCAATGCGCAGGAAGTCTGGAATTTGTTTTTCCAATCCCCATTCAATGGAGACCTGGCGTCAGGCAAGAGCAAGAAATACACCACGGACATCCGGGAACAATACCCCCTGCTGGTTGGAAAAAAGGAATACCCGGTGAAAACCCTCAAGCCGACAGGTGACGCCATTGGTAAAGAGATCGATCAGTTGATAGGAAGGGAGTAAAGGATGAAAGGTCTGGTTGATTATCAAGTGTTGGTGCAAGGGTCGTCGTTTGATTTTCAAAGGCAGGAACGGCTGTACTCCTACCTGGTGGGAGCAAACGGCGTGTTTGTGGCAGGAATGAACGAGTATTTCAAAACCATTATCCCGGTGCAGCCGATCAGGGACCCGAAGCGCTATATCCGCGGGCTGGAGATGGTGAAGCCTTTCTTTTTTATCAAGGAAAGGGTGCCCAATACTTTGCTGCACCGAATGATCACCACCAGCCGGCGGGCAATGCCCAATGAATTCCTTTTTTACCTGGATCAGGATTTTATTACTCAAAGCTGGATGCTAACCGCTCCACCGCAAAAATGCTCTTCATTATCGGTACACCCGCTCGAGAGCCGTGATTACGTGCCGCTCGAGGTGCATTCTCACAACAGCATGGCGGCGTTCTTCTCAGAGACCGATAACCGGGATGAAACCGGGATGCGATTGTATGGGGTTATCGGCCGGGTTGACAAGGAGGTGGTCGACATAAAGTTGCGTGTATCCATTTACGGTCATTATGCCCTGATTCCTTACCATTATGTCTTCACACCACACCCGGGGGTACAAGATGCCAAAGATTGATCTTGGTTTTGCCAATTCTTGGAAGCTGATCCTGCCTGAGCAACGGGATATTCAATTAATCCTGGTAGGCTGCGGGGGCACGGGTAGCTGGCTGGCGCCGGCAATCGCCCGGGTGGGGAAGATCCTCATTGAAAGGTTTCAAAAAGAAGTTGAGATCATTTTTTTTGATCCGGACCGGGTTGAGGAGAAGAATACCTACCGGCAAAACTTCTGCAGCGCTGAGATCGGCAAAAATAAGGCAGAAGCCCTGGCAGAACGGTATGGTTTTGCCTGGGGAATTGAGATCAAAGCGGTTGAAAAATTCTTCTCGGGTGATGTTATGCGGCATCATGCTGGTTTGAGAGTGATCATTGGATGTGTTGACCGGGCGAGCGGCAGGAAAGCGATCATGGACGCAATAGGCAATGGTTGTGTCTGGCTGGATTGTGGGAATACACGGTCTTATGGACAGATCCTCTGCGGGGTGCAGCCAAACCATAACGCCAAACCTTTTGCAATCCCTGGTTATTGCGGGATGCTGCCGCCTCCCAGCCTTGTACATCCGGAGCTGGTGGCAGGCGGGGAGGACTTGGAACCATCCCAGACTATCGACAATGGGCTTTCGTGCGCAGAGATTGCTTTACTGGACAGCCAGGGGTTGGCGATCAACCAGAGGATGGCAGCAGAAGCCGCGGATTACCTGGTGAGGATGCTGATCACCAAGGATCTGCGTAAGTATGCCACTTATATTGATCTCGAGAGCGGGACTGTAAAATCTAGATATATCACTGAGAAAGAGATCAAATCCTGGAGGAAAAATGAAAAAAGTTGACCGAATCATGATCCGAGCCTTGAAGGGAGCTCCTCTTTCTTGCTATTTTCTACTTAAACTGTGTGATCGGCCGCTAAGCGAAGTTTATATTTCAGAAAACACTGGATATTCCTTGAAACTGGTTCGCTCTGCAATGTTATTACTGCGGGACTATGACTTGGCAGTGCGCGACAATGATAATAACTGGCAGCTTGCAGAGAAAGCGAATTTATTAAATGCCAAGGATTGAGTTCACCGAAGATCTGGTCAGTGTTCTAAAAGGTGCTCCACTTTCTGTGCTGGTTTTATTGATGATCTCCAGGCAGCCTTTGAGCGCTCAGTACCTCGAGCGGCGATCGCGTTACAGCGATAAACTGGTTCACTCCGCTTTATTGCTCCTTGAGGAAAAATGCCTGATCACCAGGAACGGGCGCTATGCATGGCAGCTCAGTTCAACTGGATGGCAGCTACCGTTGATGAACCTGATTGATGAGTCTGCAACTGTTCAAGGACCTGACTCCCAGGGAGAGGAAATCCTCTCAAGTGATGAAGATAATTCAGACTCAATTGGTGGGACTCGGAATTTATCCGAGTCGGAATTATTCCGAGTCCCCTCTAGTAGTAGATCTTTAAATCTAGAACTTAAAGATCTGGAAGTTAACAAACTACCACTACTAGAGCACGACCCGGAATTATTCCGAGTCAGCGAAAACCTGGCAGCCTGTGATCAGGCTGATATCCGGGAACCAAAGCGGTCCAGGTTGAGCAAGTTACCTCACGTTACGGCCGCTTTGATTCGGTATCATGTGCAGACCGCCGAGAATATTCCGCTGGCAATTTACCGCATCGAGAAGAACTGGCGGATCAAACCTGGTTGGATTGATCCTGCAGAATCACAGAATGTTTGCGCGCAAACATTTCTTCCCGAGATCGAAAAACCGATCATTCCTGAAGAATACCTGGTCATCTGGAATTCTGCCCTCGAGACCACCAGATCGAAATTGAGCAGGATTGAATTTGACACCTGGGTCAAGCCGGCAGAGCTTACACGAGCCGGTCCGGATGGTTGGTTGGTGCGGGCGGGCAATCCCATTGCAGCGGAGCGGATCAAAAAGAATGCCCTGGAGTTCCTGGAACAGGCCGTGAACGCGAAGATCGAAGTTATTTGGTGAGGGAAAAATGAAAAACAAAAAGACATTTCCAATTCGTATACAAAGGCTTCATCTTTTCGCTGATGATACTGATACATTCGTTGCCTTCGACGCGGCTGACGCCGAGAAGACATATTTTGAGCATGTTGGCGAAACGCGGCAGGATTCCTGCGGCATATCGGATATGGAACCTTATGTTCAAATCGATGATGATGCATTAATAAAACTTTGGTTTGAGGATGAAGAGAAAAGCTATCCTTTATTTTCAAAAATCGAGCGGCCAAAAGATCGGGATCTGTTCTTTGTTACCGCTCCTGCCTGGGCATGGGTGCTTCACAACGGACGCGGATTCCTTTGTTCAACGGAGTGGTGAGCATGGCTGAAAAAGAGATGTTTTGTGTAAATCCAAAATGTGGGGCTCCGATCGGGTGGACAATTGAAGTTGAAGGGATTCTTCTTTGCAATGTTGGGGGGATCTTGGCCAGTAAAATTGATGGGGTTTGTGTCAATTGCGGCAAGAAGTTCCATTGGTCGATGACTGATAATATGCTTGAAAACCTGATAGAGAGAGTCAAAAGCCACAAAGAATAATGTGCAAAAATAGTAAAAACGTGCTAATATAAATATACAATACGAATAGGGAGCGCTGGAGTTTACCGCCCGGCATTCACGGTCTTACGAGACGGCCGCGGATGCGGGCGTTTTTGTTTTAACTCCACAAATCCCACACACAAATCGAATGGAGGATGAAATGAAAGGTTTTTTGAAATGGTTTGGAATTGGACTTGTTCTTTTGGTGGTTATTGTTTTTCTCTTACTGGCAGTGAATAGTATCCTCCCGCCTGAATGGTCTCTGAGTGTTGAGATCCTGCTCCTCCTGGCATCTGCGGTTTTGTCGATCATGTTCACATACCTCCCTTCGCTAAGGACCCAATTTGCCGCATTGAATTCAGCTCAAAAATCGACAGTAAATCTGGCGCTGGTTATTCTGCTTTCGGTTGTAATTTTCGTAGGGACTTGTACAAGCATATTCACAATCCCAGGAATCGAATGCACCCAAACCAGTTTGAGAACACTGGCGATTTATATCTTCCTTGCTGCAGGCGGGAATCAACTGGCATATGTGGCCAGTCCTCAACCTGTTGATGTGACGGAAGCTAAGCTAGAACGCATCCAAGGGTAATCCCATGTCAGAGACTGTCCTAGTTGCGATCATTGGTTTAGTAGGCGTGGCTGTGGGGGCTGCAGTAACAGGGCTCCTACAGCGCAAGAAGATTCAGGCTGAGGCCGATAAGGATTGTGCAGAAACAAATGAGCAAATCAGGCAGACAGTGATGCAGTTACTTACACCATTGACGAATCGAGTTGATGAACTTGAGAGAGAGCTCAAGGATTGGAAGGCTTGGGCTCATGCTTTGGTTAATCAGCTCAAGTGTCTCGGTCACGAGCCCATCCCATTCAAACAAAAGAAGAGAGTTTAATGCCAAAAAACCCTGTAAAACCCTGTAAATATCCGGGATGCTCAAGCCTTGTTGATCAAGGCTTTTGCGATTCTCACAAGGGTGTGGTCCAGGTAGTAAGGGACGCGCCCACTCAGGGTTTGTACGGGACACGGCGATGGAAATCCATTCGAGCCCTTCAACTAGCCAAGGAACCCTGGTGTGCAGAATGTTTGCGCGCAAACATCTACACCCCAGCAACGGACGTTGATCATGTTGAACGGCATTATGGCGATCCGAGGAAGTTCTTCTTCGGGAAACGCCAATCCTTGTGCCACTCTTGCCATTCCAGGAAGACCGCTGGTGAAGTTGGGTTCTCTTCGGAGGGGAGGGGGGCTAAAAAAGTTTCCATCAGGGGGATGAACAGCGCACAGGGTCATCCGCACGAAATTAATTCCCAATGTGAGAAATTCAGTTAATTAGCCATGCCTGCCCCTAAACCCCAGGATTTACACACCCGGCACTCGACAAAGTCGGAAACCGAAAAACGGCAAGCACAAGAAGAAATGCTGCGGTCCAGGCGCCAGCTGCCACTCGAGCCAGCGCGACTGAAGGAACACCCCAAGGCAGCAGCGGTGTGGCGAAGGATGCTCCGGGAGTTCGACAGCCTGGAAGCTGTGGTGATCACCCGGTTGGATATGGATCTGCTGATTGATTACTGCATGCTGATGGAGCAGCTCGAGGAGATGGACGTACTCCGATCTGGTGCAATGTCCTTGTGTGAAACGATGCTGAAGGGGGTCGAGGAGTTGAAGGCTCAAAAGGAATGGATCGAAGCTGCCAAAATGGCTTCGAAGGCTTCTGATGTTATGGATGGCATCATCAAGATCGATGGCCGGGCGGACCGGAAACGTGATCTGCTTACCAAACTTCGGCAGAGCCTATACCTCACCCCGAGAGCGCGGGCGGGTGCAGCCCCGAAGGAGAAGGATCCTCCTGAAGTACCTGATGAATTCGAGAAGCTACTCGATGAGTCAGTGAGTGAGTATGCACAAAATGGTGGATTGGGTGATGGCAGATGAGAAAACTCTTCTTACCAATAATGTTGGCAGTGCTCATCTTTTGCACAGGCGGTGCGCTGATGTTCAGTGAGGCGCATGCTGACCGGGCGGTCCGCTTCTTTGAAAGCCTGAAGCACACGAAGGGTAAGTTCCACGGTCAACCTTTCACTCTCCTGGACTGGGAAAAAAAGATCATCCGGGAAGTGTATGGCACGCTAAAAGAGGATGGCACCAGGCAGTATAAGACTGTCTACCTCGAAGTACCCAAGAAAAATGGAAAGAGCGAGATCGCTGCCGGTGCTGCTTTGTACCACACGTTTGCAGATGGTGAGATGAACGGTGAGATCTATGGCTGCGCTGCAGACCGCTCACAAGCTTCTCTGGTTTACAACGTGGCCAAGGACATGATCCTGCAGGCTCCAGCACTGATGAAACGGGCGCGGATCACCGAATCCAGGAAAGAGATCGAGGACATAAGGACCGGGTCGATCTACAAGGTTGAGTCCGCGGAGGCTTATACCAAGCACGGCTTGAACGTTAGCTGCTGTATTTTTGATGAATTACACGCACAACCGAATCGTGATCTGTGGGATGTGATGACCAGTGGATCCGGCGATGCTCGTGAGCAACCGATCTGGTGGGTGATCACCACGGCTGGGGATGATCCGGACCGGGTATCCATCGGGTGGGAGATCCACGATTACGCTATGGAGTTGCTGGCTGGTGAAAAAGTTGATCCCACCTGGTATGTGGCAGTTTTCAATTATGAAGGTGAGGACATTTACAACGAAGCTAACTGGTACCAGGCTAACCCAAGCCTGGATCACACCATAAGCATCGGGGCATTCCGGGAAGCTGCAGTAAAGGCGAAAAACAAACCTGCAGACGAGCGTCTCTTCAGGTGGCTGCGACTCAATCAATGGATCACCACTAAATTAACCACCTGGCTGCCCATTGATCTATTTGACCAAACGGAAGGGGAATGGTCGCGGGATGAACTGGCTGGTAAGGATTGTTATCTTGGCATGGACCTGTCCTCGACCACTGACTTAACTGCTTTATGCGGCGTGTTTCCTCCCCAGGGAGATCAGCTTGATTGGCGGGTGATCTGGGATCCGTTTATTCCACAAGACAACATGGAGGATCGAATCAAGAATGACCACGTGCCTTATGACCAATGGTTGAAAAATAAATGGATCACTGCCACCCCTGGCAACGTGGTGGATTACACCGAAGTAAAAAAAAGGATCACCGAGTCCTGGAAGACCCTCTACAACATCAAGGAGGTGCCTCTCGACCGCACCTTTGCTGCCATGTTGATCCAGGAATTGGAGCAGGAAGGGCTCACCTGCGTGGATGTTCCTCAGACTTTTGCGGCTATGACCGGTCCAATCAACCAGGTTGAGCAATTGTTAAAAAACAAAAAAATGACCCACGAGAAAAACATGGTTGCCCGGTGGTGTTTTGGCAACGCTAGTGTGGCCAAGAATGGCAATGAACAAGTCAAGTTCGTGAAAGAGCACAAAGGTAAATCAGTGATCAGAACCAAAAGGATTGATACCACCGTTGCATGGGCCATCGCGGTGGCACGCGCCCAGTTTTACAAAGGCACTGTGGATTTGAGCGCGGTAATCCTGAGTGAGGACGGAGGCATTTTTTGAAAAAATATTTGGATGATGCCTTTATTTTGATCGGGTGTGGATTCATTATTTGGGCAACCTGGAGAATAAGCTTCACAGCTGCCATTTTTGTAGCCGGTGCAATCTTGATCGCATTGGGATTATTGATCGGGATTTCAGGAAAGAAGGTTAACCGATGATCGTGCGAAGTTTGATTAACGCTGTGTTTCCAAATATCCCGGATACGATGACGCTGCCGCAATTTATTCAATTCAGTGGTCTACAAAACAATTCCGGGCAGGTGGTCAACGAAGAGACCAGTAAAACGCTGGCCACAGCATACCGGGCATTCAATGTGCTGTCGGATGATTATGCCAAAATGCCGCTGCAGACGTTTATAAGCAAACAACTTGGCAGGATCGACCGCCTGGTGCCGGATGCGCGAACGCAGAACATCTCCTGGTTGCTGGAAGTAAGCCCAAACCGGTACATGATGCCATTTATTTTCAAGAAGGTATTCATCATGGGTGCCCTGGTGCACGGTGCTGGGTACATCTGGAAGCCGATTAGGTTTTATGGCTCCCGCAACGAAATGTTCATCTTGAACCCGGCTACCACTTTCCCGGTCTTTAAGATCGATGGCACCCTGTGGTATCAGACCACATTCAGCAATGGTGACACTGAATATATTCCCGCGGTCGAAGTCTTTGCGATGATCATCAATTCACCGGACGGAATCACGGGCAGAGGGATCATCACCTATGCAAGAGAAACATTCGGGCGCCAATTGGCAGCTCATACCACCCAGGCAAAATTTTATGCACAAGGGTTGAACCCGGGTGGATTGATCTGGCTAAGTGGGGATCTTGATAAAAAAGCGCGGGATGCGGTTCGTGACGCTTATACGGAGCAGATGGGTGGGACCAATAACGCTTATCGGCTGGCAGTAATGGACAACAAGGTATCCAAATTCGAGCAGATCACCATGAAAATGGTTGATGCTCAATTCCTGGAAAGCATCCAGGCGACTGATGTGGACATTGCAAAATTCTTTGGAATGCCCCTTTACAAGCTGAATATGGGCAAAGAAGCTTACAACAGCAACGAGCAGCAGAACCTGGATTACCTCAATACCACACTGGAACCTTACCTGGTGCAAACCGAAGAGGGTGCCAGGTTGAAATGGCTCTCAGAAGATGAGCAAGGGTATATGTACCTGCGGTTTAACCGAGACGTGATCTTGAAAACCGATGCCAAGACCAGGTCTGAAGTGATCGCAAAACGGATCCAGACCGGGGTACTTACTCCAAATGAAGGCCGCCAAATCGAGGACATGTCCGGATACCCGGGCGGGGATCTGCATTTCATCCCTGCAAATATGGCTGTGATCCTGGAAGACGGCACCGTGGCAGCCATCAGTAAGCCAGATCCTAATGCACCGGCAGAGACTGAATCATCCAAGGACGATGCGGGATATTCCCGCGGGAGGTAATAAATATGAGAGATCCGATGCGAGTAATTGAAGGCACGGCAAAACCCCACGATCCTTTTTGGAGGTTCAGGGATGAAGCCGAGAGTGAATCCGGTGAGGTGGAACTTGAGTTCTTTGGCCCTATCAGCGAATACAGCTGGTGGGGTGATGAAGTAACTCCGGAAAACTTCAAAAAAGAACTCTACGATAAAGGCGGGGGTAAGCCGGTGACAGTGCTGGTCAATTCGCCAGGCGGGGAAGTGATCGCTGCAAGCGTGATCAGAACCATCCTGCAGGAATATACCGGCAAGGTAACCGCAGATATTGTGGGATTAGCTGCCAGCGCTGCCACGGTGATGGTTACCGGGGCGGACCACATCCGGATGCGGGAGAGCGCACTTTTCATGATCCATGATCCATCTGGCTTGACTTGGGGAACCATCGACGAGATCAAGGGATTCCTCGAGGTTTTGAAGACCGTCAAGGATTCGATCGTCGATACCTATGAAACCAAGACCAAGATGGCGCGGGAAAAACTGGCAAAAATGATGACCGATGAAACCTGGTTGACCGCGAGGGAAGCCAAGGACTTCGGATTCATCGACGAGGTGGTTACAGGCAGCGTTAAAAAGGCAGCAGGAATGATGCAGCCTGGTTTTGCGAACTGCCTCTCCAACTATATGCACGTTCCGGATTCATTGATCCAACAGATCGGTGAACCGGTTAATCCAACTGTTGCGCAGAAGGTACCTTCAGAAGAAGAGCGGCGACTGCGAGACAGAATTCAATTGCTTAGAAGGAGCAAAAAATGAATCTGAAACGGTACTACGATGCCGCTCAGGCGGCAAATCAGAAGGTCACTGACCTTGCTGATCAGATTGACGCCTTGTTTGAGGCGAATAAAACTGAGGAAGCTTTGAAGCTGTCTCCAGAAATGGAAACCGCACAGGCGGAAGCCAAGAAGATGAATCAGTTGTACATCTCCATGCAAGCTCAAACCCAGGGGACAGGTGACCCCGCCAGCAAGTTTGTACCTGTTGGTGGCGATCCTGAACCCAAGAAAGTTCAGGATCTGCGCGGCAGCCAAACCTACCTGGATTCGTTTTTCAATGCTTTCAGGAAAGGTGTTACCCCCAAAACCATCGCCAATGGTTTGCACGGAGCTGAACCTTACAAGGTGCTCTTTGATGCCTTGTCCGAGACCGGTGGGTCCCCTGCTGGCTCTGAGGGCGGGTTCTTAAACCCGATCGAGTTCGACAACAGGATCAAGGAACAGCAGCGGTTAGCCGTTGACCTGGCTCCTTACTTCAATGTTGAAAATGTCATGGCTTACTCCGGGTGGCGTGCAATGGAAGTTGCTGCTGCCGCTCTGCCCTTCGCAGAGATCACCGAGGCTGATTTCCCCTCCGGGGAACGCATCAAGGAAATGGAGAGCCCGACCTTCAAAAAGATCGAGTTCACCCTCAAGAAATACGGCGGGTATCTGCCCGTTGCGAGTGATCTCCTCACGGATTCAACCGCTGCGATCATGGAATACCTAGCCAAGTGGTGCGGTCGCAAGGTTAGCCTCACCAACACCAGTCTGTTGTTGGCCATCGTGAACGCCCTCTCTCCTGCGGTGAACGTTACCGATTACAAGACCGTTCTCACCTCTGTGAAAACCGCCTTGAATAAGAGCCTTGACCCCGCGATCAGCGTGAGTGCCAAGATCTTCTGCAACCAGACCGGGTTTGACCTGATGGACCAGCTGGTGGACGGCACCGGGCGGCCTTTGCTGCAGCCTGACCCGACCAATGAGACCGTGAAGCGGTACAAGGGACGCGAAGTTGTGCCTTTAAGCGATGCTCAATTCCCCAACCTGAGCACCAATACCATCACTCCGATCGCCGTTGGTGATGGTCGTGAACTGGCAACGATGTTCCAGCGGGTGGCTGGTGAGCTCTCCAGCACCAATATCGGTGGAACCGCCTGGCGCAACGATAACGTTGAGATCAAGTACATCAAGCGGTGCCACGTTGTTTCTGTGGACACTGGAGCGATGAAACTGCTCAAGGTGACATTGCCCACCTAATAATCCAATCAAAAATACCCTGTAAAGGTTCTTATTTGTCTTTACAGGGTATCTGTGGAGGTAAACCAAATGAAAGTGAAAATCACGAAAGATACGATGGCAGATGGAAAGCCCGTTACTAAAGGGCAGGAAATCGAGATTTCAGAAGCTGAAGCTGAATCGTTGATTGATCAGAAGAAAGCCAAAGAAATCGGTGAAGGTGATGTTGAGATTGTTGAGGACCCGGAGCCTGAGACACCCGTCGAAGGCAAGAAAAAGGGCAAGTAATCCTCTACGAAATCAACCAAAACACTCAAAGACTTGATACTCCGAATACGCGCGGGAAGGCCGCGCTAGAAAGAGGAAAAAATGACTGATTATGCTGTAACAAAAAATCGCATGGAAAATGGCGGAGATCGCTGGGTCATTGGTCCAGGCGGGGAGCTGGTCATCGAGGGTGCTCTCGTTGGGGTAGCTCCTTCTCAAAGCTATTATGTTGACACCGTCAATGGACTGGATACCAACGATGGTAAATCATGGTCTCAAGCATTCAAAACTATGGGCGCTGCGCTGGCTGTAGTGGGCACTCTCGGCAAGATTTTCTTTGTCGGGGATGTGCGCGAAGAACTGGTGGGTTCGAACCTGGTGTTTGACGTCTCGATTATCGGGTGCGGATCCCTGCATCACCCGGATCTGCCATCTGCCGGTACGCATCCAGGTGCTGCCTGTTGGCGACCACCTGCTTCCCCAACGGCTGTAACCCCGCTCTTGAAAGTGCGCGGGCGCGGGTGGAAGTTCATGAACTTCATGGTCGACGCTCCGGTGGATGCTGCCGCATTCCAATTGGAGAGAAATGCCCTGTCTGGCACCGCTGAATACGATGCTTCACACGCGTCATTCATCAACATGCGCGGAATTGCCGGTGAGCACTTCATCGAAGATATCGGCGGCTGCTACAACGTGACCGTCGAAGGCTGCCAGTTGCAAGCATTCACTGCCGAAGCAATCAAGAACTCCAGCACCTCCGTGGCCAACCCATTGAACTGGAAGATCATCGGCAACATCTTCCCCTCTGAGACGAGCGACTTCGGCAATGTGACTCACATCGATGCCCCGCTGAATAGCGCAATCATCAAGGGTAACGTTTTTGGAAAAGTACGCTCCACTGCCAAGTACATTGATCTGACCGGTGGCAACAACAACATCGTTACAGAGAATGTGCTGTGTGGAGAGTACGACACCTCCAATTACGTTCCAGGAACCGGTGATGAATGGATGCAGAACGTCTGTGCTGTGACCTCGGTTACCGCACCGGACGGGCGTTCGATCGCTGTGCCGGCTTCTTAGTAACCGCGGAATACAGGAAAGGCAGGTATGCATGGCCAATATATTAAGTAACTCTGAAGCTGCGACAGCTTTACGGTGTGAAACGACCGATGCTGATATGTTGGCCCTGCTGCCTCTTGTGGATTCCTACATCAAGAATGCCACCGGGCACGACTGGGCTGCAGATGCATCCATCCGCTCAGAAGCTAAGAGTGCGGCAAGAATGCTACTGGTGCTCTGGCATGAAAACCCCGGAATGGTTAATTCGGGTAACGCTTTGGGGTTTGGCTTAAGTGCTGCCTTGGTGCAACTTGAAGCTATCGCCCTCAGGTACCGAGAATTTGCCGGACTGAATGGCGCGGGATCAATCTACCTGCCCGGGGTCGAGGCTGGTGATACGGTTGCTACTCTCACCGGATTAATTGGTGTGAGTGGTGATCAATCCACAGCGTTTGAAACAATCATCTCCGTTGACGACCAGATACAACAGGTATCCACCAGCGATCTGTCTGAAAAATACTATCGAGCTTACCTGATCCCTCCGGAGTCTTTATGAAAATCGGGAATACGGTAACCAATCCAGGTGATCTGCGGACATCAGTCAAGATGCAGAAACGCACTGTTACTGCAGGAACTGGTGGCTTTCAATCCCCCGGATGGACCGATCTTGCCACTGTCTGGGCAAAGTGGATCAATGTTCATGGCAGTGAAGCCTGGGCAGCGAATACTGTGCAAGCTGAAATGCCAGCAACCGTTTTGATCCGGTACCGAAGTGATGTGGATGTGACCTGCGCTGTGTTGAAAGGAACCAATCGTTATGAAATCGTAAGCATCGATGACATCCAGGAGCGACATGAATACCTGGAATTGAAGGTCAAGAAAATGAGGAGCGGTTGACATGGCGATCCGGGTGAAACTGGAGACCAAGGGATTAACCAAATATCTTGAACAAATCGCAGCATCCGCTCAGAACATTGATGAGCTGGTGGATGATGCTCTCAAAGCCGGTGGAGCGATCCTCAAAGCTGGAATGAAGCGCAGAGTGCGAAAGGATACTCATAATCTTGAAGATCAAATCGATGTCGAAGGTCCAAACACAGACGGAAATCAGCACTTTGTAACTGTTGGATTAAAAAAAGGAACTGATGCTGAGACTTCCCGATATGGAAACGCCCAGGAATATGGCACTTCGAACATGGCAGCCCAATCCTATATCAGAGCGACTGTGGATGAGGATATGGGGGCTGCACGGGCTGCAATGAAAAAAGTCATTATGGGAAGCGAGAAATAATGCTGGATATCTGGTCTGTTACAAGCACCGCACTGGCAGGATTAAGCATCCCTATGGCTGCGGACCGGTATTTGACTGCGCAAGGTGCGGATCTTCCGGATGCTTACCTGGTGTACCAACTCATCGATGCCCCTCCATTGCAGCATGCAGATAATGACGAAAAACTGCGCAATTACAAAATGCAGGTCAACTACTTTAACCGCGCTGGATTGGCAGCGATGCCAGACATTGAAGGCGCGATGATCGCGGCTGGATTTACATACGCAGCAGGACGGAATTTACCGTTCAACCCGGAAACGCAGCACTTTGGATATTCCCGGGATTTCAACTTTTTGAATGAGGAGTAAAAATGGTAGTTCAAGCTGAATATAAAAGTATTGTCGGGCTAGACCAGGTGCACGTTGCCTTGGTTACCCAGGATGATGCTGCGGCTTACGTGGCGGATGTTCCGGAGGTTTTCGCTCCCGCGATCGATGCAAGTGCGGAACCGGAGAGCGCTCAGGATATCCAATATGCGGATGACCAGCCGTTCGACATCATGACGAGCGAAGGCGTTACCAAGATCACGCTTTCGACCACCAACATCCCGATCTCCATCCTGGCCAAATACCTTGGTAAGGTCTTCGACGTTGCCAGCGGCCGGATGTTTGACCAGGCAGGGCAAGCCACTCCCCCGGATGCAGCCTTATCGTTCAGGTCGATGAAGAGTAATGGCAGCTATCGGTACTTCCAATATCTCAAGGGCAAGTTCTCGGTTCCCAAGGATGAAGCCAGTACAAAGGCGGAAAAAGCCACCCCAAAACCGGCGCAGATCATGTTCACAGCGATGAGCACGGTGCATGTTTTTGACCTGGGGGATATCAACAAAAGTGTGAAACGGGTGGTCGGGGATGAGGACTCCTCCAATTTCAGTGGCACGACTTTCTTCGATGCTGTGCAGACCCCGGTGATCGTTGCCCCAGATGCGTTAGCTCTATTCAGTAGTGTACCTACTGATGGAGCATCTGGTATTTCAGTGAGCGCGAACCAGACCCTCACCTTCAACAATGAGATGCCGGATAGTGTGATTGATAACATCTTATTGATCGAAGCAGGTGCAGGTGCTGCAGTGGCTGGTGCATACTCACTGGATGCCACAAAGAAGATCGTGACGATCAACCCAACAGCCAGCCTGACTGGCACGACAGATTACATCATCACCTACGCGGTGACTGATATCTATGGTCAAACGCTGAAGGGCGCAATCAACTTCACCACGACCTAATCAACAACCAAAATCAATCCCCCTCTCAGAAATTGAGAGGGGGATAAGGAAGAAAGGATCTCCATGACAAGCCCGATCAAATTGACGATCTATGATCCTCAAACGCATGAACCAAAAAAAGAACTGCAGACTTCCCTGGTCCCGTGGGGAATTTTGAAACGGGCAATCAAGCTGGCCAAATCCCTTGATTACGATCAGAAAGAGGAAGACTCCGGAGATCAGATCAACAAAATGCTTGAAAAATTGGGTGAAGATGGGTTTGATAATCTGACCGGGCTGGTGGCAGATGTTTTTCACGGCCAGGTAACCATAGAAGAAATCGAATGGGGTACTGAGACTGGCGAGATGATCAGTGTGCTTCAGGCAGTTGTCACACGCGCCTTCTCAGAGTTCAAGAAAACAGGAAACCCTACCTAACCGGGTCAGATAGCCCGGTTGAAACGACTGATGAAGATCTTGACGGTATTACCTGGATGGTGGATCTCGAAATCACACTGATCAAAGAGTTTCACTGGTCCTTGTACGAAATAGATAAAACAGACATATCCAGCCTGATCCCGTTTATTGATAGGTTCGTGGCTGTTGGACATGAAAGCACAGGCAATAAGTCGGCATCAAAAAGAGTGTATTGCGATGAGATCGACTTCTGACCTTTCAAAACCCTGAGGTAATTGATGAGCGATAATCCGCTTTCTTCAAAAATAATATTTGACACCACCGATTTTAAGGCAGGGATGGCAGAGCTTAACCGACAGATCCGGGTGATGGAATCCGGATTTAAAGCGGTGGCTGCCGGTATGGAAGATTGGGAGAATAATTCTGCAGGTTTGGAAGCCCGGATCAAGAGTCTGGGTGAAGTCATTTCAATCCAGAAGCAAAAAGTTGAAGGCCTGCAGGGGGTTTATGACAAGCTGGCAGCAGAAGGAAAAACCAGCGGCAAGGAAATGCAGGAGCTGCAGATCAAGATCAATAAAGAGACCGAGACCCTGAATAAAATGCAGGGTGAGCTAAACCAGGCTAGCACTGCGCTGGATAAACTGGGAGACGAAGCCCAGGATGCCAGTAAAGGCATGGGGAACCTGGCAAATGAAGAGGATCGGGCAGAGAAAAACGCTCAACGGTTGAAGAGCATCATGTCAGGGCTTGGTACTGCCATAAAAACTGGTGGCAAGGCGATCGTGGGATTAGCTGCTGGCGCAGCAGCTGCAGCAGGTGCTATTGGCGGTATGGTTGTAAAAGCTGCGGATGCAGCCGGTGAGCTGGTGGACCTTTCCAACCAAACTGGCATTGAAGTGGTGCGTCTGCAGGAATTGAAATTTATTGGCGACCAGGTTGGCGTCTCAATTGAAACGATGGCGGGCAGCCAAGACAAGTTAAAAAAGAGCATGGACGCTGCCAGGGATGGGAATAAGGCGCAGATCGAGGATTTTGAAAAACTCGGTATTTCTGTTACCAACGCAGATGGCAGTTTGAGGGACAGTAAAGTGGTGTGGCAGGAAACGCTCACGGCTCTTGGTGGAGTTGCCAATGAGACCGAGCGGGATGTTTTAGCCATGTCCCTGCTCGGAAAAAGTGCAACAGATCTCAATCCCCTGATCAAAACATCTGCAGAGGAAATGCAAGCCTTGACGAATAAAGCCTATGAAATGGGCGCGGTGATGAAAAAGGAAGATGTCGAGTCGCTCGAGGCGTTCGGGGATACCCTGGCTGGTCTTAAAGCCGGATTGAAAGGAACTGTAGGAACGCTGGCCACAGCATTTTTGCCGGCATTCCAGGGTCTTGCAGCCGGCGCTGAAAAATACCTTGGTAAGTTCTCTGAGATCGTGAGGGGTTCAAATGGCGACCTGGGGAAGATGGCAGAGGGAATCGGAGGGCTGCTGGGTGAGATTGTCAATAATATCGCAACCGAAGCCCCCAAAATGATCCAGGCAGGCTTGGGAGTCATCCAGGGAATAGTGACCGCGATTGTTCAGAACCTTCCAGCCATCCTGCCAGCAGCGATCAGCATCATCACCAGCCTGGTGCAGTTCATTGTGGATAACCTGCCGATGCTGACTGATGCTGCGGTCCAGATCGTTGTGGGTCTTGTGGATGCAATTTTGCCGATGTTGCCCATGCTTTTACAAGCCGGGTTGCAGATGATCATCACTATTGCCCTCGGGATAGCACAGGCGCTGCCAGAATTGATCCCGGCGATCACAGCAATAATCCCGCAGATGATCCAGATAATTATTGAAAATTTACCGCTCCTTATTGATGCAGCGCTGCAGATCATCCTTGCTCTGGTGCAGGGATTAATTACGGCCATACCCGCGTTAATCGAAGCGATCCCGGTGCTGATTGAGGCGCTGATCAACGCCATTATTACATCACTTCCATTAATCGCGGATGCAGCGGTCAAGCTGGTAATTGCTCTTGTTGAAGGTATTGGAACAATGCTGCCGGCAATCGGAAAAGCTGCAGGTAACTTGATCCAGGTCCTGGTGAACGGGATCAAGAACTTACTCCCAAAATTACTTGAAGTTGGCAAGAACATGGTCAGCGGGATCTGGACGGGCATCTCTCAAAGAGCTGCCTGGTTCGGTCAGCAGGTAATGGGATTCTTTAAAGGCATCATCGACGGTGTAAAAAAAGTACTTGGAATAAACAGCCCCAGCAAGGTTTTTACAGGGATTGGCGAGAACATGGCTGTAGGCATGGGGAAAGGTTTTACAAACTCCTTCGGTGGAATTCAGAATGAAATCGCCCGAATGATCAATGGGATGGGAAATATGAACATCGCGGGAGGGTTGACCCCAGCAATAGCAGGTGCGGGCGGCTATGGAGCACAATCAACGGCCGCACCCATCAGTGTGACGGTTCAAGCCAACGTGGCAAATGATGTAGATATCTACAAACTGAGTAGAAAAGTGGCGGATGAAATTCGGAGGGTTAAATGATCGGATTGACATTCGAAACTCGATCAGGCGGGACCGTGGTCAGCACGATTGATTTCAGGGCAGGCGGTTATACGCTGCTGGATGGTTTCTATCCTCAGACTGGTGAAATGGGGAAGCAGGTTACTGAGGCATTTGAGGCGATGGTCAAAGGAACAAGCGATGCCAACCTGGAAACACTGGTGCGGGCGATCGAACTGGCGCTTGATTTTGCAAAGAAACACCCGACTGGTCCAGATGGTGTATGGATGCTGTTCACTGCAAAATATGGAACGCTCACCGCTTGGCAAAGCCGGGTGACTGGCGGGGCACTCGTGCACAATTTAAATTTGAGTAAGCGCTGGCGGGACCTGAAGGTTAAAGCCCAGGTGATTGTGGAACGGGCTCCGTATTGGGAGAGTGAAGAGCCGGTGGTGCTGGAGTTAACCAACCGGGGGGGCACGGACCAGGTAAGCGCGAATATTGTGAATCACCAGGACGCGGGCGGTACAGATGATCTCTATATGGAGATCGCGGCAGACCAGGTAACGGGCGTGCTGCCGACGCCGGCAATTATTGAGTACAAGAACACGGTTAACGACGCTGTGCTGGTAGATCACCTGGCGGTTGGTCATTTCGCTGCGAGTGGAGCCAATGAACCCCCAGCTGCGGCCAACCTGATCATGGAGGGCGATGTCACGGCGGACGCCAACTGTTCAGGCGGGAAATATAAGACGGAAACCTGGGCGGACGCATTGGAAAACCAACTCGACAGTTGGACATTGGCTACTGGGGCATTCAGGCAGCGAAATTATAAGATGGGCGTCAGGTTGAGGGAGGCGACTGCTTACACCGATCTGTGGTTGAAGGTGAAGCTGCTGGCAGGATCGACAGTGTTGACAGAAACGCGCTGGTGCCTGGTTGCTGCTGGTGCGGCGTTGGTGGAGATCGGCTCGATGCAGATCCCGCCATTCAGGTTTGGCAATCATATCGATCTGGGCAACCTGACCGTGGCGCTTTATGAAAAACGGGCAGCCGGAGCGGGAACCCTCACGCTTGATTTCCTGGCGGCAATCCCACAGGACAGCTGGCGAAAATTTGATGCAATAGTTGGGCTGGCATACAACGAAACACTGGTGGACAACCCGGTGGAAGACACCCTGGTGACCAAATACGGGGCGGGCAGTTACAAAATAACCCACAAGCTCACAGAAGGTGATGCGATCATGCTGCAGCCGGGGGTTAAGAACGTTTTGTATTTCCTGCATGATACGACCACTGGAACGGCTCCGATCGCAAGGACGGCAAACGTGGTGGTGAAGTGCCATCCAAGGCGGTTGACGGTATGAAATTCACCATCATGCAGCGTAATTTCTCGGATATGGTGGTGCAGCCGGAGCTGCAATTTACCATTGACCGGTACTCCTGGAGCGTTAAGGGGGGGCCGTTGACTGCCACAATCCAGGCGAAGGGGAGCCGGGAAGAGCTGTTCAAACTGGTTAATCACCTGCGAGCGCCGGTGGAGATCATCAACGAGCTGGGAGAAGCGGTGTGGTGGGGATTCCTCTCGGAGTTGACCATCCATTTGAGCGGGATCAATTATGGGGTGGATCTGGATACGATGTTCAACAATGTGGCTGTTGCCTATACGGATCAGGACTTACGGTTTACTACCCAGTGGTCCGGGGACGCGGGTTCGATCGCTGATTATGGCCAGAAGGAAATCCTGCTGTCAAAATCGGATGTAACTGAGGTGGATGCCCTGCAGTGCAGGGATACCAATTTGGCGAATACAAAATACCCGATCCCAACGGTGAAATTCTCGAGCGGAGAGAATGAATCGGCAACGTTGACTTGCAAGGGTTGGTATAAAACCCTGGAGTGGCGATATTACGCTAATGCCGTGGGCAAAGAATCCTATGAGGTCATAGGCGAAGGCGGGCGTGAAATTGGTGAAGATGATCGACCGGCGCTGGCACAATCTTTCCAGATCGAGGCGTTAACGGCGTGGGCAGCATCCTCCATCTGGCTGAGACCGTGGAAGCAGGGCACCGATGGAAATTTGCCCACAGATAACCTGCTGGTGTACATCAAATCTGATAACGCCGGTGTGCCGGGAACCACTTTGGCGAGCGGGTCTCTGAGCGCGGCAGATATTGGAACTTCCTCAGAATGGCTGGAAATTGTGCTGGATACGGTAGTGACACTGGAGCCAGCAACCACTTACTGGATCCATGTAACCCGGTCCGGCAGTGTGGATGAAACGAAATATTTCATGGTGGATACAAACCGGAATGCGGGATATTTACGTGGTGAGATCTATCTCTGGAACACCCCTTCCTATTCCTGGGGTCCTGACATGTGGGGTAGCAACTGGGGCGATCTGCTGTTTATGCTGGTTGGAACCATCGAAACCTCAGATCAAATAACAAACATGATCACTGCCATCGGTGAATTTTTTACAGGAACGATCCTGGAGGACACGAGCGGGATTGAATCCAATCCTTTCCGGGATGGAGATACTGTTGCTCAATATGAGCTGGAGAAATTGCTGACCTCAGGCACGATCAATGACAGGCGTTTGTTGTGTGAAGTAACACGCAGCCGGTACCTGAGAGTTTATGAAGAGCCGGCAGCACCATCGAACCCTGGTGCCAGTTATGCGCTGAACGCGGACGGTTTACTGATGATGGAAAATCTGACCGTGATGGATCAGAGCTTGTGCCCGGTGGGAATCTGGTGCCATTTGCAAGATGTGATCCCTCCGAGCGTTGATCTCTCGATGATTGCAGACCCCTCTTTATTTTTGATCGAGGAAGCTGAATTCGATGTTAAGGCAGGGAAATATAACATTTTGGCGACGCGCCAACAAAGTGACGCGATGGATATCGGCGGGACGGTGCAGGGATGAGCGTTAATCGAGCCAGTGAAGTCTGGAAAGAAATCAAGCCTTTTGCATTGAGAGATTTGAAGGTGCTGCAGGACGTAAAGAATGCTGATAGCGCAATCAATACCGGCTATTTTATTATTTTGTACGATGTGAGCTCCCAGAAATTGAAATATTATTCTGCCAGCTCCCTGGGTCTTCAGGCGGCGCTGGCTGCTGCAGGACCCGGGGATATCGTTTTTCTGCCGGCATGCACGATCACCAATACGGCCAGTTCATTTACCCCAGGAAGCGAGGTCAGCACAGGCGCGATCACAGTGACCAGTGAAGCGGGAAATGAAATCAGCGGATTAACCCCGGGGCAATGGTATGCGGTTGAATCGTGGAATGGGTATTTTTCACTTGGTGATGGATGGGCTTTGATTGATTCAAATTTCGATATGAGCCAAATATCTGGATCTGGTTTTAGTGGAAATGTAGGTCAATATGCGGATGGGGTTGATAAAACTACCCCACATGACTCAACAACTTCTCCCAGTTTTTGTGTCTATTCAGAATGTTTTAATGGTTTGGATGGTAAGCGCTATGGTCGCACTTACTTCCTGGCTACAGCCGAAAGTGTATGGATACGAGTTCATGATGTACCAGGATCTTATGCTGATATTACTGGCACTCTTTCCTGGAGGTTGAGGAATGCAACGGTTAATGTTGCCAATGTTATTCCGATCGGTGTGGAGGTGGCTGGACTTGGTGAAAATTGCATCATTGACGGTGACATTGAAAACAATGGGATGCTGACCAATGTAACTGTAACAGGGTCGATCTCAGGAACGGGCAGCTACCACGCTTTTGATAGTGACTCGGCCTGGCAGACCAACAAGCAGATCATTTCATCCTTACCCACTGGTACAAGTCCATTTGAGATTGCCAGCTCCACATTGAACACGAATTTGAATGCGGACATGGTGGACGGCGAGCATATTCAAAAGCGAAAATTGGATGCAACAGCTGCACCAACGGTGAATGATGACAGCGGGGATGGGTATGCAATTGGCTCAAGATGGTTCGATATAACAAATGACAAAGAATATGTGTGCTTGGATGCTTCAGTGGGTGCTGCCGTGTGGGTGGTAACTACAGGAATAAGCCAGGAAATAGTAACCTCAGTCGGCAATCCGGGCTCAGACACTAAAATTCCAACAGAACAAGCGGTGCGAGAAATAATTGATGCTTTGCCAGCCGTTGGTGCAGGTGGAATTACGTTTGGGGCAGAAATTTACAGTGCGGTGGATATAGAAATGCCCAACGCCATGACCCCGTCATTTATTTTTTCATTTGATTCTGTTGCCCACGATTCCGGTGGTTTCTATAATGAGGCAAATCCAGAACGGTTAACGATTCCTGCTGATGGCTGGTATGTTGTATCTGGCTCAATATTTTATGAGCCAAATTCGACAGGCGTCCGTGAAGTGTTTTTCAAAATGAACGCTGGGTTGACGACTCTGGCCGTACAAGAACAAAACGCAGTCGTCGGATTTAATCACCGCATGACCATAACTATAGTTAGGTTTTTTGTTGCCGGGGATTATATTGTGATGGGTGGATATCAAAACAGCGGCGGCGATTTGACAGTATTTGGTACTGCCACCTGGCCTGGACAATCACCCATATTCTCTATAGCCATGCTAACGTATGAAGATTTATCCGCCCTTGCTACTGATGCCCTTTGGGAGGCGAAGGGTGATTTAGTTGTTGGAACAGGGGCAAATACCGCAGCACGGTTAGCGCTTGGAGCTGATGGGCAAATAATTTATGCTGACAGCGGAGAAGCAACCGGAATGAGATGGGGCGATCCACCTGCTCCACCCGGGAAGTATCGAGGTCTTTTATATACCGTTATTAGCGGAAACCCCACTTTTCTTACCGATGGCGACGGGAACCTGCTCACCGTACCACTAGACTTGGAGTAAAACATGACTGTAACTGATGGCAAGCTTGAAACTTTTATAAACAGCCTCACTGAAGACTTGGCCCCTAATGGGGCAAATGACTTGTTATTAATATTAAAGGCTGCCGGCAATTTGATGAAGTTGAAACCCGATACTATGACGGCGCTGGCCGGAGGTATCCCGATCAGTGGATGGATTCCTGCTGGACAAACGTGGACATATGAGTCCGGAGACGATCCTTCTTATTCATTCAGTGAACCGATAGATGCCACTTTGAAATATTGGCCAGGGATGCGATTGAAATGTACCCAGGGTGGATCAGTAAAACAAGGCATCGTAACCGCTGTTGGGGCTCATTCTGGCGGCAAAACCATCATCACGGCTTACTGGGGGACGGATTATGACATTGGAGCGTCAATAACTCTCCCTTATTATTCGCCAGTTAAAGCTCCAGCTGGTTTCCCCCTTGATCCTAATAAATGGATGGTTGAGGTAAAGGACACATCGAGCAGGGCTCAGGCGACTCCAACACAAAACCAATGGTACAACGTTGGATCACTTACCATCTCTATACCGATCGGGGCCTGGCACGTAAGTTTCCAATGCCATTCAAGGGCTGCTGATGCGGCCGGATCCACCTACGATACAAATACAACACTGTCTACGGCCAACAATAGCAATTCTGATGACGACTTCATGGTCTATATTGCAACCGGAGACGCAGCAAAAACATTGTCAGGATTGTCTTCAAGGGACAAATATCTGACTCTGGCAGCGAAGACCCCATATTATCTAAATATAAGGACTACGGTGGGAGGTTGCGACAACATTTATATTCGAGGTGATTTGGGAGCCACTATCCTTCGTGCCGTGTGTGCTTACCTGTAAATGGCATCAGGTTGGAGCTTAATCTCATGAATGGAAGCGATAACGTGTTGAGCAATAATGGCATAACCCATTTCGGTCATGTGAACTTGATCGTAAAAATAGCGCGAATCCGTTTGATCTCCAAAATATCCAATGCGAGAATCGGCTGCTATATCGAGAAAATAATCTGCATATTGAGCACCTTGGTAAAGGTACTCACCAATGGAATCGGGAAAATCGTCACGAAGCAAATTGTTCAATTCGGTCCTGGCGCTCTCGTAATTCGGATGATTATCGAGGGTACGCGGAAGAAGCGAGAGAACAATTACGGTATAACCCGCCTGTTTTCGGTCCCTGCAATACTCCACAAGACGGGAATAAGCTGGCTCAACGGCCGCTCCATGATAAAGATCGCTCGATCCTTCCCAAACAATCAATATTTTAGGTCCAACAAAAGAGGTCAACGGGTCGATTTCTTGGTCAGCATCCAAAAGCATTTCAATAGTGGATTGACCGCTTACCCCGAAGTTTTTAATTTGCCAGAAAGGGAATGCTTGTGCGACTACGGTTGGATAGGTGGAAAACTTACCATCGGTCATGGAGTTACCATCAAAAACAATCAGTCCAAGTGGCCTGGTCAAAAATGCACTCAATACCGCAATAAAGACAATATCCAGAATTACGAGAAACTTACGCAGTTTATTGTTGGTTTTTGGATTAGATTCCATTTTTCCATTTTCCGCCAAGAGGTTATGTTCTTTTAGTATAGCGAATGATTGTTTGAGTTTCAATAGAAAAGGAGTAAAAAATGGGATTCATATTCAAGATGTTCAAGATAATTGGGATCGATCTGAGCAAGTACAACGACAACCCTAATACCCCGCAGGTTGTGGATCCTCAAAAAGTGGTGGATACGGGGATCAATTGGGTGGCCATACGCGCTACTCTTGGAAAGTGGTTAGATCCTAAATTCAAGCAGTTCTGGGCGGCGCTGCGCGGGTTTGTTTTGAGGATCCAATATCACTACATGGATTACTGGTCTCATGGCGGGCTTGGGCTTACTGCCGAGCAATGGGGGCAGGTCCAGGCGCAAACCGTTTACGATTCCACAAAGGATGATAACGACGGCTGCCCGGTCTTCCTGGACATTGAAAAGGCTTCGTTTGCGGCAAAGATCGAGGATGTGCTGCCGCTGGTGCAGACAATCGCAAAGGCATTTTTGATCAAACTGGATGCGCTGAATGGGAAGAAAAACGGAATGTACCTTCCCCTTAGTTACATCAAGTATTTCCTCTTCGCAAAAGACCGCCCCCTGTGGCTTGCCTGGTACAACGAATACTACACTCCGGAACAGGCGATCAAGTTTGCGCGCGAGAAGGGCTGGACTGGCCAAATCCTGATGTGGCAGTACGCCTCTGATGGGGATATTGATGATGATGGTATTGCAGACGGGTTGAAAATCGGCGTGGAATCCAGGGCGGTTGACCTTAATATCTGGATTGGAACGGAAGAGGAATTTAAGAACTTTGGCAAAGTAGCCATTTTAAATCCTGACCCTCCGATCCCAACCCCAGGAACGCTTTACCCGGATCTACCGGTGCAGTCATTCAGCCAGAAAGACTCAAGATGGGGATCCAAAATACTCGGATTTTCTAACTTCACCATAGCGGAGCAAGGATGCGTAGACACCATCTTAGCCGCCATCTGCAGGATGCTGGGGAAGGACACAGATCCTGGCAGGCTGAATCAAGCCCTGAAAGAAAAGAAGGGGTACGAAGGCGCTAATGTAATCTGGGGATCAATAACCGACGTCTTCTCCGATATCACAGTAGACTGGGACAACTTCGAAAGAGATACAGCGCTGGTTACTGATGCGAGGATCGACGCCTTGCTGGCCAAGCGGATACCGGTCATGGTGCAGACGGATTTCAACCCTGCAACATCTGCTTTGGAGCCGCACTGGGCGGCAATCATCGGGAAGGGACTCAACGGATACAGGATGATGGACCCGATCGATGGAGCAATTTTGGACTTCAATAAGAGATACAAAAAGATGCTCAGGATGGCAGCACTTACAAGCACCCAAGGAACACCGGTACCCGTTGAAGTTACGGATACTGAAAAGCTAAAGAGATTGTGGGAAGCGCATCCGGAATTACACCTGAAGTAGGGTGAACTCCTGCACCCGCGGGGGAGTAAAAAGACCGCCTTTCCGGCGGTCTTTAATTTAAGTTGTATCCAGTAGACTTGCGAGTTAGAATAATAGTATAAATGTTCTAAATAATGAGGGAAATGATGATCAACAACGTTCAGCTTTATATGGGGGATTGCCTGGAAATAATGCCAACGCTCGAATCCTTATCGGTGGATATGGTGCTGGCAGATCTTCCTTATGGGGTTACTGCCTGCGAGTGGGACAAGATACTCCCCTTTGATCGCCTGTGGGAAAACTACGAGAGATTATTAAAACCGGGCGGGTCAGTAGTGTTAACCGCATCTCAGCCTTTCACAACGAAATTGATCAACAGCAAGCCGGATTGGTTTCGGTATGAGATGGTCTGGAAAAAGAACACAACTTCCGGATATCTAAATTCAAAATTCCAACCGCTGAGGAATCACGAGAATATCCTGGTTTTCTCACCCTGGAAAACTACAAAAATGGTCTACAACCCCCAGGGATTGATCCCTTTAAATAAATGGAAGCGGACGGGGAAATCCAAGATCTACAACAAGCAGACTCAGCAGGTTCGGTTAATCACCTACTCGAATTATCCAAGGTCGGTGCTGGAATTTAAATCAGAAACGAGCAGGAAGCATCCGACACAGAAGCCGGCAAGCCTGATGGCTTATCTGATCAATACTTATTCGAACCCGGGCGGGGTGATCCTGGACAACACAATGGGCTCCGGGTCAACCGGAGTGGGAGCGCTGCAGGTGGGTAGGAAATTTATCGGTATTGAAATGGATCCGGAATTCTTTGCCGTTGCTGACGAGAGAATTAAGAATGTTTGCGCGCAAACATTTACTGAGCTGGATTCTCCAGCTCAAAATCGATCATCTCAATCCCCTGGTACGTGACCAGGTTCCATCTTTTATCCCGATAGAGGAAATGCTCTCCGGAGCGCAGGAACTTGAGGATATCCTCCCGGGACACACTCCAGGTGTGAGTGATCGCAATGCGGGGGTAGGATACATCTGCGATGACGTGATCGATCAGATCTCCCTTTAATACAACTTCTGAGACGGTAAATATCGCATAGGTGGGGGTTTGTTCATTCGACATGTTTTGCATGGTTTCGATAACAGCCCTTATCGGAACAATGAATCTGATTATTAAAGGCGAAGGATAAGCCTGACAGGGCCTATCCTTCTGACCAAACAGGTCTGAGACCAGAGCCTGATGGTTTCGTCAAAATCCCACGACGAGGTAGAAAAAGGGCAAAAGGTGGGCGCGATAGGGCTCGAACCTACGGACCTCACGGATGTGAACCGTGCGCTCTAACCAACTGAGCTACGCGCCCAAATGAAATTGTCAAGTTGCTGGCGCTCTAACCAACAGCCCTTTGCAGGGTCATGAAGCTACGCGCCCAAATGAAATTGTCAAGTTGCTGGCGCTCTAACCAACAGCCCTT
>CAZHMD010000009.1:0-239 GCA_964533735.1 uncultured Anaerolinea sp. | reverse complement strand
TGCAGGGTCATGAAGCTACGCGCCATTTTCGTTTGAGAATTATAGCAGAGGATTTCCTCACTGACAAGAATTTCTCATATTGTGGTAATAGATAACTGTTGTATTTGGTAATTGAAACGGGGTTGTCTCCATCTGACTGGAACAACCCCGTATAAAAATCGTTTACTTGTTGCCCTTAATTTAAATGAAGATGATCTGTGAGCCTTCGGTCATATCCATGAAGTCGCCGGCAGTAACAA
>CAZHMD010000008.1:0-131932 GCA_964533735.1 uncultured Anaerolinea sp. | reverse complement strand
GTCCGTGAGATCCGGACCCGGGTGCTTCCAGCGTCGAGAGAAATCTCGGCGCTTTAATTTACCGACACGAACCTAATCGAAGTGTCCTCGAATAATTCAGGAAATTCGCAACGAGGACATTCTCCCGGTGTTTTATTTTCATGGAAATAGTACTGCAGCCACTTGACCATACCCGCTTATCCACATACAATCAGGCAAGTTTCCAAAAAATCCATCGTAAACTGAGGACCCATGACCCGATATAAAATCATCTTGAATCCGACCGCCGGTAAAGGCAATGGTTTAAAGGTGCGTCCGGAAATTGAAAAAATCCTTACCAAATACGGCCTGGATTACGATATTGTCCAGACAGGTTTTCCGGAACACGCCACTGAATTGACCCTCAATGCTGCCAAAGAAGGCTTCGATGTGGTCGTTGCAGCAGGTGGTGACGGCACCGCCAACGAGGTGCTCAATGGTCTGATGCAGTTCAAACAGATTAACAAGAAGTGCCCGGTCATGGCTGTTCTACCTGTAGGGCGAGGGAATGATTTTGCTTTTGGCGCGGGCATACCCGTCGGTCTACACGAATGCTGCGACCTGCTGGCTTCCAGGCTAATCCGCAAGATCGATATCGGCAAAGTAACCGGTGGAGATCGACCGGATGGATTGTTTTTCGGTAATGGCGTCGGTATCGGGTTTGATGCGGTTGTTGGATTCGTAGCTGCCAAAGGAAAATTAACCGGCATGCTCTCGTACCTGGTGGCTGCAATAAAGACCATCTTCATATATTTCAAACCACCCATGCTGGAGATCACCACTGAAAGTAAAACCTTCCAGATGCCCTCACTGATGGTTTCCATCATGAACGGGCGCCGCATGGGCGGAGGTTTTATGATGGCTCCGGATGCAAAACCCAACGACGGCATATTTGATCTGCTGCTGGTACGCGAGGTCCCGCAATCAGCCATGGTGGGGATCATGCTCAAGATCATGAAGGGCACGCAAGCTTCGGATCCGGCTGTCAGCACCATCCAGGCGAAGAAGATCCACGTAAAGGCAGTCAACGGCGTTGTCCCCTGCCACGCAGACGGGGTAACCGTTTGCGAAGAAGGCCAGGAAGTCTCCGTGGAAATTCTTCCCGGGGAACTCGAGATCATCACCAGGCTGCAAGTATGACGCTTCTGTCCATCCTGATCAATCCTCCCATCAAAGCCATCCTGAGCACATTCCTGAAGGTAGACTCGAGCGAGGTTGCCTCCATCCCCATGGAAGGTCCATTAATCATCGCAACCAACCACATTAATTCACTGGACGCTCCCGTTGGATTCAGCCACCTTCATCCCAGACCTCTGACAGCGTTTGTGAAAACCGAGACCTGGGATAACCTGTTTTTTAAATTCCTTTTTACAGCGTGGGACGCCATCCCCATTAAGCGCGGAGAGGTTGACTTTACCGCCTTCCGCCTGGCAGAGGAAGCCCTCGCGCAGAAAAAAATTGTCATAGTTGCCCCTGAAGGAACCCGCTCAAAACATGGGCGCTTGAACCAGGGTTACCCCGGCATCGCGCTGCTGGCAATTCGCTCTGGCGCACCAATTCTGCCAGTGGTTTTTTATGGAAACGAGAACATAAAGGAATTAAAACTTGGCAAGCGCACTGATATGGTCATTAAAGTGGGCAAACCCTTCAAGATTCAACTCAATGGACGGGCTCTGGACCGTGAAAATCGTCTGCAAATGACGAATGAAATCATGTATGAAATCGCGCGTATCCTGCCTGAAGAAAACAGGGGCGTTTATTCCGACCTTACCAAAACAAAAAATGAATTCCTGGTGCCAGAGGAAATTTGAGCAATTGCCTAGTTGACGCGCAGTGTTCGATTGTGGTATTATTTATATATTAGAAGCCCGTTATTGGACGGGCTTATATTAAATTTTTAGCAGGAGAAAACTATCAGTACTCTAAATTTCCGTGTCAATGAGCAGATCCGCAACGCTGAAGTCCGTTTGATCGGACCACAAAATGAGAACATTGGAGTAGTGCCCATTCAGAAGGCGCTGCAGATCGCCCGTGAAGCTGAGCTGGACCTCGTTGAGGTCTCGCCTACATCAGATCCCCCAGTATGCCGTGTGCTTGACTTTGGTAAATTCCTTTACGAAAAAACCAAGAAAGAACGCGAAGCCAAAAAAGCCCAGACGAAGATCGAAGTAAAAGAGATCCGCCTGCGCCCGAAGACCAACGAGCACCACCGCGGCTTTAAAACCCGCGATGCCCGCCGCTGGTTATTGGAAGGCAACAAGGTCAAGGTCACCATCCGTTTTAGAGGGCGTGAGATCACTTACCCTGAAATCGCACTGGAAGATCTGAAAGAAATCGCGGAAGAGTTGGTTGACGTGGCAATCATTGAACAATCCCCGAATATTGAAGGACGTACGATGGGAATGGTACTGGCACCTTCAAAATCGGTTAAAAAGAAACCAGTTGAAGCTGAAAAAACAGCCGAACCTGAAAAAGTCACCAACCCGGAATAATCTAAGTACTGCAAACAATTTTTTCTGGTATAATTCGCGGTTGCGCAAACAACCGCGATTTTTGTTGAGAGGAGTTCGCTGTGACAAGTAAGCAAAAGAAAGGCAAGTTCAAGCTGAAGACCCACAAGGCAACCTCCAAACGGTTCCGCCTTACAGGGTCCGGTGTCTTGATGCGCACCAAAGGTGGCAAAAGCCATCTGCGCCGCCGCACATCAAAGCGCACCAAAGCGTTGTTCACTGAAATGGTTAAAGTAAAAGGTGAAAAGACCATTCAGCGTGTCAATCGTCTCGCCCCCAATATGGAATAGGTCGAGGAAAAGGCACATCGCATCCGTTTTAGTGCGACTGTTGGGCGCATCCAACTGGTGAGAACCGGCGCTCAGGGGTACGCAAAGGAGTAAAGCATGGCACGTGTAAAGGGCGGTCCGTCAGGACACTTACGCCACAAGAGAGTTCTAAAGTACACCAAGGGTCAGTTTGGCAGTCGGCATCGTTTGATCCGCCGCGCCAATGAAGCCCGCCTGAAGAGTATGTGGTACGCAACCCGCGACCGCAAGAACCGCAAACGCGATCTCCGCCGCTTATGGATCACCCGTATCAATGCTGGCGCCCGCCAGAACGGACTTTCCTACAGCCAATTTATTTTCGCGCTGCGCAAAGCCAACATCCTGCTCAACCGCAAGATGCTCGCCGACCTCGCTGTGCGCGATCCAAAAACATTTACGGCTGTGGTCGAAAAAGCCAAATCAGCTTAATCACTCAACAATCCACAAACGGGATGACACAACAGTCATCCCGTTTTTTAATTCTCCAATTCGGGTAGAATTGAAATATGCCAGTAGAGACACCGGAATTCATCACTTCATTTAAAAATCCCAAGATCCAGATGGTGCGGGAATTACTTGCATCAAAGAAAAACCGCGAGGAGCTCTCAGCCTGCGTTATTGAAGGCGTGAGGTTATCTGAAGAGGCGGTGCGTTCCGGCGTACTGCCTGAAACAGTGCTTTTCACTGATGAGCTTTCAGCCAGGGGAATGGATCTCCTGCACGCCATTCCGGGTGGCCAAACCGCATATATTAAAATCCCGCCTGACCTGATGCGCAAGGTCTCTGCCACTGAAACGGATCAAGGGCTGATCCTGGTCATCCCATTGCTGCCCAACCCAAAAATTGGAAATGTTGATTTCATCCTCATCCTCGACCAGGTGGGAGACCCCGGCAATATGGGCACCATTCTGCGCACTGCCAGCGCTGCAGGAGCGCAAGCGGTGATCATGGCGCCAGGCTGTGTTGATCCCTTTTCACCCAAGGTTTTACGTGCAGGTATGGGAGCTCATTTCAGTATTCCGATTCTCACACTCAACTGGCAAGAAATTTCCGATTTATGCAAACGACCTGGAAACAATCTGACTGTCTGCCTGGCAGAATCCGGGTCAGGGACTAGCATGTGGACGATGGATTTACGTCAACCGATTGCGATCATCATCGGCAGTGAGGCCGACGGTACCAGCGTGGAGGCAAAAAAGGCTGCCGACATGGTCATCAACATCCCCATGCCAGGTGGAAGTGAATCATTGAATGCCTCCATCGCAGCTGGGATTTTATTGTACGAAGTCGTAAGGCAGAGGTCGCAATGAAAATCCGGGCTATCACCAGTTTCTATGACCCCTTAATCAGTCCAGGCGAAAACACGTTGGAAAACTTGTCCCGTTGTTCGGCTGAACTTACCGCTGCGCTCACCTCAATGGGTTTTACAGTGCAATCCCAACGAGCGGCAACAAATCCTTTCCCACAATGGCTGCATTCTGTGGGCAGGGATGAGTGGAGGGATCGTATCCTTGCTCTTGCCCGGGAGACCACCCGGCTCGGATGGCAATACATCTCCGTTGGTCCCGCCCTCCCTGCCAAACTGCATGATTACGAGTTGATTCCGTCCATACTCTCCGCTCACCCGGGTCTCTTCACCAGCGGGGTAATTGCCGACCGGGGCATCCTCTTTCCGCCTGCCGCCAGGGCAGCGGCCAAAGTGATCACCGCATGCGCCGGGATGACTCCTGACGGATTCACCAACCTGCGCTTTGCCGCATTATGCAACGTCAAGCCTTATGCACCTTTTCTGCCCGCTGCCTATTCTGAAGCTGGTCAGCCGCCAGCCATTGCGCTGGCGATCGAGTGCGCTGATGAAGCTGTCAATGCCTTTGAAGCAGCCGAGTCACTTGAATCAGGCCTGAATGAGCTGCTGGCTGTCCTCGAACACCACGCGAGCATGATGGGAGACAAATGCCAGGCAATCTGTGAGCGCCATTCGGTCATTTTCAAAGGTTTCGATTTTTCACCCGCGCCGTATCCTCAAGAGTGGTGCTCCCTGGGCAAGGCTCTTGAATCCCTGGGCATTTCCAAATTAGGTGATTTCGGCTCGCTCGCGGCGGCTGCATTCTTTGCCAGCACACTAGATATGGGACGCTGGCAGAGGACCGGGTTTAACGGGTTGATGCTGGCAGTTTTAGAGGATTCAACACTGGCAAATAGAGCCGCAGAAGGAACCCTGACGCTCAAGGATCTGCTGCTGTATTCTGCAGTCTGCGGTACCGGGCTAGATACAATCCCCCTGCCCGGAGATACGCATGAGGAACAATTGATCCCTCTCTTAATGGACCTGGGGGCGTTATCCGTACGGCTAAATAAACCGTTGACGGCGCGCTTAATGCCAATCCCCGGCAAGAAAGCCGGAGACGAAACAGATTTTGATTTTGAATTTTTTGCCAAAAGCCGGGTGATGGCACTTGATTCCGAACCTGTTGCTAAACCTATGGCTTCTGCCAGTCGAGTTGCAATCCAACCCCGTATTATTGACTAAGGTGGTAGTGTTTCCGTTAAACCCAATGTCGCCACAACCGGGTTAGTGGGTGTAAATGTTGGTGTTGGAGTAAAAGTTGGCTCCGGAGTGAATGTCTGCGTGGGTGTCGGGGTGCTTGTACTGGTTGACGTGGCAGTTGGGGTAATCGTGGGAGTACGGGTGGGCACCTGGATGTTCAACCGGAAGAGCTTCTCGGCATAGCCGTTGTTGTCCGATTTCATGTAAAGGCGTATGGTCACTATTCCTGATTGAACCGAGGAAAGATCCCAGGAGAGTAATTTCTGCGGTTGAGAGGATTTGTTGCCCCCTTCTTCCACCAGGCGCATCCATGAGGAGGGATTGACCCCTTCGCCAAATTCAACGTAAAAACTCTTGAAATTGGAAGTTGCGTCCACCACGGCATACAGGTCCAACGGGTTCTCGGTGATGGTCTGGCTGTCGTTGACACCCACGAAGACCAGGTTTGGCCGCGGGTCGTCTGCCTTACACGCGCGTGCGGGGACAAAGATAATCGGTTCCTCGAACCCCATCCCGGTCGCCCAAGACTTACCCTGGCTGGTTTCATTGATCCATTTGATGGCAAATTTATCTTTAACATTGACTACGAACTTTTCAGCCGTGTATCCCTGGCAGGCAGGTGAGTCCTGCAGATTTGTCCAGGTATCCACTTTCAAACGTTTCCAAAGGTCTTCTTCCTTGGGCAGCGGCGGCTGGTCATGCGCAAAGATCTCTGAACGCTGGTTGTTACAAAACTCAGAAGGTTCCGTGCCTGAGGCTGCGCAGATAACCTTATCCACAATTCCTTCAGGACGGGTGAACCCGGATGGGTTGTTGCTGGTCAGGTAAGGTACGGCGTACTGCATGAATCCTGCCCAGATGGGCGCTGCGCCGGAAATCCCGGAAGTGTTTTGCATGGGGCTGTTATCAGCATTACCCACCCAGACCCCAACTGCCAGGTCAGGTGTGTAACCAACCGTCCAGTTGTCTTTGAAATCATTGGTGGTTCCGGTCTTGGCTGCCGCCGGGAAAGGCAAGTTGAGGATGGAATTGGCGCCAAACATGGGAATGCGAGCCTGTGTATCTGAAAGGATGGAATTGATCAGGTAGGCGTGCTCGGCGCGGATAACCTGGGTTGGTTTTGGCTCTTCTGCCTGGAAGATCAAACTGCCTTCATGATCCTCGATGCGGGTAATGGCATACGGCTCGATCTTTTGCCCATTGTTGGCAAAAACCGTGAATGCCGAAGTCATGTCAAAGAGGGTTACCTCACCGCCGCCCAGAGTAAGCGCCATACCGTAATCATTGCGGTCAAGCGTGGTAATGCCCAGCCGCCGGGCGAAGGCTATCAAGCCATCCTGCTGAGGGGTGGCAGGATCATCGTAGATCCCGACATATTGAAGGGTCTTCACCGCAGGCACATTGTACGAATTTGCCAAAGCGGCGCGCGCGGTCACCGGTCCGTGAAATTTGCCATCGTAGTTGACCGGTGCATAAGGCTCGCGGGTATCATTCACATCTCCGGATGGCGGGAAATTACTGGGCACATCCCAAATGAGAGTGGCGGGGGTCCACCCTTTTTCGAACGCAGCTGCGTAGGTGATCGGTTTGATCGAGGAACCCGGCTGCCGGGGACGCAGGGCCATGTTGATCTGCCCGGCAATTTGCTCGTTATAAAAATCCGTGGATCCCACCATAGCCAGAATTTGCCCGGTTTTCGGCTGGATGGCAACCAGTGCGCCATCTGTAGCGTTCTTATCCACCAGCGCCAACACCTGTTCCCGGACAATGCGTTCAGCTTCCTGCTGCATGGCCGGATCGAGAGTGGTATAAACCCGAAAACCCGAACGATAGATGGTTTGAGCATCGTATTTGGTTTCCAACAAATAACGGATGTACGTTACCCAATGAGGGTAGATCATCGGGTTTGCCCGCGGGACAAAGTTGTAATTCTCTGAGGCAATGTAAGCGTCTGCAGCCTGCTGAGCGGTAACACAAATACGCTCGGTAATGGTGCTCACATAGATGCAGCCCTTCTCTTTTGAGACTTCATACATCGCGGTGACCACCTGCTTGTTGCGGAATAAGGTGGCTTCACGGTTGGTGAAGATGTCGTAAATGCCGGGTGCCTGGGGTAATCCAGCCAGAAAAGCAGCCTGAGCCATATCAAGTTGATCAGCGGTGGTGTTGAAATAGGTCTCAGCAGCGGCTTCAATGCCGTAAGCCAGGTTGCCGTAATTGAATTCATTCAGATACAACTCCAGGATCTCATTCTTAGTGTACCGGCGGGTCATTTCTGCTGAAAGGATGATCTCCCGGGCTTTGCGCCGGTAAGAAATTTCTGTCCGTTCCGCCTCTTCCATGAATAAGCCACGGGCTAGCTGCTGAGTGATGGTTGACGCACCTGAAACAACCTCACCGCTGAGATAGTTCGTAACGAGGGCTCTCACCAATGCCACTGCATCGAATCCCGGATGGTTATAGAATTCCTTGTCTTCAATGGAAATCGTGGCAGCGATCACATATGGAGAAATTTCCTCGATCGGAATATATGATCGGCGGCCGGCATTGGGATCGATCATTTCGTAAAGCAGCTCTCCATTGCGGTCGTAGAAACGGGTGGTTTCAAATTGAGAGGCTCGATCGCGCATATCCTCCACACTTGGAAGGGTGGCAGCGATCGTATAGTACTGGTAAACGAGGAAAGCCCCTGCCAGGACAATTCCCATAACCATGATGAATAAGAATGCGATGATCAGTTTTACGATACAGCCTTTTGCATCCCTCTTTTTCCCGGCAGGAGGCTGACCGGGAGAAGTGCCGCCTCCGTTAGGAGGTGCCTTAACCGGGCTGCCGGGTTTGGTGCTTGATAAGGATGCCAACGCGGTGCTTGTCACTTGAGTTGCCCCAAGGTCAACCAGGTCAACTTTGACGGGTAAGGGATCAGCAGAACCAGGGGGAGGAGGAATATAAGTGGGCGGGACATCTGGCATATTATTGATCACGACTGCGGGTGAATCACCAGGGACAACTGCTGAAACAACTGTAGCCTCTTCAACAGATTCCGAAATGTCAATGCCTTCACCAGGTTGTTTGTCTGAAGGTTTAATAACGCGTGTGGTTAAATCTTCAACGCGTGTAAAATGCACCTGGTCGGTAGATCCGTCATCAGAAGGCAGCGGGGCAGGAGAGCCAGGTTGAGCCTGGTCTCCATTCTCTGGCACATCGTTTTTAAGATCCTTTATTGTCATTATAAAATCTCACTCATTTTCGTTTATTTCATTCTAGCATAATTCATTTGACCCTGACGAAGTCTGCTTTTACAATGAAGTGATGACCATGCTCAAGAAAATCAACCGGATACTGGCGGCGGATCACAACCTCAGTAAGATCGAGCCGACTAATGATCACATCTGGCAGATTACCACTGAATCTGGTGAACCCCCGGCACTTGGGATCGGAAGTACTTATGGTTTGCGTGCCTTCAGCATGCGTGTGTTTCCCCGGTTTCAGCATAATCGTATCTCGATCTCGGATCCCAACGCTTTTTTTGAGTTTCCCTCTGTACTTTTCAGCGCCCCAAATTTTATCCTGATCCATTTTTCTCCCTTCAATTTTATAGACGTTAACTTGCGCGTATGGGTTCCTTCTTCACAAGTTATTGTTGGTCAGGTTAACCTGGAGCTAAAAACCAATCAACCTGAAGTGTTGACAATGGAATGGGTGGCAATGCTTTCTGCATTCACTGGTGGAACACCAATGACCGCCATGGAGTACAGTATCAATACAATTCTTGCCGGGAAATCACGCAACCTGGAACCCGTCTTATTATTGACCGGCGCTCCCAGGGCAGGCCTCTCCGCCAATCCTGCATTAGGGGTAAACATATCACTTCGCCCCGGATTGCCCCGTCAATTCACCTGGGTGCTGGCATCACTGGAAAACAGGGAACTTTCTTTCTATGCTGCCAGGAAATTTTCAGCCTCTCTGCTCGAGGCTGAGCAGCTGAAAATTGAAATGACCGCAAAGAAACGTTCACTCTGCATATCCACCCGGGATGGCAATGTCAATAACAAGATTCTTCAAAGCCAGAACCGTATGCAACAACTGGTCTTGCCGCCGTTCGGAAAATTCCAACATGAAACTATCGTACAATCGCGTTCAGTGGATCACGGATACACCAATTCCCACGATGCCAGTGACTCCGGTCCAAATTGGGGGCTCCAGACCTCAACAGACGCCTGGCTGGCGTCCCGGATTCTGCTGCCTGCCCAGACGGAATTCATAAAGGGTATTCTGCAGAATTTTATTGACCAGCAGGCAGCAAATGGTTCCATCGACATGCTCACCTCCTGGGCGGGCAAGCGCACTGGAAAATTGGGCACTCCTCTTTTAGCAAGCCTGGCAATTGATCTGCACCGATGCCTGGCAGATGAAGAGTGGCTGGCGGTCGTTTATCCTTCACTTTTGAGGAGTTTTCAAGTTTGGTTCCAGGACCAGGTCCATATAAATGAAAGCGGTTTCCCAAGATGGGAGCACCCGCTGCAATTGGGTTTCACGGACTTCAACCCCGATGGGGGAGGAGAAACCCAGAATTGGTCCACCTTTATTCGGACTGCAGAAAGCCCGGCGCTGGCAGCATTACTTTATCGGGAATGCGAAAGTCTATTAAAAATGGCGGTGGTTCTCGGGCACGAGGAGGATGTTAACTGGCTTAAGGAAAAAGCAAACCGGCTGAAAACACTGGTGGCTGATTGTTGGAACGAGGAAAATGCCCGTTTCCAGAACCGCGATGTGCTAAACCATACTTCGTTAAAACCGGGAAAAGCCATTCTCTACCATCGCAACGGATCATTTCCGATCCACGATAAGAAATCATCTTCGAGTTTTACCATTATCAAAGTAAAGATCCGGGATGGGATTCTTCACCCATTCTCGATCGAAATGGCATTCGGTAGGGGTAAGAAGATGACGCTGACCGAAAAAGAAATCGAATTGTCTGGCAATTATGCAATTGCTCTTATCAATAGAACGCTTGAGAGTATCAGTTCAATTAAAATCAGCGGTTTGCTGCGGGGCGAGTCGGTGAAAATTCATGAGCCCGATTTCAATTCCTTCGACCCGACATTGATCATTCCTTTTTGGGCTGGAGCAGCAACATCCGAACAAGCCGCCCGTTTCGTTGCTTACCACCTAAGCCTGATCGAATCCATGGGTGAATCCAAAGGTCAGATTCCGTCCTATCTGAAGGTGATGTTTATTGAGAGCCTGCTACGCTACAAAATGGAAGAAGAAGCCGCGCGGCTGTTTCTGGCCTGGTTTCTGGATAAGAGAGCGGTTCCGGAACATGGAAGCGCCAATGGAACAAGAATTCTCATCAGCGAGGAGTACAGCCAGCTGGATGATCTCATCCCAATCCATACTCTCCTTTCCTTAAGCGGAATATCCTGTTGGAGCCCGACTGAGATCACGGTCGAAAATATTAATCAACACCTGGGGCCAATTACGGTACAATATGGTCAGACAGTTCTTGAATTGAGCAGGGATACCTGCGTGATAAAACACGAGAACGGTGAGACTTCTACCATTACTCAACCAGGAAAATACAAGATCTTCCCGGCGTAAGAAAGGAGAAAAAGTGGAAACCAAACCGATCGAAACTGCAGAAAAACCCATGATGCTCATGGCCATCGTCCAGGCACAGGATGCAGATGTGGTGGAAGAGAAATTAGGTGAACTCAATATTTCAATTACCCGCCTGCCAAGTGTTGGGGCTTTCCTGGGAAGGAAGAACGCCACGCTGCTGATAGGGCTTCCACCTTCCAAGCAGGATGAAATTATGACAGCGTTTAAAGAAAATTGCCGTCAGCGCGTGGAATACATCGCTGTTCCCCTGGAGAGCGCTCCACTTCCCCTGCCCTCACCGACCCCGATAACTGTTGGCGGGGCAACGATTTTTTCTCTCGAAATTGAACATTTTGAGGAGTTGTAACCATGAAAATGATCATTGCCATTGTTAATGATGACGATTCTGAACGCGTATCCAAAGCCATTACCGGATCGGGTTTCAGGGTGACAACAATTGCCTCCACAGGCGGATTCCTGCGCAAAGGAAGAACAACAATGTTGAGCGGGGTGGAGGACGACCAATTGGATAAAGCGCTGAATGTACTGCGATCCTGTTACCCCCCGCAACCGGCAGGAGAAGACCGCCGCTGCACGATATTTGTCCTCAATGTAAGCGAGGCACACCACTTCTAATACAAACCGCCCCAAATCGGGGCGGTTTTACTTAATCCTTATTCTCACGAAATTCCTCGACGTGATAGATCGAGACTTCCAGCACCTTTCGCCGCCACAAATCCGCCTGCGCTCCCATCTTCTGACATAGGTGCGAGAGGAACATCCCTGCGTCAGGCAACTGTTCCCACACCTGCGGCAGGAAAGTTGCACGCCGACTCCCATCTTTGAGGATGACGCCATCCACATGCGGGTGAAGTAATCCAGGCAGGTCAGCGGGATTACTGTACTGCAGGGGCACCGGCGAAGTGAGGCGGGAAATTTCAATTTCGATCAGAGGTACCTCAATTTCAGAGACTGGAGAAAAGCGATAATCTTCAAGCGCTGCCTGCCGCGCATGATCCGCAACATCGCGGTAGAGGGGCTGGTATGCTTCGAGGGTTCCGATGCACCCCCGGAGTTCTCCCGCGATGGTAAGCGTCACAAAGGATGCGCCGATCTTTTGCAGGTTAGGGGGAATTACCACCTCCGGGGTTTCTCCTGCAGCCCTACCCGTTACCGCTCGAGTAATTGTGCGGCGAGCAAGGTCCAGTAAGAAACGCCTCTCTTCGGGGGTAAGTTGAATTTCCATCACTCCTCCAGTCGTCTGTAGGTCCTGTTCATGTAGACCAATGGCGGTACGCTTTCACCCAGTTCAGAAGCCACCACCCGTGCGACAAACATGGTTGACTTCAGCATATCATATTCATATTCAATGGCGCATCCCAGGCAAGCCAGGCCGCCTTCCAGGACAGGGATGCCCGCAAAAATATATCTAAAATTCACGCCCTCAAAGCGGTCCTGGGCTTCAGTGAGCTCGCCCGCGAACCGTTCGGAAAGAGATTGTTGTTGGTGTGAAAGGATGGTCACGCCGAAAGTGCCTGCTGCCTGCATCAGATGGTGGGTACGAGTCCCTTTGGCAATGGTTACTGATACCAGGGGCGGGTCAACCGAAATTGATGTGAAGGAACTCACAGTGGCTCCATGTTTTTGCCCGCTATTTTCAGCAGTAACAATCGTCACTCCTGTCGCCCACCTGCGCATTACATCACGTAGATCCAACATTCAAGCCATCCTTCATTTGGAATTTTGTGATCCTATTTGTTTATACTTATTTCCACTGGTCAAGTCAAGCAAAAAAGAACTGCTACACGAAGATTGCAAAAATGGCACAAACCTTGCTATAATCTCCTAATATGAAAGAGCCTGTGGATTTCACACCCCAATTTGACGAGAATGTGCCTTTGGGCGCTGATGACTCAGTTCCAACTGGAGCAGCTGGAAAAACCCCGCGCCCGAAGCAAAATCCATTCAGCATTTTTGGCAGTTTGCAGACCGTGTTCATTTATGCTTTTCTCATTGCCTCTCTATTTACATTGTTTACCCCCAATAATTTGTTTTCAGGTCAGTCTCTCAACCGCATGTTCCAGGCGTGGCAGGCGAACCCGACTTACGTGGCTCAACCCTTAGCCAACCCGGCAATAAACCCAACCGGCAGAATTGGCATTGTTGCCGGCCACTGGAAGAACGACGCCGGCTCGGTTTGCCCCAATGGACTCCAGGAAGTGAATGTCAACCTGACCATTGCTTCATTGGTACAGCAGAAATTGGCTAAAGAAGGCTACCAGGTTGACCTGCTGGAGGAGTTTGATCCTCGTTTATCACAGTACCAGGCTATGGCGGTTGTATCCATCCATAGTGATTCCTGTGATTTCATCAGCACAGATGCCACAGGGTTTAAAGTGGCAGCAGCCCTTGAAAGCGCTTTCCCTGAAAAAACCGACCGCCTCTCCGGCTGTCTTATTGACCGTTATTCGTCCACCACAAAGCTCACCTACCGGGCAGGTAACACCAATGATATGACGTATTACCACGCCTTCTCAGAGGTAAACACTGAAACCCCCGCGGTAATCATGGAAGTCGGTTTTCTCAACCTGGACCAGCAAATCCTCACACAGCAACCTGATCTCATCTCAGATGGCATCGTCAATGGGTTGCTGTGCTACATCCGAAATGAAAGTATTAATCCTACGGTAACCCCATGAGCGATCCAATCCAATTACAGGTAAAACTTGCCCTGGTGAATGCCAGGGTAGCGCTACAAAATAACAACCGCATGGAAGCCCGCAGGTGGGCTGCGCACGCTGCCAAACTGGCACCTGATAGTGAAGAAGCCTGGTTGATTCTTGGCGCGGTATCCAGCCCGGCGGCCAGCCTGGCATACATCCAAAGGGCTCTAGAAATCAACCCGCATAGTGAGCGGGCGGTTAAGGGGATGCAATGGGCGCTTCAGCGATTGCAGAGCCAGCCCATCAGCGTTGAACCGCCGCGCACCTATTCCAAGCAGGACACCCAACCGGTAAAGATCACAGAAGCAAGGCAACCTCTCAATCCGGCAATACCAACCGCGGTCGTGGCTGCTGCCCCCAAAATCCAAAAGCCTGTTGAACCCATAAGACAGGAAACGAATATCGTCGATACTTTACGGGCTGAACGGCCAACTGCGCCCATCCCGGTTCGAGTTCCTGCAAAAAAGGTCAAGATAGTCAAGCCTCAAAGAAAGACCTCGTGGGCTGCCCCAGCCCTAATCCTGTTGATCTTATTGATTGCCGCAGTGGTGGTTTGGGCGGCAATGCCAGGATGGGTAGCGCTTGCCCGCAGTTCATCGGCTCCAATCCCCGCGGATGTGCTGTACAAACCATCATTGACGCCTACTTCAACAAGTACTCCCACCGCTACAGCCACACCAACCCCCACAGATACTCCCACACCAACAGCTACCTTTACGCCGCTGCCAACCAATACCCCCTGGCCAACATGGACGCCAAAACCCGCGACGGCTGTTCCACCGCAACCGGTCGCCGGTGATATTTCTGGTCATTGGATCGACATCGACCTGGGCGCACAAATGCTTTACGCCTATGATGGCGATACTGTAATTAATTCCTTTGTTGTTTCCACTGGAACCTCTGCGCACCCCACGGTAACGGGCACCTATGCCGTATATGTAAAATATCGCTATACCGATATGTCGGGTCCCGGATATTACCTGCCGGATGTTCCGTACACCATGTATTTTTATTCCGGATACGGTATCCACGGTACCTACTGGCACAGTAATTTTGGCACTCCAATGAGCCATGGATGCGTGAACATGCGCACCAGTGACGCCGGATGGCTGTTCGATTTTGCGGTGGTTGGTACACCGGTAATCGTGCATTACTAAAACCCATGGCACACTCACTCGATATCAGTCAGATGTCAAGGCGCGAGTTTCTCAGGCTCAGCAGCGCTTCTCTGCTTTCACTTCTCTTCATCAGTAAACCGACTTACGCATTTGCTGAGAGCATCACCGCACAGGAAACTAGCGCTTCTCTCGGGCGGGTGACCACCAACGTGGTCAATATGTATGATCAGCCGTCGCTGGATGGAAAACTACTGCGTACACTCTGGCAGGACCTGGTACTCCCCATCACCCAGGTCACCATCAGTACCAGCGAACCAGCGCACAACCGCACCTGGTACCAGTTGAACGGAGAAGGGTTTGTGCATTCCGGAAGTGTGCAGCCGGTTTCGATCAACTTGAACGACGCCATCAGCTCAGTACCAGAAAAAGGACTCCTGGGTGAGGTGACTGTGCCCTACACAGATGCGGTATGGAACCCACTCTTCAAGAAACTATTCGCCCACCGTTTATACTATTCCACCACGCATTGGATCCTGGATGTAGTCGTCGACGCCCAGGGACAAACCTGGTACGAGTTGCTAGAGGATTTTTACCAATTCAAATACTATATCAACGCCGCACATATGCGAATAATCACCGAGGAAGAAACAACGCCATTGTCGCCATCGGTACCGGCAAGTGATAAACGACTCGAAGTCTGGTTGAATGACCAGATCGTGATCGCGTACGAAGGGGATAACCAGGTGCAGATGATCCGCTGCTCCGGAGGAATGAAATATTTTAATAAATATCTCACCCCCACGGGAGAATTTACCACAGATTACAAGCGTCCTTCCCGCCACATGGTGGCAGGCAGTAAGGCTGACGCCAACAGTTATGACCTGCCGGGTGTCCCCTGGGTTTGCTATATCGACGAAAAAGGCGTTTCATTCCATGGAACTTTCTGGCACAATGATTTTGGAAAACCACGCAGCCACGGGTGTATTAATTTACCCTCTGCCGGCGCAAAGTGGGTCTACCGCTGGACACTCCCCAGTGTGCCATTCACGGATTCGACGGTGCACAAACTCCACGGCACCAAAGTTCGCAGTTCCATGTAAATCAAAAACAAACAGGCAATTCAGCCAGTGTGAATAACCCCTATTAGCTTTATAATTGGTTTTGAAAGGTAACTTATGAGTACACGCGTACCTCTTTTTAAGGGTCTTGTTGTTGATGAAAAGGATGAAGTGGTGCAAACAGGCTTCGTTGGTGATGAACCTTGTTACATTGTTGATGATGCGGGTTTTAAACGGCACATCCCCTCCGAACAGATCGACCTGGAAGTGCTGGGGAAGCTTGGCGAACAAGTAAAAGGGAATGAAGAGTTTATTGCTGATCAGACGGCTAAAATGACCGGACAGGACGACCTGTTTTCTCATGCCTTAATCGAAAATCAATTGAAAAATATGGACAAGCAATTTTCCATCCTGCTGCAAACGGGATTGCCTGAAGATTCCCGTGCTTACCTGGGCATGATGGGATTCAAAGTGGTCATCGATATTCACGGAACAATTGTACGCATCGATCAACCCGCCAGTCAGGCTGGTGATGATGAAGGTCCTGGTGATGATAATTAGCTTACAGAGAGAAACAGTAAATGTCTGAATTTATCCGTTCCGTTACTGAAGGAGACTTTGAATACGAGGTAGTTGCGTACTCTCAAACCATACCGGTGATCGTAGAGTTTTGGGCTACCTGGTCGAAACCCTCCAAGTTGATGTCCCCACTGCTGGAAAAAATCACCCTGGAAGCGGACGGTAGTTTCAGACTGGCCAGGGTGGATGTAGACGCCTTTCCGAATCTTCCTCTGCGGCACGGCGTGTTCACTATCCCGGCTATTCTGGCTTTCAGCCAGGGAGCACGCATTAATGAACTGGTAGGACTCCAAACTGAATCCAGGATCCGTGAATTCATCCAACGCATACTTCCTCCAAGTCCGGCGCACTTGATGGTCCAAAAAGGAGACAGCCTCTTTGCGGCTGATGACCTGGATGGGGCGGAAGTTGCTTACGAAGATGCTCTCAAGATCGACTCCAATTATGCACCTGCATTACTCGGGATGATGCGCCTGTCTTTACGCAAGGGTGACCCCGACAGTGCCAAATTGACCTTCGCGTCTTTCCCGATGAGCAAGGAATACGAAAGAGCCGAGCTGCTGCTGCCGGTCATCAAGGCGATGCAGGATCTTGAAAACCATGCGCTTTCCACTGAGAAAGACCTGGACGCGGCATTTTCACACTCGATCAAACTCGCCATGCGCGGCAACCTTCTCGCCAGCCTGGACGGGATGATCGAGGTCCTGCGTGAGGACAAACATTTCGGCAAAGACAGGGCAAAGCACGTCCTTCTCGGGTTATTTGAACTTCTCCCGCCTGAATCCGACCTGGTGAGACAATACCGCAAGGAATTGGCTTCCATTTTGTTCTAAATCAGCATAATTCCACTTGTTGGTGGAAAATCCATCCTCAATCAATTTGTGAATACCTTTCGCAATTGGTTATAATCTGCGTGTATTCTATATCTAAGAGTGAGGTCATGAATGCATAAACGAATTCTTTTCCTGGCTGTAATCGTAATCCTGCTTCTCAGCAGTTGCGCCAAAGCACCAGCGTTAACCAAACCCCTCAAAGTGGCGGTCCTGCCGGTATTGGATTCACTGCCGTTATATGTGGCACTGGAAAATGGATATTTTAAGGATGCCGGTCTTGAGGTTGAATTGATCCCTGTAGGGTCTGCGCCTGAACGCGACCAGCTGATGCAATCAGGGCAGATCGACGGCATGCTCAATGAGGTTGTGACGACCCTGTATTACAACCGCGAAGGCGCCAAGATCAAGATGGTGCGCTTTGCGCGGGTTGCCACAGCAGACTATCCGGTGTTTCGCATCCTGGCGGCTAAAGATAGCGGGATCGCAAGCGCGGCTGACCTGAAGGGTGTGCCCATCGGTGTGTCCGAAGGGACCATCATTGAATACATGGCTGACCGCGTGCTGGCAAATGCCGGATTGAACGCACTCGAGATCCAAAAGATCGCTGTACCCAAAATTGCTGACCGCACCGCCCTGCTCGAATCAGGCGAATTGAAGGCAGCCGTGATGCCGGATCCGCTGGCATCCCTGTTGATGCAAAAAGGTGCCGTCATGGTCATCGATGACACCACTTTGCCCGAAGTGAGCAACAGCGTTTACAGCTTCAACATGGACACGATTACCAATTATCCGGATGAAGTGACGGCTTTCCTGGCGGCCGTTGAAAAGGCTGTTCTGGAGATAAACAAGAATAAAGATAGCTACACGAATTTAATGGTCGAGTTAAACCTGGTTCCTGCAGCCCTGATAGGCTCGTATCCTATTCCAGATTTCCCCACAGCCAGTGTCCCTTCTGAGGCGCAATTTGCCGATGCGCTGGCATGGGCAAGCACAAAAGGTCTAGTACCCGCGGGCTTGAACTATACCGACAACGTTGATGCCTCGTTCCTGCCAAAATAATCGCGAATCATGATCAATGTAGAGAAGATCACCTTCCGTTATGAGAAACAAACCCCGCTCTTCAAGGAGTTTTCCTGGCAGGTGGAAAAGGGGCAAACCTGGGTGATCATCGGTCCTTCCGGCTGCGGTAAATCCACAATGCTTTACCTGCTGGCAGGATTACAGCAGCCTGAAGTTGGCAGCATTCTCATCAATGGAAAACCGGTAACCACACCGCGTCCTCAAACCGGATTGATCCTGCAGGATTACGGACTTCTGCCCTGGGCGAGTGTGCGCCAGAATGTGGAACTCGGGTTGGAACTGCGCAAGTTCTACGGCCCGGACGGTAAACACGCTCCGATCGAAATAAACCCCGGCGAACGAAAATCGGTTGTGGATGGGTGGCTGCAGCGTCTCGGGATTGGCGAGATTGGCAAGAAGTTCCCGGGGCAAATCTCCGGCGGGCAGCGGCAGCGCACTGCTATCGCGCGCACGTTGGTGCTGGAGCCTGACCTGTTATTGATGGATGAGCCATTCGCCTCCCTGGATACTCCCACGCGTGAGGACTTGCAGCAGCTGGTACGCACCCTTGCTGACGAAAAGCCGCTCACCACAGTGCTGGTAACGCACACGATTGAAGAAGCGCTTTTCCTGGGAGAGAAGATTCTCGTGCTGAAAAATGGAACCAACAACTCCCCGCTCATTCTGGAGAACGAATTCGCAGGGCAGCTTTCTCCTCACAATGATTCCGGTTATGAGCACTTGACAGCGCGCATACGTGAGGAACTTAAAGGATCCCCGGCATGAAAAAGCTTTCGATCCTTTGGGCATCCCTGGGGTTACTGCTGGTCTGGCAGCTGGCAGCGATGCTTTTAAATATGGATATCCTGCCGGCGCCGCTGGTGGTCTTCACAGCATTCTTTGCCGATATTGGCGGAGATTTGGGCGGGCATTTCCTTGCAAGTTTTTGGCGTGTGATGGCATCGCTGATCCTCTCGATCGCGTTGGCTGCCCCGGCGGGGCTAGTCATGGGTCAATCCAAGAAATTGAACCGCATTTTTTCCCCGGTTATCTACCTGCTCTTCCCGATCCCAAAAGTGGTCCTTGTTCCAATCGTCATGCTTTTTTTGGGTATCAACGATCTTTCAAAAATCGTGATGATATTTCTGATCCTGTTCTTCCAGATCCTGGTACTGGTACGCGACCAGGCAGCATCGATCCGACCGGAATTGGTATATTCGGTGCGCAGCCTGGGGGCAGGAAGACGCGGGCTTTTCCGTTTTGTGTACCTTCCCGCCAGCCTGCCGGCCATCCTCACCGCGGTCAGGCAGAGCATTGGTACCGCTGTCGCCGTTTTGTATATTGTCGAGCTTATCGCCACCACCCGCGGATTGGGCTACTACATCTACCTGAACGGCACGACCTTGTACAACTATCCCAAAATGTACGCCGGGGTGGTGGCAATGAGCCTGCTGGGACTGGGGTTGTACTTTGCAGCCGATTGGCTGCACCGGCTTTTATGCCCGTGGCAGTTCCAGACCGATAAAGAGTTGGCATGAACGCCAAAAACGGTGAAGAACGCATTCAAATGGTGCGCGGGATGTTCGCCCGCATCGCGGGACGCTATGACCTGCTCAACCGCCTGATGACCTTCGGGCGGGATCGGGTGTGGCGCAAAGACGCCATCCGCAAATTACAGATGAAACCCACTCAGCGGATACTAGATGCAGGCAGCGGCACCGGGGATATTGCCCTCGAGATCAAACACCTGCAACCGACTGCCCGGGTGGTGGCAGCGGATCTGACCATCGAGATGATCAAGGTTGGTCAGGCGCGCCCCGGCGGGTTGGCCGTGGATTGGGTGGTTGCGGATGCGCAAAACCTTCCTTTTCCGCCAGGGACTTTTAACAGCGTTATATCCGGCTACCTGCTACGCAATGTGCCGGATGTGGGCATTGCCCTGGCGGAACAATACCGGGTGACCACGGATAACGCGCGCTTGGTTTCGCTTGACACCACTCCCCCACAGCGGAATATTTTCCTGCCGTTCATCCGCTTCCAACTGAAAGTCGTCATCCCCATGTTGGGAAAATTGATCGCAGGCGACAGCGCAGCCTACACCTACCTGCCTGAAACCACCGCGCACTTCCTCAGCGCAGAAGCGTTAGCTGAAAAGATCGGTGAATCGGGTTTCCAGGTGGAAGGATTTGTGCGACGCATGTTCGGCAGCATGGCCATTCACTGGGCAAAAAAAATTCCCGTTGACTCGGGAAAGGGTTAAGGCGCAATATCAATCGTTAATCAAAAATTCATCCAATCCCGCCATCCAATAGAATTCCCAAAGCAAATAAGACACAATAAATTAGTACCAATTGGGCTGTATTGGCTAGGAGCAAATTAAAATCCGGTCCAGCGGGCAGCGAGCGTATTTGCCTGACCAACAGGATCGCACGCGGGATGCTGATGAGGGGCAGCAGGATCCAGGCACCACCCCAGCCCGCGAGGACGGCAACACACACCGCCAGGTAAGCGATGATCATCATCAGAGTGTACTCATTTTCCCCGGCCTTGCGTCCCCAGCGCACCGGGATGTTCTTGCGCCCGGCGTGTGTATCCGACTGGATATCACGCACATTATTGACCACCAGGATGGCAGTTACCAGCGCGCCGGCGCCAAGTCCACCCATCCAGCTCAGTGGAACAAGATGCCCAAGCAATATATAGGTCGTAGTGCAAACGGTGACAAACCCGAAAAAGAGAAAAGCAGCCAGGTCCCCCAGTCCGAAATCTTCAAAAGCAAACGGTCCGACGGTGTATAACACGGCGCAGATTAACGCCACTGCACCAATTACCAAAACCAGCCAACCGCGGAAAAACGCCAGGTAAAGCCCGCCCGCTGCAGCCAGAAAAGCCACGACCGCAGCTCCAGTCCAAACCGCACGCACGGAAAGCAGTCCGGATTGCGTTACCCTCGTGGGACCAAGCCGCCCAGATTTGTCCGTCCCTTTTTGGAAATCCGCCACATCATTCACCAGGTTTGCCAGGATTTGCAGGAGCAGCGCGCACAGTAGTATGATGACTGCTGGTAACAGCCGAAAAGCGCTATTCACCCAGGCGAGTGCCCATCCGATGAGTACCGGTGAGGCAGCCGCCGGCAGGGTGCGCGGACGGATTGCCAGCCACCAGCGGTGACTGGATGTCAAGGATCGCGTTTCTTCAGAATTCGTCATGATGGCAAATTATAACGGCAGACACGCCAGGCTCCTAATACAAAGAACAGCGGTAATCACCGCTGTTCTCTATTATTTTTTGATAACGAATATTACTTTCGCAGGATAAGTTCTCCCCAGGTGCCCGGGTTCAGGAAGTTGCGGTAGGCAGTGGTTGAGATCATCGAATCCTGGTCATTGGCAGTGGTGCTGTCGTTGTCACTGATGGAAACAGCGAAACCGATATGTAAACCGTCCTTGGGGGTGATTCCCAGCAAGGACCAGGGAATGGCGGCTTCAACACGGTAGATGTTGCTGCTGGTCTCGAAGGTCTTTGACATCTGGATGGTGGTGGAAGTGCCTTTTTTGGATGTCGGGTACCAGATATAGGCTTCAGGATTGATACTGGCATCAGGATTGCCAGCTGAGAGACCGATCTGGAAGTCATCGCCATCCAGGTTCTGTACATAATAATCCCCGTACAGATTACCGTCGATGAGGATTTCCACGCTGTCGCCGTTATACAACAACTCACCGGATTTACGCTGGTTATAGCTATCGTCAGTTACCTTGACGCTGATGTACAGGTTGGTATTGTCCCAGACAGCTCCAAACGCACCTTCCAGATCAGCCTGGCTTGACCATTTGCTGGCGCCGTACACGCGGTAAGGAAGTTTGTACTTTTCGGTCTTCGCGATCCATTCTTCGTATGTTCCATCCAGCACCGGGGCTGTGGTGACATACTTGGCAACAAATGAACCACCCGGGCGGATCATGGGGTCAGGCGTTGCCGCGGCTGACGTGGCCACGACCACGGGGGCTGAAGTTAAGGTAGGCCAGGGGGTATTTGTCGGCACACCTACTGTGGGCAATGCCGGTATCTCCGTTGAATTGGCAGCCCCCGGAGTGATGGTTGCCGGGATGTTGTGACTGGTGTCGAAAAGCGCTGTGAGCGTCATGTTCGGCGTTACCTGTGCCGGGTTATCGGCAGGCGTCTGGAACGGGAACGGCAGGTTACAGGAAGTGGCAGCAAAAGTAATTAAGAGTGCAGTAATGAGCAGTTTGACCGAGCGTTTCATAATTTCTCCGTTTCTGGTGATCCCCTCAATTCTTAATTAATCAATACCAGTTCGGTTGCAATAATCATACTAAGATTATAAGGTGTTTTCATTATTCGGTTACACGCTGCCACAAGCTAGAAATCGATTGGTAATAATGAGAGCGGCTTTTTAAACCTGCTTTTTCACACGCGTTCTGAGTACACTGCCACCCCATGCACCACCGCAGGCAAGGACGAGGATGAGTGCCGCGTAGACCAGGAAGTAGGGATTGAACTCCAATAGCGTGAACAAGAGCAGAATTAATGCTCCTGGACCGCCGAGAAACAAACCCCACTTCCAGGTAAATTTAGGAATCAAAAACCCCCAAACGAGACCTAATACCCCGTAGATCACTAAAAGAACGCCTATAAACACCAGGCGCTCTTTCAATTCGCCATCTGAAAAAACTGAATTCAACGCGCCAAAGAACCCAAAAAAGAACCCGAACACAATTGCAAGCAAGATACCGATAATGTTTTTCATAGTGTCACCTCATCCGGACGAACCATTAACTCTCACCACTAGTATAAACCCGTGAATAAGACAATAATGGTCCTATTTTTTACTTTTTATTCTTAGGTGAGATGCAGCAAGGCAATACATTCTACATGGTAGGTTTGCGGGAACAGGTCGAACGGGGTCACGCTCTCAAGTGTATATCCGGCTGCGATCAACAACGCCAGGTCGCGCGCCAGGGTGGCTGGGTCACAGGAAACGTAGATGATCTGCGCCGGCTCAGCCTTGATCAGTCCAGCAATTGCATACGGGTCAAGTCCGGCACGCGGCGGGTCCAACAGCACCAGGTCCGGGCGGATTTCCAGCGCAGGCAGAACCTGTTCGACCGCGCCCACATAGAGGGACACATGGTCATACTCCTCCATGTTAACCGCATAATCGTTGCAGGCGGACTCGGAGAGTTCGATGCCGGTCAATTGCTTGCAGCGGGGTGCCAGGAACGCGGAGAACAGCCCGGCACCGCAGTAGGCGTCGACGATGTGATCAAACGTTTTACCATTAAGGAAGTTCAACACATGGGTCACCATTTTCTCCGCCATGGCAGTGTTCACCTGGAAGAACGCGTCAGCCGAGACCCTGAAATCCCTATCCAATACGCGAATGATGGAGAAATCCTCTCCCGAGAGCAAAACTCGATCCTCAGCCCCCATGAAGACGACAGACAAGGGAAAATCGATCTCGAACTCAGGCACCTGCCCGGAACGGCTCTCCAACCCCAGCAGGAGTTCATCCTCCTCCCCCTGACGGATGGAGACGCGCTCGATGCCAGTGGCGGGGTCTAGCTCCAACTGCGGCCACAACGCGTTGATCGGCTCCAGCGGCAAATGGCATTCCGTGATTTCAAGCACCCCTGCCCTGCCCGCGCGCTGGTAGCCAAGTTTCCCGCCTGCCGACAGGTGGAATTGAACCGTATTGCGGTAATCCCACTCCAGTGGTGATGGCACGATGGGCTGTACAGGGGGATTGGTGATCTTGCCGATGCGTTCAAGCTGGCGGGTGACGATGCCCTGCTTGAGGTGCAGCTGGTCGGTGTATGCCAGGTGCTGATAATGGCAGCCGCCGCAATCCGCGAAATGCCGGCAGCGGGGTTGGATGCGCAGTGGGGATGGATTGAGAATGGCGATTATGCGCCCGCGGGCAAAATTGCGCTTCTCCGTGGTCAATTCAATACGCACGCGTTCACCGGCGATCCCGAAAGGCACAAATACCGCGCGGCCGTCCGGCAGCCTGCCGACGCAATCTCCGCCGAAAGAATCAGTGGTCAGTTCGATGTCAAAGGTAGCGGTCATAAATCCCTTTCGCAATGGTCGAATGCCTGTACTATACCTTAAAGTGGAGAAATGAGGGTTGACGCGCGAAAAAAGGTCAGGTAGAATTAGCGCTGTAAGTTGAGCACTGCGGGCGTGGTTCAGTTGGTAGAATGTCTCCTTGCCAAGGAGAAGGTCGTGGGTTCGAATCCCATCGCCCGCTCAAAAAACCCTCGAAAGAGGGTTTTTCTAATTATTGGCTCTCGGACACTGCGTAGACCCATTGCCCGATTATTGCGCTTGACCATCCCCCTACTCTTTGATAAAATCCTATACGCACGGCGACGTGGCCAAGTGGCTAAGGCAAGGGTCTGCAAAACCCTGATCATGGGTTCAAATCCCATCGTCGCCTCTTATTTTTTAATCCCCCTGCATTCAATTCAACCAATATTAGTTATCGGGTTTCCCGCAAAAGCGTGCGGGATCTCCGCTTCGCTCCGACAAATCCCATCGTCGCCTCTTTTTATTTAATCCCTCTGCATCCAATTCAACCAGCAATAGTTATCGGGTTTCCCGCAAAAGCGTGTGGGATCTCCGCTTCGCTCCAACAAATCCCAACGTCGCCTCTTATTTTTTAATCCCTCTGCATCCAATTCAACCAACAATAGTTATCGGGTTTCCCGCAAAAGCGTGCGGGATCTCCGCTTCGCTCCGACAAATCCCATCGTCGCCTCTTTTTATTTAATTCCCTATGGAATCTTCATAATAAAACCCGAATTGGTTTTTTTAGCCTTCAGATTGATTTATCAACGCATGTTCTCATTAATTTTTTTTACTTCAGTTATAATTTTTTTATGGAAATATCCTTTGAATTGACCCTGGTCGTCATTTCCTTATTATTCCTGGTTAGCGTTGTCGTTAGCAAGATATCCGATCGATTAGGGGTACCATTGCTGCTTCTATTCCTCGGAATCGGAATGTTGGCGGGTTCCGAGGGCATCGGGGGAATCTATTTTGATGATCCCCACCTGACGCAATATGTCGGTGTTTTAGCCCTGGCGATCATTCTGTTTTCGAGTGGCCTCGACACAAAATGGAATTCAATAAAACCTGTCTTCAAAGTTGGCATTAGCCTATCCACCATCGGAGTGGTGCTCACCGCAGTTTTATTCGGTTTGATCGCCTATTACATACTAAAATTATCCATCCTTGAATCCCTGCTAATTGGCGCAATCATATCATCCACTGATGCCGCGGCTGTTTTTTCGATTCTGCGATCTCGCGGTGTAAATCTCAAACCGCGGTTAACCCCTTTGCTCGAGCTTGAATCCGGAAGTAATGATCCGGTGGCGGTGATATTAACTACCACGCTGATCTCCTTCATAACCAACGAAAACACGTCTGTGGGTGGTGCTATTGGATTATTCGCCCTGCAGATCGCCGTTGGAATATTAGTTGGCTGGATCATGAGCAAAGCGGGACTGTTCCTGATTAATAAAATCAAACTGGGTTACGAGGGACTCTACAACATCCTCTTAATCGGGTTGGCAGTCTTTGCATTCAGCACCGCAACGATTCTCAAGGGCAGCGGTTTCTTAGCCATCTATTTGTTTGGCGTATTACTTGGGAAAGAAGATTTCATCCACAAGAGAAGTATTCTGCGGTTTTTTGATAGTACTGCCTGGTTCTCTCAGATTGTATTGTTTCTAACATTAGGGCTGCTGGTATTCCCATCACGGTTAATCCCTGTCGCGCTTCCCGGTCTGGGGTTAGCTTTATGCCTGGTTCTGCTTGTTCGCCCCCTGGCTGTCCTTATCGCCCTGGCTCCATTCCGGTTTTCCCTCCCTGAAAAATTATTCATCTCGTGGGTGGGTTTGCGTGGAGCAGTACCCATCGTGCTTGCAACCTTTCCACTTGTAGCAGGGCTCGAAAATGCTGATTTGATCTTCAATATCGTGTTCTTCGTAGTCGTCGTTTCAGTATTGCTCCAGGGTACTTTGTTGCCTAAATTAGCTAAATTATTAAGGGTCGAGGCTCCGGGACCAGTACCTCAAAAATACCCGCTTGAGATGGTTACTGGTGAAATGATTCCAAGTCAATTGAAAGAAATTGTCATCCCGCTTGATTCACCGGTGGTTGGGAAACCAATCGTAGATCTGAAATTACCACCGGGATATCTGATCGTTCTCATCGCCCGTTCGAGTGCATTTATCCAACCAAATGGCGGAACAGTGCTTCTTGCCAACGATAAACTGCTTGCGCTGACGGAAGAAGATGCTTTTCAAATCGCCAATGAAATTCTTGCGCCAAAAAGGGTGCAATAATTTAACTTTTCCCCCGGTTGCTTAACCCCTCGCTTTTTGCACCAACTCATCCACGCGCTGATTGTGTTTATCGGTGGAGTGACCCTTAACCCAGTGCCACCTGATCGTGTGCCGGCTGGTCTCTGCCAGCAAGGTCTGCCACAGGTCCTTGTTGAGCACCGGACCGTTGCTGCCGCGCCAGTTCTTTGCCAGCCATTTGGGCATCCATTCCGTGATGCCGCGCATGAGGTATTGTGAATCGGTATACAGGTCAACCGTGCTGGGATGATGTAAAGCGCGCAGGGCTTGAATGGCTGCGGTCAATTCCATGCGGTTGTTTGTCGTCTCCGGGGCTGACCCATGCAGTTCCTTTTCCAATCCATCAGCAAGGAGCAGCGCTGCCCACCCTCCCCTGCCGGGATTGGGATCGCAGCCTCCATCGGTATAGATGATCACACGCGGAGGGGTCATTCTGCCCTCGCCGCCATTTCCGCGATAGTCATATCGATCTGGGAGAGCAGCGTCTGGATGGCGTCACTCTTCAGCCCGGTCTTGAAAAGCTGCCAACCGGCATCTTCAACAATTGTTTTGACTGTATCCAGGTCCTTAGTTGCAGGCAATGTCACCGTAAGGTCACTTAATGCCACAGCTTCCCCCCAAACCGGGTAATCCTCCACCAGGTCACTGACCAGGGGCAGCACCGCTTCGCCCAGCGGGAGCGTGCCTGAGCTGCGTAGAATCCATTCCTGCTGCTCCGGATCGGAAAGCCAGCGCACGAACAGCCACGCAGCCAACTGGCGCACATCCGTGGACTTGGTGATGGCGTAGTCTACGCCTTCGGTTAACACAAAAAGCGTGGCATCTCCCGGCGGATATGGCAGGACGACCCACTCGTCCTTGCTTTCGAGGCGGGTATTGGTGTGAGTCTGCTTGCGCAGGTCCTGCATGGAGCCGCTGTAAAGCAGCGCCTGGCGGTTGGTGAAATAATCATACGGCTGAGGCTGCCGGCTGAGCCAGGCGCAGCTGTCGGTGCTCAGTTTCAGGAGAGCGTTGAAGGTCTCCTCGGATTCTGCGGATAGAAAACGGGATCCTGTGTCCTGTATCGGATCGCTGCCAAACACCCGCAGCCAGCTCAATGTGGTGAGCGCATCGGTACTGATGAGCCATCCGCCCAAGCCATCATCTCCAGGGTCGGGGTCCTTGCGCTTGGATGCATTGGCGGCGCAGACCTGCTCCCGGAAGGCTCCCCAGGTAGCAGGTGGATTGGGATAACCCAACTCATTTGCCCAGGTGATATTGTAAAAAAGCAACTCGCTGGTGCGTTGGGCAGGGATACCGAAGCGCTTGCCCTGCACCAGGCTTTCGTTCCAGAATGCGGGGAGGAAATCTTCCTGTTCATCAGGCAACAATCCGAATTTGGCTGACTGCACATAAGGATTGAGGTCAAGGATGTTTTCGTAAACCGCATCAGAATGCAGGAGCTGCGCAGGACTCATCACCAGCACATCCGGAGCCTGCTTAAGGAGTAGTAATTCGCGGTATTTTTCCTGCACCAGTCCGGCAGAACCCGGTGCTATTTCGATGACAAAAATACCCCATTCGTTGGTCTGATTGAACTGATCGATCAGCCGGGTCATCTGCAACCCCGTGTCCCCGGTCCAGGGATGGAGGATACTGATTTGGAGTTGATGCAGTTTGGCTGTATCCACGGCAATATCCGGGACGGACGTGAGGGTCGGCGCGCCGGCTTTAGTCGGCGCTAAAGATTTCCTTACTGTAGGCGTGACTGAAGGTGTGGCTGTAACTGCCGGCTGGCAGGCAGCCAGCAGCAGGGCAAACACGATCAGGACAGCAAGAACGAGGTTGAGTTTTTTCATCATCACCAGTAAATAGAGCAGAAGTGTACCCGATTTTCAACCATCAATCAAAATCAGTGGCCAGATCAGGCTGGCGGTGATGCTCAAACATACGCTTGATCTCCTCAGGGGTCACACGCGCCAGTGAAAGGTTAGGAATGCTGTGCTCTCCAAAGTAGGTGGGTTCCTCAGTCTCCAGAGGATCGGGGGTGGCTTCGGCAATAAGAGTGCAGAGGAAGAAAAGTTTAAAAACATGAAAAGGATATGGCGGATGCCCGTGCAGGTTGCGGTCATAAACTGCGAGCAATTTGACCGCTTTAACTAAGATACCCGCCTCTTCGCGCATCTCCTTTTCCACCGCCCTGGAGGGAGGCAGGTTGATATCCACCCAGCCGCCGGGCAGCGTCCAAGCACCACCATCCATTAACTCGCGCACCAGCAGAATCTTATCGTCTTTAAAAACCACACCGCGCACATCCAACTTGGGGGTAGCGTAACCAGATTGGGCTTCGAAAATGGGCATTACCTCGCCGATATCCGCATCCGTCCGCGCTGCCATGATCTGCGCAGCAATGCGGCTCAATTCCTTGAAACGCTCCGCGTCAAATGGATTCTGGGTGTACTGCGTACCTATCTGGGCGATTGCCTGTATCTCCTGTGCCCACTTCAGCCATTTAGGTGAATCCATGTTTCCTCTTTTCAATTGCCGGCAGATGATTGACGAAATGCGCCGACGTTTGTATAATAACTTTATCATTTTAGTTGATGAACGCCAAAAGTAGTAGACCGCTGGCGCGCTGGTAGAGAAGGAGGTCACAGGCTGAAAACCTCCGCAGGGCAACGAAGTCGAAGTCGTTTGGTTGATTGCCGAAGAAACCCGCAGGGGTGGTAGACCGGCACGGGTTCGCCCGTTAGAGCGGAAACCGGATGACGGTCCGGTGAGCGCGCCAGCATTGGCGAAAAGAGGTGGTACCGCGGAAGGTTTCCTTTCGTCCTCACAGGATGAAGGGATTTTTTATTTTTAGGAGGTTGCCATGGAAGAGAATAAATTACCGAAAGCGTATGATTTTAACGCCACCGAACAGCGGTTGTATGCCTGGTGGGAGTCCAACGGATATTTCCAGCCAGTGAATGATCCGAACAAACCCGGGTTCGACCCGGCGATAAAACCTTTTGTCATTTCCATCCCGCCGCCCAACGTGACCGGTGAACTGCACATCGGGCATGCCATGTTTGTCTCCATGGAAGATCTGATGATCCGTTACCACCGCATGAAGGGTGTACCTGCTTTGTGGGTGCCCGGAACCGATCATGCCGGCATTGCCACGCAGATGCTGGTGGAAAAAGCGCTTCTTAAGGAAGGCATAAAGCGTGATGAACTTGGCCGTGAAAAGTTCGTGGAGCGCACCTGGCAGTGGAAGGAAAAATACGGGAGCCGCATTACCCAGCAGATCCGCCGCCTGGGGGCATCCTGTGATTGGACGCGCGAGCGCTTCACCCTGGATGAGGGCCTTTCCAGAGCAGTCCGCGAAGCCTTTGTGCGGTTGTACGAAAAAGGTCTCATCTACCGCGGACCGCGCCTGATCAACTGGAGCCCCGCGCTGCGCACAGCGGTCTCCGACCTCGAAGTGGAATACTCGGAAGAGCCGGGTTTCCTGTATTACTTCAAATACATGCTGGCTGACCTGCCCGGGGAATTCATTGCGGTGGCGACAACCCGCCCCGAAACCATCCTCGGTGATTCCGCTGTGGCGGTGCACCCGGAGGATGAGCGCTACCAGAAATACATCGGCAAGGAAGTACTGGTGCCAATACTCAACCGGCGCATACCGGTGATCGCGGATGAGTACGTGGACCGCGCGTTTGGCACCGGTGCGCTCAAGATCACGCCGGCGCACGACCCCAATGATTACGCCATCGGGCAAGCACACGGCCTGGAAATGATCAGCATCTTCGACCTGGCTGCCGCCCTCAATGAGAACGGTGGACCTTATGCCGGTATGGACCGCTTTGACTGCCGCAAAAAGATCTGGGAAGATATGCGCGCTGCCGGACTAGTGATCAAGGAGCAACCCTACACACTCAACGTGCCGCGTTCTGAACGCGGGGGTGAGATCGTTGAACCAATGATCAGTACGCAGTGGTTTGTGAGCATCAAACCGCTGGCGGATAAGGCGCTGGAAGCCGTGCGATCCGGCCGCACCAGGATCGTGCCGGACCACTTTACAAAAGTCTTTTATAACTGGCTGGAGAACATCCGCGACTGGTGCATCAGCCGGCAGTTGTGGTGGGGGCACCGCATCCCAGTGTGGTACTGCGATGGTTGCGGCGAAACAATCGTCGCGCGTGATGACCCAACCAAATGTCCCAAATGCGGCGGCATCCACCTGCGCCAGGAAGAAGACGTGCTGGACACGTGGTTCTCTTCCGGATTGTGGCCGTTCTCCACGCTCGGTTGGCCGGAGCAAACACCAGACCTGAAGTACTTCTATCCGACCTCTGTGATGGAAACCGGCGCGGATATCCTTTTCTTCTGGGTGGCGCGCATGATGATGTTCGGCATCGAGTTCACCGGGGTGGAGCCTTTCCACACCATCTACCTGCACGGCTTGATCCTGGATGAGCACGGGAAGAAGATGAGCAAGACTAAAGGAAATGTAGTAGATCCGCTCGAGGTGATGGACAACTTTGGCACGGATGCTCTGCGTTTCACGCTGCTGGTAGGTTCCACACCCGGCAGCAACACCAATTTAAACATTAAAAAAGTGGAAGCCAACCGTAACTTTGCAAATAAGATCTGGAACGCCGGCCGCTTTGTGATCTCTGCGCTGGATCAGGCTCCAGAAAAAGCCACTGGGGAACCAGATTGGACGCTGGCAGATTCCTGGATCTGGGCGCGTCTGAAGACTCTACTAAGTGACAGCGAACGCCTTTTCAGTACGCATCAGTACGGTGAAGCCGGCAGGCAGATCTACGAGTTCTTCTGGGGCGAGTATGCAGACTGGTACCTTGAAATTGCAAAGTCGCAGCTTGCCGAAGGCGGCGACCGCGCCTATTATACTGCTTCCACCCTGGTGTGGGTGCTTGATGCCTGCCTGCGCCTGCTGCACCCCTTTACGCCTTACGTGACCGAGGAGCTGTGGCAGTCACTTAAAAAAACCGCTTCTGAAAAAGGCTTCTTCCCATTCGCGGCTGAAAGCAAATGGGAAGAAGCCCTCATCATCGCAAAATGGCCTGTAGCGCAAAAACAAGAAGGCTGGGAAGAAGAAAAGGTAGCGCAGTTCGCCCTGGTGCAGGAAGTGGTGCGCGCCATCCGCAACCTGCGAGCTGAAAAGAAGGTGCCACCCTCCAGGAAGATCGGCGCCAGCATCGCCGGTGGCAAGCATACTTCAACGCTGCTGGCGCAACGCGGTAGCCTGTTGACCCTGGCAAATTTGGACTCCGCCAATTTGGTGATTGGTGAAAAACTGGCTGCCCCCAAAGACGCCGTCTCACTTGTAGTGAGCACCGTGGAGATCATCATCCCTTTCTCGACCTTGGAAGATAATCGCGTTGACCCGGCGCGGGCGAAAAAAGAGGCGGAGACCCTGCAATCGCAGATCAGCCGGCTCGAAGCGCTTTTGGTAAGCGACTTTGCCAGCAAAGCTCCCGCTGCATTAGTGGAAAAAGAACGCGCCAAATTGGTGGAATACAAAGAGTCTTTGGAGAAATTAACCAAATAGCCGACTTACACATCATGGGAAGGAACTCGAAACCTTCCCATGATCGTTTTAATCTCAATTGTGGTGGAATTTACTTGGCATAACCGCCGAAGAGTTTTTCAAAGAAACGGTGGAATTTGTGAATAGACTCCACTGGTTCCAAATACATGAAAATACATGGTCCGCTGACCAGGTTCAAGCCAAGTTCCTTTGCACGCGCTTCTCCAGCCGGAGAATTTGCCCCCTGCTGCAGCCAGACATACTGGATACCCAGTCGGGCGGCTTCTTCGATTATTGCGATTGTATCCGCTGGTGGAATGACGATGATGACAGCGTCAGCCTTGGTAGGCAATGCCCCAAGACCTGCATAGCAGCGATCACCCTCAACCATGTCTGCCTTCGGGTTGACCGCGAATACTTTGTAACCGGCTTTCTTGAGGTCGCGGTAGATGGCTGTGCCGAACTTGTCTTTGTTGCGTGAAGCCCCCACAACTGCAATCGTTTTTTGCTGCAAAAATGCATCAATTGCTGCTTTCGTGTTTTTCATAGTTCCCTCTTGATCAATGGATTCCCCAGTCTAACGCACCGATTATATATCTTTTTTGCAGGAGGGGCAACACCCCTTCTCCCCAGGCGCGGAGGAAATATTGACGTGCCTTCTGCCAATCTTCCCCGCTGCCCCAGCCGTCATGCGTGAGTGTAACCCGTGTATTTCCCAGGTCTATGGGGGCGAGTGTAACCATCACATGCGTGCGCTGAGCACGGATGGTGGGGAGCTCTGGCGGAGCGTTCCAGGTAAACGAGAGCATGACCGGCTCCTCGTAAGCCAATATCACGCAGCCCTCACCACCGCGCAACCCCGCCGGAGCGTCCAGGTCAAAATACATCTCATAGCTGCCGCCAGGTTTGAGGTCGATATGGCTCTGCGGGGCGAAGAAGGTCTGCGTTCCCGCTTCGGTTGTCCAGGCTTGCCAGACTTCACCGATGGGGGCAGAAACATCTACTGAAAAATGCAGTGGTTGTATTTGCACCAAACAGATGGTTACCTTCCGTTAGTCATCCGCTAAGGCTTGAAAGATATTTTTCGTCCGACGTCTACTCAGATCAATTGCGTCTTCGACTTCAATCTTAGGACGAGCGCCACCACCAGGATGACACCCACTATTAACACCGCAGTATACGCTGCTGTTGAAACGATTGAAACACCGGCGAATTTCACTCCGATGCCAGCAAACGCCCAGGCAAGGACTGCCAGGAAGGGTGCGTCACGGTGTATCACGGTCATCCAGATGGCAATCAAAACCGCCACCGCCAGCATTATGATTGCCCAGGTCTCGCCGGCAATCCCAAACCCATTCCATTTATTGAAATCCAGAACATCAGTGGCATTGGCAATGGTCGCCACAGTAATCCATCCCAGGTATACCGAAAATGGCAGCTGCACGAACCAGCGCATGCCGGATGAGGTTTCAGCAGCATTTTGCTTGCGCAATCGCTTGTAAACCAGGAGCAGGGAAACCAAAAGGATCGCCATTAACAATATGGTCAGGTTGAACTGCAGGTAATGCCACATGAAGATCCAGATGGAATTCGCCAGGCAGCCTATTATGTACCAGCCGCGTATGCTTTTTAGGACCAGGTTGTCTTTTTGCGCGGGAAGTGCCTGGTAGATGGTAAAAGCGATTAGGAGGATGTAAATCAACCCCCAGATCGAGAACACGTAACCCGCGGGCACAAAGAATACCTCGAAACTGTCAGACACCTGCCCGGTGTTCATACCGTTAATCGGCAGCGCGTTCGCCAGCCCGTTCACCGTCAGGGTGAGCAGTGTGGCAAAAATAACCAGAATTTGATTAAATGAGATTTTCATTTGGAATAATCCTTTCCTGTTGTTTTAACAAGTTGAAAGTCAGTAATCCAAAAATGGACTTGTTTGACAAGTTCATTATACGATTTCACTGACCCAAAATGCGCTAAGGATTTTATTTATTCGCCCGCATTAATTCGCGCGCGCGACGGGTGATGCGGAAGAAATGCTTGATGTGGCGCAGCGGTTTAATGTGGCTGGCTTGCCCGGCATAAATGGTGCGGATGGGTACCCATGCCAGTTTAAAACCCCGCAGAACGCACAAGAAAATGATCTCCACTTCAAATTCAAAACCGCGTTCCTGGCTATTGATGACGGATTCGACCAGCCGCCGTGAATGCAGGCGGTAGCCGGATTGGTTGTCGGGGATGTACTGCCCCATGGCGTTGGAGAGCATCCACGTGCCAATGGTGTTGGAAAAATTGCGCGGGAACGGCATCTGGCGGAAGTTGCGTTGACCAATGATGAGGTCGCTGTGATCCTGTTGATACTTCTCCAAAAAAAGGGGAAACTCAGCCGGGTCATGCTGTCCGTCAGCATCCAGGGTGATGACCGCGTCATAATCCCCTGCCAGGAAATGACCAAAACCATTAAGCAGCGCAGCCCCTTTGCCCTGATTGGGCTCCTGGCGCACGACCGTTGCGCCGTGCTGACTGGCAACCTCTGAAGTATCATCTGAGGACCCGTCGTCCACAACCAGCACCGGCAGGTACTGTCTGACGCCGTCGATAACTGGTCCGATACGCATGGATTCGTTGTGCGCCGGGATCAAAGCCAGAATATTTACCAATTTGCTGTCCACCATCACTCCAGTCCTCCAGCGTCGAGGATGAGCTTAATCACCTGCTTGTTTTTTGATTCCATCGCCAACTGCAGCGGAGAAAAACCGGAAAATGTTCTAACATTGACCTCTGCCCCCTGGCGCAGGAACAAACGCACCAATTCGACATTGCCATTTTGGGCAGCAGCGTGAAGCGGCGTAAAGTCATCCTGCTGGCGGGCATTCACATCAGCGCCATGGTCCATCAGCAGGGTACATAATTCAAGGCTATCTGCAGCGGCTGCGGCATGCAGGGGCATTACTTTTTGCGCATTAGTAGATGCTGCATTAATATGCGCACCATGCTTTATAAGCAAGGCGGCTGCCTCGTACCGGTTGAAAAAACAAGCCAGTCCCAGCGGCGGAAAGCCGTCACTGGAATAAAAATTCACCGCGTTCGGGTTTTTCTCAAGCCAGGATCGGATGGTTTCTACCATTCCCAAAGCGGCTGCCTCAAATAGGGTGAGCGCTGGACGGGATTCCGCGATAATCCGGGCGATCTCTTCCTTACCGTAATACAGCGCCATCATCAGGAATGAAACACCCATCGGGCTGGATTGATCGAAGAGTTCCGGATTCGTGGCAATCAGATCCCGGACTCTCTTGCTGTCACCCTCTTTAATGGCCAAGATCAATCTTTCAAGGTCAGTATCCATCGCTCCTCCTCTTTCCTAGTTTAATGGGTATTTGCATTCTTTACCAGAAGCAAAGAGAAAAGAAAACAGCCGGCATGCCGGCTGTTTTCAGGATGAAAGAAATTACTTTTTGATGAAGATCTTACTCAACACAATCACTCCGATCGCTATCAGGATAACCGGTCCGAGCAGGCTCCATTGGAGATTGAAAAGCGCGAATAAACCAGTGGCTGCGACTGCTGCACCGATACCCACGAATGCCCAGGTCGTCCAATTCATTTTCCAGTCATTGCGATAACACACGATGGTGGCTGTAACAAATGCGCCAACTGCCGCGAAAAGGATGGGTGCAGACCACCAGCGCCAACCCTCGAGATACCCGGTCAGCGATGGAATGGGAAGCATTAATACCAGGAAGCCTGCTCCAAGCAAAACAAGTGCAGCACCAACCCAAAGGTTGTAACCCACCAGGGCAACAATATTCTTGTGCTTGAGCGCGTCCACCTGCCCAAAACCGCTGAGCATCATTGAGATACCCGGAGTAATGACCATGAGCGGCCACCAACGGCTCCAATCGGCACCGACCAACAACAGCATCGCTACTGTGCCGACCACCAGTGCGCTGCCGAGATTGCTGCGTACTTTGCCATTGAAAGTGCGGCTTTTGAGGAATTCTCCCCATGCAGCCGAGAGTGCCCCAGCCACGGGGATGAAGATGAAGAGCGCCCACCAGTTGAATTGTGCCATCCCCCATCCCAGGTTCTGGAAGAGGAGAATGATACCCACCAGGATGAGCAGGATCGGCCAGAACGCCTGGTTGTGATCACGTTTTTTCTGCTTCCCTATCTTTGCTTCTGCTGTAATTTCGGTGGTTACTGGTTCAGGTTCAACAATTTCAATCACGGGTTCTTCAGCATTTGACATGGTTAACCTCATTATGAATTTTCTACTCTATCTACGAGGATTGCGCCAACAAGTTGCAGCGTTAACAAGCGCGGATGATTTTTGCCAGTTCTTTTGCTACAGCGATAACTGTATTCTTGACCTCCGAACTGAGTCCAGCGTCAAATTCCAGTGAAGCAGGTTGAATACCAAGCAAACCAACGCTGCATTTGAATTCCTCTTCAAGATATTTGGAGAGCACAGAGAACGGCAGCGAGTGACTGGAAGCACTGAACCCGCTGGTGTCATGCGGATCAATGTATTTCACCTCACCAGGCCGCCCGCCAATTTCTGCAGCATCTACCAACAGGATGAAATCAGGTTTAAACCGCCGCAGTTCTCCGAAAGCATTCTCAGGAACGGTGCCGCAATCAAGGATAAGGAGTGTGGGTGACTCCTTCAAAAGAGAAAGCAGCCGGCGTGTAATCCAAACACCGGCTGCATCATCTCCATTCAATTCATTGCCAATGCCCAACAGGGCGATTCGAGATTCAGTTTTCCGGGCTAACCTTTTCAGGTTCTCCTTTAGCGGAACCTTCCAGGAGGAATTGGATGTCTTCATCTCTGCCATAATATACTTCAAACGGTTCCTTGGTTTTGGATGCCAGTTCCCATTGCTCTTCAGACATTTCGATGCAATTGAAACGGCAATTGACCACGCATTGAGCACAGAATGTGCATTTATCCATATTGTAGCGCAAGACAAAACGTTTGCTGGCTTTATCCAGTACCAATAATTCGATTGCTTCAGTTGGGCAGTCTTTAATGCAGAGCATACACCCTGAACATTTTTCCGGATCCCAGTTAAGTTGACCTCTTAAGTTGACCGGTGTGTCTTTCTTGAAAAAGGGGTATTTCTCGGTAACTGGTTTCGAAAAGAATGCCTTGAAGATATCACTGAACATAGAGCCGATGGTCATTGGTTAGCCTCCCAATAAGGGTTGAACAATTGGCGCCAGGTAATTGCCCAGGATGATGACAACCAGCTGGAGTAGTACAAGGATAGCACCAATTCGCCACCATAAACCGACAGTTTGATCGATGCGCAGGCGGGCGAATAATGACTGCAAGGTTGCAGTAACCAGCAGGAGCAGCAGAGTTTTCCAGAGGAAATCGAGTGGGTTGGTGAAACCGCCCAGGAAGAAGGAAGCTATAAGGGTTAACCCGATGACAAGTTCCACATCGCGACCGATCTTAAAGAGCGCAAAACCGCGTCCGCTGTATTCTGTCAGCGCACCGGCAACAATTTCTGTTTCTGCTTCGGGCGCATCAAAGGGAGGAAGTTCCAATTTACCCATCAAGCCGATCATTGCGGCCAGAAAACCGATCGGCTGAGACACGATAAACCACAAGTTTTGTGTTGCGCCGGAATTGATTTCGCCAATATTCCAGGTGCCCAACACAATGGCAGGACCCAGAAGTGCCAGCAGGAAGGGAGCCTCATAAGAAAAAAGTTGGGTAAGCGCACGGGTGGCTCCCACCAGCGAAAAACGGTTTTCAGTGTTTGCTCCAGCCAGCCCGATGCACAGGGTCATCATTGAAAGCAGGTAAAGCGTGACCACGAGGTCGCCATTAAAACTGTGGACAGGTTTGAAACCAAAGAGCGGCACGTACAGGGCAGCAGTTAATGCGGCAGTGAGCGCCACGATGGGCAGGATGATAAACACAGGTTTGATCACCCCTGTGGGGATGATCTCCTCTTTTGCAAGCAATTTGATCACATCCGCCAGCGGCTGGTACCAGCGTGGGCCAACGCGGTTTTGAAAACGGGCGATCAATTTGCGGTCGATGTATTCAAACGTTAATCCGCTGGCGAGCAGGAACAAACCGCCCGGAAAGAATAAGATCGCAACCAGGGTCGGGAAAGTGACGTTCATTTGTAGTACTCGATTCCGTACTGCCGCAGGTCTTCCCAGCTCCAATGGGTGGCGTTGGAACGATCGTTCACAGTAACCATGCGATCGTTGCACGAAAAACAGGGATCAATGCCCGCCAGGATCATGGGCATGTCAGCAAGCTTATGCCCCACGGCGGTTACCAAAACTGACGCCCAGTTGCACAGGCTCGGCGTGCGCACCTTGATGCGCTCCGGTTTGTCGGAGCCATTGCTTTTGATGAAGTACAACAATTCACCGCGGGGAGCTTCCACGCGGCTGATCGTCTCCCCTTCAGGGATGCGGCGAGGCACACGCACTGAGAGTTCTCCATCTGGTAAACGGTCCACAAGTTCGCGCACCACCCGGTAAGACTCAAACAACTCCTCGATGCGCACCACAAAACGCGCCTCGAGATCACCATTGGTACCGGTGACAACCTTTACAGGAAAATCGCTGTAAGCCGCGTAAGGAGAATCTATGCGCACATCACGCTGCAGACCGGAAGCACGCCCTGTGGGTCCGATGGCTCCAAGCAGGTCAGCCTGATCGAAATTCATCTTGCCCACGTTGCGGGTACGCCCCAGGAAGGTTTCATCTTCCGTGACCACCTTGAGATAATGGTGGGTTCTTTCCTCAAGAAAATCCATCCCCCTGTGAAGGGCATCTTTTTGGGCATCATTGATATCGATCTTGACCCCGCCAAGGACATTGGCAGAATAATTGACGCGGTTGCCGCTGATCGCTTCCAGCAGGTCCATGACCGTTTCACGGTCGCGCCATGAGAACATGAAGAGGGTGTCAAAACCGCCTTCGTGCGCGCATACCCCCAGCCACAAAAGGTGGCTGTGAATGCGTTCCAATTCAGCGATCAATTCGCGGATTGCCTGGGCGCGTGGAGGAGCCTGCACGCCAGCCAGTTTTTCAACACCCAGGGCAAAGGCCATGGCATGTACGTGCGAACAGATGCCGCACACGCGTTCCATCAGGTAAAGGTCCTGCACCCAGGAGCGGACTTCTGCCCCTTTTTCCATACCGCGGTGCACAAACCCAAGACGTGCGCTGGCGTTGGTGACAATCTCTCCGTCCACGGTGAACTCAAAGTGACCGGGTTCCTTCAACGCGGGGTGCTGGGGACCGATCGGCACGATGAATTTTTCAGGCGGTTTAATGGGGCTCATGAACGCTCTCCTTCAACAGGGGATTCGGTCTTTTGCAGTCCAGTGAATGCCTTGCGCAGCGGGTAAACACCATCCGGCCAGCTTTCAGGCAAGATGAGCCGCTCCCTGTTGGGTGTACCAATGAAGTTCACACCAAGGAGTTCCATGGCTTCCCGCTCATACAGGGAGGCTGAACTGAGAATGTCACAGATGCTGTCGAGGTTGGGGTCAGCGTAAGGCACACTCACGCGCAGGGTGGCAACCGCGGCACCACGGCAGAAATGATACAACACTTCAACATTACCCTGGTCGGGGATAAGTTTCTTCTCATTAGTGGTCTCATCCACTGCGTAGACAGGCTGGTCAAGGGCGGTGATGGCGGAGAGGTATCCCCAATGCCCATCGATTAGGAGAGCCTTAACTGCGGGCTTCAGGTTGGCCCTATCGATCACAATATCCACCCTGTTCGCCTCCGGAGTATTTGTGGAGAGGGTAAAATTTGCCATTAATTGTTCTGCCTGTCGTAAATCTTCTTCGATGGTCATTTGTCCTCCGAAATTCCGGGTCAATTCTGCAGACTTTTAAGCAATTCCACCACCCCATGGATGATGGCTTCAGGCCGGGGCGGGCAGCCCGGGATATACACGTTCACCGGGATGACTTCATTGATATCGCCAACCACGTTGTAACAACCCTGGAAAACGCCGCCGGAGATTCCACAGGAACCCACTGCCACAACAAATTTAGGTTCCGGCATTTGTTCATAGATGCGTACCAACCGATCGCGGGCTTGCAGGGTGACAGGCCCGGTGCAAATGAGCACATCCGCATGGCGCGGGCTGCCCTGCAGCTTGATGCCAAAGCGTTCAACGTCGTAACGTGGAGTAAGGGTAGCTAATATCTCAATATCACAGCCGTTACAGGAGCCGCTGTTAAAGTGAATCGCCCAGGGGGAATTTACCCGCGCCCAGGTTTTGAGGGTATTCATCACAGTGGTGGCGATATTCTGCATTGATCTTTCTCCAATGATTCGTTTAGCCCAGGATCAAGGCAACCAGCGCCAGGATCAGTCCGATGATGTAAGGCAGTAACTTTCCGTCAATTTGCCCGGTACCGATTACCAGCATACCGAGGTGCAGCAGCGCAAAAAAGAAGGCGATGAGGAAGAAAGGCCGATAACCGGGAGAAGCCATTGAAGTTGCGGCTTCTTCACCGCTGCCATAGAGACTCGATTTTTCCAGTGATGGGCTTTCTTTTCCCGCCAATACCTTGCCGGCTAAGTAAATCGCAAAGACCAGGGGAAGGTAGATCAGAAATGCCAGTGGTGGCGAAAGTAAAATGCTCATCGTCTGATTCTCCTTAATTTAGGTAGAAGAACATCATGGTGCCGGCTGCTTTACCCGTGATAAAGTCCATCGAGGTTGGCCAGATGCCAATCACCAGGATGGCGGCAAATAATATTAATATGGGCACCAGTATGACCCAGGGAACCGCTTTGCCCCGCTGTACAACCTCGGAGGGTTCACGGCGGAACATGCGGTTGATCATGGGAGCATAATAAGCCAGGGAGAGGACACTGTTGATACCGACGAAGATGACCACCGCCCACATCAATGGGGTTTGAGCGGCAGCACCAGCCAACAGGATCTGCCACTTGGACATAAAGCCTGCAAAAGGTGGCAGCCCCGCCAGGCTTAAAAGTGCCGCGCTGAAACACACCGCCAGGAGCGGGTATTTACGGGAAATGCCATTCAGGTCATCTAGGGTGAGGGTGGCGTGTTTATCATTGGCGATGAAGAGAACATACATGATGGCGCCAACGGATAAAAATGCCAGTCCCTTCATTAGGGAATGGGTGATCAGGTGGAAAAAGCCCCCCGCTGCTCCCAGAGACAATGTCGTTGAAAACGCGAAACCAAATCCAAGGAGCATGTAGCCGACATGCGCGACACTGGAATAAGCTAGAAGCCTCTTCACCTCGTGCTGGCGCAGTGCCATCAGGTTGCCCACCAATATGTTGAGACATCCGAAGGCGATCAGGACTGTTCCCCAGTCGCCGCCAATCTTGGCGGTCATGCTGAGCACACGCAGAATAGCCACCAGACCTACCTCGATGACGATACCAGAAAGCATGGCGCTTATCCCGGAAGGAGCCTGGGAGTGCGCGTCCGGCAGCCAGGTGTGCAGAGGAACCAGGGCAGCTTTTACGCCGAAACCAATGATGAGCAATGCTGTACCAATCAAAGCCAGCGTGCCGCCTTCTTGACCCAGGTTCCAGAGTATTTCAAATGAAGTTGTCCCAGCCAAAGAGAAGAAAATGGCAATCCCGAAAAGGACCAGCGCTGACCCAACCGCGGATTGCACCAGGTATTTAAACCCGGCTTCAAGTGAGGCGGGTTGATCATTATAAAAAGCCACAAGCAGGTAAGTGCTGATGGCCATACCCTCAAACCAGACCCACATATTGAACAGGTCGTAAGAAAATACCATCCCCATGATACAGCCAATGGTGATCAGGAGAAGCGCATAGAATTTTTCTTCACCTTTCTCCCCGCGGATGTAGCGGAAGGAAAAGAGCATGGTACAGGCTCCCAGCACCAACACCACCGCGCTGATGAGGAACCCGATGCCGTCGAATGCCAGGCTAATCGCTCCAACAGTAATGGATACACCACCGACTGTTAGGGCAGTCTTCAAACAAAAAGCAACAAGGACCATTTCGGCAAGGAGTACAACAAGAGCCAGAATTTTGGCGAAGTTTAACCCCAACACCGAGTTCTTGCGGATGGAAAGGCGACCAGCCATATAAACGATGGGAGAAGCCGCAAAGGGGAGCACGATAAGGCTAAGCAGGAATGGGTTCATCTCAGGCTCCTATTGCGATGTAGACGAATAGGAGGACCACCGCTGCCACAATACCCACCACATTCCAACTTAGGTGACCGGTTTGGGTTTGCCGCAATGCCTCCGCGATGCGTGCTGTGGTGCGCGATACAGCGTCATTGACCGCCTCAAAACCGAAACTGTTTTCAGCCGCCCAGTGGATGCTTTTTAACCCGTTGGTGAAACCAGTTAATTTTTCGCGGAAGAGCCACAGCATCATTCCTGCCCCGATGATGGCCATGGTGACCAGGGTCGGGATGCTCAAAACTTCATGCACAAGTTCACTCAGCGAAAATGGCTCGATTGCGTGAAAAGGCAGGGTGTGCTCTCCAAGCTGGACGGAAAAGCGCCCCACCACCAGCCAGGACACAACCGCACCAATTGCCAGGGGTGCCAGCGCCAGCTTCATTGCCATATCGATTTTGTGGGTGTGGTATTCGGAGCGTGCTGTTCCGCGGAAAACGAGCCAGAAACAACGCAAGGTATACAGCGCGGTCAGACCCGCCACAACGACCATGATGACATAGATCCAGAACGGGCCATGTTTCAATCCATTTTCAAGGATGAGCTCCTTGCTCCAGAATCCGTTAAATATTGGAATTCCAGCCAGCGCAAGCGCTCCGATGGCGAAGACCCATTGAACGAAAGGCATCTTTTTGCCGACGCCGCCCATGGCGAGCATGTCTCGTGTGCCGATGTTGTGAATGACCGCTCCGGCAGCCAGGAAGAGTAACGCCTTAAAGATGGAATGGCTCAGGAGGTGGAATTGGCTGGCAAACACACTGCCTGCACCCACTGCGTAAACCATGTAGCCAAGCTGGCTGACGGTAGAATATGCCAGCACGCGTTTGAGGTCAGTGGCAACCAGCGCCATGATTGCCGCCAGCAGGGCTGAAAGCATGCCCACCGCCATCACAGCCTCACTCCAATACGGAACATCCTTGAATGCTGGGTAGAACCTGGCCAGCAGGTAAACACCCGCGTTGACCATGGTCGCGGCGTGGATGAGTGCGCTGATTGGCGAGGGAGCTTCCATCGCATCCGGCAGCCAGGTCTGGAAGGGAAACTGCGCCGATTTGGCAGCAGCCGCGATGAGAAAACCGAATGCCAGAATTCCAAGCACGGAAGCAGGAACCTGCGCTGTATCTGCCAGAAAAACATTAATATCAAAACTGCCTGTGTAAATGAAGAGGATGACACTTCCGAACAGCAGGCCAACTCCGCCTATGGAGGTGATCAAAAGCGCTTTTATGCCGCCCCTCACCGCCTTGGGATCGTCGTTGTGGAATGAGATCAAAGCGTACGAGCATAAAGCCGTGACCTCCCAGAAAACGAACATGAGCATGATGTTACTGGTGAGCACCAGTCCGACCATGGCGCCAATGAAAAAGAGGACAAAGCTGTAATAGCGCCCCAGCTGGGATTCGCCGCGCATGTAACTGGTGGAAAACAAAATTGCCAGTGAACCAATGGCGGTAGCCACAATGCTCAGGAATAATCCAAGACCATCAGGAACAAAAGTGTAGTTACCAAATGTACTGCCAATTGAAATATTAACACTGGCTTCACCAGAAGCCTGGGGAAGCAGCGCTAGCGTGCATCCGGTCGCAGCCAAAGCAAAAACAACTGACAGCCAATGCTGGATTTTTTCATGTTTATCGCCGATCCACCAAACAAGCAGTGCACCAACCCAGGGTAAACCAATGATCAACAATGTCAAAATAGCAGTCACGGGTTACCTCTTCAAATTGGAGATGGTTTTGATATCCAGGTTGCCGGTGCGCAGCCGGATCTGAACGGCGAGAGACAACCCCACTACTGCCACGATCGTGTCCGCCACAATAACGGTCAGCGCAAGCGTTTGCCCCAGGTTATCCTGTTGAGCCAGGTGAGCTGCCAGCATAAATGCCACCACAACACCTTTGATAATCAATTGCAAAGCAATTACAACCTTGATGAGGTTGCGCGTGATCAACAGGCAGTAAAGACCAATGCCGGCCAATCCGAGAATGATGATGAGAACGATCAATGGAACGGGAAGGTTCATTCCTGGGCTCCTTTGGTCGCTTCATTTTTAGTTGGAGCAAGAATACCGATCACCCCGAGCACACCTGCAAAGATCAAAACAACCTGGAGGAGGATGTCCAGGTAACGGGCATCCCAGTCAATGGCAGATTTGAGGGTCACATCTGCCGGGAAATCAATGATCCCCAACATTTTGAGGATAAGGAAGAGCGCCAGACCGATGGCAAGACCGATGCTTCCCCACGCATAGGGTTTGGGGAGGATCGACTGGTTTTCAATTGGCTCGTCACCGGAAATATTGATGGCAAATACGAAGAGAACAGTTACCAGCCCTGCCCCAACACTTAATTCAATTGCGGCAATATGGGCAGCACCCAACAGATACAATAGAACTGAGACCAGCGCACTGGTGAGCGCCAGCCAAATTGCGGATATGATCAAACGGCGGGAGTTGACAGCTAAGACAGCACAAACAAGTATCCCAACTCCGAGCACAATAAATTCCATTGCCTTCCTCCTTGCATCAATGAAGAGAAATGGGATTCCCAAGGCATGGTTATACCATCAGCGCTTATAAAAGTCACGTGTGTGATATCCCTAATTTTGGATTACATTTAGAAGGAAATATATTGTAAGGTTAAGGCTCTTGTACTCTTGGCATTAATCATTATAATCATCAGGATTTCATCAAAGCAATATGGAGAAACAACCTATATGAAAGTAGCCGTTCTGGCAAATTTGAAGGAAGATGCGCCTGTTAGCCCCGAGGATCCCCCTGGGCGTTGGGATGATCTCGACGAACAAATCACTGTCGATGAAATACTGAAATCACTATCTGAACTAAACCACGAAGCAAAATACTTCCCTGCTGTCCTTGAATCAATCGAAGAGTTAAAGAAATTCAAACCCGACCTTTGTTTTAATTCAGCCGAAGGGCACTACGGGGACTCTCGAGAAGCTCAAATGCCGGCAGTGCTGGATATGATGCAAATTCCCTACACCTGTGCAGGGGTACTCGGGATGATGCTTTCACATAATAAACACATGGCAAAACGGCAGTTTCTCACTTATGGTCTGCCCACTGCGAAATTCATGGAAATTCCAGATGCGAATTACATTCCCGAAAGCGACCTGCGCTACCCCATGTTCGTAAAACCTGCATCGGAGGGTTCCTCGATTGGCATCAATCATGCCGCAGTCGTTCGCAATTATCAAGAATTGGTCAAACAGGTCACCTGGGCTCTGGAAACTACCCATTCTCTCATCCTTGTGGAAGAATACATTGAGGGGCGCGAGTTTACTGTCGGTGTGTTAGGTGATGAAGCTCTGCCGATCGTAGAAATAGTCTCACCTACCGGTTTCTATTCCGCTGAGCAAAAAGAAGACCTGGAAAGTGAAGTTTACCGGGTTTGCCCCGCGGTTTTATCTGAGGCTCAGACCCTGGAGTTTCAACATATCGCTCTGAGAGCAAAAGAAACCTTACGGCTGGAGGATGTATGCCGAATGGACATGCGCATGGACAACGCCGGAAACCCGTACATCCTTGAGGTCAATCCAATCCCTCTGATGTACCCGGATCCCAAACAGGCATCTTTGATCTATGCTGCCTTTGCTGCAGGATACACCTATACGGATGTCGTGCGCAAGATCATCGAATCCGCTGCCAGACGCTGGAATATCCCGGTAAATTAATTCCTTTGTTCTAAGAAAAAACGCTCCTTGCGGAGCGTTTTTGATTTTTAATTATCGTTGAGCAAATTCCCGAATAATCGTTTGTAGTAAGCGAACTCTCCGGTACGACCTTTGTGGTTCGCGTTACTCGCATCCCAGATGGCAGCAAATGACGCCACCACATCGTTGGCATCGAACGTGGCGCTATTGGAAAACCTGACGTTAAAGCGCAGGTTGAAAGTCCACTCTGTGAGGTCAGCGTTACTTTCCCAATTTTCTGCCAGCAATGGCTTTAATGCATTCCCGCTGAAACCCGGAATCAGCAGTGTATCATAAAGCAGCCGGGTGATGCGGAAGGTCTGGTAATCATCTTCATCTGCCGGCCAAAGGCTGAGAGGTTCTGTTACACCCACATAATGGATCACATCATCAACGCCGCTCATATCTTCAAAATTTTCATAATAGGCATTGGCTGCTACGTTATTCACACTCGAGCGGAAGACAGAAAGATTGGTGGCATATCCCAATGGGATGAGTGGAACCTGGTCAAAGATTAAAGTATTTAAACGGTCAAAAGTATCCTGCCGGGTTTTAGAATCTATCGTATTCAATGAGTTGACGATTTCCTGTTGAATTTCGGGGTACGGGTCTCCCAGAAAACTGGCGTCGTTAACGAAAATACGGTCAAAATAGGCAGTACCATCTGCATAATCTGCCTGGAACCAGTTGATGTAAAGCATTGTTTCGCCGCTTCTTATCGCCTGATCCAATTCCTCAAGACTCATGGGTTCGACGGTTACTTTCAACCCAATGGCTTCCAGTTGACTCTTCACAAGAGTGGCAATACCGCCGGCATTTTCAAGATAGCCCATCCTGGAGTTTGCCACAGCAATTGTGATTTCCTGTCCAAAATCAAAATTAACCGCGTTTAACCGCTCCCTGGCTTCCCTGGGGTTTGAGGTATACCAGGTGAGTGTATCTGAATGACCCGGGCTGATAGATGTGGGTGCCATTTGCTGGGCTAGTTCTGAGCCTTGCGGGAACACCTGTTGAACAATTACCGAACGGTCCAGGGCAATTGAGATTGCCCGGCGGACCTCCGCCTGGTCAAATGGAGCGACCCGATTGTTAATGCCAATGTAATATAAATTTGCGAGCTGATGCTGGATGGATTTCAATTGTGCGTTCGTTTTGATTGAAGAAATTAAAGCAGCCGGGGGAACATCGATCCCATCAACGGAAACATAAGTAGTAAAACCATATCGTTTGGCAGGATCATCCCGCCACTCAAATTCCACCGTACCCGGTAGCGCAGGAGTTCCCCAATATGAGCTCGAGGGTTCCAGGGAGAGGAGAGCAACCTTTGCCCAACTCTTTAAACGGAACGCTCCGGTTCCTACCGGATTTTCTGAAAGTAAATTTGAATCCCCTCCAGTGGCGTCCAGGGTGGCTTGATCCTGGATGGCAAAAATCGGGGCAGCGATCTTTGCTGGAAAAGCCGCATCCGGTTTGCATAAAGTAAAGGTGACAGAGTAGGCATCTACTGCCGCAACTGATTTTATCTCCCCGCCATAAGCACAATCAGCGGCAGCCACAGATAAACCCGAAAACTCCTCCTCCTGTCCTTGCAGGCTGTCAAGAAATGTGCATCCGGAAAGCCCAATGACCAGGCAAATGACGATCGAGAATATCTGGTACAAATTTTTTTTATTCATCTCTTTTTCTCGCGTAATGGGTTATATTAACTGAAACATTTTTAAATACGTTGCAGGAAGTTACTTTACATTATATAGTATCCTGCCCTCAAGTCACTTAACATATATCTTAACTGAGCAGTAGATCAATTTTGAACTAACAGTTCATTATTAAACGCGTACAAGGAGCATTGATGAAGAGAGCTGTCAGTATCAGTATCGGTTCTTCCACTCGCGACAAAGCTGTAGAAGTAGAACTCCTCGGTGAAAAGGTACTGATCGAGCGCATCGGCACGGACGGCGATATGAAAAAAGCCGCCGCGTTGTACAGTGATTTGGATGGGAAAGTGGATGCGTTTGGTGTGGGCGGCGCTTTGTTGGGCATCATGATGGGTGATAAGTGGTCAACCATGCATTCCGTGCAATCCTTGATCCATGGGGTAAAGAAAACCCCTGTCGTGGATGGCACTGGTTTGAAAATGACCCTAGAGAAAAAGATCACACAAGTGATCAATGAAGATCTCGGTGGATACCTGAAAGAAAAAAGGGCGTTCGTGGCGGTGGCGCTGGACCGCTGGGGGAGTGCCCAGGCATTTTTGGATGATGACTACGCGGTGATTTTTGGCGACCTGATGTTTGCCATGGGTCTTTCTGTACCATTACGCTCCGAGAAACAAGTGCGCTCAATGGCAAATGCCCTATTACCCTTGATGAGCCGCCTCCCCTTTGAATGGATCTATCCCACCGGGGAAAAACAAAACATCCGCTCTCCGAAATTTGATAAGTACTTTAACTGGGCAACAGTTGTGGCGGGGGACTGCCATTACCTATGGAAGTACATGCCCGAAAAACTGCCCGGACGGGTGATCGTTACCAACACAACCACACCAGCTGACCAGGAATTCTTTAAGCAAGCCGGCATCAAGTTTCTGATCACCACCACCCCGATCCTGGACGGCCGCTCCTTCGGGACCAACATGATGGAAGCTGCCATCGTGGCTGCACTCGGTCGGACAGAGCCGGTGGATTATGCCAACCCGGGTAATTACTTCGAAGTGATGGAAAAAGCTATCCGCGAAATACCACTCCACCCACAGGTGAAGGAGTTTTAATATGGATGTGATCATTCTCGCCGGCGGAGCCTCTTCCGACGATGCGTTGTCCGAGTTGACTGGGGGTAAATTAAAATCAATGCTCGAGATTGCCGGCCAGCCGATGGTTCAATGGGTGCTGGATGCCGTCAGTAATGCTCCTTCGGTGGGGACTGTCGTGCTGATCGGGATCGAAGACATTTCCGGATTAACCTGCCGGAAACCCCTTGTTACTCTGCCTGATGGCGGTGCGCTCATGGACAATATTCAACAAGGCGCGAAAACCCTCCAGGAACTGCATCCCGAGGACACACATGTGGTCTCGATCTCCGCAGATATACCTGCCATCAATGCGGATATTGTCGAAGCCATGATCAAACAATATTCTGCCCGTGAAGTAGACATCTATTACAGCGTGGTAGAGCGCGATGTCATTGAAAATCGCTACCCGGGCTCGCACAGGACATTCCTCAAAGTTAAAGATGTTCAGGTATGCGGGGGTGATCTCAACTGTTTCAGCAAACGCGCCGCGCTGGACCCTAATGCCATGTGGAAGGAGTTGATCAGCCTACGCAAGAGTCCATTAAGGCAAGCCGCCATGATTGGGCTGGGCACACTTTTACTCATTCTCCTGCGCCGGTTAACGCTTAACGAGGCTGTAAAAAGGGTGTGCAAACGCCTGGGGATCACCGGCAGGGCGGTGCGCGTTCCATTTGCAGAAATTGGCATGGACGTGGATAAACCTTTCCAATTTGAAATGGTGGAAGCCGATTTGCTGCGGTAAAATTTACAAATGCTTTGGCGGAAAATCCTCACGTTTGATGTAAAACTCACCGACTCGCTGCGAATCCACGATGGTCAAATTTGGATGCGCCGGATCGGTACTTTTTTTGCCCACTCCGGTGATTCCTGGTTCATCGTCTTGCTTCTCGCCTTCCTGTGGTTTTTCACCAGCGGCGAGTGGCGCAAGCTCACTTCAATGCTGGCAATCGCAGTCATTGTTTTAGCGTTGCTGGTCCTTTCGATTAAATTTCTCATCAAACGCCAGCGTCCTGAAGGAACATGGGGAGCCATCTATCGCAATTCCGACCCCCACTCCTTTCCATCCGGGCATGCCGCCAGAACGATGATGTTGGGTACGCTCATGCTGCTGCTGGGGTATTCCTGGATAGGAGCAGCCTTGATTGTCTGGGCAATCCTGGTCAGCCTGGCACGCGTGGGTATGGGAGTACATTACTTTTCAGACATATTTGCCGGTATTATCCTTGGCGCATTGTTTGCGTGGGGTTATTGCGCCCTGACGCCCTGGATTCTCACGGTAATTCCGCCAGTTTTCCTGAATTAACCATCCTGGACCAACCAAATCCTTGTCAATTATTCCGTCAAAGGGTATTCTTAACCTGGGAATGGATGGGCCCCGGTGGGTTCCTCGATCTTCAAAATCGTCGGCGGGTCGCTTTGCGGGCCGCGGTGGGTTCGACTCCCATGCATTCCCGCCTATTTATTGTTAGTTAGAGGATGACTATGAGCGATATTTTTGACAAACAGGAAGTTATTGATGCGCTGATCAGGCGCATTTTTACCATCCAAGACATCACCCAGGGTTCTGCCCAACTGGGATTCTTGATGCGCTATCGCGGAAGACTCGTTGGTATTGACTCTATCCAGGCGTACGCCCAATTAACAGATTGGCTCAAGCCATACCAGCTTACGCCTCTCTTCCGTGAAGAGGGAGATCTGCAATCAATCCTCCTGGTCCAGGCGCTCCCTACGCCGAAAGCCGGCAAGGCATCCATCAATCTATTGATGTTTATCCTGACAGTGATCAGTGTGGTGATCGCGGGAGGGTTATTTAACCTTACCGAAGATCTGCCAACCGATCCAATTAAGGCAGCCGTGCTCATCCTCCAGACCGGATGGCCATTTGCGGTCGCGCTGCTGGCTATCCTGGGTACCCATGAATTCGGTCATTACTTCGCCGGTCGGGCACACAAGGTGAAGGTCAGCCTGCCATTCTTCATCCCCATGCCTTTTTCTCCACTCGGCACTATGGGCGCGTTCATTAACATGAAGGAACCCCCGCGGAACAGGCGGGTCTTGATGGATATTGCTGTCGCAGGTCCCATCGCCGGGTATATTGTTTCCATTGTCGTCATTGTCATTGGACTTTCTCTCTCTCATGTCCAGCCTATTCCGTTGACATTTCCGGAGGGACAGGGATTTCAAATCGAGGGCAACTCGCTCACCTATCTCCTGCTCAAATGGCTGCGATTCGATCAACTGCTGCCCCAACCTGCCAGTTATGGCGGTGTTTCTCCCCTGTTGTATTGGCTGAAGTATTTCTTTACGGCACGTCCCTTCCCATTAGGCGGATTGGATGTAATGATCCACCCGGTAGCCTGGGCGGGCTGGGCTGGATTGCTTGTGACTTCGCTCAATCTCATCCCGGCCGGTCAGTTGGATGGCGGGCACATTTTCCACCTGCTTTTTGGAACGAAAACCAGCAGGAGGATTTATCCATTTCTCCTGGCATTTTTACTGGGGATGGGATTTTTATGGTCAGGATGGTGGCTTTGGGCTGTTTTGCTCTTTTTCTTCGGACGCAATTATGCTGAGCCGTTGGACCAGATCACGCCGCTGGATGGCAAACGTAAGCTTCTCGGGATCATCGCACTGGTCATCTTCGTGCTGACCTTCATTCCCGTTCCATTGAGTGTGATGTTCTAAGCTGTATAAATCAGGATTGATTCAAGGTTGAAATAACCTTGCCCGTAAGGGTACGGTACTTCTGCATCACCTGTACAGTCAGGCAGGAATGCGCCGGCAGGATGAACAACAAATCTCCGATTTTGATGTGCTCAAATTCAGATCCCTGGAGTTTGATGACCCCGTGCTCCTGCGATAAGCCCTTCACTATTGCTCCAGCAATCGGCGCTCCCCAGCGGCTGCCATCCTGCAGGGCAACTAAACCGTAAGATTTTTGACCGTTGATTTCCACGTAATCCTTGGAAAGGTGAATAGCGCCGCCGTATACCACCACTTCACGCCGCAAGAGGTGTTTGGCCACCACCGGGCATGCCAGGGCAACTGCAATATCCTGGAACTCGCATACCCCGGCGATGAATTGCTGTGCATCGTAGAAAATAAAATTCCCAGGTCGTACTTCATACACACTTGACCAATCGTCGCACAATGTGCACCCGGGAGTATCTCCCACGGAAAGTAAAATATATTTTAAACCGTGATCCTCCAGAGCCAGTTTCAGATGCTCGAGGCGGTCGATGCCTTCACGGAAGATGGAACACACTTCAGGCTTGGTACGCGCCCGATAGGTATTTCCGGAGTGAGTGAGGAGCCCCTGCAATTGCAGATTCGGAGCGCGCTTCACCTGGTCGCAGAGTTCTTTTACCTGGTCAATCTGCTGCCAATCCAACCCGGTGCGGTTGTTGCCCACATCGATCTTCAACCACACCCCCAGGGAACAACCTGTAAGGCTCGCAATACTTTGGATTCCCTCAGAGCTTTCGACCAATACCTGCAGTCGGATCATTTGCGCTAGTTTGCGGATGCGTTCCAGTTGACGGATGTTCAGCGAGAAGGCAATGGTAATATCCTGCCAGCCATTGTTCGCGAAGTATTCCGCCATTTCCACACTGGAGACAGTAATTTGTTCAATCCCTTTATCGCGAAACCACTGACCGATTTCGGCTGATTGATGAGTCTTAAAATGAGGGCGGAATTTCACACCGCTGCGCATTGCTTTAACTACCATGCGGTCAATGTTGCGGCGGGCAATATCCTCATCCAGCAGAAGTGCGGGTTGGTCGATCTGATCCAGGAAATTCATCAGCCAGTTTCCTTTTTGTGCAGTTCTGGAATTTAGTTACGGAAGCGGAGAAAAATAGACTTTATTTTCAAATGCCACAAAGGCCATACGGCCGGTGGAGATTGCCAGAGCCGAAGGAGTCATTCTGGCAATATCTTCACCATCACGCAGAATGGGATGGATGATCTTCTGTAAATTTCGCTGAAGGCTGAAATGATAAACCGCTTTGGTTTTGGCATCCAAAATATAAAGTGACGAATCCGGGGAAGGGGTCATCCTCAATTGCACGAAATTGGTCTCAGGGAAGTGGATGGGTTGAGGCTGCGCACCGGTACGCATATCACCGTAAGGTGCCGGGTCAGTACATTCTGTCAACTTGTAATCCTTGAGCGGGCTGTAGGTACACTCCACCATTTCGCCGTCTGTGCGCAAAATGTACAATTCTTCGCCATTGACCTCAATATCAAAGGCCATTGCTAAAGCCGGGATCTGATTGTCAAAAAACAATGTGGGTTTTTCGTCGAATTGGATTCCGTTGCCGGTGTAACGATATACAGCATTCCCGCCAGTGTCCAAAATATACAGGTGACCCTGGTAAAGAGAGATGGATTTGAGTGAGATCCAGCCGGCGTCTGGCGGTGTGAGCATGCCGGTGATGCCAGATTCTCCGGGGATGCAATACTCGATCGCTCCAGCCCCGTCAATTACCATAACCGCCGCGCGGAAAGAGTTCCCCGTGGGAGCAGGAACCATATCCACCAGCTTACCTATCGGGCTGAGAATGTTCTTTGGATTGTAACCGCAGTCAAAGCTTGAATCTGCCAGATACTCACTGCCGCTTAGGTAGTATCTCTTCACTGTGCCGGAGGTCTCATCCAATAAGTAGACGTCCGAATTGGTGGCCACCATTTGGGTAATTCTGGCGTTTCCAGGAAGATCATCATTGAATAAAGGCGTTAATTCCAGGCGTTTGATGCCCTGCAGTTGATCAAGCGAAGTTCGTACCTGGGAAGTAAGCGTATCCAGGTTTTCCGAATCGCCGTATTCACCAGCCTTTTCCAGCCAGAACATGGCCTGCTGCAAACTTGCCAGACGCGAGGGTTCGTCGTTTACTGTCGCCTCCGCTTGGAGTACATACTGCTGCGCCTGGATGAGGGAAGCATCAAATTCGCGGGCTTTACCTTTGCTGATGTAGACACTCCCGGCAATCAAACCAAACAGGAGTGGGATTGCCAGGGCAATGAAGATCAAGACTGGTTTGTTTAATTTAACAGGTTCATCCACCAGCCCGGGGAGTAGTTTCCTCAGGAAGAGAAAGATGTGGCTCTTGGTTGATTCCCAGAAATTAAGCGTGGATTGAGCTGTTTTTCCAATTGCCACCTTGGTGCGCGGAGAAAGGAGGACAGGTTTATGGGCAGGAGTAGTCCTTTTAGGTTTTTCAGCGTTCGCTTCTATCGAAGCCTGATCAGCCGTCCGCCTGGAACTATTCTGAGGGCGTGAAAGAGGTTCAAAAGTAGCTCCGGGGATTATTTGTGATTCCACAACCGGAACTGCAGGCTTTTCATTTTCATCAGCAGCGGTCGGGACGACACTTCGCGATTCTTCCCTTGGTTGGACACTGGTAACAGATTGGGTGCGGTATATGGGCATGGTTGAAATAGATCCCCTGCCGGGGATGAATTTAAGGAACGCAGCCTTAAGATCAGTTCCTGATTGGTTGAAGAGCCGCCGGGACAAGCTTTCAATGGAAAGGGTATTACTGCCTGCCAGGGATTCAGAGGTCCAGGATTCAATGGACTGCGGAGCGAGAAGCAGGATGTCATTTGCCTGCACTTCCTTCTGGGTGAAGCGGATGGGGAGAGATTCATTTAAACCCAATCCGCGCGGCTGCCCTTCACCAATAATTTCAATGGATTCCTGGTCAGAGACATAAAAGGATTTTGAATTGCCAGCCGAGGCGAGGTACAACAAATTGCGCTTTACAACCACAAGACTCAGTAATGCTGTAAGTTGAGCTCCATCCTTTGCCCGCTTGATATTCCGGTCAAGCATCTCCTGGTTGATCTTTTCCATCATTGTGCGCATGGCAAAAGTAACCGTGCCTGCGGTCTGATAGTATTCTTCACCCTTTTTCAGCATCCAGGCTTGCAGGCTTTTATCCGAAATCGTCGAAGCGCCCTCGAGCATGATAAATGCGAATAATTGATCATTCTCCCGCCCACGTGCTGAGCGTTTGGGAGGCGGCATCGCGATCAAGCCTGGCAGGTTATCGCGTTCTTCGTTACTTGAAAGGTGGATGGTGTAAAGGTTGATATCGTACACTGGAGTTCCTCATCGAACCGGGTTAAATTTGATTATACAACGACGCCAATCTCATAATTGGATACAAGATTGAGGCCAGAATATTTTTCAGACAGTTTTGGTCTATAATTTAATAAAATTATTAGAAGGTGGTAAAAAATGACTCCAACCTCTCCCAATTATTATCTCGGTCGTGTGTATGACCCCAAAACCAAGACGACCACAAGTGAACAAATATTGCTTGATCCAGCCAACCTGGTCACTCACGCTGTAGTCACAGGCATGACCGGTTCAGGCAAGACGGGCTTGTGCATCGGCCTGCTCGAAGAAGCCGCCCTGCACGGTATTCCCGCCATCATTATCGATCCCAAGGGCGACCTGACAAATCTTGTTTTACATTTCCCCAACCAGCTTTCAACCGACTTTGAACCCTGGATTGACCCCGAAACTGCCAGAAGAGAAGGCAAGACAGTCCCGGAGATGGCGGTTGAAACCGCTGACAGATGGAAGAAAGGCCTTGCCGAATGGGATCTGGGTCCTGAGCAGCTCAAAGCCCTGGGTGACAGCGCGGATTACGCCATCTACACACCCGGGTCAAATTCCGGTATCCCTGTCAATATCCTCTCCTCGTTCCAGTCTCCGGATCTCGATTGGGAAGCCAATTCGGAAATGCTGCGCGAACGCATCTCGAGTACGGTTACTGCATTATTGGGACTTATTGGTATGCCTTATGTGGATCCACTAAGATCACGCGAGCATATTCTAATCTCCAACCTGCTCGAGACCGCCTGGATTAATAAGCAATCTCTTACACTGACCGAGCTCATTCTGCAGGTACAGAATCCGCCTATGGATCGCCTGGGAGCTTTTCCCATGGATTCATTCTTCCCCGAAAGAGAGCGTTTTGATCTGGCGGTACTGCTGAATAATTTCCTGGCGTCTCCCTCCTTCCAGGTGTGGCAGCAGGGGCAAACCCTGGATATTGCCTCCATTTTAAAATCTGAAAACGGTAAGCCGAGGCATTCCATCTTTTATATTGCGCACTTAAGCGAGAATGAGCGCATGTTCTTCGTCACGCTATTGTTTGCCGCCGTTGAAAGCTGGATGCGCAGCCAGCGCGGTACAGGAGCCTTACGGGCACTGGTGTATTTTGATGAGATCATGGGTTACCTTCCCCCGGTTGCCAACCCTGCATCAAAAACAGTGATGCTGCGCATGCTTAAGCAGGCGCGCGCTTTTGGCGTCGGATTGGTGCTGGCCACACAAAACCCTGTGGATGTGGACTATAAAGCGCTTTCCAACGCGGGTACCTGGATGATCGGACGATTACAGACTGAACAAGACAAGAACCGCCTATTAGATGGTCTAAGTTCAGCAGGCGGCACTACGGATATCTCCACTTTTGACAAGCTGATCTCAGGTTTGGGAAAACGCGTCTTCCTGTATCACAGCATCTATAAATCTGGTCCTGTGCTCTTCAACACCCGTTGGGCATTAAATTTCCTGGCTGGACCCATGACCCGCGACCAGATCCCGCTGGCAAACGAATTGGCAGGAGCCAAAGCTCCCACTTCTACGAAAAGAGTAGCAGTGTCCGCGCAAGGAAGTAGCGCTGAAGAGGTTGGCGTGAAACCCGCTGCTGTCTCCAGCGGCGCTGTCGGCACAAGGCCGGCCATCCCTGGCAATATCGCTGAATACTTTATGCCCAACAATATCGGTTTCAGTGAAGCAGCGGCAGCAGCAAGTTTGCCTGCCTCTGCTGCTGCAGAGGGCATTGTCTACCGGGCATCTCTCTTTCTCCAATCAGAAGTGCGCTACCTCTCACGCCAGTACAACCTTGAACACACACGAAAAGTATCCGCCATGCTCGAGGACCCCGGATCCGGCTTGATCAAGTGGGATAATATCGTTGGCGAAGGTATCGATCTCCAGCGCCTGGAATCAAATCCCCTGCCCCGCTCCCAGTTCAAACCGCCGGCAGGCTGGCTGGGTGATTCCCGCAAGACAAATGATATCCAGGATGATTTCCAGGAATGGCTTTACCGTACCAGTTCACAACGCATCAAAGCCAATACTGTCTTAAAGGTCTATGCCACCCCCGGCATGACCAGCGCTGACTTTCTTGCCCGCTGCACAGAGGCAGCCCGCACAGCCCGCGAAGCAGACCGGTCTAAAGTGGAAACAACATATGCAACCAAGATCGCGGCTTTGCAGCGCAAGATCGATTCACAGACCCTTGATGTAAAATCCGCAGAAAGCCAGGTGAACCAGCGCAGGTTGGAAGGTCTGGCCACCGGAGGATCAGTGCTGATCGGAATGTTGACCGGTAGAAAACGCAGTATTTCCAGCACGGTATCCAAGGTGCGCATGACCTCCGCCGCCAAGGACAGGTTGACCGCTGAAGAGGAAACTTTTAAACAATACAATGCCCAAATGGTCGAATTGAAAGCCCAGATGGACGAGGCGATGAAAGCTGTAGATGATAAATGGCAAAACGTTGTTTCCCAGGTGACAGAGGTATCCATCAGCCCCACCAAGAGTGATATTTTCTCAGAAGTATTTGGTGTCGCCTGGGTGCCTTTTTATATCGTGGAGCAAGGCGGGAAGACAGTGGAATTGCCGGCCTTTGCCCATTAATACCAAAAAATTAGTGTTAGAATGTCTTTACAATTGCAGTCAGCAAGGAGTTAATAATGTATGGTGGAAGAATCGGTCCTCTTGAAATTGGCATCGTCATCCTGCTTGTCATCCTAATTTTTGGCTTTGGCCCCATCAGCAAAGCTGCCAAAGACCTGGGTGCCAGCATCCGTTCATTCCGTGATGGATTGAAGGGTGAAGAAGAGAAAAAGGAAGAGGACAAGAAAGACGAATAATTGACAACAATGCACGCAAGATAAAGCCTTATCCAAATGGATAAGGCTTTTTTAGTGAATTAGTCCGATCAAATCTATATTAGAAATTTAACCAGGTCAATTGCTCCAGAGACAGCAAATTTCATCGTGAACTCTTCCAGGAATTCAGACAGTATTGGCCAATAGCGTTTCTTGAATTTCAGTAGGGTGGTCGAAGTTTGTTTATCCTTGTTCTTGCCGTTGTCTTCAACCCACTTCTCAACGGAAGACTCATCTTCTTTCTCCGTTCCCGAGTTGAGCATTTCGTTCTTGATCCACTGGCCTAGCGCGGGAGAAAAAACATTGTACATACCTGCGTTCTCCACCACCAGGCCGCGCCTGGAAAGGTTCACCAGATCCTGGGCAGCGCGCGCATGCACGGATGTGATGTTTTCCATAGTGGGCATGGCAAGCGGGGTCTTTGTTTGAATACCGAGTGTCATCAATGCCAGCAGGGTAACTCGCTCGGATTCGCTGCAATGCGACCACATGTAGGAAAAATGAGCATCGGTTTGCAGGGAATAGTTGGTTTTTACATATTCCAGCAGGCTCGCTTCCTTCAATCCCAGGGCTTTGCCATCCAGCACATAGTAACCTGCGGTTTGAACAAAGAATGGATACCCTCCCCCCAATGATTGGACAAGATCAAATTCTTGCGGTGTGAGTGTCAGGTCCAAACCGCTGGTGTAACCCATGATCATTTCGGCTGTCTCGCTGGGAGAGAATGGACGCAAGATGACATTGGCAAATATATTGAAAAATGGAGATCCTTTGATCTCCTCCGAGTGGCACAGGTCAACCAGTCCTCGTCGTGTGGAAGGGATAAGCGCCACGCCGTGATGGATGGCTAGCGCACGCAACCCGCCAAAGAAATCTGATTTGAAATTAGGATTCTGGGTGACATACTCGAATTCATCCAATAACAGGACGATGGTGAGACCTTTGTCACTGGCAGACTGGAAAAGATCCTCCAGGTCAAAAAGGTCAATTGAAGACTGCTGAACCAGGCGCTTGATCTCCGGCTGCAGGCTCTCATCACAAATCGAATGAGCCATTTTGGAAAGCACCCGCTGCCAGAAACGCAACGGCGTGATGTCTGTTAATCCCTGGAAATCGAGGTAGAGCAAACAGAATTTATCGGGTGTCAAACCCAACCCGGGTGCCACCTGAGGATGAGCCAAATAATTGAGGATTGAGGTTTTGCCAATGCGCCTTTCGCCGACAACAGAGGTGCTTTCATGAGCACTGGAAAGTAAACGGTTGATGATCTGCCGGATATCAGCCTTACGACCATAAAATTTTTCGGGGTCTTTGATCGGGTTGCCAAAGGTAAAAGGATTCATAAGAATCTCCACTAATCCTGGTCCACGAGTTTAAATATGCCGTATGGTGTGGCTGCAAGCACTGTTCCATCTACAGGGCTAATCGCGAACGAATAGATAATTGTTGCGCCTAACAGCCCATCATTTACTTCAAACCACGATTTTCCGCTGTCAAGTGAGAGGTAAGCTCCGTTAACTGTACCAGCATACAACTTTTCAGAATCATTAGGATTAACCGCCACAGTGTTAACTGTCAAACTTCCAAGACCATTGTTAATTGTTGACCAGCTTCCACATCCGTCTGTACTTGTTAACACCCCCTTGTCAGCGGTGGCTAGGTAAACGATGTCATCATTTTCTGGATCTATAACAAAGTTGTTTGAATTTCTGTCAACATATGCACTTGGATCGCCGCATGTCCTCCAGGAGGAACCCAGATCATCAGATACCATCACATTCCCTGCTGAGGAATATACCCGCTTACTCTTCTCACTGGCAAAGTAAAAATCTCGTTGAGTGTCACCCGTTTCATCGACCAGGGTCCAGGAATCACCCCCATCGGTGGATTTAAAAATGCCATTTGTAAACATTAATGTGTAGAGTAATGTCCCATCCGAGTATGGGCTTGCGCCAAATCCGTTTGTAAAATCGGATTCGTTTTGAAGTTGATTTTCAACCCAGGTCTTTCCTGAATCCGGGGAGTTAAAAAACCAAAAATACTGCCATCTATAGATTTGATTTCCGAATCCAAACGCCAAATCACAAGCATCAAATTGACTGGGCGGTGAAATATCTTCAAAATTCAAGCCATTATCCTGTGATTTATAGAGTCTTGAATAATCCATGCAGAACATATCATAAGCGTAAAGTTCCGATCCTCCCCATGGATCAAACTTAATTGCAAACTCTCGCGCTCCTAAACCATTTTGCCTGGTTTCCCACGTGATCCCTCTATCTTTTGAGACCTCAAAGCCAAAGCCACCAACAATGATTTCATCTGGAAGTGTCGGAACGAGTTCGATAAAACTACCGATTATACCTAGCGAAGACTCCTTTTCCCAGCTCACTCCAGCGTTAGTCGTCGCCCACAATTCCGAACTCTTTTCCTGGCTCAGGTAAATCAGGCAGTATGCATGCAAACCATCAATGGGGTCAACCTGCAGGTTGCGGCACCGATTTCCATTTGGCTGATATGGTCCAGTCCATGTAATCCCCCGATCAGGTGAGACATAAACTTCAGCTGATCGACCGGTGAGTGCATAGAGATAATCACCGGAAATATCGACTGCCATTACATTATGTACAACTGTTTCAGGAGTAGACCAGGTCTTTCCACCGTCCATCGAGCGATATACACCTCCCGGGCAGGTGCTGGAATCTTTGTCTCCATCGTCAGTGACTGCAATCCATTCCTGGTTGTTTCCTGGATCAATTTTTATATCAATAAAACCATTAGCGCATTGAACATTATCAATCGTTTTCCAGGTTTTCCCCCAATCCTGGCTACTGTAGATAACTCCAGATTTTCTGGAGATCAGGTGTTGAGGATCGATTGGATCTTGAACAAGAAATCCGCCAAACTCGTCGACATTTTCCAGGAACGCCCATTCTTTACCCCCATTGTAAGTTGCGAAAATTTTTCCTACCGTGGAAAGGACGATGGCGGATTCCGGGTTCTCCGAGTGAACCAAAATCGTTTTAAACGAATCTTCGTCAAGACCAGTCAAAATTGGCGACCAGGATTTCCCGCCATCGATGGTTTTATAAATACCAGCATTATTGGTAGTTGCGTACATGATGGAAGGATCTTTTGGGTATACCACCACCGAAGTAACCTGCTCCCTTTCGAATTCTTTAAGGGAGTTAATGCGTTTCCAGCTATATGTTGAGGTATTGGTTGCGGGAAGTCCTGTTGCAGCCGGAGTTGGTACTGGAGCCTGAGAGGCTACGGTCGAAGTGGGAAAACTTGACGGCTCAATTTCTTGGGTTTTGGTTGTCAATATCTTCGGTAAGAAAATCCAGGCAGAAAGCCCGACGAAGGCAACTAAAACTCCACCCCAGACGCGCCAATCCCTGTACCAGCGGTAACGCTTCTTTTGCACAATCGCAGCCAATAATCGGGAAGCATCTTTATAACCATCATCCACCTCCAGGATTTGCTTTAGGAGTGCGCTTGCTGAAGAAAACTCCTTTGCCTTGATCAGACGTTTGGCTTCCTGGTACAACGCTTCCAATTCGAGGATGTTGCTCATTTTTGCACCAGCTTGAAGATTCCATAGGGCGTGGAAGCGTAGACTGAATTGTCAAAAGGGTCAATGGCAACTGCGTATACCACATTCACTCCGAGCAGACCATCATTGATCTTCTGCCAGGAATATCCGGCATTTTGGGTAATATAAATTCCGCTGTCTGTGCCGGCATAGAGAGTATTTCTCTCCTCAGGATCAATGACAATGGAATTCACGTTCAGACTTTCCAACCCTTCGTTGCGGGATTCCCATGCAAAACAAAATGAAGAACTTTGCATTACTCCTCCACCTTGAGTGGCTAAGTAAACTATCATGGAATCAACCGGATCAACTGCCAATGCGGAGACCCGTGATATTGCTGCAGAATAATCAGGGTTAGTACACATGGTCCAGGTGTTTCCACCATCTTGGGACGTGAATTGCCCGGTATAAATACGCTGCTCATCAGAGCCCCAATATAATGTTCCTCCCAATCCGTCATCGCCTTTGACCATTGTCCAGTTTTGCCCCTTATCTGCACTAGTGAACATGCAATTAGGACAATTAAGCTCAGGCCTATTATCTGGCCACGGAGCTATGAACAATTTCCCGGATACATATGGATCAACACTAAAAGCCCTTGTGTAGTCCCATAGTCCGTAGGGAACTTGGCTCCAGGATAACCCATGGTCAGTAGATACTAGCAAATTTTCCACACCAGCACGGTACATCGTTTTGCCGTCAGCGTCAAAAGCTATTCCTCGTCCATTCGTGTTATTCATCTGCCAGGATTGTCCACCATCAATTGACTGATAAAGAGTTTCATCCCAAATACCATTGTTGCGTTTATAAGCGTATAAAACTCCTGAATTGTAAGGGTCAGGAGCCAGATCCAGCTGATCCACGCCTAGCCCATTATTAGCTGTGGTCCAGGTTGAACCCCCATCCCGTGAGACCTGTATCCCTGATAATGGACTGCTGACAATCGTATAAGGGTTACCGGGGGAGGATAAATATCCGATTCCATCAGGGGTAAAGTTCTCTTTTCTGATCCACGATTTTCCGTAATCATTTGAGATAAACAGGTCACCATATCTCATTCCGTACATTTTTTGTTCATCTTTTTGGTCAATAACATAATTCTCGATCTTTTCATTACCCACCTGGTCCCAGGTGTTGCCATGGTCATTAGAACTATAAAGTTGATTGGAAATATTAACGTATATAGTATTCCCGGTTGTTGGCAAAAATGTGATTGTTGAAGTATAGTCAGCCTTATCCAATCCCTGATTTACCCAGGTTTGTCCACCATCCAAAGACAGGAGGACGCCATTTCCACATGGGTTGCTGGAATCCAAAGCTGAATGCACAACAGCGATCTCCCGGGAGTCCACAGGATTAATAGTAACTGACCATGCTGTCAGTAAACATTCGGAGGCTTTTTGCACCCAGGAAGTGGCACCATTTATTGATTCATATAATCTTCCGCCAATCAAACTGAGCAGATGGTTAGGATCTTGCGGATCCATAATCATGTGATTACCGCCATAACCTCCCCTCGTGGCAAGGCCATTTGAAGCCAGACTCCAATTCTCACCACCATCATTTGTTTTATAAGCTCCGCCAGGTACTGACAGGGCATAAACAACACCGGAATCGGTCGGATCGATCACGATGGAGACAATATGCGAGTCTAGCATCCCTTTTTGTTTGGGTAGCCAGGTTTCACCGCCATCAATTGATTTATAAACCCCCGAATTGGCCATACCGGCGTATAAAACTTCTTGATCTTGCGGATCCACGGCCGCAGCTGTTACAGTATCAAGTTCAAAATTCTCACTTCCTGCAAGGCGCGTCCAGGAGAGAGGAAGCGGTTCCAGGGTGCTTGTTGCCGTAGGAGGTACTATTACAGCAACTGTTGAGGCTGGAGTGCTTTCTCCACCAAGCGAATCCATGGTGGCAGTTGTCAATGACGCTGGGAATAATTTTCCATTAATGAACAAGCCGCCGAGGACCGCTGCTAACCCTACGATCACAACTCCTACAAGGATAGGAGCAAACAATTTTTGCTGCCAGAACTTTCGAGACTTTCGCTGTAATTCAAGAGACTCTGTGAATAAACGGGCAGCATCCTTATAGTTTTCGTCCTCCATGACAATGGATTTAAATAACGAAGCTGCCTTGTCATAGTTCTTCTTTTCAAAAGCCTGCTGCGCCTGCGAGTAATTCTCCGCTCGTTTTTGAGCTTTTTCTACACCGTCAAGTTCATCCTTTATCCGGGTTTCTTCCTCAGGAGCCAAGGTGAGTAGTTGATGCCAAAGAGTGCGGGAGTCGTCGAATTTCTCCTGTGTCCTGGCAGTCCTTGCCCGTTTCGATAATTCGTTGATTTTTTGTGTGCGCGCTGCCGAACGTACTGCTTCCAACTTGACCAGCACAGCGTTATCATTCGGGTCTATCTCAAGGTAAGCGGTGTACGCTGCTTCAGCCAATTCGAACATTCCATTCTTCTGAGCCTTCTCCGCCCGGGTAAAAAAGATGTCCAGTTTCTCGTGCCGTTCCTGTTCGGCGATGAGCTGCGCTTTCTGCAGTGCTTTGACATGGTGTTCATCTATCTCAAGAGCAGTGTTTAATATGCTGGCAGCTTCTTCCCAATTGCGGACAGCGATCAATTTATCCGCCCTGGTGAGCAGCCCTGAAATGACCCTCTCCTGTTTTCCTTTTTTCGCTGCTTCAAACCTTTGTGCAAGTTCAGCATCCTCAGGCAGGTATTTAAGTGCTTCTACGTAAGCCTCTAAAGCCTCTTCCTCACGCCCCTCCTTCATCGCTTTTTCTGCGTGGTTTTCCTCAAGAGTAGCCAGCCTCTGCCTGGACTCGGTATGCTCCGCATTGATCTCCAAAACCTTGAGGAATGCCTTTTGCGCATCTCGTGGTTTTCCCTTTTGAATGGCATCATCGCCAAGCGCCAGGTACGCGTTGCAAAGCCCGGATCGGGCAGCGATTTCCTCATCATCCATCTCAAGGGCTTTTTCAAAGGCAGCGATTGCCTGGCCAAATGCCCTTTGTTCCAAATAACACGACCCAATATTCACCTGGGCTCGGGTGTGCCCCGGGGAAACAGTCAGCGCTTCCATGTAATTTTCGATCGCCCTGGTGTATTGCCTGGTTTCCTGATACTCCTGACCAATCTCGATGTAACGGTTGGCAATAGGATTTGTCTCTGTTAATTCTTCACGCACCTGGTCCAATGTGCGGTTCTTTTGCAGCCAACGTTTAAGGAGCTCGATAACGAATACGTTCTCGCTGGTTAATATATCCTTTTCCCTCAGGTGCAGTAGTGCTGAAGTCAGATCGGGATCGCTGAAACGCACTCGCATGCTTTTAAGTTTTTCATTCAGTGTCGGTTGATCCATTGCAGTTGTATTGGAGGCAAGCACACCCAGTACCCACTTTTCAAGGTCGGACGCTTCATCCCAAACGAATTTAAGGTTAACTGTGCCGCGCTCCACAACATCATCCAGAATCGATTCCACATCAGCGTGAGAAATGGTCAGCTGCCCGGTGCGCTGACAAAGTGAAAACAACTCGTGGCAGCATAATTGAGTGAAGTAGGGGTGCCCTGAAGTAATATCGAAAATTCGCCCGGTCACACTCGGTTCGATCTGGAGAATACCTTCCACCGGCTGCCTGACCAATTTTTCACATTGTTCACGGGTAAGAAAACTGATCTTTTTATACAGAGCAGTCTTGAAAAACTCAGTGTATGCCGCCTGCATGTTTTCCAATTTTCGCCCGGAGGAACCGATCGAAAAAATGAAGTTTATTTCAGGCCTCTCCATCAAGCGGCGCAGGTAATCGATTAGAGGTACCGCCAGCTCTTCCTTAATCTCACTCTCCTCGAGATTATCAAACTCGTCGAAGGTAAGCAGAATGATATAGCCGCCAATCTCTTCTTTTAAATCAGCAAGGAAATGAGTTTCAAAATAATCGGGGTCAGCACTGAACGCCTCTTTTTCTGCCGGCTGCAGCGTGATATCCACTTTCTGTTTGACTTCGCGGATGATCTCGCGCGCCAGCCACCACAAAAAACGGTCCAGTGTGGTGTGGGTTCTTCCCTGAAGGTCAAAGAAAACAGGAATGTATTTTTCTGGAAGGAAATTTCCAAGTTGCTTCAGAACCGATGTTTTACCGACCCGGCGCTGCCCGTGCAGGACCAGGATATGGTCTGAATATTTTCCAGTAAGGCTGTTACGAATCCACTCAAAGACATCTTCACGGCCGAAGAACATACGTGCTTCCACGACTGGAGCGCCAGCGATATAAGGATTAACCAAATCGCTCATCTAAATCCCCTCAGCCCTTGCAGATGAATAGTTAAATCTTATAGTCATCAAACCCCAATGTCAAGGACGATTATCACAAGATTGGTACAGGTAACCCTAATTAATCAGGGTTACCTGCACCTGTGACTTCAGGACAAGAAACCGTAAACTGAACAACGTAAATAAAATCGAATCAGGAAATATCCATCCTGATACAAACCAATAGGAGAAACATGAAAAACGCATTATTTGGTCCGCACAACATGGAAGACGCCCCGGCCATTAAAGCCATCTTCAACAGTACCAAGTTCGCCTGGCTGTGGTTGATCGTCCGGATCTATCTCGGATACCAGTGGATCCATTCAAGTTTGGGTAAATTCGAGGACCCCAAATGGATGCAGACGGGTGAAGCCATTAAAGGCTACTGGACCAGGGCTGTAACGATCCCTGAAGCTCCTGCACGCCCTCCCATCTATTATGCCTGGTACCGGGATTTCATCCAGAGCTTGCTGGACAGCAACTCCCACGTCTGGTTTGGAAAGATGATTGCTGTTGGTGAGTTCCTCATCGGCCTCGGTCTCATCCTGGGTGCTTTCGTTGGTCTGGCTGCCTTCTTCAGTGCGCTGATGAACATGAACTTCCTTTTGGCTGGCAGTCTCAACTCCGGCCCGGTTCTGCTCGTCCTCGCCATCCTCATTATGATCGCCTGGAAGATTGCCGGATACTATGGTTTGAACCGCTTTATCTTCAAGTACATCGGCACCTTCTGGAAACCCGGATTGTGGTTCCGTAAAAAAGTGGTAACTTCCTGATTTCTTCATTACTGGTAGCAAGAAAAGAGGCTCTCCTTTACAGGAGAGCCTCTTGTTATTTACTGCTTATGATTCCATGTGATCTTTAAGGTTATGCACAAAGGCAAACTTGGCCAGTTCGATTCGGTTGCGCAATTGTAATTTATTGAGGATATTGCTGACATAATTCCGCACTGTGATCTCAGTGAGGTTTAACTTGACACCGATTTCCTTATTACTCTCCCCTTCTGCCACCAGTGCCAGCACCTCTTTTTCACGCAGTGAAAGGTCTTTAAATGAACTTTCATCCACTGTCTTACCCATTTCGAGATAACTTTTAATTACCTGAGAGGCAGTGCGGGTATCCAGGGCAACCTCACCCCGGTGAGCAGCGCGGATGGCACGGATCAACTCTTCATTACCCACCTGCTTGAGCACGTATCCAGATGCCCCGGCGCGCATGGCCTGCTCCAGGAAATTTTCACCTGCATGCGAGGTGAGAATAACGACCCGTGTTGCAGGAAATTTTTCCCGTATGTCACGACAAACCTCAATTCCGCTGCGGCCAGGTAGTTGAATATCCAGTATCACCACATCAGGATGATGGATCTCGATTTGCTTGAGCGCCTCTTCCGCGCTGCCGGCTTCGGCAACCACTTCCAGATCAGGCTCATCAGACAGCAACGTCCGCAGCCCCAGCCTCACCACCGCATGATCATCAACAATCAACAGACGTATCATTGTCACCTTTATCCTCCATCGGGATATCCAGCCGGACGAGTGTGCCTTTGTCTGTTGACGAATTGATCGTCAAGTTCCCGCCCAGCAGACGTGCGCGATCGCGCATATTTTTCAATCCGTAACCGGGTTCAGCCTGGGCAGTAATGCCTTCACCCTGGTCGGCTATCTCTATGATCAGATGATGACTTTCACATCCAAACCTGAGCTCGACCACGTCGGATTTTGAATGCCTGATCACATTCGAAAGTGCTTCACTGACAAATGCAGTCAGGTGACTGGTTTGGTCAGGGGTTAACGCTGGAATTTCGCGTGTTTTCCACTCGGTTTTGACGGTAATATTGCGCTTGGCTTCCTCGATGATTGGGGTTATTGCTCCCACCAGATCGATCGACTTGGGATCTGGTCTTAATTGCGGTAAAAATGCCCGCAGTTGGTCAATCGCCTGGTTTATGGTTAAGACCAACTGACCAGTTTCCTGTGCGGCTTTACCTTTCAGCCTTTTTTGAAGTGATTGTGCCAGCAACCCTGAGGCATAAACCTGCTGAAGAGCTCCATCATGGATATCGCGCGCAATGCGTTCACGTTCAACGGCGATCACCTGGGCTTCTTCCATGCTCTGGATCATGCGGCTAGTTTCAATATTGAAAACCTCCAACGCACGCACGATGGCGATCAACAGGATTGTTCCGCACAAAGACCGGAAGACAGGCGGCGGGGTTTTGAATGTTTCCAATAACCAATCAGCGTTGAGCACAGAAGCTGGAAAAAAGTTGGCTTTGGGCACGATCACGCCGGCGAAGAACCCGTATGCAAATAATGCGCCAGCAGCGATATAGAGCATCCGGCCTATCCGCGCGACCTTCATTGGAGCGATCTGTGATTTCACCTGCCGGATCAATCCTATCCCGGAAAGGATACTGCCGGGAATGCACAACATGTAGCGCGTTGTTGCCTTGGCAAATCCATGCCAGTCCTCAGCGTTTGGCGTAAAGATATACCCAAGGATGAATGGACCTATCGCCCAGGCGATCAAGACGATCATCGGGATCAGTCGGATCCATCGCCAGGATTTTGTGGATGGTCTGAGAAGATCAATACCAAATTGGAATAATGAGGCAAAAGAAACTGCCAAAAGGATATGTTGAATGAAATCATAGATGGAAAAATAATGGTCCCCCATCATCCCCACCTGGATGGGAATAAAAATCTCGCCCCATTCATTAAAGCCGTGCAGGATGCCAAACCAACCAAGCCAGGGCAGGCTGCGCGCCAGGTGGAGGCGCGAATATGTTCGTGTTTGCAGCAGGACGACAATGCCCAGGACAAAGAAGACCAGTCCGTAGACAAAATAAACCAGCGTATGGTTTGCATCAAACCAGTTAGGGTTCATTTTGAGGTTACCTGCAGGGTAAACAGCCCAATAATTTTCATAGTATTTATACCTAGTATATCCTGTTTCAATTCCTTGAAATTGGATAGTAAAGGTTGGATCGAGACCTGTCAGATAGAGGATGGATTATTTGCTGGATTGTTTTTTCACGCGGCTGACCAGATAAACTACTGTTGCGCATAAGATAAGGAGGAATGCGCCTAGTACAGCCAGCCATTTCAGCGGGGAGATAACGGGAGCAAGCACCTGCCCGAAAAGGCTGCGTTCCGGGAAGCGCAGCATGACCAGGGAGGTTGCGCTATTCTCCAGTAAATCAAGGATAAACGCTGTCAGGGGAAAAAGGTTGAGCAACCGCCACTTTGAACCAGATGGGATCACCCTGCGCAGCAGCCAGCTCGCACTGGTGACCAGGAACAGCGTGTAGATCACGGGGAACACCAGATCCAGCGTCCAGCGCATGTTAATGAATGACTTGCGCCCAGCATCGCCATAAGCCTCAGCCATTGAAAACAGATCAGCTCCGCTGTAAAACAGGGTCGTATCCGGTGCGCCTTTCCCGTTTGAATATTGTACGGATTTTTCACTGAAACCCGGCAGGACGAAAATGGCAAACAAAATAAAGAGGAGCAATGCCGCAAGAACGACCCAACCGCTGGAAAATTTATAAAAGAAGCGGGAAAGCGCCTTCATATTATTTGACCGTACCTTTTGATCTCACCATTCCCCCGGTGAATTCCAAAAAGGCTTCCACATCTTCAAAGTTGCTGACCATTCCTACCGAAATGCGCACTGCGCCAGACGCTTTGCCATCGATACACAACCGAAACTCATCATATGTGAGGCGCTGTTCGTGATCCGGTCGGGCAAAGCAGGAATTCAATTCACTTGAAGAGATTCCCAATGCCAGTTCTCCAGCCCCGGGGTTGCAGAAGCAGCCGGTGCGCAGCGAAATTTCCTTGCGGTTGGCGTTTTCTTCGATCGAGCGGTGGTCGATGACAGTCCCCTCAGGATCGACAAAATTCATCGCGATTGCCCCGCCGCGCTGTTCCGTATCGATCGGACCATATATTTTAACCAGGGGCTTGCCATTCGAATACTTGATTTCAACAAGATTATCCAGCAGCCAGCCGGTCAGGCAGCGCACCCGTTCATGGATCATGTCCATGCCAATGGATTCGAGATGACTTAAGCCAATTTGCACCGCGGGGATGTTGAGATAGTCCAGTGTGCCATCCTCGAAGGCTGCAGGCACTTCTGCCAGGTAATGGCGTTCAGGCTGAACACTGGCGACCGTGATCGTGCCCCCGGCGAACCAAGGGCGCTGCAGCTTCTTGATCACTTCGCGCCTGGCGATGAGCGCACCAATCCCGGTCGGGTAACCAAACATCTTGTAAAACGAAACGGGGACAAAATCGGCTTTCCAGCGCGAGAGATCCAGCCGGTTGGTGGGTACAAACGCTGCGGCATCCAGCAGAACATCCCATCCCTGTTCGTGCGCTTTGTCGATCCACTCAAGGGAATGCTGCACAGCAGAGAAATTGGACTGAGCCGGAAAAGCGAAGAGATTGTTACAATCTTCCTTTTTTTGAGCGAGTAAGATTTCAAGTTTCTTCTCATCCAGTCGCATACGCGGAGGCAGCACCGGAACGTAGGTTACCTCAGCTCCTTTAGCCATGGCATACTCGCGTATTCCATTAACGGAATTGTGGTTGTCGAAAGTCAATAAATAACGGCAGCCTTCCCCAAAAGGATACGCCTCCCCCACCAGTTTTAATGCCCCGCTAGCGTTTGAAGTAAAGATGACCACATATTCCGCAGGGTCAGCGTTGAAAAATCGCAGGATCGACTGGCGGGTGGCTTCGATTAATTCAGTAGACGCGTAGGATGTCGGGTTGGTTGAATGCGGGTTTCCAAACACACCTTTGAGTAATAACTCCTGGTGCCTGCGTACCTGCGATTCTGCGTATAAACTGCCGCCTGTATAATCCAGGTAAATCTCATGGTTGCGGTCCAGGCGTGAGTATTCACTGGCGCGTAACTCATCCAGAACTGTTGTTTTTTGATATGTTGGATAGGCTTGCTTGAATAGTTCAAATCGGGATTTATCCATAAGTTCAATTAAACCATATAACCGGATTTCCGAAAAACCATTCAAGTATAATGAATTCATGGATGAGATCGATCAGTTCGCAGAACGTCTCCATCAGGTCGAGTATTTCAAACATCTGTCAGCCAAAGAACTAATCGATATCGTCTCCTCCGGATCGGTAAAACGGGCTATTGCCGGTGAATACCTTTTCCATGAAAATGATGCCTGTGGCGGCATGTACGTTTTGGTGCAGGGTCAGGTGAATTTGCTCAAAAATGGTCCTGACGGGCAGGAGACCATCCTCAACACCATCAACCCGGTCACGATGTTCAATGAAGTCCCAGTGCTGGACGGCGGACCAAACCCGGCTTCAGCTGTCACCACTCGGGACGCCCTTCTCTGGCGCATCACCTGTGATAAATTCCGCACCCTCCTGGCACGTTACCCGCAGGTCAGCATTGGTTTGTTAAGTGTTCTCGCGCGGCGCAACCGCATGATGATCAATCATTATGGTGACCTTTCTTTCCGCAGTGTGCCAGCCCGCGTGGCAAAACATCTGGTTGAATTAAGCAACGATGGCAGTGAAATCATCCAACGCTCACAGCACCCGATCAAGGTCATTGCAGCCCGGGTGGTAGCCGCACCGGAAGCCGTGAGCCGCACATTAAAAGTGTTCAAAATGGATAAGCTCATCCTCTGTGACCGGAAATCCATTCAAGTGATTGATTTAAAAAAACTTCAACTGATGGCCAGGATCGAAAATTAACCGTATCAAATTCTGACAAATTGACGAAAGTCACTGTATTTTTTTTTGTATCGCGCTATGCTATTAGTGTACAAAATACATAGGAGCGATTCATGGGGTGGTTTTCAAAAAGGTTTACTTATCTATTTAAATCCACAAAGGGATTGATCCTGGTCGGCATTGCACTGGCAGCGCTGATCTCCGCATTTTTTGGCATGCTTTCTGGTCCAATGGCGGACTGGGGTGTCAAGGATGTCGTCGTCCGAGTGTTTGGCATCGACCTGGTGGAAGCCGAACGCGAAGGACGCCTGGTGATCCTTTATCACGTTATCGCCATGATCGTGGTGGCTGTCGAGACCTACATGATCACCAGTCTGCTGCCGATGAAGGAAAACCTTAAGGTCCTCATTAACACCACCATCACCGCAGGCTACCTGGCAGCTGTATTTGGCGGTCTCCCGTTCGCCTACTGGGGACACAATTGGGCGTTTCACGGAATTTACATTGCAGGATTATCGCTCATCTTCTTTGCCGGCTGCACCTTACTATATGCCATATGGCCCTGGCGCAAGGAGTATAGAGTCGCTGATAACGCCTACGCGCATACCCGCAGGGGAGTGAGCCTTGAGCGCGTTGCCTTTTTCACCATGGCATCCGCCACCCTCATCTCCGCCCTCTTTGGCGCCATCCCCGGCTCCTTTTTTGGCAACGGCTTTACTGTGTTTCTGGCTGAGAATGTCGTCCGCACTCCCCACAAAACCATCTTCGACCTCTCGGTGATCGGGCACCTGCACATTATGCTGGCACTCATCTCCATTTGCTGCGCCCTTATCATCGGCCGTTGGATGGACTTCAAAGGTATCTGGCATAAACTAGCCATGCCGTTGATGATCGTCGGCTCGCTTGTGCTGGCAATGGGCACATGGCTGGTGGTCCCGTTTGAAACCGCCGCACATTTTATCATCTACGGTGGATCCACCCTGGCGATGCTGGGGGCATTATTCCTGGTGATTTATTCCTGGGGCAAACTCATCCGGGAAGGGTTGGCAGGAAAGGGGTTGGTGAAAGCCAATTTCTTCCAGCGCCTGCGTGCCCTGCTGAGCGACCCCCTGAAATTTGGCGCTACCTGGCAGATGGTCTTCATGAACTTTACCGTAAGTGGAGTGGGCATTTTCACGGCCGTCAAACTGGATGAGATCTTCCGCCAGTGGCAGTTCATGGACGAACGCTCCATACTCACCGGTCATTGGCATATCCTCGCCACCCTTACCGCAACCATCCTGCTGATGTTCTACGCCGATCTGGCGGGTTTGAAAGGCCGACCGCGCCAGTGGTTCGGCTGGATTTTGATCATTGGCTCCGACCTGGCATTTGGTGCGGTTACGATTTACGAAATGCGCCGCCTCATCACTCCCGAAGCCACCCAGCAGCCTTTGGTCAATACCACAACCTTATTGGGAGATATCGGCATCATCGCTGTGCTTCTCATCCTGGCTGTCTTAATGGTGTGGCGTTTAATCGACCTCTTTAAGAAGAAAGGCCGCTGGTCAGTTGAAACAAAAGAAACCGCCATCACAGGTGTGGAGGTGAAGAAATGAAAAGACTCCTCCTGCTTCTGCTTACCCTTGTGTTTCTCGTTGCCTGCCAGCCGGTTGACCTGAACGCACCCATTCCTGTTTTCGATACCGGCATTAATCCAGACTCCTGGGCGGTCATCCCCGCGGGTGAGTTCCTCAAGGGACAGTTTAATGAGGAAGTCAGTATAGCAAACACTTTTGAGATCATGGTCACCACTGTGACCAACGCCCAATATGCCCTGTTTCTCAATGAGGTACTTGAAACCCAAAAAGCAACCGTGGTCGATAAACAGGTGGTCGGACCCTACCCCGGGGACAAGTTCAATGCTTTCCGCCACGAAGAGGAAATCCCCGCCGGCGATTACCTCTATATCAATATTGAAGAACCAGCTTTACGCCTGAGCTATAAAGACTCAGTATTCACCTCAAAAGCGGGTTACGAGAATCACCCCATGACCATGGTCTCGTGGTTTGGTGCCAGAGCCTACTGCGAGTTTTACGGTTGGCGCCTGCCAACCGAACTCGAATGGGAAAAAGCCGCCCGCGGAACAGATGGGCGCGCATTTCCCTGGGGTAATTCCATCACCCGTAATATTGCCAACTTTACCGCCAGCCGTGATCCGTTTGAAAGTATGCGCACATCCGGCTCCAACACCACACCGGTTGGTTTTTACAACGGCAAGAGTTACAACGGTTACACGACCCTCTCCAATGCCAGCCCTTATGGCTTATACGACATGGCCGGGAATGTGTGGCAATGGACCGGAGATGTCTATCCTGACCAGCACTACCGCTACATGCGCGGAGGCAGCAAGAATCATTACGAGAACACATTGCGCGCATGGGTCACCAACAACGCCACCCCTACTTTCACTGGTCCAGCGGTAGGGTTCCGTTGTGCACGGCAGCCTTAAATGATGGATAATGGAATGAGAATGCTCTGGAAAACAATTAAACAATACTGGCCGTTATTCAAAAGCCTTCAGACCCTGTTATTAACTGTGACCGGTGTGGCAGGGTTTATGAGTGCGCGCTGTCCAATCCAACACTGGAGCAGCATGGCAGCACTGGTGTTCAGCCTTTTATTCGCCATCGCCGGCAGCACAGTGTTGAACATGTGGTACGACCGGGACATAGACAGCGTGATGAACCGCACGCACTACCGGCCGCTGGCACAGGGGAAGATACCTCCCCGCAACGCGCTCAACCTTGGGATCGTTCTGTCAATACTGGGAGTGGGCATCGGATTCCTGCTTGCGCCGCTCTACAGCCTGGTCCTTTTCTTCGGGATCGTAATTGACTTTTTGGTTTACACCATCTGGCTAAAACGTAAAACCTGCTGGTCTGTCGTTTGGGGTGGGATTGCGGGGGGTATGCCCATATTGGCTGGACGGGTATTGGGAATGGGGCAGGTAGATGTGATAGGGTTACTGCTGATGCTCTCGGTATTGTTTTGGATCCCCACGCACATCCTCACTTTCTCCATCCATTACGTTGAGGATTATGCAGCTGCAGGCATCCCCACCTTCCCATCCACTTACGGCGTGATATTCACGCGCAACGTAGTGGTCGTTTCCACAATCATTGCTGCGGCATTGATCACTTCTGCAGCCATCCTGATCCAGGTCAGTGGTGGTTTCCTGCATCTGCTGGGCATCCTTTCAGGTGCGCTGGTGATGATGGCGCTGTTCGTGTTGTTTAAACCATCTCGCAAGGCGAATCTCGGTTTGTTCAAATACGCATCGGTATACATGCTGGCAGCCATGCTGCTGCTGGCTTTTTAATTCATCAAAGGAGGGAACAATGTCACCAACCAGCTTCTTTTCAAAATTCCTGCGCTTTTTAGGAATTCTCTTCATGTCGCTCACAGCAGCCTTCACCATTCTTGGCGGCGCAGGTACTTCATGCGCTGCCCTGCTGCCAACCAAATGGGATAGCATGGCACCGCTTGCGCCATTTCAATGGTTGTACATCCTGTACGTCATCGTCACCATTGCCATCGGTGTGCTGGGGATTCGCGCCTTGGTGAAGCTGGTGAAAGGTCATAAAGACGGTTACAAAGCTGCACTGATAGCCTTAATTGCTGGCGTATTGGTCGGTGGATTGCATATGTACACCTCGCGTATGCTGCGAGGCTCCTCAATGCCAGTGGACGCTGTGGTGTATACGACGGTGTTAACCCTGGTACTCTTCCTGCTCATTCGCATCCCTCCAATCTGGAAGGGAGTGGATTACTCCAAGGCACCGCGCAAGGAGAAGAAAATTGCCGCTGGTGTTTCCTCCATTGCTGCGGGGGTTCTTTGCCTAACCATTCAATACTTCATGGCTGGCACCCACACCTGGAGTAACGTCAATTATGCTGACGCATTTCATGCCACTATGATCCTGGCAGCTATCGTTTGTTCACTGGTAGGGATTGCTCTGATCGTTCCCGCCAAAAGCACGGTTATTCTCATCAAGGAAAAAATCCACTCGATCTAATTCCGTTTTCAGTTGTTGAGATAAGAAAGGCTGACAAGAAGGTCAGCCTTTCTGCATATTTATCAAAGAATTCTGCATAATTCCTGCAAATCTTGTTGATATCCTACAGTTGGAAAGATTTCATTCACCTCCTTGATCGAATCTCTCTCGTTATGACTCTCCCCTTTGTGTACTCCTGCCAAAAGGGAGAGTTTTTTTCGACATCTCTCACCACCTTCTGCATATTTTCTGCATATCTGAAGAGTAAAACTAGAGTATCAAAAAACGGTTATAACCAGAACCCGCCTGGGTGCGATATTGCCGTGGAGGCCTCCAGTTGTGAATCCGCTTATTCCTCAGGCCCAATCTATCAAAGATCCTCACATGCCCGAATCCGGGTCAGCAGGGGTTGCCTTCCCCGGTGATGACAACCCCTGCTGTTTCCACCTAATGGAGTATGAGATAATCAGAGTAACATGGCGAAAAAGGTCTTAATAATAGATGACGAAGCCAAGATCGTTGAAATCTGCCAGGATTACCTGAAAGCAGCAGGTTTTCAGGTGGTCACCTCGCTTGATGGCCTGGCAGGACTTGAAAAAGCCCGTGTTGAAAAACCCGATCTGGTATTGCTAGACTTAATGCTCCCGGGGATTGACGGGTTGGATATCTGCCGCGAACTTCGCCGGGAGACTAAAATCCCCATCATAATGCTGACTGCCAGGGTGGAAGAAACTGATAAATTGATCGGGTTGGAGATCGGCGCGGATGATTACATAACCAAACCATTCAGCCCCCGTGAAATGGTGGCGCGCGTACGGGCCGTGCTGCGGCGCGCACAAGGAGACGCCAGTGCGGAAGTAATCCGCGCTGGAATCCTCACACTAGACCGCAATCGATTCATCGTTCTTATTAATGAGAAGGAAATCTCTCTAACACCCACAGAATTCGAAATCCTTGCCACACTTGCCAGCCAGCCCGGCAGGATTTTTTCCCGTTCGCAGCTGCTGCTGGCAGTGCGCGGCGTTACTTTCGAAAGTTACGAAAGAGCCATCGACTCGCACATCCGCAATCTGCGCAAGAAACTTGACTTTGACGGGACCGGGATTGAATGGATCGTCACCATTCATGGGGTCGGTTATAAGTTCAATGAGAGAGCCAATGATTAACGAACCCCCTGTCCGATCCATTAAGACCATACAACGCAGGATGGTGCTGATCCTGCTGCGGGCATTGGTGCTGGTGGTCGGAGTCACGATTCTCGTGGTAATCGGTACCACCATTTATGAGTTAAGCTCCAACACCGCTAACAACCCGTTCTACAAATCCCCCAACGCCACCATCCTCGAAGCGTATTACATCGGTCACGGAAGTTGGGACGGTATTGATGAGTTAATTCGCGCGGGTAAATCGCCGGAATCCCGCCTGCTCCGCCTGGAATGGGAGCGCGCTGTTTTACTGGACAAAGATGGCAATGTCGTGCTTTATTACGGCAAGCGGCAGCCGGTCATGGGCATGATGATGGAGCCTGGAATGTTGATGAACGCCCAGGTATTTGACCTGAAGGCTGATGGTCAGGTAATTGGCACATTACTGGTCGATAGAGTCAACTTACCCCATCCAGTAAGGTTAAGCCTGGGTGTCCTCAACCCGGTAATCATTGTCAGCGGACTGATGCTTTTACTCACCTTGGTCATCGGATTTCTGTTAATGCGCCGCATGGTGAATCCCCTTTCAGAAGTGATCGCTGCTGCTGAAAGCGTTTCAGCGGGTAACCTTAAAACACGCATCAAAATCCGTGAGTCGCAGGATGACATCGGCACGCTTGTTCAGCATTTTAACCACATGACCGAAACACTGGAACGCAATGATAACGAGCGTAAGGCGCTGCTTGCGGATGTGGCTCACGAGTTACGCACGCCGCTCTCCGTTCTGCGCGGCCGGCTTGAAGGCATCCTGGATGGTGTCTATCCTCCGAATGAGGCTAATATCGCACAGGCACTTGAGGAAACCTACAAGTTGGAACGCCTGGTGGAAGATCTCAGATTATTAACTATGGCGGAGTCGCGGCAGCTGCACTTCGAAATAAAAGAAACCAACCTGGTTGAACTGTTGAGAAAATCCATAACCTTATTTGCCCCACAGGCAAAAACCAAAATGAATGAAATCGAACTTCGATCAGACCAGGAGGTTATCCTGGCGTCCGTCGATCCGCAGCGCATTGAGCAGGTCATTGCCAACTTGATGGGAAATTCCCTGCGCTATGCTCCGGCAAACGGCAAAATCCTGCTCTCCATTGAGAAAGACGACATGAATGTAACACTGAAAGTTGCCGATAGCGGTCCCGGAGTACCTGAAGCAGAGTTGCCTTACATCTTTGACCGTTTTTGGCGGGGTGAAAAATCCCGCGCCCGTGTTAGCGGTGGAGCCGGGCTTGGACTGGCAATCTGCAAACAACTTGTAGAAGCCCAGGGGGGAACAATTACAGCACAAAATCGAGTTCAAGGCGGGTTGGAGGTAACCATTCACTTGCCGGCAAATATTTCGACCGGGTAGCTTTTTCAAGAGTCCTCCTGCAGATTCACTGGTTTCCTTCATAATCCCAGGTATCGAATATAATAATCGCGGTGGAATTCTTAAACCCACATCCATCGCGAGGTGTAATGTTAATTGGTGATGCAGTCGTCGGGTTATTAGCAGCAGGATTGTTAGTGTTCTTTCTCCTGCCCGGATCGCGCTCCTTGTACGAGAGTGCCTATAATGCCGCGCCTATCCTGCTTTCTTTTATTAAGTTTGCCATCCTTGCCACGGGCGGCGAGTGGATCGCCCGAAGATTGAAAGAGCATTCCTACTCGCTAATTGGCTTCGGAATACTTCCTAAAAGCCTCATTTGGGGTGTACTTGGAATTTTCATCTACTGGGCATTCCTCATTTTTTCCACCGGAGTTGCCGCAGCCTTCCCCGCTCTGCAATCTGCAGAAACTTTTTGGGGCAGGTTGCTGCTGGCTTTTCTGACTTCCGTGTTCATGAACCTAATCCTTTCTCCGGTTCTCATGCTCACGCATCATTTAACCGACAATTATATAAAGTTGAATAATGGTCGGTTCCCGTTAAAGGGACTATCTATACAATCTCTTCTGGAAACAATTGATTGGCAGCGGATGTGGGGCTTTGTATTCAAAAAGACCATTCCCTTTTTCTGGATCCCTGCCCACACTATTACATTTCTCCTGCCCTCACAATACAGGGTTCTGTATGCCGCATTACTCTCAGTAGTGCTCGGAATTCTGCTTGGGGTTGCAGGGATAAATAACCGGGCGAAGCAAAAATAGGAGGTGCCATGCTGAACAAAATTAAGGAATTCTTTCGAAAAGATTGGGAGGAAGAGACCTTCCAGCAACGCTGGCCGCGGATAAAATACGGCATTCTAATAGGCGTCATTGGCGCGCTATTTTATGCCATCGTCGCAGCCACGATCAATATCATTTCCTACCCCCAGCTGCATCTCACTTTGAACTGGTCCAGCGCCATCACCACGTGGGTGATCGTCACCCTCGCGATGGTGATAGCCGGATTCATTGTGGGTTGGCCAACCGAAGAAGTAAAAGCCATCGTCGGCGGGGGAGTCACCCTTACCTTTCTGCTCCTGCTGGTCAACACGATTATGTTCATTTCACAAAACGTTACCAACCAATCTTACTTCCAGGTATTGGTCGCCTCCCTGCCCATGGTCGGCGTGATCGTGCTCCTGGCGCTGGCTCTCCGCAAGGGTATTAATAAGGCTTCGGCTGCAGAGAAAGAAGAATCCCGGCCAAACAAACGCAAGACGCTGGTCAATATTTTTTCGATTGTGATTCTACTGGGAATAATTGGCGGGTTGTTTTCCCGATTCGACGGGTCTGCTGTAACGATGCTGCAGTCGCTCAACGAACGCTTACAAACTGCAGACACCTCCGGCACCACCAAGGTCAAATTTCCGTCCAATGTCCTGGAGGATGTTCAAAAACACTTCGGTCAGGAATATGGTCTGTATATCCGCTCGGCTGCTGGGACTATTGGCGCACTTGATGTAACCATCAGCTTTAATGACGGCTACACCTTAACCTGCCAGATTCCAACTGTTAGTGGATCCTACGTGTTCATCGATGCCTGCAGCGAGGGTAACCGGGTAAAATAGATTTTTATTGAGGTTAATGTGATCTTCTTATTACTGGTATCATTTATTTGGGCTTTTTCGTTTGGATTGATCAAGGGAAACCTCACCGGTCTGGACTCGAATTTTGTGGCGTTCTGCCGCATGTTCGTCTCCCTGCTGATCTTCCTGCCGTTCCTCAAGTTCTCCAGAATCAAATGGAAGTTCAATCTAAAATTGGCAGTGATCGGTGCGCTGCAATTTGGCATCATGTATATTACCTATATCGCTGCATTTAAAACCCTCAAGGCTTTTGAAGTCGCCTTGTTCACCATCTTCACTCCCATCTATGTCACCCTTGTTGAAGATGCGCTGCAGAAAAAATTCAACCCGCTCTATTTGTTGACCGCAGCAGCGGCTGTCGGCGGCACCTGGATCATCCAGGGGCAGGCAGTTCTCTCCCCGGGTATTGTTTCCGGATTCCTGTTGGTGCAGGTTTCCAATCTTTGTTTCGCCTTCGGTCAGGTCGCTTACAGGCGTGTTATGGCTCAGGCACCCGGTGCGAGAGACATTGAAGTCTTTGGTTTTCTTTACCTGGGGGCAGTTGTATTAACCCTGGTCTCAACGTTGGTATTCGTTCCAATTTCCTCAATTACACTTACAACCAAGCAGGTTTGGACTCTCCTTTACCTGGGCGCGGTCGCGTCCGGGATCAGTTTCTTCTTGTGGAATATTGGTGCGCGAAAAGTCAATACCGGCGCTCTGGCTATTTTTAATGATCTAAAGATCCCCCTGGCGGTAGCTGTATCTCTGCTGGTTTTCAGGGAACAAACCAATCTCCCCAACCTGCTCATCGGTGGCGGTATTGTCGTCACTGCGCTGATCTTGAATGAATTCTTGAACAGGAAAAAGGGTTTGCAGCCAATACCAAACACAACCCCGCTCGATTGAGCGGGGTTATTTTTTTATTTCTCTGCCACCAGTTGGCAAATCTTTATGATCACTTCGACAGATTTTTCCAAGGAGCGCGTGGGCACGCATTCATATTTCCCATGTCCGAACAATCCACCGGTGAAAATATTCGGGCATGGCAGCCCCATGAAGGATAACCGTGAGCCGTCCGTGCCGCCGCGTACCGGCACCGTAATGGGTGTGATCCCCAATGATTTCATCGCCTCGCCAGCCAGTTCAACGATATGAAATACGGGTTCGATCTTTTCACGCATGTTGTAATATTGGTCTTTCATGTTGACGGTTACAGTCCCCTCTCCATAGCGTTTATTTAGAAGCGCTGCTGCCGAAAGGAAGAAAGCCTTCCGTTGTTCAAAGAGTGCGCGGTTATGGTCGCGGATGATGTAATCAAATTTCGTCTCTTCGATCGTTCCTTCAATGATGTAAACATGAGAAAATCCTTCAACCCCGGCGGTAAATTCCGGACGTTCGTTCACTGGCAGCATGGCATTGAATTCCATACCCACCAGGATGGAGTTGATCATTTTATTTTTAGCCACACCCGGGTGGACATTCTTCCCTTTGAAGGTCACTTTGGCAAGGGCAGCGTTGAAGGTTTCATATTCCAATTCACCGAGTTCACCACCATCGACAGTGTAGGCGTAGTCAGCACCGAACTTGGCTACATCGAACAGGTCTGCGCCGCGCCCAATTTCTTCATCCGGGGTAAATCCCAGGCGAATCTTGCCATGCTTGATCTCGGGATGAGCGATCAGGTATTCCATGGCGGTGACGATCTCAGCCACGCCGGCTTTGTCATCCACACCCAACAGGGTGGTGCCATCCGTGGTGATTAATTCCTGCCCGGCGTATTTCTTGATCTCCGGGAAGGTTTCCACACTGAGGATAATCCCCAATTCTTTGTTTAAGACGATATCACCGCCGTCATAATTGGCGATTATCTGAGGATTCACGTTCTCCCCGCTCATATCCGGGCTTGTATCCATATGTGCGATCAAACCAAAAACCGGGATCTTTTTATCCGTATTGGCCGGCAGCGTCGCCATTAAATAGCAATGGTCATCCAACGTGACGTCCTCCAAACCAATTTGCTTCAATTCCTCTGCCAGTTTGCGGGCAAAAACGAATTGTCCCGGAGTACTCGGGCATGTTTCCACATCGCGGTCGGATTGCGTTTCAATTTTCACGTAATTAATAAAGCGTTCTTTTACAGAAAGCATGGTTTTCTCCTGATTCAAGTGTTTAACAATTATATCTTTCTTTAAAAATGTGCTTTAGTGATGAGGCGTTATTTAAATCTCGAGAGCCGTCATGATTGACGGCTCTCGAGGGTTTTGGCGCTGCGACTACCCTACTTTATCACGAGGAGGGATGTCGCAGCGCTGTGGTTAAAACGTTTACACATTTTTGACACCACCTCCTCATCGTTAGGATGGCGAAACTATTTTGTAACTTAAACGTAAGTAAAGCATAAACAATGATCAATGTCAAGTATTTATTGTACGCGTTCTTCCAAGGTAACAATTCAAGCGGTTGGTTTCATTGCCCAATAACTTGCCGGCGGTTGGTTTCAACCGTATAATGCCATCAATGCCTTCACTCCCCCGATCCAAAAAGCGTTTTTTTACAATATTATTGCTGGTGTTGGTGATCGCGCTCATCACCATCTGGTGGGTGTTCACCCCGACAGCGATTGATGGAAAAACACGCGCGGTGGGCTATTCGGTTTGTCACCAGATCGAAAGCCACTCCATCGCGTTTGGTGACAAGGTCCTGCCATTGTGCGCGCGCTGTACCGGCATGTTCCTGGGAACATTGATCAGCCTGGTTGTCCTTTCCAGGAGGAAAAAAGCCTCGGGGTCACCCTCGAAAGGCACCATAGCCATCCTGGTGATCTTCCTGTTGGCATTCATAATAGACGGCTTCAATTCCATGATGGGGGTATTCCCGGTCATTCCGCAGCAGTATCCACCAAGCAACCTTCTGCGCCTGGTCACCGGCTTGATGATGGGCATTGTGATCGCCAACCTGCTCATTGTTCTTTGGCAGCAAACCTGGTGGAAGGATTCCAATCCAACACCAGTGCTGGCAGGTTGGAAACACTTCCTCCTCATAGTGGCAGCCAATGCCCTGGCCGGATTGCTGATATGGCTGCGAATCCCGTTTTTCTTTTATCCTGTCACGATATTTTCTACAACTGCGATCATCCTAATATTGAGTATGATTTATTGCCTGATTTGGATTATTATATTTAAGAAGGAGAATACTTTTGAACGCTTTTCCGATGGATTGAGTTTTGTCTTGGCCGGTCTGGCTACCGCCATCATCCAAATTGGATTATTGGACCTCCTGCGGTATACCCTCACTGGTACATGGCAGGGATTTACTTTCTAAAAGATTAGAGGAACCATGGATATATTAAATATTTTTTCTGCCTTTGGCTTATCCGCAAGTGCGGGGTTGAACGCCTATGTACCCTTGCTGGTTGTAGCCCTCCTGGCAAAATTTACAAATCTGATCCAGCTCAATGCCACCTGGGAACCAATGACATCCTGGTGGGTCATTGGCGTATTGATCTTCCTGTCAGTCATCGAGTTCTTTGCTGACAAGATCCCTGCAATCAATCACGTCAACGATGCTGTGCAAACGTTCATCCGTCCTGCCGCTGGAGCAGTGGTATTTGCCGCTACCTCCACCCAGGGTGTGGAAGTGAACCCGATGTTCTCGCTCATCGCCGGATTGCTCGTGGCTGGCGGCGTGCATGCGGTTAAAGCGCTAGCCATCCGTCCCGCGGTTACTGTCACTACTGGTGGTGCTGCCAATATTGGGGTGAGCATGCTGGAAGACGTCACCTCAACTGCGGTCTCTTTCCTCTCGATACTGCTTCCCGTGATCATCGCCTGTGGACTTGTCCTGATCACCTCGATTCTCATCCTGAGAATGGGCAGGAAACGCCAGCAGCAGGAACCCAAACAGCCTGCATGAACGACCGAGCACCACGAGACGACGAAACCGGGGACCAGGATCGGTCGCGCTCGCAAAAACGGCAGTTATGGCTGATCGTGCTTGTTATGCTGGGTTCGTCGTGCCTCGGTATTCTGGTCGTTTTTGGGATCACCTTATTGTTACGCAGCAACCTGATTCCCCGTTGATCGATCTTTAAAGAACCGCCCTGCATTTTCCGCAGGGCGGTTCTTATTGTGCAAGATAGACCATCGCAAATGGGGGAATTTCCAGGTGCAGGGTGGACCCGGGTTCGTAAGGCTGCTGCAGGAGAAATTCCAGCGTTTGCGGTAGTCCGCAATCAATGCTTGTGCGGTATCCAGTCTCACGAAAAACGCACGCGCGTACAATTCCTGAAATAGTGTTTATTTTCCCCGCAGAATGTACCACCGAAACACCATTGGTTTTGATCATCACCGTGGCGCGCGTACCAACTGGCGGCAGCGCTTTGGCAGGCACAGGCGGGGTGAAATCTCCTGCCTCAGTGTGAATCCTGAATGGTGTTAGTGAGGCAATTTCTCCGGGGATAAAATTCGTCATCCCCAAAAACTCCGCCACCCAGAGGCTTTTTGGCGCATTATACAGCTCTTGCGCCGTCCCGGTTTGCTCAATAAGTCCATCGTGCAGAATTGACAGCCTGTCTCCCAGTATGACCGCCTCTTCCTGGTCATGCGTCACGTAGATAACGGGCAGTTCCGGTTGCTGTAATAAAGTGTGCAATTCTTCCTGCAATTCCAGCCGCAGTGAGCGGTCGAGCGCTGCCAATGGTTCATCCAGCATGAGCAAGCGCGGTTTGGCAGCCAGGGCGCGTGCCAATGCAACGCGCTGCTGCTCCCCGCCGGAAAGTTCCGCCACCGAGCGGGTGGCGAAATCCGCCATGTTCACCCTATCCAGTGATTCCTGAACTAGTTTTTTGATTTGCTCAGCCAGGAGGTGCTGCATCTCCAGTCCAAACGCGACATTCTCAGCCACGTTTTTATGGGGGAAAAGCGCGTAATCCTGGAACATCAATCCGAAATTTCGCTGGTGCGTTGGGATTCCCAGTATACTTTCGTCATTCCACAAAACATCCCCGCTTTCGGCAGTCTCGAGCCCGGCAATGATGCGCAGCAGGGTGCTCTTGCCGCTGCCGGAACGCCCCAACAGGCACAGGATCTCTCCACCACTTACCTCAAAAGATAGACCATTGAGCAGGGGAGCTCCATCATAATCCTTATGAATATCTTTAACTGTCAAAACAGGCATAGGGCTCCTTTAATATTCCATGCGTCCTGGTAATGGGATGCGTTCGATCAAACTGATGGCAGTGGCGCATACCAGCATTAAGAGGGTTGCCATCGCCAGCGCCTGCCCGTAATTCTGATCGCCGGGTTGAGAAAGGAAACGATAGATCGCCACCGGTAGTGTTGGCAAATCCGCGCGTGCCAGGAATGAGGTTGCGCCAAACTCCCCCAAAGAAATGGCAAATGCATAAATTCCCCCGACAAGCATTGCCCGGCTGACAATGGGCACCTCCACTTGCCACCAGACCTTCCACGGAGAAGCCCCCAGAGTTGCGGCAGCGTCTTTAAGCTGGTGGGGGATGCTAGATAATGTTGGTTGGACCGCCCTGAGCACAAATGGAAAGGCAATCAGGCTGTGGGCGATCGGGATCAACACCGGGAAGGTAGCCACATCAAATGGCGGTTTATTAAACGTGATCAAAAATCCCAGCCCTAAAGTTACTGCCGAGGCTCCGAGGGGCAGCATCACCAGGTTGTCGATCCATTTCCGCAGCCGCGGGAGATTGGTCTGCGCATAAGACATGCTGGTGCCGAGCACCAGGGAGATCAGCACGGTGATTCCGCCAAACATGAGTGAGTTAATCGCCGCCCGGATTGGCGGAACAAAGAAGTAAGACTGGCGCTGGTTGACGAACAATTGGGTGTAATTTCTCAGGGTGAACTGCCCCATGCTGGAAATCGGATCATAGGCGATGAACGAGCGGATGACCAGGGAAGCCAGCGGGGCGAGGAAAAATAGAGCCAGGAAAATCCCTGTTAAAGCAATCCAAATCTTTTCTCGCAAGTGTTTGCCTGCCGCTGGCTCTGTTCCCAAGCCGGGTTTGAGCCATAAAGCTCGCCTGGAATTAACCCGGGAGTAAAGCAGCGTTACAACCAGGGTGCATGCCAATTGAATGATCGAAAGGATGCCGGCCATGCGCAAATTTAACATGGAGAGGGTCTGGGTGTAGATTTCAGTTTCAAGAGTAGAAAACCCCGGTCCTCCCAGCAGCAGGATCACCCCGAAACTGGTGAAATCGAAAAGAAAAACCATCAAAACCGCAGCCAGGATGGATGGTTTTAAGAGAGGTAGTGTTACATTGAGCAGTACCTTAATTGGTGAGCCTCCAAGCACGGATCCCGCCTGCGTTAATTTGGCATCCAGTTGGCTCAAGGCGCTGCCAACCACCCTAACCACCACCGAGGTGTTGTAAAACACATGCGCCAGCAGGATCGCTCCCACGGTATTCAGCAGCACAATGGGGGGAGATTCCAATTGAAAAACATTCACCAGGGCAAGGTTGAGCCATCCACGCGGACCCAACAACGCGTTGTAACCTGCAGCCACCACCACCGTGGGAAGGATGAACGGCAGGGTTACCAGCAAACGCAGGGCGCGTTTGCCTGGGAATTTGTAGCGGGTGAAAACATAAGCCACCGGGAGGCCGATCAGCAGGGTCAAAAGGGTGGAAAGTGCAGCCTGCCAGACTGTAAACCACAGCGGTTGCAGGATTCCGGGCAGAGAAACTGTCCCCTGCCGGCTGACCATGACTGCCAGGACCTTTGCCAGGGGTGTGAAGAAGAAAACGCCCAAAAAAAGCAGCGGTAGCAGCCACAGCAAGTGACTGGTGAATCCCTGCGCACGCTGACTGGAACCCTCCTGGTTCACTTGAGCATCACCTCGGTCCATGCCTGGATCCATTTTTCGCGATTGGCATCAATGGCTGCCATATCCACTACTGCCGGAGAAACTGCCGTCTGGGTATACAGGGTGAATTCCTCGGGTAAACTGGCATCCGGATTAACCGGATAAACGAACATCTGCAATGGCATATCTTCCTGGAAGTCGACATCCAGCATGAAATCCACGAACGCCTGCGCCAGGGCAAGTTGTTTTGTCCCTTTGAGGATTCCCACGAATTCAACCTGGCGGAAACAGGTTTCCGCCGCCGTGATCGAGGCTGTAGGCGCTTCGGTGAGCGGTGTGGAAGCGTAGATCACTTCAGCAGCCGGGCTGGACGCATACGAAACCACCATTGGTTGAGCGCCCTTGCCGGAAGATGCGCTGAAGTTGGTGTAATAGGCGGTATTCCAATCGTTAGCCACCACAACACCGTTGTCTTTCAACTCCTGCCAGAATTGAAGGTAACCGTCTTCTCCGAAATGTGAGATGGTTGTCAACAGGAATGCCAATCCAGGGGAGGATGTAGCGGGATTTTCTACAACCAGCAGCCCATCCCGGCTGCCTTGCTTTCCATACTCTGGAGCTGCCAGGTCTTCAAGCGATTGCGGCACAGCCAGGTCATGCGATGCAAAATAGGCTTTATCGTAATTGATGCACACATCTGCATAATCCACCGATAATGCACCGTTCGCGGGGTCCATCTGAAATTCATCTGGAACCTTCGCCAGCAATGGTGAGGTATAAGGCATAAAGAGGTCTTCGTTTAAAGCGCGCGAGAGGAAGGTATTATCCACCCCGTAAAGCACATCAGCCTGGGGCGAATCCTTGGTGAGGATGGCGCGGTTCAAAACGCTGCCGGCATCTCCTGACGGTACAAACACCAGGCGCACCTGGTGTTCAGTTTCAAATTTAGTCACCAGCTCCGCGGAGATCGCAAAAGAGTCGTGGGTCATCACCGTAAGCACCGGGGTTTCTCTTGGCGCAGGTGTGCAAGCCCCGAGTATTAAAAATAGGATCGTGATTAAAATGGAACCTTTTACTAGCAAGGTTTTATTCATAATTCTCCTCATTTAATTTCATGTTATGCACGCACAACAGAATCCCATCTCTGACCTTGACCTCAGCTTTATCATTTAGCATGCGGTTGCTGATGCCCCGGCTGCGCTCAATACGCAGGGTCTCGTCGATGAGAGGATACTGCAGTCCGATGGTCGTCACGCCAGTCGCGTCACCTTTTAGCGGGATCAAGGAGACGATATCCCCCTCCGCGCCGTTAATGACAACCTGATTTTGGATCACAAATATTTCCTCGTTTGGAGTGAGCAAGCGGACAGTTTTACCTGTCAGGTCAGGCAGAAGCAGCAGAAAAAGGTTTGCCAGCGTCTGGTCGACGCGACCGCCCAGGCCGCCGATGATCACAATTTCTTCCACGCCGCGCTTCTCAACCTCCACAAGCGCCAGTTCCAGGTCGGTTTCATCTTTCTCGACAGGAAACTTAATCACCTCCGTTTGGCTGGCGATTAACCTCGCGATTTGAGCTGGTGTGACTGAATCCAGGTCACCGATAAGCATATCCGGTGGAAATCCTAAAGCCTCCAGGTGCCTCAATCCACCATCCACCGCTACCAGGAAATCCTTGTCGGTGATCATTTTTTCCAGGTAACCGTAGGAGGTAACCTCACCATTGGCAAAAAGTACCGCGCGTGTTTGCATCAAAAAACCCTCCGCCAGGGAGGGTTGATGTAATAATTCCACTTCCCTCCGCCGGCATTATCCGGATCAGGTCATACGGGTCGAAAGCCTGCGCTTTCCTCTCAGCCCGGAATGCCGGGCTCCCCACCGTGTTCTCAATTGATTCGAGTATAGACCGTGCCAGGAGGAATGTCAAGAATTATCCGTGCTCTGAAATAAGCATAACCGCATCAAGTTCACTCACCTCCGGTATAATACGAGAATACCCTTACAAGTCACCAGGAACCCATTGGACAATTTAATCCAGTTCGACCATGTCACTTATCGTCACCCCGGAACATCATCTCCGGAATCTCCAGCTTTAAATGACCTGACGGTTACCATTGAACGCGGTGAATGGGTGGCAATCGTCGGAGCCAACGGGTCAGGCAAGACCACCTTTGCGCGCCACTGCAATGCCCTCCTCCTTCCCACAACTGGTAAAGTGATCATTGCGGGATTGGACACGGCCGCAAGGTCTAACCACACCCTTATCCGTTCACAGGTGGGCATGGTTTTCCAGAATCCTGAAGACCAGATCATCTCGAGCGTGATCGAAGAAGATTGTGCCTTTGGTCCGGAGAACCTGGGTGTACCCACAAAAGAGATCCAGGAACGGGTATCCAGGTCGTTAAAAACGGTTGAAATGTACGAACAGCGAATGCGCCCCCCGCACCTGCTCTCCGCCGGTCAGATGCAGCGCATCGCCCTTGCCGGGGTTCTTGCCATGCAGCCCGATTGCATCATTTTCGACGAATCCACTGCCATGCTAGACCCGCGCGGCAGGCTTGAAGTGCTGAACACCATGCGCTCCCTGCACGAGCGCGGTATCACCGTGCTTTTCATCACCCACTTCATGGAGGAAGCCGGCAGAGCCAATCGAGTGCTGGTGTTTGGTCAGGGAAAAATCGTTTTTGACGGTTCTCCTAGGACGCTCTTCAATGACACAGACCTGCTGCAGAAGTGCGGTCTTGAACAACCGATCACGCTGCAGCTCCTCAACGGGATACGCAAAATACATCCCCTGCTGGATGACCTCTCCCCGGATTTTGAAACCGCTCTGCGGCAGATTCCAGCTTATCCCGGCAGGATTCGCCTCGATGCCTCTCAGGAGACAAACAATGGGCAAACGCCTGCCATCCAGGTGATCCACCTCAGCCATACTTATATGCCGGGCACACCCATGGCGCACCAGGCGCTCTCGGATGTCTCGTTCGAGGTGACCCACGGGAAAAGTCACGGGCTGGCAGGCGCAACAGGTTCGGGAAAATCCACGCTCCTGCAGCACCTCAATGGGCTTTACCGCCCGCAGACAGGTGAAGTGAAGATCGGTCCATTTAATGTCTCTGCTGCTGACCTGGATGTAAAGGCCCTGCGCCGTTACGCCGGCCTGGTGTTTCAAAACCCGGAGATCTATTTTTTTGAACAGTTTGTCGGAGACGAGATCGCCTATGGACCGCGTTTGCTCTACGGCAAGGATGGTCTCCGCGAACGTGTACGCAATGCCATGTTGCTGGTTGGCCTGAACTTTGAAACGTTCAAGGACCGCCTCACCTACCAGTTGAGCGGAGGGGAAAAACGCAAGGTAGCCCTGGCAGCCACGCTGGCGCTGCAGCCCAAAGTGCTCGTCCTGGATGAACCCACCGCAGGTCTCGACCCGGCTTCCCGGCGCAACTTGCACGCCACACTGAAAAAATTCCAGCGAGATGGTATCGACATGATCCTCAGTTCTCACAGCATGGGGGATATCGCTGAACTGGCAAGCAACCTTACCATCATGTCAAAAGGGACTGCACTGCATACCGGTAACACAGCTGAACTTTTTAACGATGCCCAATTGATCGCAGATGGTGCTCTGGGGCAGCCTTCCGTGGTGCGTTTTGGCGCCGCCTTTCGAGAAAAAGGCTGGCCTATGCCAGTGTCGGTGATCACCGGGGCGCAGTTGTTTGAGGGAATCAGAAGCTCCTTGGGGGAGGCTGCCCATGGCTGAGTTCGATTTCCTTGCGCGCGTTCCGATGGGTCAATATCTCTCTACAGGGTCTGTGCTGCATCGATTGGATCCGCGCGCCAAAGTAGCCAGCTTCCTGGTGCTCATCCTGGTCCTTACCTTCAGTCAATCGCTATTTGGGCTCGGGATTGGTCTGGCATACCTGGTCTTATTAACGATCCTCTCGAAGATCAATCTTAAATTCGCGCTAAAAAGCGTTATTACCCCCTTACCGTTCTTGTTGCTCTTCGCGGTCATCCAGGTTTTTTTCTATTCCTCTGCCAAAGACCCGAACATCCTCTTCTCCATTTGGATATTCAGGATAACGCTGACCGGGATCATGGCTGGTACCGCCCTGTTGCTGCGTTTTGTCGCGCTCATCCTCACTCTCAGTCTGGCGACTTTCTGCATATCCACCTCTGAGGGTATACAGGGAATGCAGCGGCTTTTGAGCCCATTGAACCACCTCAAGATCAAAACAATGGATCTGGTGATGGTGATGCAGATCACCCTGCGTTTTGTCCCTTTGCTGGCACAAACCGCTGAACGCATTGCCAAGGCACAGGCTTCACGTGGGGCAGAATGGGGCGGTAAAACCAGAGGTCTCATTAACCGAATTAAACAAATACTGCCCCTGGTTGTTCCGCTTTTCGTCATCAGCCTCAGGCGTGCTGAAAATATCGCCCTGGCGATGGATGCACGCGCCTACGGATACTTGGATTACCGTACCAGTATGGTGGAAATGAAGTTCACCATTATAGATACGTTGGCAGTATTCTTAAATTTAATAGTCTCACTCATAATTCTCTATGCGTGAGACTATGGATTGATAAGCAAAGCAAATTTACAGGTCTGAGCCCTTTTTCTTCCCAATAGTAAATTGCCAGTAAGCCGCGATCACGATCAAAACGACCACAGCCGCCACACCAGCTTCTGGTGCGCCAGATGCCAGGGCAATCCCGCCCAGGGCTTTCCACACGTTATCCCCCAGTACCTCAGTAACACGCGTGTCTTTGGCAAAAAGAAGGCCGAACATCCCCAGTACAAAGGCAGTGTTGGCATAACTGCCGAAGAAACCAGCCGCAAGAAGCCCGATCACCTTCCAGCGTTTTAACGCGCTCCACACCAGCCATGCCACCGGTCCGATTAACATACGCGGCAGAACTGAAAGCAGCGGATTGACAAAAAGCGGGTCAAGCGGGCTCTTGGGGGCGGTTGCCGCCTGGTACAGGGAGGTTAGTCCAAAGATCAAACCTATCCCTGCGCCTACGATCGGTCCTTCTAGGATGGCGCCAATGATCACCGGGATTGCAAGAATGGTGATTGAAATCCCAAAAAATGGAATATATCCGCCGAAGGGTAGTAATCCCAAAACGATAGTGACTGCAGAAAGTACCGCAGTAACAACAATTTTTCGTGTCCTGGTTTGTGGCATTTAGGACTCCTTGGGTAATATTGCCTGCAGTTTAGCGGGCTCCAAGATATTTTATCACACCCAGTCCGGAGACTTTTTGGGTCACTTTGGCATCGCCATAGTATTCGATCGCTCCGGCGCCGCTAAGGGTGGCATCCAGGCTCTCGCTCGCCCAAACAGTTGCATTGCCCACTCCGCTTAGTTTTACCGTGGAGCGCGCGCTGCTCAAACGTGAGCCCTTGTAGTTGGCTGCACCGCTGAGGCTGACCGTCAGGTCCGCGCAAGTGCCGGCGACATCCACTGAGCCCACACCGGAAATATCCACGTTCAAGGTACTGAGTTTTACCGTTCCTATGGTCATGGTACCCGGACCTGATATGCTCAACGCGAGTGCATCTGATTTGATTTCCGCACAATCCAGTGTCCCTACGCCCGAGATCGCCAGGGATTTAATATCCTTCATCACTACGTGAAAGGTGGTTAGCCCTCTGTCGATCAGCCTGAATCCGGTCCAATCCCGCCAGTCAGTATCCTGGGTAATGCGCAGAACGCCATCAATGACCTCAGTGTGAATATGAGACCGCGTTTCAGGGTCCGCCTCGATGGTTAGGCTGTCGGTAACGCCCTGGCTTAGCAGGATCTTTCCGACAGCTTTGAACTGAATTCCGCTGAACCCGCTCACGGGAACCACTTCTTGATTCAAATTGGGATTTTCCATATGTTCTCCTTTAGATTAATGCTTATAAAGGATATACGTTATTTTAATCAAACAGGTTCATCAACTTTCCATTATTGCTGGTAAGGTGATAATAACCGTCGTCCCGTTTCCGGGTGAACTCTCCAGCCGGATTCGTCCTCCTTGTACCTCGATCAGACCCTTGGCAATGGATAGTCCCAAACCACTCCCGCTGTATTCCGAGGATGAGCGGTCATCGGCTTTGTAAAAACGGTCGAATACCTTTTCCTGATCGACCTTGGCGATCCCCTGGCCGTGGTCTGTCACGCTGATATCTGCTGCAGCTCCGTCTAGAGTAGCCGCAATTTTCACGGAATCGTCGCAGGGACTATTGCGTAAAGCATTATCCATGATAATAAGCAGTAATTGTTTTAATCTGACGGGGTCCGCCATTACAGAAACGGCATCAATGGATTCTTCAATGACCACACTTTGGTTTTCAGCCAAACGCCTCAATTGCCTGGTCAGGTCCGGGATGAAGTCGGTTAATCGAATCGGTTGCAGTTCGATTTTTAAAGAATGCGCATCCAACCGGGATAATAATAAAAGGTCTTCAATGAGTTTTTTCATGTAGTCGGAATCGATTAAAACATCTGTGAGAAGACCATGAAGCTCGGGGTCTCGCGCCTTGCGTAGACTCAATTCCACGCCGGCATGAATGAGCGTTAATGGTGCACGTAATTCATGGCTGGCATTGGAGATAAAAAGTTGCTGCTTATCCCACGCTTCCTGGGATGGTTTGATCGTTCGACCAGCTAAAAACCACGATGCGATCCCAATTAATAAAGTGATCAATCCAGCAGCCATGATCATTGTTCGCGAAAGCTGTTGAAGAACCTGCTGTTGCTCAACCAGGAAACGGCCTGCCTGGAAAACCTGGTCTGATTCCTGCCCCTGGATGATGTATGTAACCAAGCGCACGGGAATTCCTTTTGGTGAGATTACTGTACGGTAATCAAATCCGGTTGTCCTGGCTGAAGAAATGGCGTCAAAATTGATGGCGGCATTCGTGGGCAAAGTTTTCAAACCTGTTACCAGATCACCTCTGATTACCAATGGGAGAATGTAGATGTCTGCCAGCGAGCTTTCCAACTCAACGCGGTGTTCTTCCAAAGATTCACCTTCATCAATTTCAAATAACCCCGGATTATTGTTGGTCGTTTTTTGTGGGATTTCTGAGATACTAAACCCCGCGTTGCCAACAACAATTTCCACATCCTTTGGAAGCGGAAGTTCATACTCCATCAAAGAAAGCCCAATCTTCAATTTAAGCGCCTGGTCATTTGCCGATTGGAAATAATAATTTAATAAAGAATAAGCACCCCAACCGATCAAAGTGGAAAGAATGATCGAAGAAAAAAGATAGAGAAGCGTCAGTTGCCAGCGCAGTTTCTTAAGCATTCTTTTCGTCCATGAGATAGCCAAAGCCTCTCACTGTTTGGATCGGGTCTTTTTTGCCTGTGATCGTCAGTTTTTGGCGCAAGTAAGAAACGTACACATCCACAAGTTCAGGTTTCACCTGGGTATCGTAAGACCACACATAGTCAAGGATCTCTGTACGCGAGAGTGTTTTATTGGCATGCCGCACAAAGAATTCAAGCATATCCCATTCACGTTTTGTCAATTCAATGGCTGCCTCTGCTCTGCGGAGGGTGTGTGCTTTAAGATCCATCACAATGGAACCGATACGCAGTTCATCCGAATCCACCGATCCGGGGGTGTATCTCCGGCTCAGGGCTCGAATTCGGGCAATCAATTCATCGAAATCAAAGGGTTTTACGAGGTAATCATCCGCACCGCTCTCCAGTCCAGCCACGCGATCTTCCACCTGCCCCCGCGCTGTGAGCATCAATATTGGCACTGATTGTTTCGCAGCCCTGATCTTTCGGCAAATTGAGGGACCATCCCGCCCGGGCAGCATCCAGTCCACAATGACCAGGTCATGCAGCCCCCTTAATGCCAGCTCCAACCCCAGTTCACCATCATATTGCAAATCAAGTGAGTACTTCTCTTCTTCCAGTACGCTTTTTACCAGCTTTGCAAGGCGCTTGTCGTCTTCAATCAGCAAGATTTTCATGATTTTCATTATACAACCCGCAAGCTTTGTTCCTAAATTTTATTTCATAGATTGGAATTTCATTGGAAAACTGCCAGCTAAAACAAGGCGGATTCCAACCTAAATTGATTATGCTTGAGTCAGTACAAAATAGGAAGGAACAAAATGAAAAATAAAACAACAATACTAGTATCTGTGTTCATCGTTGCGGTTTTAATCACGATTGGAATTGGGGTCGTCACCAATGTGAATGCCCTCAATGGCTCAGTTCCTCCAAGCCCAACCATTGCTCCAGTAGCCGCAAATCTGCGGGAACAAGCCTACCAGCAATTGATCAGCGACGCCAATGCAAAAATTGAATTGGCAAACCAGCAGATTGAAGCTTTATTAAGCGTCACACCTGAATCAAATGGCCAGGGAGAATCTCCCTATTTGTTTTCTGCTGAACAAGCTGCTGCCCTGGCAATGAATATTGCGGGAGTCCTACCCGGTCAACTCCCGGAGCTGGTCATATTTAACAACGTTCCGGCGTTTGAAGTAATTTACGGTAACGGAAATGTCTACATCGATGCCGATAGCGGCAAAATTCTGTATAACGGTTTGCAGACGCGGGCAGCCCAGATCAATGCTGACCAGGCTGTTAAGATCGCCGCGAATTACATGGGGCGGAGTGATGTGGTTTCGATCGACGTCACTTCTATGGACGGAAAAACCGTTTACGTCATTGGTTTTTCTGACGGCACCCTGGTGTATGTGGATACAGCCGGGCAAATCATCGCCATCCAACTCCCTTCAAGTGGTGGAGGATCAGATGATTCTGTAGAAGAGCATGAAGAAGAAGAAAAGGATGATGACTAATAGTCATCCGGAGGTTTTCAATGGAAAAAATACATCCTCGTCGCAAGAAACGATTTGTACCCGGTGCTTTTAAATTCCTGTTGGCGGTCAGTTCAATGGCTGGTACCATCGGGATTTGGAATGCCCTCGCTAATAAAGACCTCGTCCAGGCAAATGCTCAGAATCTGGAATATACGCCTACCACGGAGGTTCTTGATCCACTGCCCACGGTAGCTCCTCTCATCGTTGTGGACTTATCATCACTGAGCAGGATTGACCCAACTGCAATGCCAGCAGCCTTGAAGGAAGTAAATGTCTCAGTTACTGCCTCTACTACCTCTGGCGAAGGTTCATCCTCTCCGGCGATCCTGAGCGCAGGGAATAGTTCGGCTCCTGCTCCAGTTACCGTCACTCAATCTTCAAAGAAATGAGAACGATCACTTTCCAGGCAATGGGATCCAAAATCTTCATTGCAGCCGATTCCGAAGACCCTTCAGTGATTTCTGAAATTGAAAAAGCAGAAGGTTGGTTTGAAGAATGGGAACAATCATTAAGCCGGTTTCGATTGAATAGCGAATTGAGTGTTCTAAACCGCCATCCTGGAATGGCAGTAAAAGTAAGTGACACATTATTCCGGGTCTTCACCGCGGCGCTGGAGGCAGAAAAGCTTTCAGATAGCCTGGTTACACCTGCGATCTTGCCCGATCTGTTAGCCTCCGGTTACTCGATGGATTTTGACGAGTTGACTTCCCGGAATGATTGGACAATCGGGCAAAACCTGCTCGGACCAATGACTACTGATCCAATAAAATTCGACCGTCGGGCGCGCACATTAACGCTCCCCTTCGGCACTCAACTTGATTTTGGCGGTGTCGCCAAGGGCTGGGCAGCTCATCAAACCATGTCCAGGCTCAGCCACTTAGCCCCTGTACTGGTGGATGCCGGTGGTGACATCGCCATCAGTGGACCCCGGTCTGATGGTAGTGCCTGGCCGATCGGTGTTGGCAACCCATTTGAGTCGGGTAACCTCCTTGAACTGGTTATGGTCTCACGTGGCGGGCTGGCAACCTCCGGCAGGGATTACAGGCGTTGGAAATTCAACGATTTATGGCAGCATCACATCATAGACCCTCGTACACACCATCCGGCGGATACCGATGTACTCACCGCCACCGTGCTGGCAGACAACGTTATGGATGCTGAGGTTTACGCTAAAACAGCGTTGATACTCGGCAGTGAAGCAGGATCAGCCTGGCTTGACCATCATCAGGGTATTCAATATCTGTTGATGCTCGAAGATGGCAGAGTGGTCAGGAACTCCGGATTTATTCAAAAACAATGGAACGAGCTATGTCTACAAACCTCGATCACACAATAACTGCAGAAGACCCTGAATCTCAGGTCAGTTTCGGGCACTTTGCCTTGATCCTGCTTGTAGCTTTCCTGTCTGCCTTGATCACGGTCAGTCTGTTGCCCAAATGGCTCCCTGGTCTCACGGATTCCTTAACCGGATCCAGTATTAGTGCTTTTTGGTACCTCTCCCGCGGGAGTGCCGTCGTTGCTTACTTCCTCCTGTGGCTCTCAATGCTCCTTGGAACTGGGATCACCAATAAACTGGGAGCGCTCTGGCCCGGGCTGCCATCCACCATTGAACTGCATGAGTACACCAGCATCCTTGGTCTCGCGTTCGGAATTTTCCATGGTCTGATCCTGCTCGGAGATAAATTCATCAATTTTAGCCTGGTACAGATACTCATCCCTTTTTCTACCACATCTTATAAACCAGTCGCTGTGGGGATCGGGCAGGTGGCGCTGTATATTTGGGTTCTCCTGGATATCAGTTTTTACATCCGGAAAACGATTGGAAAAAAGATGTGGCGCGCCATTCATTTCGGCAGCTTTCTTGCCTATTGTTCAGTTTTGTTTCACGCGATTGTATCCGGTACAGATGCATCGGCAGCCTGGCTGCAATTGATCTACTGGATCACAGGCGGCATTCTGGCTTTTATGATTTCTTACCGCATTCTTGCCAGCGTTGCCAAAGCCAGGGAGAAACGGCTGCGCTTGCAGTCTTTGCCGCCTAAAATACCTGTTCAGTGAAGCCATCTTCATGAGATGTCCGGCTAACCCGGGCATCTTTTGTTTTATAATAAACATCTAAAATAAGACTTGAGGAGCTGCAATGACTACCACCCCCCCCCCGCACTGGGATTTAACCAACGTCTATCCGTCACTATCTTCACTAAAATTCAACGCCGATTTTAAGAAACTGCAAAAAATGATCGCCGAATTAGAAGAGTATTTCCAAACTGCACTACCCAGGGCGGATGAGACCGCCAAGTCGTCTGTTCTGGCTGAGACTGCTTCCACCTTGATCGACCGATTTAACGCCATTCTGCTGGTAGCGGGAACCCTGGGAGCTTACATCCAATCCTTCGTCTCGACCAATTCGTATGACAAGGAAGCTCTCAAGAAAGAAAGCGAATTTGATATGGTGGCGGTCAAGCTTGAACAACTCGGCACCCAGGCCACCGCCTGGATCGGGAAAGTGGCCAAGCGCCTGCCTGATTTTGTCGGTTCCAACCCGACAACCAAGTCCCACGCTTTCTACCTTCAGGAAGCCGCGGAGCAAAGCCAGTACCTCATGTCTCCCAAGGAAGAAGCCCTGGCTGCGGAATTAAGCCTCAGCGGTGCCAATGCCTGGGGCAAGCTGCAGGGAACTGTCACCTCCCAGCTCAGCGTTGAATTTGAACTGGACGGCAAAGTGCAGAAACTGCCCATGCCGGCATTGATCAACCTGCGCTCTCACCCTGATGAAGAAACCCGCCGGCGGGGGTATGAAATGGAAAGTAGGATATGGCCAACCGTCAAGGAAGCCCTGGCGGCATCCATGAACGGGGTCAAAGGCGAGATCAATACGCTCAACCGTCACCGCGGACGGGTGGATGCCGTTCACAGTTCCCTCGACGCCTCACGCATCGACCGCGAAACGTTGGATGCCATGATGAGCGCGATGAAGGATTCCTTCCCCATGTTCCGCAAGTATTTCAAAGCCAAGGCTGCGCGCTATGGTGTGAAGAAACTGCAATGGTGGAACCTCTTCGGTCCCACTGGCGAGAGCAAAATGACCTTCAGTTTCGACGAAGCCAGGGACTTTGTCCTCACCCACTTTGGCGCTTTTGCTCCTGAGCTGAAGGAATTTGCCCAGCGCGCCTTTGACCACAACTGGATCGACGCGGAGCAGCGTGACGGTAAACGCGGCGGCGCTTTTTGCATGGATGTGCCGGGGGTTGGCGAAAGCCGCATCCTCTCCAACTTTGATGGTTCACTCGACCAGGTTTCCACCCTTGCCCACGAATTGGGTCATGGTTTCCACAATGACTGCATGGTGAAAGCCGGTAAAACTGAACTGCTTAAAAACACGCCCATGACCCTGGCAGAGACTGCTTCGATCATGTGCGAGACCATCGTTTCTTCAGCCGCGCTTGAGCAGGCAAAAACGGAAGCGGAACAACTCGCCATCCTCGAAACCCAGCTCATTGGTGATTCCCAGGTGATCGTCGATATCTACTCACGCTACCTGTTCGAGAAGGAAGTCTTCGAACGCCGTGAGAAATCCGAATTGAATGCGGATGAGCTGTGTGAGATCATGGAAAAAGCACAGAAAGATACTTACGGCGACGGGCTGGATGAGAAATACCTGCAAAAATGGATGTGGACCTGGAAACCGCACTACTATTTCTCCGGTCTCTCCTTCTACAACTACCCGTACGCCTTCGGGCTGCTCTTTGGTACCGGACTGTACGCCATTTACCAGAAGCGCGGCGCCGCCTTCGTCAAAGATTATATGAGCCTGCTTTCCAGCACCGGTGAAGCCAACGCGGCTGACCTGGCTGCCCGTTTCGGCATCGACATCCGTAAGAAAGCCTTCTGGCAGGACAGCCTCAAGATCATCGAACAGCGCGTCGAGCGTTACTGCAAGATCAAGTAGCACTTTCGTAGGGGACGGTTTTGAACCGTCCCCTACCTTTGAAAAATCGTGTATAATCTGTCTTCGACGCGGGCATCGCCAAGTGGTAAGGCGTCAGCCTTCCAAGCTGATATTCGCGGGTTCGAATCCCGCTGCCCGCTCTGAAAGACTCGCAAGAGTCTTTTTTTATTCCCGGGTACCATCGAGGTATTAAATTCGAATCCCGCTGCCCGCTCTGAAAGACTCGCAAGAGTCTTTTTCATTCCAGTTCCATCAAGGTATTCGAATCATTTCCCTATTGCCAAATTATGGTTGGCTGATTTCTTGCAACAGGTATCAACAGGAACCATTGTAATGATGATGAAGGAAATGCTGATGCTGATCAAATGCAACAAATTCTTAGTGCTGACCAAAGCGGAGAGATCATGGGTTTAAGATTCGCTGATTTTCCAATCCGCGGTGTTGACGTCAGCCAGTTCAACGGGAAGATCGACTGGACGCGGGTCAACACTGACTTCGCCGCGATTCGTGTCGGTCACGGTCGCACCATCGATACCAAATTCCTTACAAACTGGCAACTTGCCAAAGGCAGGGTATTCCGCATCGCCTACTGGTACATGGACTACTACTCCAACCATAATGCCGGATCATCAGCATACGGTGTACCGGATGCGGAATGGGGTAAGATCCAGGCGGAAAACTGCTGGAACCACATCCAGAATGATCGCGAAAACTACGTTTTTTTGGATATCGAAAATGGCAGTTCCTCCTATTCTCCCGCGATCACCACGGTCACGGCAAGAGCCCAAACCATCGCCCAGGCTTTCCTGGAACGTATGGATTCTCTGAATGGCAAGATAAACGGGATCTATTGTTCGCTCGGGTTGTTAACCTGGTTTGGACCATGGTTCCGCAACCGCCCGTTATGGCTCGCCTGGTATAACGAAACTCAAACAATCCAAACTGTTTTCAATGCGGTCCAAAGCAAGGGCTGGACGGGTAAACCCATGATGTGGCAGTACACATCCGATGGAGATATTGATGATGACGGTGTAGCTGATGGGATTTCAATGGGAATGGAATATAAGGCATTGGATTTGAATGCCTGGTTGGGAACGTCAAGTGATTACGCAGTATTTACCGGCAAGGAGGCTCAAGTGGAGTTATTTAAAGTAAAAATACTTATTTACAACCTACTGGTAAGATCAGGACCAGGAATGCTTTTCACCCGGCTGCGCAGGGCCAATTTCCCCGGCGAGTACAGCATCTTTGAAGAAAAGAATGGTTATGGGCGCATCAGTGAGTGGAAGTCGGAGTGGATCAGTATGTCCCCGGATTATGTGCAGAAAATCAGCACAAAACCAGAGCCAACCGACGCGGAAAAATTATCCAAATTATGGGTTGCCCATCCGGAATTACACTAACTGGAATGGCATCCATTGGGGAAAATATTCATTTGAGATAATACCTCCTTCAGGAAATGCTTGATCCTTAAGGCCGCCCCTGAATCTAGGACCAACAAAATACAAACCAAATTACAAATTAAAAACGACCCTTTTGGGTCGCTTTTTTTATCCGTAAGCAGTAAAACTAGTTAGATTCTGTCTCCATAGTTGAAAAAATGAATTCTTTGTGATTTTAATGGGATATATTTGGTATATAATATCATATATGTGGTGCTTGAAATAACATGGCAAAACTTCGCAACCTGACCCCTCATTTTTTTATTGCTGCCGGAGCAATCCTGATCATTGCAGGATTTATCGGTATCTTCCCGCGGAAAGTTGCTGCAACTTCAGCTCCCGGAAATTTTGATGCTGACACATTGTACGCAGATTTTCCAGATCAGCTGCCGCCGCCCTCTCAATTGATACCTGATGCTGTATTCGACGCGTCTGCAGTTACTTTTGTGGAGCAATCGGTTCCAGAGGAAAAAGGTCCCCTGGATACCTCGCGTTATTCCATCCATATTCCCGGCAGGGAAGATCTTGAATCCCCGGCGATTCCGCTTCGCATCGAAATTCCTAAGATTGAATTGGTCGCACCGGTGGTCACAGCTGATTTCAGCAACACTGAAGTTCAGGGGAAGACTTTTGGTCAATGGGGAGTCCCCGGTTTTTTTGCTTCAGCCTGGCATCCTGATTCCGCCCTGCTTGGAGAACCTGGAAACACAGTTTTAAATGGTCATCATAATGCTTATGGTGAAGTATTCAAGCGCTTGGTTGACCTTGAAGTTGGTGATACTATCTATGTCTATTCGCATGACAAAGAATTCGAGTTTGTCATCACAAATCGGCTGATCCTTGAAGATACCTTTATGGACGCAAAAATACGGCTGGAAAATGGGCGCTGGCTGGCTCATAGTGATGATATCCGCTTAACCCTTGTCACCTGTTGGCCTCTCGACTCCTTCACTCACCGCCTCATCCTGGTTGCCAGTCCGGTTCCATCAAATTGAACTGATTATTTCCTCACGTATCCACTTCCTGTTTTCATAGAGCCCTGTTCGAGTTCCGTGCATGCGGATTTTTTATATTTAACAACGATCATTTCCCCTCTCAGATTTTTCACCGCCAACTTCTGATACAATACGGAGGCTTTATCCAACCCTACTGAAACATGAGGATTTTTATGTGCGGAATCTTTGGCATCGTAACGAAAAATGAACAAGCCCTCGGACCCATCCTGATCGAAGCTGCCCGCAGGCTCACATACCGCGGGTATGATTCAGTCGGTGCCGCCACGATCAGCGGCAGCAGGATAGACTTGCGCAAGGATGTCGGCCGCGTGGATGAAGTGGCGGCCAAATATAACATCGCTGAAATGTCCGGGCAGCGCGGTATCACCCAGTTACGTTGGGCAACCTTTGGCGAACCTTCCATGATCAACTCTCAGCCTCACCTGGACTCGGATGGCGACATGGTCGGCGCTCATAACGGCAATGTGGTCAACAATGTGGAGTTGCGGGAACAGTTCATCGCTGAAGGAATGACCGTTCGCTCGCAAAACGACGGTGAATCCTGTGTGCATGCCGTGGAAAGATACATCAACAAGGGGTATGACTTCATCGATGCCATTCGACTGGCTTATGGCGACTTGCAGGGTGATTACGCCTTCGTTATCGGCAGGATCAACGACGACAGGCTTTATGCCATCAAAAAAGGGTCCGGTTTGGTGGTAGGCATCGGCGAAGGGTTCACCTGTGTTTCTTCCGACCTTCCATCCCTTCTACCGCTCACGCGTGAAGTGATCCGTTTGAATGACGGTGAGATCATCACCTTGTGGGCAGACAAGGTGGAATTGCGTTCCGTCAAGGACAGCAGCATTATCGAACGCGCGGCTGAACTCATCACTGAAAAGATGAACGCCGTGCAAAAGGATGGTTTTCCGCATTTCATGCTTAAGGAAATTCACGAACAGCCCCAGGTGGCGCGCGAAATGCTGCACCTGCTGAACAACAGTGCGGATGTTCAAACCATTCTGGAAAAGATGAAAACCGCGCGTAATGTTTTTTTCATTGGATGCGGAACGAGTTATCACGCTTGTATGGCGGGGTCAGTGTATTTCGCACAACTCGCGAACAGGATCGTCACGCCCGTTCTTGCCCCCCAATTCATCCCGCAGTATTTACCCGCGGTTAACCATGAGGATGTCGGCATTTTTGTCAGCCAGTCAGGCGAAACAAAAGACGTGCTCAACGCGCTTCAGGGAGCACAGGCCGCCGGCATGACCTGCTTCAGCATGGCGAATGTTATCGGCTCAACCCTCACGCGCGCCACCTCCGCCTGGCTGCCCCTGACTTGCGGTTATGAGATCAGCGTCCCGGCAACCAAGACCTTCACCAACCAGGTGATCATGTTTCTTTACCTGGCAACCAGGATGGGTGGAGGAGATTTATCCCAGCTCGACACGCTGCCAGACCTAATGCAGGCAACCATCAGCATGACAGATCCGCAGGTTGCAGCTCTGGTTCCCTCGATCAACACCTGGAACGATCTTTACTGCCTCGGGTATGGAGCAACTTATGCCATGGCGCTTGAAGGCGCTCTTAAGCTGAAAGAGATCACCTATGCCCATTGTGAGGGGATGCTTTCGACCGAATTTAAACATGGTCCACTTTCCGCCATCACCAAAGGCTTCCCGGTATTTTTCGCTTTCGCGCCAGATGATGTGCCTTTGATCGTTAGCGGCATCAACGAAGTCACCTGCCGCGGTGGTCGAGCGATTGCTATCGGAGCTGCTGATTCGCGCATATCCGCCAACGCCAGTGATGTGGTCACCATCCCCGCATCTAATGCCGTTTTTGCGTCATTATTGTCCGTGATCCCGCTGCAGCTCTTTTCGTATCACATGGCGGTCGCGCGCGGTTATGACCCGGATTTCCCGCGTAATTTGAGCAAAACCCTGACAGTGGATTAACTTCAAATATCTTCCGTATGATGAAAAGAATCCGGGTGATTTCAACCCGGATTCTTTAATTTCATGTTAGCCGCTTCCTGTACTCGATGAATTCACGCTTGCGGTACATCCCAACCCGTTCGTAGAATTGCCAGGCTTTGCTGTTTACCGAGGCTACCCCCAGCCCAACCCCCGCCAGACCTTTTCTGTAAAACACACTGAACATATGCCGCAGGAGCCGGCTGCCAAGACCTTTCCCCTGGTAATCCTGGGATACCGCCAATTGCCTGATCCAACCACCTGTCTCCTCCGCATAAGAGAGCGCTGCGCCTGCCAGCTTTCCTGCAGAACGAACCAGCACAAAGAACTTCGGGTCAAAGCGTCCGCCGCGGAAGATCGAGTTGCGCCAGGCATCCATTGAAACCGGGGTCCGCCCTTCCCAGTTGAAAGTGCTCTGGATCAATTGGAAAAGTTCAGTTTCATCCCCTTTTTGGTAAGTGGATAAGGTAAATTCTTCTGGCCACTGGGGAGTTTCCACTGGTTCATGAAAATCCAGCTGCATGCGGTAATGATAGGTGTGCCGCTCAAAACCATTGTTCTCGAACACCTGCTGCAGCCGTTGATTAACGCTGACAGCATACCCGGTTAAGTAAACCTCATCATGAGTCGAATCTTCACGGGCAAGTTCAGATCCCCGTTCCAGGCATCTGCCCATCAACTCCTCTTCTAGCCCTGGCGGGCTTAATTGTTTGTGAAAGTAAATGTCAACGGCAAATCTGCCATTTCTGCCGGAAACAGATGCATAGCCTGTGATCCCCCCGTTGTGATCGCGTGTTACCCAGGCATCCTTCTCCAGGTCCATTTCGTCCCATTGTTCTTCCACGTCTTCCCTGCTTGAATCCGCTTCACCGTTTTCAGCGATATCACAGGCGATCATGAACTGCAGGACTTCCTCGAAATTTGAATTTGTAAGAGTGTGAAAGATTGTCATCATGGCTCTAATTCCAGGTTAACCCTGATTATAAATAAGATCAACCGATGATGTGAGATTTATTAACCCAGGATTTGTCCTTTTATATTTTCATTTATTGTGTATGATTAATTCAATAAAATCCCACTACAGGCGGGCATATGGCAACTCTCGAGAACGGCACCATTCTAAAATCCCGTTACAAGATCCTCGATCAACTTGGCGCAGGAGGCATGGGTGAGGTTTACCTGGCTGATGATCAGACGCTTGAAAATAAAGTGGCTTTAAAAGCCAACCATAACCTTAACGCCAATGCAACGGCGCAATTTATCCGCGAAGCGCGTCTGCTGGCATCTTTAAAACAACCCAACCTGCCGCGTGTCATCGATTACTTCACTGAAAACGACAGCCAGTTCCTGGTCATGGATTACATCCCCGGTGAAAACTTTCGCACGCTGGTGGAGAATAAAACTGTGTTTAACTTGCCGCAGATTCTTTCTTGGGCAGACCAATTGGGAAGCGCCATCACTTACCTGCATACCCAAAACCCGCCCATCTATCACCGTGATATTAAACCAGCCAATATCAAACTCACCCCCGCTGGCGAGGTCGTTCTGGTTGATTTTGGTATTGCCAAAACCGGAGATCCCTCCGCTGAAACTCAATCTGGCGCGTGGGCATTCACCCCCGGGTTTGCCCCGCCCGAGCAGGTCAGCGGCAGGCGCACCGGACCGCAGTCCGACCAGTTCAGCCTGGCTTCCACTCTATACTATCTTCTCGCTGGAAAAGCCCCTGCCGATAGCACCCGCCGCCTGATGGGTGAAGAGGAACTTGTTTCCCTTAAATCTTTCATGCCTGATACCCCTGAGCATGTTTCAGCAGCCATCGAAAAAGCGCTCTCAATAAAGCCTGATGACAGGTTCACCACGGTGGCAGATTTCGTGGCAGCCCTGCGCAGTCCAGCTCCCATCCCCGACCCTGCCAGTGCGCAGAAAACAGTGATGGGTACCCGCCCCCAACCGCCGGCAATCCACACTGCCGCCCCATCCACACCGTCCATTCCCCCGCCTGCCATTCCGTTTTCAGCAGAGGCACCGGAAAAAAAGAAGAAGTCTCCTGTTTGGTTCATCCTGGCAGCTCTTATCCTGCTTGGAGTCCTGGTTGGCGGTTTTTTTGCACTGAAGTCCCTGGGGATACTCGGCGGTTCCATTCCGGCACAATCCAGCCTGCCAGCTCCTGCTGTCATGGTTGTGGTTGAAGAACCAACTCGAACACCTCAATCGCAGCCTTCACCACAGCCTACTGCCGAACCAACGAGCGAACCCACGCCAACCATCACCGCCGCCCCGGTCATTACAGCTATCGGTCATGGCGGCAGGGTGGCATTTGTCAGCGACCGCCAGTCCGATGGCTACTTCCAGGTATGGATGATGGATGTGGGTGCAGATCAAAGCGGTTCTTATGTCACTTCCAACCTGGAACAGGTCACCTTTTCTCCGGGGGACAAAGCCAAACCATCCTTCTCTCCAGATGGCAAGACCCTTTTATTTTCCGGAGCCAGTACAGGCTTCTCAAACAATGGAACTCCTTTTGCCATGGATATCTGGACACTCGATCTGACCACACCCGATGCGCAGCCGGTGGATATTAGTAAACGCGCGGCAGACGACCTCTACGCAGCATGGTCTCCTGATGGGAAATGGATCGCATTTACCAGTTATTACCGCGAAGACAAACTGCCGCAATTGTTCATTATGAGCCCCACGGGTTACCCCCAAACACGCCTCAGCCCGGGCTTTGCTGAATCCTATGCTGCGTGGACCCCAGGTGCCAATTTCCTGCTCTACGTGCTTACGACTGGAGATCTCAACGTCCTGTACATGCGCGACCATTACAGCCTTTATGGGGATTTTATTAAGTTTGATCGCAGCACCGACGAAGGTCGTTTGGGATGGGTGGCGGAACCCAACGTGAGCCTGGATGGCTCAATGATCGCGTATACAGGTTTTTATAGGTCCAATAAAAATATCTACACTGCCGTGTTTGCCGACCGCGGGCGCACCGTCACCCAAATCACTGAAACCAACAAGGATTATGCCCCCTTCTGGTCACCTGATGGCGATTGGATCCTGTTCACCTCAGAGCGCGATGGTAATAAGGAGATTTACATCATGGATGCCCAAGGGCAGCAGCCCGCAAACCTCACAAACGATCCCGGCGTCGATTTCGACCCGGCATGGCAGCCGGTCAACATCCAGTAAGAAAAGGCAAAACTCCCGATTGAATCGGGAGTTTTATTATTCGGGCAAGGTTGGGCGTTCCATTTTCGTGCGCGGCTTGATCTTTTTATGCATGAAACGCGTCGTTGTGATTGTCTTGCCGGCGTTCGGGCTCAACAGCAGTGTCAGGCGAGTGAGCGCGTTTTCATCATACTCGCAGCGCCCGCAAAGGTCACACGACCAGGCTGGAAAATCAGGAACGGAAATGAGCTCATCACCCAGCCAGGTGAAATAAGCCACATAAGTGCGGTGCATGTGGCCAGCCTGGCATTCGGGGCACGGGAAAACGGGGTCAGAGAAAGGTACGGTTTCTTCCATAATTGCTTAACCTTACCATATTTTTAATAGTTGGGGAGATGCTTTTTTAGTTGGCTCCCTGGGTTTCAGAGAGCTTTATTACTTTCACAGCATCCAGCGGCCAATACACCACCAATGCCTTGCCTACCAGATCTTCGAGTGGAACATACCCCCAGCTGTGTGAGTCTGAAGACTGATTGCGGTTATCACCCAAAACAAATACAGAACCCTGAGGGACCTGCCATTCACCTGTGTAATACGGGGGATCAGCAATGTAATCTTCTTCCAGGGGAATGTCGTTTACAAATACTACCCCGCCTTCAACACGTACCGTGTCACCGGGTTTACCAATGAGGCGTTTTATATAATCCTCTTCCAGGTCGCTGGGATTATGGAAGATTACCACGTCGCCGGTGTGCAGTTTTCCGAGTTTGTAGGCCAGCTTATTCACCAGCAGTACGTCACCCTCAACAAATGTCGGCTGCATACTGATGTTCACCACGCGCACCCGTGCAAAGACCGCATCAATGGCAAAATACAGGAGTACCGCCAACAGCAGCGTCTGCAAAATCTCCACCAGCGCCCTGCGAAAGCCGGATTTCTTATCAGTCTCAACAGGCAGTACCTGTTCCTGGATGGGTTGTTCAGTCATCGGGTCGTTGATTGTCATAGCTCTCAGGCTTTGGTTCTCTGTTTACTCACTGCGCGGCTTAAGCACAATGCGGATGGGAGTCCCGGTGAATGGGTATTCAGCACGGATCTGATTTTCAAGGAAACGCATGTAGGTGAAATGCGCCAGTTTGGGATTGTTGCAATAGATCATAAAAGTCGGCGGGTCGGTGCGTACCTGGGTGCCATAATACAACTTGATCGAAGTGCCGGTTTTCGAGGTCGGCGCATGGGTATCCTGCGCTTTTTGTAATATCCGGTTCAACGGTCCGGTTTTAACATGCGCCAGGCGCTCTTCCTGCACCAGCAGTGCCATAGGCATCACCTGCTCCACTCTCTGCCCTGTTTTGGCAGAGATAAAGAGGATGGGCACATAGTCCACAAAATTAAGTTCATTCCTGATCTTTTCCGTGAAGGTCTGCATAGTATAGGTGTTCTTTTCCACCGCATCCCATTTATTGACCACCACCACGCAGCTTTTCCATTCGTCCTTAACATAGCCGGCAATATGCGCGTCCTGGGCAGAAATGCCATCCACCGCATCGATCATCAGGATAGCCACATCACAGCGCTCAATGGCGCGCATGGAACGCACAACGCTGTATTTTTCCACACCTGGCTCTACTTTGCCGCGGCGGCGGATGCCAGCGGTATCGATCAGGGTTACAGGAATACCTTCATAGTCGATCCTGGTATCCACTGCATCCCGCGTTGTCCCCGCAATCGGGCTTACAATCGCCCGTTCTTCTCCAGTAAGGCAGTTTAAAAGGCTGGATTTGCCCACGTTGGGTTTGCCGACAATGGCAATCTTGACGGAATCATCATCCACTTCGGGCTGCTTTTCCGGCAACGCGGCGATTAAGACATCGAGCATGTCCCCCGTTCCGGTGCCGTGCACAGCGGAGATGGCGTGCGGTTCGCCCATCCCGAGTTCATAGAATTCCATTACGGTATTTCTTTGGCGGGCGCTGTCTGCCTTATTCACCACCAGCAGGATTGGCGGGGTGGCAATCCCATCAACCACCTTTTGCGATTGACGCAGAATTTGGGCAACTTCAATATCTGCCGGTGTTACCCCGCTTATCGCGTCCACCAGGAAGAGCACAATGTCTGCTTCAGAGATAGCGATTAAAGCCTGTGAACGGATCTCGGAGATAAAGTCTGCTGAGCCGGTTGATAGCGGTGTCTTATGTCCGCTGGCCGAAGGATCAATACCTCCGGTGTCGACCACGTCAAAAACCGTACCACTCCATTCGCCTTCACCAAACAGGCGGTCGCGGGTGGTACCTGGGGTATCATCCACAATCGCCGACATTTCGCCGCACAGGCGGTTGAAGAGGGTACTTTTGCCGACATTCGGCCGGCCGACAAGCGCTACAATAGGTTTCGTCATCTTAAATAATTCCGATCTGACCAATTTTACCCCACAACACGCAGTTAACCGGGGCAAAACCTTCAGACCACTGTTTTACTTGATTTCGATGACGAAAGTGGTTGGCGTAATACTGGAAATGGTTAGTCCGGGAATATTTAACAACATTGGAGGCGCCAGGGTATATCTCCCGATTCCCATCCCGGTCAGGTCCAGGAGTACGCGCACATCTGAAGCCTTGATAGCCTGCAATACGATCAGCGGACCTGAAATGACCGCATTAACTTTTTCAGGCTCGATGATGGCGCTTCGGCCGGTCGTCATTCCCACAGGTTCAACGATCACATCAACCAGGGATAGGGTGCTCTCAATTGGGGCGATCCCCACGTTCACTGTCACCAGTCCAACTTCCAGTGTCTCTACCCCGGTTGGTAGGTTCAGGGAAACACGTTGTTCAAAATCTGCATTCTTTTCGCTCAGGTCAATGGGCATCGTTTCAACATAACCGGGCAGTGCGTTGATGATAAGCGGGTCCGTGGCATAAACGGTGACGGTCGGCGGGAATACAGAAAGGCTGGTCAGTTTATAACCATTCGTCACCTGACCGCTGGTAACCACTTTTACAACCACATTGCGGTAACCGCCGCGTTCTGCCACAGCCTGGGTATAGTCCACCTTGTCAGGTGAGATGGTAACACCGGTTACAGTTTGCCCGCTGGCATTGACTGCCAACAACTGCACCGACTGGTTGATATTCGTCTTCACATCAGAGAGTTTAACTACTGCCCTTACTTCAGTTACCCTTTCTACCAGCGATTTAGCCCCGCTGACTGTCACGGAAGTATCCGAAAGGATGGGCTCCTGGGCTTCATAGCCAACCGGGAGGCTGCCCTGGAAAATGATGCGAATATCCATCGTTTGCGTCAACAATGGTTCGATTTCAAGGGTAACAGAACGCGGGCTAAAGGTGAGAATTTCCACCGGCTTGATCCCGATTTGCACCTGCACAGGGACTGTATGTGTACCTACACCAAGACCGGAAAGATCAATGAAAGCCCGTACAGGTGCTTTTTCCAACAGCAAGGTGTTCCAGATGGAAGTGGGTGCACGCAGGGTGATAGAGACATCTTCTATCAGGTTCATGTTAATTACCGTGCCGGAAGCCTGTCCGACCACTTCGATCGGGACATTGTTTGGGTACACATTCTCAACTGAAGGATCGGAAGAGGTTACCGCCATGATCCACACCGCAATCGCCAGCAAAAATGCGATGATCAAGCTTGGAAGTGTCTTGGTAAATGCGCGTAACTTTTCGATCATCACGAATCCCGTTTCTTGTCTGTCAGCCGGGCACGCAGGAGGCGCCACAAACCCGTTTGTTTGTCCTTCTCATTGGGACGGTAGAATGCCAGGAGGATATTCTCCAGCCGCTCGCTGTCCAATCGGCGGATCATGCGCCCGTTGTGCGCGATTGAGATCGACCCCGTCTCTTCTGAGACGACTACCGCGATCGCGTCTGTAGCTTCTGAAGTACCCAGGGCAGCGCGGTGGCGTAATCCCATTTGCCGTTCTGGTGAACGCGTTAAGATACCGCTGGCCGAGAGCGGCATCACGCAAGCGCCGGCAATCACCTGGTTGTTACTGATGATGACCGCGCCGTCATGCAGAGGAGTGTTCGGGTAGAAGATTTGCAGAAGTAATTCGGGGGTAACCGCCGCATTCAGGCGCACACCCGTGCGGGCATAATCTTCCAGGCGGTCATTGCGCTGCAGAATGATCAAGGCGCCGTGTTCCCTTGCTGAGAGCCGCGCCGCTGCTGTGACGATCGAGTGGATCGTTTGTTCAAGAGATAAGATCTGGTTGGGAGATTTTCGCGCCATCAACTGGCTTGACCCCGCCCTGCCAAGTTTTTCCAGCCCCCGGCGAATCTCCGGTGCAAAAATGACCGGAATGGCAAACAGCAGCGCCGGTACGATCGAGGTCAATAACCAGGAAAACGCAGGTAAATCGATAAGGGTGAAAAGCAGCGACAGGAGCACGATAATGATGATGACGCCGCGTAATAACACCATCACCTGTGTGTCGCGCAGCAGTTGCAGCACGGCATAAACCACAATGGTAACCAGGAACAAGTCCAGAACGCTGAGCCAGGTCAGTCTCTGGAAGATGTAAGCGATTTCGTTGAGCAGTTCGGACACTTGATTTCTACCTTTAAACTTGCTAGATCGGTCTTAGGACCCTGTCCTGCCTGAGTTGTTTAAAGAGTAACACCGTGTTTTGAAGTTTGGTTTCCTCGGCAGCTTCCTGCCAGGCAAGCGCTCCAAGTGCAGCCACTGAACGCGGTTCATAACCCAGGCTGTTCCATAACGCGTCGTGCTTGGAAAGTGACTCCGGTACAAAGACCAGCGAGACTTCACATTGAAGGTAACCCGATGCCCGCTCCATCTCCCGGATCATAATGGGAATATACTGTGCGGGTGGTAACGCCGGGTCCAGGAGAATGTCAGTGGTGCGGGATACCAGGTTTTCGACCTGCCATCCCAATAATCCCATGGTCACATTTTCCACTCGTAAGAGCAGGAAGGCTTTTTCTCCAAAAGCAGCCATAATGTTAGCCCGCGTAACCTTGGTGCTTGAACCGCCTAAATTGTTGAAAACATCCTTGATCTCGTCAGCCTGCTTGGGAGTAGCGCGCACCATATTCACTTCACCCAGCGAGAGTTTCACTGGTTGCGATACAGGTATCGGATGAGGTTCTCCCACAGGAACATGGCGCTGCCAGGCTGTGGTCACCTGCCGCCAGGTATCTTCGAATGTGGAGACATTTTTAATGATTACCGTGGCGCGTGCCAGCCGGTTCTCCTGCGGGATCTGGGAAGCGATGCGCTGCCGTGCATCCTTTTCACCCATTCCTCTCAGGTTAACCAGCCGGTGATGTTGGATTTCAGGAGGTGTATACACCACCCAGATATTGTCACAATAATCCGCCAGCCTGGTCTCCAGCAGCTTGATGGCTTCGATAACGATCACTTTTTGAGGGGATCGCCGGATGATGAGGTCAACCGCTTGTTCCACCAGGGGGTGCAGGATCGCTTCCAGGCGTTTCAGGGCTTCTGAATCCGCGAAGACCAGCCGGCCTAATTTCTGCCGATCGATCTGTTCGTCTTCCCCCAGTAAATAATGACCAAAGGTTTCAATGATCGGTTCATACGCAGGCGCGCCTTTAGCCATGGCGCGGTGTGACAGTGCATCGGCATCAATGCCGTAAGCCCCCAAATGCTCAAGCATGCGCCGGACAACGCTTTTGCCCGTGCCGATATTTCCAGTTAGACCGATGACGAATTTATTTTCCCACTTTTTCAAGGAATCTCCAATGTGCATATAGATAATATCATTTTATTCATCCTATGAGGAGTTGTCAAACAATTCAATTAATTTTCCAGGAATTACTATAATTAATGCAAACGGAGGTACTGCCATGCCAGAACGATACCCGCCCATCGAACCGTTTCGCACAGGTACCCTGCAGGTTTCAGACTTGCATCGACTCTACTATGAAGAAACAGGCAACCCTGCAGGGATCCCGGTAGTGTTTCTGCACGGTGGTCCGGGGGTTGGTGCTCAGGATTTTTATCGAACTTATTTTGATCCGCAGCGTTTCCATGCGGTCATCTTTTCACAGCGCGGAGCGCCAAAAAGCCTTCCCCTGGGTGAATTGGACCAGAATGACACCTGGCTGGTGATGGAGGATATTGAAAAACTCCGCGCTCATCTAGGCATTGAAAAATGGTTCGTGTTCGGGGGCTCCTGGGGGAGTACATTGGCGCTCACTTATGCCATCCATCATCCTGGGCGGGCAGCCGGGCTGGTCTTGCGCGGCATTTTCCTCGGACAGCAAAGTGAATTGGACTGGATGTTCAAAGACGGTGCTTGCCGCATTTTCCCGGAGGAATGGGAGAAATTCATTGCACCCATTCCCGAAAGTGAGCGCGGTGACCTGGTGTCCGCGTATTACTCACGCCTCACCTCCCCCGATTACGCCACACGCTTAACCTCCGCCCGCGCCTGGTGTGCCTGGGAATCTGCCATCATCCGTCTGCTGCCGCGCATCCCCCCGGTGGAGACTGACGAGAACATCATTGCCTTTGCGCGCATTGAATGCCATTACATGCTCCATAAACTCTTTTTTCCACAGGATACCTACCTGCTCGATAACCTTGATAAGATACACAATATCCCCACATGGGTGGCGCAGGGTCGCTACGATATCATCTGTCCGGCGATTACCGCCTTTGAATTCTCCCGCAGGTTACCGGGCGCCATACTCAACGTTATTCCCGGCGCAGGGCACTCCATTGTGGAACCTGGGATTGCCAGTTCATTGATCGAGGGCATCGAAACCTTTGCAGACCGCTACTGGTCATCTTGACTTCCCGAACTAAGGTAGAATTAACGTTATTACTGTTAGGAATGAGGAGATTATGACAATAAACAATATCCAGGAAAAAAAGAAGACAAACTTGTTTATCATTATCGGAATCGCAGCTGTGCTGTTGGTTATCGTGCTTACCGTGATCCTGTTGAATGGTCAGCAAAAACCAGCCACCCTGCCTGCCGCAATTTCGGTATCAGATGCCGCGGAACGTTTTGCTGCAGGCGCTTACCTGTTGGATGTGCGCGAACAATCTGAATGGAACGAGGGACATATCAGCGGGGCTGTGCTGATTCCCCTAGCCCAATTACCTGCCCGCCTGTCGGAAATTCCCGCAGACAGGGATGTGCTAATCATCTGCCGCAGCGGCAACCGCAGCGCCCAGGCTCGCGATCAACTGCGTGCTGCCGGTTTTCCGAATACCACGAGCATCGATGGTGGTATGAACGCCTGGATTGCTGCAGGGCTGCCGGTGGTAACTGGTCCTTAATTCGAATTCAGCAAAGAAAATCCCCGGAGGTTGGTGACTCGCGGGGATTTTTTATTCCAACCCGGAATGGATTGCCATGGCGACTTCTTCATTGATCCCGCTCACGTCCATCAATTGCTCCACGCTCGCCTGCCGGATGGTTTCAATGTCACCAAATTTCTCCAGCAGCGCTTTGCGCCGTTTTGGGCCGATCCCGGGGATGGCGTCCAAACGCGAAGCAATCCCCACCTTCCCGCGCGCCTTGCGGTGAGCCGTGATGGCAAAACGGTGGGCTTCATCCCGCACCCGCTGGATAAGGTACAATCCCTGCGAATGGCGCGGCAGCGTGATCGCTTCCTCAATATGCGGGCGGAAGATCTCCTCCTGCTGCTTTGCCAGCCCCATCACCGGTACCCTGTCAGTGAGCGCGTATTCCTCCAGCACCTTGATCGCCCTGCCCAGCTGACCTTTACCGCCATCCACGATTAATAGATCCGGCAGTACGGAGAACGAAGGATCGGGTTTGGACCCCACATGTTGTAATTCCTGCGCGCTCTGCCAGCGCTTAAAGCGCCGGTGCAGCACTTCTTCCATGCTGGAAAAGTCATCCGGTCCGCTGACGGTCTTGATGTTGAAATGGCGATACAACCTGCGGCTCGGGGTGCCCTGCTCAAATACCACCATACTGCCAACCGATGCCGTACCCTGCGTGTTGGATATATCGTAACATTCGATGCGGTTCGGTGGTTCAGGCAGGCTCAGCGCAGTTTGAAGTTCCGCCAGGGCTTCGGTTTGTTTATTTTTATCGGCTTCCCACTGGCTCTTTAAGGCGTGCAGCGTTTCAACCGCGTTTTCAGTCGCCATCGCCATTAATTCAGAGTTCGCCCCTGATCTCGGCACCAGCAACTCCACCTTATTTCCCCCGCGGCGGGTGTTGAGCCACTGGTTTATGATGAGCGCTTCTTCCACTTCATTCGGCAGCAGCACTTTATCAGGGATGGTTGCCGCTTCGCTGTAGAACTGCTTCAGGAATTCACCGATCACATTGGCATCGGAGGTTTCTTCCGTGCCTTCCAGGATAAAGTACTCTCGCCCCATCAGCTTGCCGTTGCGGATGAAGAATATCTGCACGCAGGCCTCACCATCGGTGCGCGCCATTGCCAGCACATCCGAGTCGCTCTGGTCGCTTGAGATCACTTTCTGTTTTTCCACCACGCGCTCGATCGAGTTCAGCTGATCTCGTATCACAGCCGCTTTTTCAAAATTCAATTCCACCGCCGCAGCCGCCATATCACCCTGCAGCCGGCTGACGATTGGATCGGTGTGACCGTCCAGGAAGGCGCACAGATCCTGGATCAACTGCTGGTATCCGGCCTGGTCAATCGCGCCAATACAGGGTCCGGAACACAACTTGATATCAAAAAACAGGCACGGACGGGCATCCTTGCCGGTGATTTCCCGGTCGCAGGTGAGGTATGGGAAGATGCGCCGCAGCAGATCTAGGGTTTGGTGCACTGCCCACACGCTGGTGTACGGACCAAAATAACGCGCACCGTCATTAACCATCTGCCGGGTAACGGTCACCTTGGGGAAAACCTGCTGCAGGTGTACCTTGATATAAGGATAGCGCTTGTCATCTTTCAAGCGCACGTTGTAGCGCGGGCGGTGTTTCTTGATCAGGTTCATTTCCAGGATCAGGGCTTCCAGCTCCGACCCCACCAGGATCCACTCCAGGTCAGCGATCTGCTCCACCAGTTTACGCACTTTGCGGTCCTGGTCTGAGCGCTCCTGGAAATAGGAGCGCACCCGGTTGCGCAGGTTGATCGCCTTGCCCACATAAATCACATCACCTGCGGCGTTGCGCATAATGTAGCAGCCGGGTTTTAATGGCAGGGTATCCAGGATGCCCTGGACGTGCTCGCTGATTACCATGGGATTATTGTACTCTTGGTTGAAAAGACCGGAGATAATGGATATAAAATGTTGAGCTGGCGCTTTATTTTAACCGGATGCCTTCGCCTTCAGTAACCCTGCCCACCTGCCAGAAGGAGCCGCCCAGGCGTGTCATTTCTGCTTCGAAGATGGTGGTGTTCCCTTGCGGGATCGCCATCAATAATCCGCCGCTGGTTTGCGGGTCAAAAAAGAGCATCTTATGGGCTTCGTCCAGGGGATTATCCATCTGAACAAATTTCTCATAATGATGAAGGTTATCATACGCGCCGCCCGGAAAGATCAACTGGTCGGCATATTTTCGCGCGTTCGGGAGTATCGGGATATCACATACCTCAAATTCCAGTTTCACGTGGCTGGCTTTTGCCATTTCAGAGGCGTGACCCATGAGTGCGTAACCCGTAATATCAGTGGCCCCGCGCACCCCGGCCTTTTGTCCTGCTTCACTTGCCACATCATTCAAAGTGACCATCCACTTTACTGCCGCCGCCAGGTCAGCCGCGTCTGCTTTTTCCCGTTTGAGCGCGGTGGTAATGGTGCCGAACCCGAGCGGCTTGGTCAGGTAGAGGGTGTCCCCCGGGAGTGCGCCAGCCTTGGTGAACATTTTGTCCAGTTCCACGAACCCCAACACCACCAGCCCATATTTGGGTTCCTTGTCCTGAACCGTGTGACCGCCTGCAATGACAACCCCCGCCTTTTTGGCGATCTCCGCCCCGCCGAACAATATCCGGCTGCTTATTTCAGGTTCCAGGTCAGGCGGGAGCGCTGCGATATTCAACGCCAGGAAGGGTTTGCCGCCCATGGCATAAATATCTGAGAGGCTGTTGGCAGCGGCGATGCGCCCGTAATCCAGCGGGTCATCCACCACCGGCGTAAAGAAATCAGTCGTCACCACCAGTCCGCGCTGATCATCCAATTTCCACACGGCAGCGTCATCAGGCGCGTTCAATCCGACCACCAGGTTGGGATAATCCTGCTGGTCAAAAAGATTCTCGATCGGGCGCAGCACCTGCGCCAGCGCTTCAGCGCTGAGTTTCGAAGCTCAGCCCGCGCAGTTCGAGAGGCTTGTGAGGCGGATCTGTTTTCCGCTTGGCTTTCGCGCCATCTTTTCCATAGGGTAATTATACCGTCCAGCTTCATTAACAAAAAGCAGCGGATGTCCTCCGCTGCTTTTTAGGATTCATTGAAAATTATGGTTGTTGCGTTGTTTCTAATCCGGGAATGGTGAAGAGGAACGGTGATTCACTCGGCACCAGCATCACCTGAACGTTGGGAGATAACTTGGTAATGTATTGGTAGGTCAGCAGATCCGGGTTGGATTTCAATACATCTGCCACCATCTGCAAGGCTTTGGCTTCCGCTTCCGCCTGGATCAAACGCGCATCGGCTTCACCCTGGGCTTTGGTGACCGCGGCGTCCGCAAGACCTTTGGCAACTTCACGCGCCTGTTCTGCCTCATTTTTCTTCTGTTCGATCACGAACTTGGCTTGCTGCGCCTGCTGCTCTGCGATCTGCTTCTGTTCCACCGAGGCGGCATATTCGGCTGAAAAGGCGATATTGCGCAGCACAAAATCATGCAGCACCAAACCATTTTCTTCAACCTTTGTGCGTAAATTGTCTTCTATTGAAGTAACCAGGTCAAAACGCTTGGTGCTCACCACTTCCTCGACCCGATACTGCGAAACCGCGTCCCGGATGATCCCCCGCACCTGGGCGCGGATGAGATCCTCATAGCGGTCCTGCCATTGGATGTGAACCTGCACCACTTTCGTCGGATCAATTGAGTAGATGACTGAAGCATCCACATAGATCTCCTGCCCATCCAATGTCCTGGCAGCAATGGAATCATCCCCCTGTGCAGCCCCTTCAAAGGGTGCAATCGACATGGTGTAGGTTTGCCGTGAAATCGAATATATCTTCACATTTTCAGCGAACGGGATGATCCAGCTCAACCCGGGTTGTAATCCCTCCTTGCGGTAACCCTCAGGTGCAACCGCAGACATGACCACGCCGCGTTCATCAGGATTGATAAAGACCAACCCTGAACTGACGACCGTCAGCACCACTGCAATTATTAAGAGGGTTATTACAAGTGACTTCCCATTCTTGAGCGGAGTTTTGCGAACCGCGCGCATCACCACCAAAGCCAGTATGCCAAAAACTGCGATCCACACAAAACCCGAAATTCCTTTGAGCAAATTGGCGATATTCATTTCCTTCTCCTTGGGTCAAAACTTCTGCGAACAGGGTGAATTATAGATGAAAAATTTGAACTTCCGCATCAAGAATAACCAATGATTGTTTGAACTGCATTAACAACTGCACTAATCAAGATTAATATTGTCAGCTCCTTATCGCTATAATTATCCATATGAAGACCAACACCATTCTCATTCATGAAATCGCTGCCACCCTCAACGGGCGGGCAATCAGCATCAACAATCAGCTTTCCCGCCTCCCTGATCCGGGAGAATATTTTCTGGCATTCGCTCCGGGAACCAGTCAGGCATTACCAGCCGCCTTATTCCCCTACGAAATCGATTCTGAACGCCTGACCCTGTGCGGGTACTTCCCTGCAGAGTGGCAGCCGGGTACTTCCATCAATATCCAGGGACCCTTGGGGAATGGATTTCATCCCCCGGCTCTTGCCGGCAAAATCGCGCTCATTGCCGTGGATACCTCGCTGAGCGACAGGCTGTACGCACTGATGCTTCAATCCTTATCCCGCGGTCTGGCGGTCGCCTGGGTGGCAGACGCCATCCCGGAACAATTCCCGCTCCAGGTCGAACTGCTTGCATCATCCGATCTGCTGGATGCGGTTACCTGGTCTGATTACGCTGCCGCGGCTGTCACGCTCACCGGGTTGAGCTCTCTCATCAATAAATTCCATCATCATCCCGACTTGAAAAAGAAGGTTGAGGTACTCATCGACGCACCTATGGTCTGCGGAAATGCCCGCTGCGGGGTGTGCGCCGTCGAGACCAAAAAAGGCTGGAAGCTTGCCTGCAAGGATGGTCCCGTGTTCAATTTGGAAGAGGTCATCAGTGACTGAAACTCTCCCGCTTCCCGGCGCGCTTTCTCCTTTTATGAACGCGTCCGGCTTTTTCGGCTACACGCCGCCTGCTGTCAGCGTGCTCACAGAAAAGCTTGGGGCCTTTGTCACCGCGCCCATCAGCCTCGCCAAACGCACTCCCGCCCGCAACCGCTGTCTGGTCGATTTTCCCGGGGGGTTCCTGCTGCACACCGCTCTCCCCAATGATGGCTTCAACCGCATTCTAAAACAATATGCGCAGAAATGGTCAAGGCTCAAATACCCGGTCTGGCCGCACTTGCTGCCCCAGAGCGCATCTGATTGCCGCCAGATGGTGCGTAATCTTGAAGATGTGGAGAATATCGGCGCGCTTCAGATCAGCCTGCCGGAAGATGCCGCCCCGGGTCTGGTCGAGGAGTGGCTTGAGGCTGCCGTGGGAGAATTACCGCTTTACGTTTGCGCGCCTTTCTCCTCAACCTGGCAGAACTGGCTGAGTGTTTTTAACCTCTATAATGTTTCCGGAATTGTGCTCTCAGCACCGCGAGGTTGCCTTTATCACAATGGCGCTCTCGTCAGGGGCAGGCTCTATGGTGCATCACTATTCCCGCAAATGCTGGAAGTTCTTCATAAAAACCGGGATTGCGGAATTCCCCTCATCGCCGGCAGCGGGATATTCAATTTTGGACAGGCTGAACTGGCGTTACAGTCAGGTGCAAGTGCGGTTCAGTTTGACGCTTGCCTGTGGCAGCTGGCACCGCTCACATCTCCAGCCAAATCGTCACCGGACCATCATTCTGAAGGTTAACCAGCATGTGCGCGCCAAACTCCCCCGCCTGGGTAGGGATGTTAAATTTTCTCAATTCCCCCGCAAAATGATCCACCAGCGGGCTGGCAAGGTCAGGCGGTGCAGCCCCCACGAACGACGGGCGGTTGCCTTTGCGCGTGTCCGCGAACAGGGTAAATTGCGAAACCACAATCGCCGCTCCCCCGCTGTCCAGCACGGAGAGGTTCATCTTCCCCTGCTCATCTTCAAATATGCGCAGTTGGGCGATCTTCTTAGCCATGGCAGTGGATTTGGCTTCATCGTCCCCGGGAGCGATTCCCAGCAGGATCAACAAACCATGGTCGATATCCGCGATGGTTTTGCCGTCCACAATGACCTGGCTGCTTTTCACACGCTGAATGATTACCCGCATGGAAACTCCTGTTCGTTATAAAAAACGCCTGTTTCCAGGCGTTATATTTTATGGCAGGTCAATTGCCTTGCGCACATCCACCATGGTGGCTTCGGCGATTTCACTCGCCCGCCTGGCGCCGTCGCGCAGCATGTCCCAGGTGGTGTCGGGGTCTTTTGCCAGTTCAGTCCGTTTGGCGCGGATGTCCGCGAAGTAGGCGTTCATGTTCGCGGCTAAAATTTTCTTGCAGTCCACGCAGCCAATGCCGGCTCTGCGGCACTCCACATTGATCTCTTCCACCTTTTCCTTGGGGGTGAAGATCTTGTGCATGCTGTACACATTGCACACGTCCGGGTTGCCCGGGTCGCTGCGGCGCTGGCGTGCCGGGTCGGTCACCATTTGCATCACACGTGCGCTGGTCTCTTCAGCCGTGGCAGCGATCTCGATATCGTTGTTAAGGCTTTTGCTCATCTTGTTCACACCGTCAATTCCCATGATCTTGGGGAACTCGGTGAACTTGGCTTGCGGCTCGATGAGCACGTTGGTGTTGTACCGGAAATTAAAGGAGCGCACGATTTCGCGCGCGAATTCAATATGCGGGGATTGGTCCATACCCACAGGCACCAGGTTGGTGCGGTAAAGCAGGATGTCTGCGCTCATCAGCACCGGGTAACCCACCAGCCCGTAATTGACGTTATGCGGGTTCTCGCGAACCTTCTCTTTAAAGGTCGGCAGGTCGGTCAATTTGCCCAGCGGGGTCACCATCGAGAGCAGCGTATGCAGCTCGGTCACCTGTTTGACCATCGACTGCACAAAGATGATCGATTTTTTTGGGTCCATACCCGCCGCCAGCCAGTCCCACGCCATTTCCAGCGTGTTCTGCCGCAGGTCGCGCGTAGTCTCCAGTGTGGTCAGCGCGTGCAGGTCAACGATGCAGTAAACGCAGTCGTACTCTTCCTGCAGCTTGATGTAATTGGCGATGGCGCCAAAGTAATTACCAATGTGCTGCCGCCCGGTGGGGCGGGCTCCCGAAAAAACGCGACCCTTTTTTCCTGCCATGTTAACCTTCCTCAATGAACTTGCGTACCAGTGCTCGCACCTCGCCGGCTTCAGCATGCCGCCCGCTCTGATGCTTGGAATAGATCAGTTTGCCGTTTACCGTCACCTCGAACGCGCCCCCCGAGGACGGGATCAGGATTAACTGCTTGATACCGGGCTCGTAAGTTTCCAACAATTCCGCTGCCAGACCGACAGCCTTATTGGTGTAGTGTCAAACCGCGCAGTATTCAATGGTGATGTGCATGGTTGCTCCTGTTGAATTTATGGCATGATTATAACTGATTCTAATCTGCTGTTGTTCAGCGCGAATTCATTTTGGTACAATCAAGCGGTGAGAACTATATGAAATTCAAATTTCTATTAAAAAGGATATTTGACCTGCTCATCAGCGTTTTGCTGCTGGTCGTCCTTTCCCCGATCCTTCTGGTGCTGTTCCTCCTTGTCTGCATCTTCCTCGGCTGGCCGGTGATCTTCAGCCAGGCGCGCCCCGGGCTGCACGGCCGCATATTCAGCCTCTACAAATTCCGCTCCATGCGCAACGCGCTTGACCATCAGGGCAACCTGCTCCCCGATGAGCAGCGCCTCACCCGCTTCGGGCGCTTCCTGCGCTCCTCCAGCCTGGATGAGCTTCCTGAATTGGTCAATGTCCTTAAAGGGGAGATGAGTCTTGTTGGTCCGCGCCCCCTCCTCATTGCCTACCTCGAGCGCTATACCCCGGAGCAGGCGCGCCGCCACGAAGTGCTCCCCGGCATCACCGGCTGGGCGCAGGTCAACGGGCGCAACGCCCTCACCTGGGAGGAGAAGTTCGCCCTGGACGTGTGGTACGTCGACCACCGCTCCTTCTGGTTGGATATGCGCATCCTCTTCATGACGCTTTTCAAGGTCTTCAAACCCGACCCCATCAATTCTCCCGGTAGCGCCACCTCCCCGGAATTCATGGGAACCCGGGAAAAAAAGTAACCTTACCCCGATTAATCAAAACACCAGATTGCTCTGGTGTTTTTTTCAAGATAGCGGGGAGTGGCCGATACCCCTTTTTATGCTTAGGTTTTGCGACTTCGCATCCACCATTGGCATTAACAAGCAGCTATGTCAGTCCTGTACTTACACACAATTGCCAGTTATGCCTTTGGAGGTGTTCCTTCAGCGTTTGCTACCACCGCATCGATCTGGATTAATGCACCTTTAGGCAGGGCGGATACGCCAACTGTCCTTCGTGCGGGAACACCACCAGGGAAGAATTTTGTGTAAACTTCGTCTACAGCATCCATATCCGCGATATTTTTTAGGAAGATATTTACTTTTACTACATCTTCCATGGCGTGATCGATACTTTCTACAATTGCCTTGATATTTTTTAAGCACTGTCCAGCTTGCTCTTTTACGCCACCAGCCACCAGCTCACCATTTTTTGGGTCGACAGGGAGCTGAGCCGAAATATGATTGTAATGAGAAAAAGCTACAGTTTGTGTAGATAGAGGACTTTTTGGTGCCTTTTCTGTATTATTAGGTTCTATGATGAGTCCATGCCTGTCTTCAACAGCCTGCGGGGGTGTACCATCTCCGTGTGACACCACGGCTTCAATCTGCACCAAAGCACCCATGTGTAAAGCTGAAGCTGCAACAGTTGTCCGTGCAGGCATATAAGCTGCAGTCCTGGCAATGGCCGAGTCTGGGAAAAATGTTGTATAAACTTCGTTTACGGCATCAATATCCGAGAGGTTCTTGAGGAAGATGGTAATTTTAACAATATCGTCAATAGGAACGTCGATACTTTCTAATATCGCCTTGATGTTCTTTAAGCACTGTCCAGCCTGCTCTTTTACACCGCCGGGTACCAACCTGCCGGATTTTGGATCGATGGGCAGTTGTGCTGAAAGATTATTGTAATGAGAAAAAGCCACAGCTTGCGTGGATAGAGGACTTGTTGGCGCATTTGCCGTGTTATTGGTTAGCTTTATTAGGTCGCCTGCTTGTGGTGCGTTTGGAATTGTCCCTTCACCGTTTGTAATAAGGGCTTCAATTTGCACCAAAGCATCCATTGGCAAAGCCGCAACCGCTGCTGCCGTCCGGGTAGGAACATAGCTTGGGTAGAATGTTTTATAAACCTCGTCTACAGCGTCAACATCTTTGATGTTTTTTACGAATACTGTGATTCTAACCACATCACTCATTACATGGTCGATGCTTTCAACAATTGCCTGAATATTTTTAAAACACTGTTCAGCCTGCTTTTTTACACCACCTGCTGCCAACTTACCAGATTTTGGATCAATGGGAAGTTGAGCTGATAGATTATTGTAATGAGAGAAAGCTACAGTTTGTGAATATGGACCGATACCTTTTGGAGCATTTTCCGTATTCCTTGCTAGTACTGCGTTATAAGCACTCATAATAGGTTCACCCTTCTAGTCGGATTTAATAGTGGGAAGATTGTAATCTGCCCGGGTGGTACTGTCAACAAGCACGTCGGGTGGGTTGCGCACGAGCCGTTGGTGCGAGTCCTGTGGACGAGAGTATTTTGCGAGTCCTGAGGACGAAAGGTCTTTGTGAGGGGGAGGCACCCCGATTGTCTTTTAGCGGGAAAACGAGAGTGGTGCGATAGGGAAAAAACCCTCCAAAATTACGCAAGGATGGCCAATATCTGCTTATCGAGAAGTAGAATTCTATAAACTATCTCAACCTTTTTTGCATTGCTCCTGTATTAATATTGTGGGCGCACACAAAAATTGGAGAACTATATGGATGATAAAGAAGCAATTTGTCGCTTAAAAAAAGGTGATCTGAGTGGATTTGAAATTTTATTTACCCGTTATCAGCATAAAGCTGTACAAACGGCTTACCTGGTTACGCACGATGAACAAATCGCCGAAGATGTTGTTCAGGAAACTTTTGTGCGCATCTACAAGCGTTTTTGGCGATTCGATCAAACACGCCCATTTGAACCTTACCTGATGCGGAGCGTGGTCAATGCAGCATTAAATGCCAGTGAAAAAACTGCCCGCTGGGTGCATTTTGGATCCGAGTCCGATCTGGCAGCTGTAACCGATCTACTCATGCAAACCTCATCTACTGAGGATGATGTCGAATACACTAGGCTTAAAGGTGAGGTAGCTGTTGCTCTCGGCAACCTTCCTCCTCGTCAGCGCCTTGTGATCGTTCAGAGGTACTATCTCGGCATGTGCGAAAAGGAAATGGCTAAAAACAACTCAACTGCACCTGGTAATGTCAAATGGCTTTTGAACGACGCGCGCAAACGCCTGCGCAGTTTGCTCAGCAGCGAAAGGAGTGAATGATGAAGAGACAAGATCCATATCATGTCCTGAATGAAATTTCTCGGGAAGCCGTGCCACAGGATGTAAATCTTCTGCCAGGTGCCCTGGCACAAATTAAGAGAGGAAATAACCTAATGAAACTAAAAAACAAAATCGCGCTAGTCATATTGGCGATGGCTGTTGTTGCAAGTGTGCTATTTGTTGTGCCTGGAAGTGTCTCTGCTTTGGCAAAATTACTTGGATTTATTCCAGGTATTGGAATCGTTGATCAATCTGTTCCATTGCGTGTCCTGGTCGAACCTGTCACTGAATCCCGTGATGGATTCACCATCACGGTAGAAAACGCCGTACTTGATTCCGAACAAACGGTAATCATTTATTCGGTCGAAGGGCTATTTGATGCCGGATCATCACAATCAAATGGTTCGCTGAGTGAAATCTGTTTCGCTCCGGCAGAATTGCGCCTTCCTGATGGCACGGTATTAAGAGTACCGAACAACGTCCCGGATATGACATGGGATACAGGCTACAGCATAAAGAACACATTCGCTTCAATTCCTGCGGATATTGATCGCGCTACACTTTTTCTACCCTGTTTACATGCAAGACTTGAAGGACAGGGTCCGGAAAATTGGGAAGTACCGTTATCTTTTATTGCTGCCCCCTCTGACATGACTGTTTACCCGATTTTGAATCCAACAGAATCCACAGCAGAACCGTCCCCTGTGGAAATGACAACCGGGATCAATATGGAATTGGAAAGCGTCATCCCAACGAGTACCGGCCAAATGGTCCAGATCAGCACGGATTGGAGCAATAATCCGAATATCCTTGGGATCAACCTCAAACCCGAGGATATAAAAATTCTCGATATCAATGGGAAAGAAGTATCCTTTGAACCTTCTTCCGAAGGAATCGATCAGAATGTGGGTGATAGTCAGACTTCAGTGTTCAGTTATAAAACTGCGCCAATCGATTTTTCTGGTTCAGCGCAGATTGTAGTCGACGCTGCTTCTGAGGTGTCCTATAAGTCATCGGCGATTTTCACCTTCGATCCTGGAACTAATCGTCAAACCACTCAGACCTGGAATATAAACAAAGATTTGGAAATAGATGGTCATATTCTTCGAATCTTATCCATCTCGATAACTGAAATAGATGGGTCTGCCAGCCTTTACATTAACATGGAGTCAAAAACAGGGATTATCGCTGCGGGCGTTTTTGACACTGCACATCCCTCATTGAGTGGTGGGGGAACAATAGAAGAATCTAACGATGCCCCAAATCAAAGGTTCGCTAGCAGTTTTAACTATGAAGGTGGTTTACCCGAAGGACCCATTACTTTGACTGTTACGGGGTATACAACCCGGGTGGTAGGTCCTTGGGTTTTGGAATGGATGCCCGATGCTACTCCGCAGTCTGATTTACCATCGGCACATCAATCACAACCGTCGTGCACATACGCAACTGATTGGGCGTCTGCCCTGGAAAATCCACTTCCTATCCCGGCTGAGTTAAATGGGAAGATCCTTTATGAAGAGTTCGACCACAATAACCGTTTAATGACTGGCCATTTGGACGGCAGTGAAATTCAAACATTGATAGAAAAAGGAAACAGTGCTTCACTTTCGCCAGACGGAAAGCTAATTGTTTACATGGATCCGGACGGGATTAGAGTGTATGACTTAACAACTGGTCTCAGTGAACTAATCCCAGGTACTGGCAATAACTCAGGCATCTTTAAGGTTTTCTGGTCGCCAGACGGACAACAGATTGGCTTCACGGGTACACCTTACGGCAGTAGTCCAAATATTTATATCTTCAATCTGGATGGTTCAACCCCAACTTTACTTGAAACCAGCGAACCTATTAAATTAATGCAAGGTTGGATGCCCGATGGTCGGATCATGTTTATTACTCTAGATACCAGCGGTCCAGTCCTGAAATTAATCGATCCCAAAAATGGAGAGACGACTTCGTTGTTTAATGTACCTGAACTTGCTACTGATATTGCGGTTTCCAAAGACGGGAATCGGGTAGCGTTCAATTGGCTTGATCAGTCTATCGGTAAACGAATTGTCTATGTTTACACTCTTGACGGTGTTCAGCGAAAACCAATTGTTGAAATACCAGGTGATGGATTTATCACCAACCTAATTTGGGGTCCGGGTAGTAACTGGTTGGCAGTTGAAATGACATGGGCTATTCCTAATCACCCATATATCCTGGGGCTTGTCAATGTTGATACCTGCCAGATCGTCCCTGTCATAAATATGGCTGGAACAATTTCAGGTTGGCTTCCTTAAGGTTGATTTCCTAAACCTTGTCGATGAACAATAGATGCTCCCATAGTTCCGGGAGCATCTTCCATAACTTTCAATAGCGTGTAGCGCGTAGGGTGCGGCTCTGCCGCACCACACCTGCTTTTACTAAGTAGCCGTAGGGTGTAATTCCGGTCATTGCGTAATTTGCGTTTTCTGGGCGCACCCCCTCGCGTATTTTGCACCCCGAGCGTAATTTGCGAGTGCTGTGCACGGTGGTTTCCAGGGGAACGGTTTCACGGTTTTTGTGCCCCCGAGTGAAATGAGAGGGGTATGTGAAAGGGAGAGTTTCTCATCAATCTGGATAGCGGGGAGTGGATAATTCACACCTTGCGAAGCACCCCTGAATGTCGCGAATTGTGCACCCTGATCGTTTTGTCAGGGAAGTGTAGGGGCGAAGGTGTTCGAATATCATCCCCGCAAGGGGACCACTGGCCTCCGGGGTACACCATACCACATCCGGTGTGGTATGAGTTATGCTCCTGAATCCGTACCACCGGAACGCGCTGCACGAAGTGCACGGGTTTGTGCGGTAGGGGTTTGAGTGGTGAGTGGCAGGCAGCAAACCCTTCCAATTTTTTGGCTCACGATTTATTAGTCAGCTCAAAAGAAAATCGAGTAAACTCTCTAACATGTCCTAATTTGCCGTACAAATGTATGGTTTTATCATCCCACCCAGTGATATAGGCAGTTGAGATATGGTTTTCGTGCAGAACTCTCAGGCAGGAGAGGACCGTTTTCTGAGCATATCCTTTGTTAAAATGATCGGCATGTGTGCATATTCTTTCGATTTCAGCAGTGTTGTTGACACGATCGATAAAAGCTTCACATCCTGAAACATGGGCACCCGTACTGTCGACTAAAACAAAATCAAAACGAGCATCATAGATTGGACTTGTTCTGCAGTAAGCACGGTTAGCGTCATCTACCTGTTTTTCGATGTTTGGGTGTGGCCAGGCACTCTGCCGTAAAAGATTTTGGTTTTCGTAATTTTTATTTTCTGCCATGCTTTGAAAACTAAGTGGCGCATTCGGAAACGGATGATTACTGAATTGCTCAGTGTCGAAGATCCGGATTATTTCAATGTCTTCTGTTCTTTTGTATCCCGCCTGCTCAAGAGCCCTGATGCGTTCCACATGAGTTTCAACGGCGCAAGTGCTTAATGGATCGTTTTCTTTATCCCATTCAGTGTTAACCCAGCTGAGCATTTCGGGGTAGAGGTACTCATATTCTTTTAATACAATGATTTCAAATTGGTTGTCAAACCCTTCAGAAATCACAAATCCAACCAATTCATCATAAAAGTTGAACCAAAGATGAGCTCCCAATGAGAAATTGGCGGGATAATGTCGTTTGAGATCGAAAAGGTTATACTTCCAATCAACTAGCCGTGCGACATGCCAGACAAAGGAATCTCTTTTGCTGGCGTTGTCTTGTACGACTAACGCGCACATAAGCTTGAAATCCGGGCTTTCAAAAATAAAGGGACGATGATGGGTTTTCATTTTCTATTCCTTATCGAGAGTCTCGGCAAATGGTGTTTTGCCTGTTGGCGGAGTGGAAACTCCTTCTATGAGTGTAATTAAAACCATTTTTATTTAGTTTGATTTACCTGATAACTATTAACAACTGGATTCCCTATTTCAATGAATGATCGTTTTCCGTATCTACATTTAATTATAAAACCTCGAGCCTTCATTCCACCTTATAAACAGGTTTACGTATGCTGAAAAAATCCCTGACAATTGGGATATAACGAGCAACAAAGGTAAATAATGCTACAAAGATCCATGACGCCAACACTGCCAACATCCACCGAGGCCAAATCGATAATCCGCTATTTAGCAACAAATACGTTGCCGCTGTAAGCGGAACATAATGAAGGATATATAACGGGAATGAAAGGTCGCGTGCGATACCCAATAATTTTCCTGGTTTATTCAAATAGTGTTGTCCGAATCCCATAGCTGCCATCACCAGCCCATAAGCAGCCAAACCTCTGAACACTTGCGTAGCAATATTCGCTGGATTGTAACCATATGGCACAGCGAAAAATTGATAGACCGATATTCTGGCAAGATAAGCCGAGACACCGAGCACTAGTGCAACAAGCCGGTGTTTTTCAATTGACGCTAATAATTCTGGGACTTTTCCAAGGACATAGCCAAAAAGAAAGAATGAAAAAGAAATTGATGTAATTGCCCAATCGCTAACCAGGTTTAATGAACCTGGCCAGCCAGGTCTGAATATCCCTTCTAAAAGCGCTATCCACAATGCGGGAAGGAGAATCCAAGACCTTTCCGAAAATCTACGCGCAACCGAAAGAATGCGAGAATTTACACCTTTATTTTGAATGGCAAGGAAGAGTGGTAAGGCAATGACTGAAAAAACAAATAAGTACATCAGAAACCAAAGTTGTCCATAATCAAGATTGCCATTGCTCAAAGGACCCGTATAGAATCCATTGAAAAATGATGGAAAAAAGGCAATATAACTGCCAGAGAATTTCCCAAAAGACAACGCTCTATAATAAGACTGGATGGAGACGACAAAAACCGTCCCAAATAATAGTGGCAACATCAGCCGGTTGCTGCGTTCCCCCAAAAACTGCCCCGCATTTCTCTTCCGTAGTGCAAAGGCTGTGCTAATCCCCGCCACCAAAAAGAGCAAATGCATGAACCAATTATCCATAAATACTGTGAAAGTTGACATTACCCGGGGTCCGATTTCTATAGGAACTTGCCCCGCTAAAAGGATATCTCGCACAGGTTTATCATAAACATAAACAGAGCCCATACCTGTAAAGCTGATCGCTGCATGAAACGGGGTTAGGGATAGAACTACAAAAAACCTGAGCCAGTCGAGATATGCAAGACGGTTAATTTTTGAGGGAGACTCTGAAGGCATAAAAATTCTCCTTATGAATGTTAAAAAACCTTAGGTAAATGTAGTCAGTAATATGATTTGATTATAAATTCTAGGAGTTGAAATTACTTGATAAATATGAGGAATAATTACACACTACTCGATTATCTAACTCCTACGTTTCCTTCAAAATTTCTCCAGTAGGAGGAACATATTCATTCCAAAGCATATTAATAAATTCCCCGGCTGGTTGATTTATCCAATTATATTATATGTAATCAAATAACCTTGCAAGGATGATAATTATGAATACTCATATCAACTCACAAAGAACCCTGATATTTATCACCTTTGTTATTGTTGTTTCCTGGGCTGTGGTACTGACCATCAAGCAGCAGCGCGTAGGGTGCGGCACTGCCGCACCACACCTGCTTTTACTAAATTTATTATTCGCACATCCCCTCCTCCAGCTAAATCCAGCGCGTAGGGTGCGGCTCTGCCGCACCACACCTGCTTTTACTAAGTTTATTATTCGCACATCCCTTCTCGAGCAAAAAACAGTAGCCGTAGGGTGTGATTCCGGTCATTGCGTAATTTGCGTTTTCTGGGCGCACCCCCTCGCGTATTTTGCACCCCGAGCGTAATTTGCGAGTGGTGTGCACGGTGGTTTCCAGTAGCATGTAGGGTGTATCATACCGTTTTTGCTCACACGAAAAGCGCGTAGGGTGCGGCCCTGCCGCACCATTATTGTTGTTCCTAAAACAACCTTTAAATCCATTACTTAAAACAATATATAAGGTGCGCCATTGGCGCACCACACCTGCTTTTACTAAATTTATTATTCGCACATCCCCTCCTCGAGCAAAAAACAGTAGACCAGCGTAATATGCACACCCCCTTCCCTTCGCATAGCATTAAAACCTCCAAAAACTTGCCAAATTGGCAAGTTTTGGCTTAAAAATTCGCCAAACAGGCAAGTAGTATTTTACCCATTACCGTGAGATGATATTAATACACACGCGCGCGTTTCTTGATCCCCCGAGGAGTACCAATGTCCCAAATCTCATCCGAAACCTCAAACCCTTCGCAAAATGAAATTCATGTTCAGAAACGGAGACGGGGAGCTCAGCCTGGTAATACCAACGCCCTCAAACATGGCCGCTACCTTGCCGGCTACCGTCTTCGAAATGCCGCAGCCCTTGATGTATCCCCGCCGGACATTGACGAATTGATCGAAAGGATAAGAATATCCATTCAGCACAACTTTGAAATCGGTTTACAGGCCGACAATCTGGCTGAATCAAACCAGGTTTTGCGTTCCCTCAGCTTGGCTGCGATCGGGCTCGTGCGCCTCATCAACCTTTCCTGCAAAGCCAATACCTCTCGCACCGCTCCCGTCCAGGATCGGCTTTCCCTGGAAGTTACAAAGACGCTTATCGCGAAATATAGGCAGTCGCATGGTGACGCAGCCAACCACCCGGTTGGTTCGCAATCAAGGGAATGATTCGTTTCACAATTGTTCCCACTTTTAAAAAAAATCAAATTTCGGGAAAACGAATCACATAATTTTTTCTACGGACACTGTTCTTTTACAATTGGGAATCTCGGATTTGCCATCCTCTGGGGTAACAAAAAAAACCAGAGATCAATTGTCTCTGGTTTTTACTCAAGGTAGCGGGGAGTGGACACAGTCCCCCTTGCGGGGATTCGGATATCACAGCTAGATGCTGCCACTGACCTCAATAAAAAAGACACCCTTTCGAGTGTCTCTTCAATCAAGGTAGCGGGGAGTGGATATCATACCTTGCGAAGCACCCCGGAACGAAGTGTAGGGGCGATGGTATTCAAACCACTTATAATGAAAAATCCGCCCAAAGGACGGATTTTCTAGGTAGCGGGGAGTGGACACAGTCCCCCTTGCGGGGATTCGAATATCATAGCTCGATGCTGCCACTGACCTCAATAAAAAAGACACCCT
>CAZHMD010000007.1:0-134976 GCA_964533735.1 uncultured Anaerolinea sp. | reverse complement strand
GTATTTGTTGGGAATGATCAGATGGCTTTGAGCGTTTTACAGTGTGCCCTTGAACTCGGCAAAAAGGTCCCTAATGACCTTTCTGTAGTGGGTTTTGATGGAATTGCAGAATCTGAATTCTATTGCCCGCCGTTAACAACGGTATCGCAAAATCAAAATGAATTAGGGATGGTTGCTGTTGCAGAGCTTGTTTCCCAAATTGAGACCAAGATTATCGAGCACAAAATGATCGAGCCGAAATACATCACCCTTCAACCGGAACTGATCATTCGTCAAAGTTCGTAATCATTTAAATAAGGAGGTGAAAACCGATAATTGAATTAAAAGGAAATGCTCTAATTGATTCGAGACCAAAGGGAGCATTTCCGAGTAACGCGAATAATCAAATCGAGAAATTCGATCATTCGCAAATCAATTCTAACTCAATCCAGGAAAATCATAAGAAGGAGAAGCAAAAATGAACGGCAAAAAAATTCTACGGATTCTTGTACTCTTCCTCGTACTCACCATGGTGTTGAGTGCATGCACAACACCTACAGCTGCACCAACAGCTGCTCCCACTAAAGCCCCAGTTGTGGCAACTGAAGCACCCGTTGCTGAACCACCTGCCCTGGTGACCTCATCAGGCTATGTTGTCCCTGCAGCAGCGTGCGCCCCCAATTGCACCTATAAAGACATGGTCGTGGGATTTATCCAGACCGGTCCTGAAGGTGCTTGGCGTACTGCGAACAACGCATCCTTCGATGAGGCTGCCACACAACTCGGAATCACCCTAAAGGTATATGATTCCCAGGGCAAAGTGGAAAATCAGATTTCCGCTTTCCATACCTTCAACCAGGATCCGACTGTTAACGTAATTCTTCTTGCTGCAGTCGATACCAAAGGTTTCGATGATGTATTAAAAGAAGCTGCCGAGATGGGGAAGATCGTCATCCTAGAAGACCGCAGCCTTGATTCCTCTGCAGAACTCTACTACACCCGTATCGGATCTGACTTCGTCCTAGAAGGTCAAAAGGGCGGCGATGAAATGTGCAAGCTGCTCGAAGCTTTCGAAAAGAAAAATGTTGTTGAGATTTCCGGTGCTGTAGGGGCATCAGCGGGCATCGATCGCGGAACCGGATTCCGCCAGACAATGGAAAAATGCGGCATCACGATCACGGCCACACAGACAGGTGATTGGAAAGTCGCACCTTCCAAAGCTGTTATGGAAGCCTGGTTAAAAGATCCCGTCCTCAAAGACATCCAGGGAGTTCATGCCCACAACATTGAAGAAGCTCTTGGTGCCATCCAGGCGATCAAGGAAGCCGGTCTTGTTCCAGGAAAAGACATAGTTGTTGTCGCATATGACACAACCAAAGATACCTTTACCGCCCTCATCGCTGGTGAGTTGAATGCCGGGATCGAATGCAACCCCCTGCTAGGACCCCAGGTTTACGAAGTTGCCCTCAAAGGCTTGAACGGTGATACCACTATCCCCAGTTTCATTGCTTCACAGGAAAGTGTATTCACTTCAGCTCAAGGGCCGGCGGCACTGCAGGCAATCCTGGACAATTGGAAATACTAATCAAAAAAACTGATAGTCCGGGAGTTAAGACCAAGAAAAGGTAGTAAATAATAATGGAGAAGCGGCTAATAAGCCGCTTCTCCACCAAATAACCTTCAACAAGCATTAGCTACAGATTAAGGAAACATATGGTCGAGTCAGAAATTGATATAGTGATCATGAGAGGAATATGCAAATCCTTTCCAGGCGTACAAGCTCTTGAAAATGTTGATTTTTCACTCAAGAGAGGTGAGATTCATGCCCTGATCGGTGAAAATGGAGCTGGTAAATCAACCCTGATCAAAGTACTGACTGGTGTTAATCAACCGGATTCTGGAACGATCACTGTACACAATCAAATTATTTCCATAAGATCTCCTCAACATGCACAATCACTCGGTATCAGCACGGTATACCAGGAAGTAAATCTCTGCCCTCAATTAACGATCGCAGAAAACATCCTCATTGGCCGCGAACCTATGAAATGGGGAAGCATCGACTGGAAGAGGATGAACGCCAAGGCGAAACAAATCCTCCAAAGATTGGACATCAACATTGATGTAACGCTCACCCTGGGTTCATGTTCAGTCGCGATACAACAAATGGCAGCCATTGCGCGCGCACTAGAAATATCATCCGCAAGCATCCTGATTTTAGACGAGCCTACCTCAAGCCTCACAACTCATGAAACTGAGCAACTATTTGGGGTGATGCGTAAATTAAAGAACGAAGGCATGGGTATTATTTTCATTACCCATTTTTTAGATCAAGTCTATGAAGTAGCTGACAGAATCACAGTCCTACGAAATGGGAAACTGGTTGGAACTTATGTTACGTCAGCCCTCCCCCGTTTGGAATTAATCAAGAAAATGATCGGTCGAAGTTTGACCGAATATGAAGATATGTCAAAGGTAAAATCCGAGGCAGGAAAATATATCAGTGGTGAAACTTTGCTCCAGGCAAGAGCACTTGGCCGAAATGGAGACATCGAACCTTTTGATCTCGAATTACATGCCGGGGAGGTAATAGGTCTGGCTGGTTTGCTTGGTTCAGGGAGAACCGAAATGGCTGAGCTTATTTTTGGTCTTGAAAAACCTGAGACTGGCTCATTAGTTATGAATGGTCAACAAATAGACCGGTTCTCCCCTCTCGATTCAATAGCGCGGGGTGTGGCTTTATGCCCGGAAGATCGTAAAGATGAAGGTATCCTCGGAGAATTGACGATCAGGGAAAATATTATCCTGGCCATGCAAGCCAACCTTGGTTGGATCAAGTATTTGAGTCTGACCGAGCAATATAAGATTGCTGATAAATATATCGAATTATTGAATATCGCAACTCCCTCTGCCGATCAACCTGTTAAAAATTTAAGTGGTGGTAACCAGCAAAAAGTGATCCTGGCACGCTGGCTAGCCACGAATCCCCAACTTTTGATCCTTGACGAACCCACCCGCGGTATCGATGTTGGCTCGAAGGCTGAAATTCAAAAACTGATACTCACCCTGGCTGAAGAGGGGAAATCCTGCATGTTCATCTCTTCAGAGTTGGAAGAGGTTCTTCGCACCAGCCATCGCATCATTGTCCTGCGGGACAAGAAGAAAGTAGCTGAGTTTCCAGGCGATGTGACAGAGGAAAAGATCATGCACGCGATTGCAGGGAGTGAATCATGAGACAATCCATGCCGGTTAAAAATTGGAGAAAAATCACAGAAAGTAAACTTTTCTTTCCTTTAGTTGCCCTGGTGATAATTCTTTTATTTGATCTAATCTTCATTCCAAATTTCTATCGGATCACTTTCCAGCAAGGTCATCTTTACGGCAGCCTGATCGATATCCTGCGCAACAGCATCCCGGTTGTCGCATTATCTATTGGCATGACCTTTGTAATCGCCACAGGTGGAGTGGACTTATCGGTAGGGGCAATAATGGCTATTGTATCCTCGGTGGCAGCTCTCCTCATCAATCCATTTATAACCGGCACCTCACTGTCTGGTATTCAAAATGACCCAACCTTTAGTAACAATCCATTCTGGTTAGTCATTCTGCTTCCCCTGGTAGTTGCCATATTCTGTGGGCTCTGGAATGGGTTACTCGTATCCTACGGAAAGATACAACCCATGGTGGCGACATTGATCCTGATGATTTCTGGTCGCGGAATCGCGCAGCTGATAACAAATTCGCAAAAAATACAAATTTTTTACAAACCCTTTGTATATATCGGGCATGGATGGCTTATCCTGCCTTTTGCATTTTACATCGTCGTCATTTTATTCATCTTATCCTGGTTAATAGCCCGCAGAACCTCCATCGGTTTATTCATAGAATCGGTGGGAGTTAACGCACGCTCCAGTCTTTTTAGTGGAATAAACGAAAAAAAGGTGAAATTATTTGCCTATATCTTTTGCGGTTTTTGTGCAGGGGTTGCCGGGATCATCGATACTTCGAATATCAGTACATCCGACGCCAGCAGCCTTGGCTTGAACCTTGAGTTGGATGCCATCCTGGCGGTTGTGATCGGCGGTACCTTAATGGGACAAGGCGGTCGATTCTCACTGATGGGCAGCGCGATCGGTGGAATTGTGATGCAGGCTGTAACCACCACCATGTACGCAGTTGGGGTTAGCGCCAATTCGCTCTTAGCAGTCAAAGGTGTGGTCGTTATTCTGCTTATCCTCCTCTATTCACAACAAGCTCAAGAATTTCTCCAGAAGATCACAAGGCAGAAACGGATCAAGGAGGTGAAATCATGAGGCAGATGATTAACACCTTTATTAACAAATACAGGCGTCTCCTTCCACTTGCTGCCACAATCATATTATTTGTTATTGCTTACTCAATTGGCGCGATTTATCTCCCGGGGATGAGAGACAAGCAGGTGTTTCTTAATCTTTTCAACCAAACACCCTACCTGTTGGTTGCCGTGATCGGTGAGACATTGGTGGTCATCTCAGGTGGCATTGATCTTTCTGTTGCCGGGATCGTACCCCTGGTCACCACAGCATCGGCGTCACTACTGCGAATCGGTTGGAATCCCTGGGTGGTGATGCTGTTAATGCTGGGCATTGGTACCCTCATGGGCGCTATCATGGGATATTTCATCACCTATTTGAAGGTACAACCTTTTATCGGCACTCTCGCAGGTATGTGGATCGGCCGCGGCTTGGCCTACTTCATCAGCAATAATTCCATCGCTATTGACAATCGAACGTATGAAATTCTTTCCAGGACCAAAATATTGATCCCCGGCTTAAGTGACATCGTAGCTCAAAAAGGTGCTTATATCACCCCCTCGGTAATCATCGCTATGATCGTATTTATTACAGCAATTCTGGTTGCCCAGTTCACTCGTTTTGGTAGAACAGTTTATGCCATGGGCGGCAACAATGGAGCTAACGAACAAGCTGCCAGGTTGATGGGGCTGCCGGTCAACCGCACCAAGTTGATGGTCTACACCATAAACGGCTTCTGTTCAGCGCTGGCTGGTATTTTGTTGAGCATTTATACCGGGTCCGGACATGGCATGTACGGTAACGGCCTGGAGATGACGGTCATCGCTGCTGTGGTGATCGGCGGTACAGCGCTCACTGGCGGTCAGGGTTATGTGTTTGGAGCTGTGTTTGGCACATTAATTACCATCCTTATTCAAACGATGATCCAAATCCAGGGAAAACTCATTTCCTGGTGGACACTGATTGTAGTTGGAGTAATTACGCTTATCTTCATCGGTATTCAAGCCTTTTTTGCCAATTTAAAAATCGGACAAAAATCTACCAATAAAGAAAATCGATTGAAACGAAATCGACGGGCGTTTGTCTACGGTATGGGTGCTGTGGTGATAATTGGCTTGATCATTCTCTCAATTAACCTGTTCCAAAAACCGGTGGCGGATGCTGCTTGCCAGTTAAAACCTTTCCGGCAAGAACAAGCAGCTAAGATGGTAGAAGACGGTGCTGTCATAACCTACGAGAGAAACGGCGGCGCCAATTGCGTCGATGAGTTATATGCCATTTACCCGGACGGAAATATCGTGGGTGATAATGGCTCGCAGCAGATCGAGAAGCAGGTTGATCCACAAGAAGTACAAGAATTACTCACGTTTATTGTCGAGCAGAGATGGTTCACCGACAATATGTATTCGACTTCTCACCTCCCGTGCGGCGTCTGTTATCACTATTTCACCAGTGTGGTTTATGAGGGTCAGGAGAAGACAGTGGAAGCTGTAGATGGCGGAACGGATGCTCCATCGGAGTATTGGCTGATCAACGGAAAGTTTAATACCCTCCTTCCAAAATTTACCCCTTAGCGGTTCGTAAATCGGGAGCATACAATTAGGAATCTGACTTATGTGTTGAATTTTGAAACGGAGAAAGAAGATGGGTAAGAAAAAAGTATTCCTTCTACTAATCATTTTGGCGCTGATAAGTCCAGCTTGCGCTTACATCGTTGTACCAGCTGATCTAAAGGCGACTCCGACCTCGACAGCAACTCTTGGCTGGACTGGCGTTGCAACAAATATCCAAAAAACTGAAACAGGCGATTGGCGAATTGAAATCGCGATAAAGAATGATACCCAGGCCTGGAGTGCAATGAATGCTGCTGCAAACAAACCTGCAATTATGCTTTCCAGCAAAGAGCAAAAGACAAATTGCGAGAAACTGATTGTTGGCACCGGTGAAACACGATTAGCCCCCGGGTTTCAGGTGAGAGGTTACACTTCAGGCACAAGAAAAGAACCAATAACCCAACTTCTTTATGTTGATTGCCCAGGCCTTGCAGATCCCGCGGGAGCAAAACTTTCAATTGATTATTCCTACATTACCGGGGCTTATGATCTTCATATTCCTTCAGTGCCAGTTAATGCTACGATGACGCTGGATCTTGACCAGGTTGACAATAATATCCAATATCCAGTTTCCACACCTGTGGCAGGGTTAATCGAAAAAATTGGTGACAAAATAAGTGCTATCAATAGTTTTTCACTGATTCTTACTGATGTTCAACGGACCGATAGCGGACTTGAATTATTCTGGATGGCTGAGAATCCGAGTGATTACCCGAATTATGTTCACATTGGTATTCCTCCGGTAGTAGGCAACGATGGGGTAATCTATGGTTTATATGAAGACCCTTCCATCGCTGAAGCAACAATTGCCCTTCCTAAAGGCACCGCGGAATGGACCACAACCGTTAGTGTTCCGGGCGATGTAACAGGACTTTATGTTTTGGCTAGCGTGGAGACAAGGCAATCAAAGTATTTTGTCAGCCATGTCATCGACATTACAGACAAATAATAACAATCAGGCAGAGGAAGAATAGTTTTGGAAAAAACATTATGAGCAGTGATCGAAAAGCCATCCAAGAAGAAATTGAGAGTGGAAAGACCGTTCTTGGGATCGAGTTTGGCTCGACCCGGATTAAAGCGATATTGATCGATAAGCAGCATACACCAATCGCGTCGGGAAGCCATGATTGGGAAAACCGCTACGAAAATGGCATCTGGACGTATGCCCTTGAGGATGTTTGGACAGGCTTACAAAACAGCTATCGTAACTTGTATGATGAGGTTTTTGAGAAGTACAACATTTCGATTCAATCCATTGGGGCGATTGGCTTTAGCGGGATGATGCACGGCTATTTGGCTTTCGATAAGAACGATAACCAGCTTGTTCCTTTTCGAACCTGGCGAAACACGATGACCGAAATAGCGGCAAAGGAGCTCACTGACCTTTTCAGGTTCAACATCCCTCAACGCTGGAGCATCGCCCACCTTTACCAGGCGATATTGAACAAAGAACCTCATATACAGAGCATCAACTATCTGACGACTCTGGCAGGTTACGTCCACTGGAAGCTTACGGGTCAAAAAGTGTTGGGAATTGGTGAAGCTTCGGGAGTGTTCCCGATTGATGGTAAGACTTACAACTATGACGCTCATATGATCGACCTGTTTAATGACCGCATCAGATCAAAAAAAATCCCCTGGAAACTAGCGGAAATACTCCCCACTGTCCTTACCGCAGGTGAGGCAGCCGGCGTTCTTACCAAAGAAGGGGCACTGCTGCTCGATCCAACAGGAAGAATCCATGCAGGTATTCCACTTTGTCCGCCTGAGGGGGATGCAGGAACCGGTATGGTGGCGACGGACAGCGTTGCAGAGAGAACTGGAAATGTGTCGGCAGGAACCTCTGTTTTTGCCATGATCGTTCTGGAGAAAGCATTATCGAAGGGTTATCCTGAAATCGACCTGGTGACCACACCCACAGGCAAACCGGTTGCCATGGTGCACTGCAACAACTGCACCTCAGACATAAATGCATGGGTGGAACTATTCCATGAATTCACCCTAGCGCTTGGCGTGGAGATTAGCCCCACCAGGTTGTTCGAAATGCTGTACCAAAAAGCGCTCGAGGGCGAAGTGGATTGCGGTGATCTCCTTGCCTACAATTATCTTTCTGGTGAACATATCACTCAATTTGAGGCGGGTCGACCGATGTTCGTACGCACCCCCGAAAGCCGCTTCACACTGGCGAACTTCATGCGTGTCCATCTATACTCAGCGCTGGGTGCATTGAAGATTGGGATGGATATCCTTTTTGAACAGGAACAAGTTAAGATCGATCGGATCTTTGGGCACGGAGGTTTTTTCAAAACAAAGGATGTAGGGCAAAAAATCATGGCCGCAGCGATGAACGTGCCAGTTTCCGTGATGGAAACCGCAGACGAAGGAGGGGCATGGGGGATTGCAATCCTTGCATCCTACATGATCCAAAAATCCGAGAATGAACCTCTGGAAGCTTTTCTTTCTAACAGAGTATTTGCGGCAGAAAACAGTATCACAATCGCCCCCGATCAAGTAGATGTCGAAGGATTTATGGCGTTCATGGAACGCTATAAAAAGGGACTAATCATTGAACGTACAGCCGTGGATGTTTTGAAATAAAAAGTAGAACTATCTAAGCGGTTCCAAATTGGAGTATATGACATGATAAATCTAAGAGAGCAGGAAATCTGGTTTGTAGTCGGCTCACAACTATTATATGGATCAGAAGTTCTGGATAATGTGGCAAAACATGGGATGGAAATAGCCGCATTCATCGATTCCAATAGCAATAATCCGTGCAAATTCGTTTACAAGGGGACAATCAAATCGAATGAAGAAGTCACATCGATCGTCAAAGAGGCGAATTACGATGACAAGTGTGCAGGAATGGTCTCTTGGTGCCACACCTTCTCCCCTTCCAAGATGTGGATCAACGGGCTCAACCTATTACTAAAGCCATATTGTCATTTTGCAACCCAGTACAATGTGGATATTCCCAACGAGGAAATCGACATGGACTACATGAACCTCAATCAAGCGGCGCACGGCGACCGAGAGCACGGGTTCATCGGAGCGAGAATGCGCCTGAGCAGGAAAGTAGTCGTCGGTCACTGGCAGGATGAAGAAGTCCTCAAGGAGCTCGGCGAATGGATGCGTGCCGCAGTAGGATACAAGGTCAGTCAAAACCTGTCTGTCATCCGCTTCGGTGACAACATGCGCGAAGTGGCAGTCACCGAGGGGGATAAAGTTGGAACGCAAATCAAATTGGGCTGGCAAGTAAACACCTGGCCAGTGGGTGAACTTGTTAAAGAGATCAATAAGGTCACAGATGAAGAAATTAAGGCGAAGGTAGATGATTATAAATCAGCTTACAAGCTCGACATCGACGATTTCCATGCAGTAAATTATCAGGCAAAAGAAGAGATCGCCATCGAGCGCATCCTCCAAAGGGAGCACGCGGAAGCATACACCAATACTTTTGAGGATCTATGGGGTATGGAAGAGCTTCCTGGGCTGGCCACGCAACACCTAATGTCCAAAGGTTACGGCTACGGCGCGGAGGGTGATTGGAAGACAGCTGCCATGTTAATTATCATCAAAGCCATGACGCAAGATCTCAAAGGCGGATCTTCCTTTATGGAGGATTACATCTACCATTACGAGAAAGATAATGAATACTCTCTTGGCGCACACATGCTCGAAGTATGCCCTTCTGTCGCAGCAACCAAGCCGCATGTCGAAGTGCACCCACTTGGAATCGGGGGCAAGGATGCACCAGCCCGGCTTGTATTCGAAGGGCACCCAGGCATGGCAGTTGTGATATCACTAATCGATATGGGTGGGAGACTCCGTCTCATTGTGCAGGACATCGAGTGTGTCAAACCAATCATGGAAATGCCCAACCTGCCTGTCGCCAGGGTGATGTGGAAAATACTGCCGAATCTTCGTGAAGGTATCCGCCAATGGATCACCGCTGGAGGTGCTCACCATACTGTGCTGACCTACGATGCAAATCCAAGGATGCTTGAAGATTGGGCAGAGATGATGGATATCGAATTCGTTCACCTCACAGACAACACCACGACAGAAGAATTGAAAAAGGAACTCCGGGTTAACGATCTATTGTGGAAGCTGAGGTAGTATGTTGGAAGGATTAAAACAACAAGTGCTGGAAGCCAATTTGCTTTTGCCTGAATACGGTTTGGTCACCTTCACCTGGGGTAATGTCTCGGGGATAGACCGGGACACAGGTTTGATAGCCATCAAACCATCCGGCGTTAGCTATGCGGAGTTGACTGCAGAGGATATGGTGATTGTCGATTTCGAAGGGATTGTGGTTGAGGGCAAGTTTAAGCCTTCTTCTGATACAGCGACTCATCTGGAATTGTATAAGGCGTTTCCGCACATTGGCGGGATTGTGCACACTCACAGCCGCTGGGCGACAAGTTTTGCACAAGCAGGGAAACCGATTGAGCCCACGGGCACAACGCATGCGGATCATTTCTACGGCACGATTCCCTGCACGAGACAATTAACCCCTTCTGAGATCACTGGTAATTACGAGAAAGAGACAGGTAAAGTGATCATTGAGACATTCAAGTCCCTTGATGCCAATGCGATCCCCGCGGTTCTTTTTCAAAACCATGGTCCTTTCTGCTGGGGGAAAACACCCAGGCAGGCTGTTGAAACCGCTGTAGTTCTGGAGGAGGTTGCCTTTATGCAGTTTCATGCACTCGGGCTCAACCCGGACCTCTCACCGATGCAAAAAGAGCTTCTCGACAAACATTTCCTCCGAAAACACGGCGAAAATGCTTATTATGGACAATAACCAGAAAGGCATCTTACAAGATACCTTTTTTTATTTTTATACCGAAACTTTACAACAACTGATCCAGGATGTGGCTTGTCTCGTGGTCACCACCGCGGGGGGGTTCCAGTTACACCCGGCACTTGACCACAACCTTCTTTACCAATGAGGAGGTGTTCTTCGCTAACCCGGGCATATGCGCATCCTGAGGAAAGAAAACCATGAACGAACCGGCTGAGAGTTCGACCAATTGCCCTTCCCCGGTCATGGATTGAAAATCGCGTTCTGAATCATAATTGCCCAACTTCATTGAAGAGAGATTTTGGTAATTGATGAGTTCCTCTCCAGTAACAATGTATTGGATATCAATATAGCGTTGATGCGATTCCCATTTCCCCTGGTCCACGGGTTTTGTCTGGTACTCCTGAACTAATGCGTAAATGGCATCACCGTCAATATTAATTCTGCCAGTGGGTAAAGTGGTCTGATCTGTTGATCGAAGGAAAGTAAAAGCCTGTTCAAAAGTAGGATGAAGCGGGTAGAGTAACTGCGATTCTGGTAATGTGTCAATGATCATAATTCACCCGTGTAAATTTCTAATCAAGATTAAATACGACTTTTATTTGTTCATTTCCAGATACCATGAGCGAGTCAAAACCAGATTGCAACTTACTAATCGGCAATTGGTTCGTAATCAACTTGTGAACTTCGACTTGCCCGGAGGAGATCATATTGATGGCATCCTGGAAATCCCAAGCGTATCCTTGAGAACCGGTTACTGATATTTCCTTTTGGACAAACAAGTTGACAGGGATTTTCGGGGTTGGATCTTCAAAAATGCCCAGCAATGTGATTCTGCCGCCCTTTCTTACAGTTTGCATGGCTTGATTCAGCGTTGTCTCAACACCCACTGCCTCAAAAACAGCGTCAACGCCCAGGTTGTTCGTCAGAGAAATTACACAATCGGTAAATTCATCCCTAGCCCAATTGGAAGTGTCGAAAGATCCCATTTCAATGGCTTTTTTTACTCTGGAGGCATTCAAATCTGTGACAAACGGTTTAACCCCGGTAAGATTGCCAACGATTTTGGATAACAAAATCCCAATTGCGCCAGCTCCAATGACAGCGCTTGTTTGACCAATTCTTATACGGCTTGTTTTTACAGCGTGCAACGCCACGGAACAAGGTTCAACCAGGGCACCTTCCTGAAAGGTGACATTTTCAGGGAGTTTATAAACCCGATGTTCCGGTGCATAAAAATAATCTGCAAATGCTCCCTGTCCTTTACGATACTGAAAACTGATTCGCTCGCAGAGATTGTACTGTCCTCTTAAACAGAAGTGACACTCTCCACATGCAATCACCGGTTCTACGGTTACCCTGTCGCCTTCTTTGCAACGTGTAACCTCCTTTCCACACTTAACCACTTCTCCAGCCATTTCATGACCGACGGCTGCAGGCAAGGCGGCTGATGGGTGTTTACCTTTGAAAAGGTGAAGATCACTTCCGCAAATTGCAGCGGCCTTCACTTTAATCATGACTTCTTCTGTACCGGGTTGCCTCAAAGGTATTTCCCGCCACTCTATCTTTTTGGGTTCCGGAATGAACGCCATTTTGTATGTTTTCATCAATTTATTCCCTCTTCTGATTTGACAGGGTTAATAAGCGCACCTAATTTATCAATACTCACTTCAACATCATCTCCAGGGGATAAATTCCATATCGGGTTGGGATTGCCACCCATCAGTTTTGGGCTCCCTGTGAGAATGACATCACCCACCTCAAGTGTAGTCAACGTCGATAGATAGCGAACCAATTCTTTAACATCAAAAAACATATGAGCAGTATTCCCTGTTTGCAGCAGTTGACCATTCACCCTGGTGAACATTGATAAATTACCTGTATCAACCAGTTCATCGGGAGTAATTAATTGCGGTCCCATAGGCGTAAAAGTGTCAAACATCTTACCAGTGGTCCACTGGGAGGTGCGCTTTTCTAACATCCTGTCGCCAATATCATTGGCGATGGTATACCCCGCAATCGCAGCATCCAATTCGTCCTGCATTAGGTTTCGAGAACGTTTGCCAATCACCACAGCGAGTTCAACTTCATAAGCAAGATTGGCGGCTACTTGGGGGATCACTACAGCCTGCCCGTTCCCGATCACACTACCAGACGGTTTCAGAAAAACCGTTGGGTATTCTGGTTTATCCATTTTTCCGGGTGCGGGAAAATTTCCTGCGATACAGATGACCTTACCGGGACGGGGTATCGGAGCCAGCAGAGAAACGTGACTGATATCGAAGCGGACCACCTCTGCATCTATTTCGTTTTTGAGGATGAGACTTTGTGCCCAATCTGTCGCTTCCCGAACAGACTTTAACCCTTCAGGTCCAAGTAAAAGCCACTCCTCCAGTTGCGTTGGCAACTCTTTGGTAAGCGGAGTAATGGAGGGATTATTCTCCAAATAAAGAGTTGTGGAAGTGTTAAGGTCAAAACCAAATCCCTCAATCAAACGGGCAGAACGTACCTGACCCCTGGATTGATATGAGAGTAGACGCATGTGTTCCTCCAGGGTTAGGGTTTGTTATATTTCGGGGGACGCTTTTCGAGAAACGCGGCTCGACCTTCTATTGCATCGGCTCCCCGGCCAGTCTTTACTCTGAGATCACTTTCAGCTGCCAATCCTTTTTCGAATCCTTCAATCAATCCGACGTTCACACATTTCTTGGTGGCCGCGGTTACCAGGCCAGAATACGACGCAATAGTAGCTGCAATTATCATGGTTTCTTCCATGAAGATTGGGTCAGGGAAAACAAATTCCACCAATCCAACCTCGAGAGCTTCCTGGGCCTTTATGATCCGGCCTGTTAAAAGCAACTCCATCGCCCTGCCTCGTCCTACCAATCTTGGCAACCTCTGGGTACCACTCCCCGAGGCGAAGGCACCGACCTTAACCTCCGGAAAACCAAACAGGGCACTTTCAGCCGCAATGCGAAAATCGCATGCCAAAGCCAGAACCGCGCCCCCTCCTAGGGCATGCCCGTTACAAGCAGCAATGATCGGAAAACGGGCATCTTCCAACACCTGGTTCAAGGCCGATTCCCAATAATCATTTTCGAGAAGCCAGCCAACTTCCTGGCTAAAATCATTGATATCCGAACCAACAGAAAACGCCTTACCTACTCCGGTTAATACTGCACACCTGACCGCATCATCAGTCTCAAGTTCCGAGATCACACGCATCAGCGCACGTTTAACAGAATGCCTTAAGACCCCCAGAGGTTCAGACACAATGGTGATCAAGGCAACTCCATCTTTAGACTTAGAAACCTGGACGGCATCAGTTTCTTCAGCGGGTTCGATTGACATGGGATTTTTTGTGGACATAATTTAACCTTACTCCTGAAGACGTTTTGGAATATTGACTGCCCGTTTAGTCGCCAGATCAGCTGCCAAATCCATCGGTTTATCCAGGAATATTCGTTCATCCATCAATTTCAAATCAGATGAAATTCCTGGCCGAAAATCCATATGGGCGAGAATATCCCGGTCAACATCTATACCCGGAGCAATCTCGATGAGTTCGATCCCTTCTTTACCCCTTCTGAATACCGCTCGCTCAGTTATGTAGAGTGCTTCCTGTCCGCGTTCTTCAGCAAATGGTCCGCTATAAGAAACCTGTTCAACCATCGCCGGGAATTTTTTATGTTTTCCTTCTTTATGGATGACAGTTTTTCCACCCGGCCAGCTCATCTCGAGGTTTCCGGCAGTGAATGTACCGCTGAAGATCACTTTTTTGGCGCATTGGCTGATGTTAATGAACCCCCCCACACCAATGATGTGCCCATTAAAACGGCTCACATTCACGTTCCCAACTTTATCCACCTGGGCAAATGAGAGGAATGCCAGGTCCAGTCCTCCCCCATCATAAAAATCAAACTGATAGGGTTGGTCAATGATCGAGGTGTAATTGACCGCCGCCCCGGCGTCTGCCGAAGGCACTCCACCAATTAATCCCTGTTCATTAGTCAACACGATACTATCCACAATCCCTTCCTCGGCAGCAATCGCAGCGATACCTGTGGAGACCCCAGAACCGAGGTTGCAAATTGCGCCGGGGGATAATTCAAGGGCTGCGCGCCTGGCAATGATCTTCCGCGGATCAAGAGGAAGCGGGGTAATTTCATCCAAGGGAACTTTAATTTCTCCCGCATATGCGGGACTATACTCCATTTGATACGTTTGCCTTTGATGGGGGTCAACAACAACGAGGTCCACCAACATGCCGGGAATTTTTACATTTTTGGCCGCCAGGGTTCCCCGCTGGGCGATACGTGCCACCTGGACAATGACAATTCCGCCATTTCGATGGGCGGCTTGCGCCATGGAGAGCATTTCACCAAAAATAGCTTCCCTTTCCATGGTCACATTGCCGTCTTCATCAGCTGTCGTTCCCCTTAGAAAAGCAATATCAACTTGATATGGCTTGTAAAATATCCACTCTTTTCCATCGATAACCTTTAGTTCAACCAGATCTTCGACAGCGCATTTACTTTGCCTGCCACCGTTGATCCTGGGATCAACAAAGGTATGCAGCCCAACTTGAGAAAACAAGCCGGGTCGTCCTGCAGCCATTTCTCTCATCAATTCCGAAAGAGCACCCTGCGGGAGGGTATACGCTTCCACAGTGTCTTCATCCGCACGTACCTGAAACGCCGGACTATTAACTAGTGCCCCTGTAACGATGCGTTTAACCAAACCGGGGTGGGCTAAATGCCCGACTCCCTGGCTGATATTATCACCAACGCCAACAGGATGAAGCAGAGTGATATTTTTTGGATTGTTTTCCTTGAGGTATCTTTGTTCCAGCGCAACTATTAAGGCTTCAGGAATGGCATGACCACCGCCAGATCCGCCAATTAAGACTGTATCTCCGTTATGGATGTAACTAACCGCTTTTTCGAAGGTGACAACTTTCAATTCAATTCTCCTCGTAGAGAAACCTGAATGGAGTTAAAGTGACTTCTTAATCCTTTTTACTTCCTCAGCTTCCGGCCGTTGCTTGTAAAAATCATCCAATGGGTAGCAACCGGAAACCAACCCCTTACGCGGAGCTGTTGTGCAATCACTAAACGTTCGGCAAATATGATTCCGGGTCAATGTTTTGCCGGCAAGCACATCTGCAGGCAAACCGGGATAAGAAAGGGTTGAGCGTCCCAGACCTACAAAATCGATTTTCTTTTGGCTGACAACAGCTTGTGCCACATTAGGAATCCAGTCCTGCAGGTAGCTGTATCCCGAACCGACAGTGAGCAGACCCGGTGCAGCAGATTTTAATTCGGCTGCAACCTGGATGTGCCGTGCCACCCCCACGATCGGGTCTTCAGGCGGCAGGTAACCGTCGCATGGTGGATAATAAGCCGGCCGCGTGAGATGAGGATTGTAATAGGGGCTGGCAGCTGAGAAGTTAACCAACTCAACCCCGTTAGCCTCCATCATTTTCATCAAGGCTTTCGGTTCGTCCAGTTTGATTGCTCCCAGCGTATCAGGATCACCGCCGAATGCATAGGGATATTTTCCATTTTCATCATGGTATTCCATCATCTGACCGACATTTTCTTCGTCAGGCCGGAAGGGAGGCATATCAAAACTGCTGAAACGCACACCAATCTTCAATCCCGGGCAATCCCTTTTAATCCCGGATATTATTTCCCGCATAAAGCGTGTGCGATTATCAAAACTACCACCGTAATTTCCAGGGCGATTTACTGCGCTCAAAAATTCATGCCCGAGGTAGCCGTGGCAGTGTTTTATATCCACAAAATCAAAGCCAATAGTCTGCGCACGTTTCGCAGCCCTAATGTAGTAACCGATCAGATCAACAATTTCTTCATCAGTTAAAACCGGGTATTCCGGATCAAGATTAAAAATCTTGTCCAACAAAGGATGATGATATAAAATCTTAGGTTCAAGTTTGGTCTTGATATTCGGGCGGCAGAAACGACCCGAATGAGTGAGCTGCAGCCCCACCATAAGGTCATTTACCTGCCCAAAGTGATGCTTGTGTTCATTTACCAAAGCCTGCCTTAAAGTTTCAATTTCCTTCATCGTTTCATCAAGAATCATCAATTGGTTGGGATTCGCGCGTCCGTCAGGTCTTACTGCCGCAGCTTCTCCACCCCAGATGAGCTTTGCACCACTAAGGCCAAAGTTTTTCCACCGGCGGAAAACGAGATCTGTCGGTCGGCCATCTGTTGCTGCATCCCAACCTTCCATCGGCTGGATGCAAAACCGATTTCCGATCTTTGTTCCATCCTTAAAGAGATAAGGGTTTGCAAGGGGTCCCCTAGGAGCCAGAATTATTTTTTGATCCATCGGTATGTGAAGATTTAACGAATCAACATGGTTTTTGAAATCCTCAAACGTTTTCATGCGCGCGATGTGCGGGTATATTTTTTTCATTTCTTTGCCTTGTTATGAGATCGGAGATTTTCCGGAACGGACTTTTAGAATCCATTCCAATACCTGGCGGACTTTTTCGGTGATCAGCCCAAAGTTCCCTGAACTAATGGATTCTTTGGTAAAAAGCTTGCTGCCCATCCCCACACAAGCAACGCCTGCTTTAAACCAGGTTGTAATGCTTTCTTCTGTGGTATCCACCCCGCCCGTTGGCATTAATCGTGCCCAAGGCATTGGACCGAGGACATCTTTAACAAATCCCGGACCACCAATCGCCTCACCGGGGAAGATCTTGCAGATTTCCACGCCGAGTTCTTCGGCATTTGATATTTCGGAGGTTGAACCGCATCCCGGAATATAGGCTACTTTTCTGCGATTACAGACCCGCGCCACATCGGGATTTAAAACAGGACCAACAATAAAGTTTGCACCTAACTGGATATACAATGCCGCCGTAGCAGGGTCAATGATCGATCCCGCTCCTAAAATCACCCGATCATCGGATTTAAAATGGACGACCAGTTCTTTAAAGACTTCATGCGCCAAATCTCCCCTATTGGTAAACTCAAAACAATGGCCTCCACCTGTTTTGCAGGCGTCAACCGCAGATATTGCCATCTGAATATCGGGATGGTAAAAAACAGGTACCATTCCGGTTTCGATCATGGTGTTGAGAACTTTTAAGCGAGAGTATTTTGACATATGGTTTTCCTCAATTTTAATATTTAACGACTAACACGACCAGATCCATCCCCTGTCATTAGTTTTTCAACTTCGGCAACCGTGACCAGGTTGAAATCTCCAATTACGGTGTGCTTAAGGGCTGAGGCAGCAACAGCAAAGTCTAAAGATTTCTGAGGATCTCCTGGGTAAGTATTTAATCCATAGATTAAGCCACCCATAAAGCTATCCCCACTGCCAACTCTATCTACAATGTGGGTCACGTCGTAAATAGGACCTGTATAGGTTTTTCCAGATTGCCAAAGAATGCCGCTCCAGGTGTTGTGCGAAGCAGAGATTGAACTTCTTAAGGTGATGGCGATCGCATTGAGCTTGGGGAATTTTTGCGCAAGTGCTTCGCAAACATATTTATATTTTTCTGCAGATACATTCCCCTTCTTGATGTCTGTTTCCGGTGCCTTAATACCAAATACTTTTTCCGCGTCTTCCTCATTTCCGATCGCGACATCACAATAGGAAACCAGCTCGCTCATCACTTCTGACGGCGTTTTTCCCCATTTCCATAGTTTCGCGCGAAAGTTCAGATCACATGAAACGATAATCCCCATTTGGCTGGCAGCCTTGACAGCCTCAAGGCAGACTGTTGCTGCACCAGAAGAGACCGCTGGAGTAATCCCGGTCCAATGGAACCAACCCGCATCTTTAAAGATGGCAGTCCAATCAAACATTCCCGTGGAAACGGTTGAAAATGAAGAATCGGCACGATCGTAAATGACCTGGCTACCACGCATGACTGCCCCATTTTCAAGGAAATAGACCCCCAAGCGGTTACCTCCCCGTAAAATGTGATGCGTCCCCACATTATATTGGCGAAGATACTGAAGACATGCCTCGCCCAGATCATTTTTGGGCACACGCGTTACAAATTCCGTTTCCATACCGTAATTGGAAAGGGAAACTGCCACATTGGATTCACCCCCTCCATAAGTAGCGTCAAACGTTCTCGCCTGCCCAAATCTCTGTTGGTTCGGGGGTGAAAGGCGGAGCATGATTTCACCAAAAGTGACGATTTTTTTCATTTAACCTCTATAACCGGTGAAGATGGAATCCGCCATCTACATCTATGATCTGTCCAGTAGAATACGGCAGGCAATCCTCAGCAATAGCGACGATGGCTTTTCCAATATCTTCAGGCTGACCCCAACGCTTAATTGGCAGAATTCCTTCTGCAATCAACTTGTCGTACTTGTCTTTTACAATTTCGGTCAATGGTGTCTGGATAATTCCCGGCCGAATTTCGTATACATTGATGCTTTCACTGGCAAGGCGATCTGCGTAGAGCAGTGTGTTCATTGCCACGGCGGCCTTGGAAACACAATACTCTGCGCGGCTGGTACTGCTTGTGTAAGCGCTGATCGAGCCAATATTCACAATTTTTCCAGACTCGATTTTCTTTTCCGCGATCAGGGAGATCATTCTTTTTGAAACGAGTTGGGTGAGAAAATATGGACCAATTGCATTGACAGCCAATACTTCATTCATGCTGTCTTCGCCGATTTCGAGCATATCCATTCTCACACGCGGTCCAATCCCGGCATTATTGACCAATAGATCGATCTGGCCAAATTTGTTAATCGTTTCATCTACGATCCTCTGGCGGTCAGCCGCAACGGTGATATTTGCCAAAACAATCAACCCGTCAGAACCTTCTTTCTTGACAAGATCAAGGGTTTCAGCAGGTGGATCAGGATTACCGATGTCATTAATCACAATTTTCCAACCTGCTTTTGCAAGTTGAACTGCGATCCCCCGCCCTATCCCCCTGCCAGATCCAGTAATAATTGCTACTTTCATTTTCTTTTCCATACCACCTCATTCATGATAAATCGTGAATACAAGGGTCATTCTTTGGATTAATCCCAGTCAAGGAATGTTGGTAATGTACCCCTGTTTCGCAAGGAACCCACAATTCCATCCGGGAAAAACAACAAGACAAAAATGAGAATCAACCCGGTAACTACAATGTTCAGTTCAGTTGCACCAAGTTTCGATACAACAAACTCATTTACTGCCAACATAATTGCAGCACCGATCACTGGCCCACTGACAGTCCCTTTTCCACCCAGAATGGTATTCAATACAATACCTGTCCCGATTGCCACTGTAAGGAAAATGGAAGGCCGCAGATATGTGAGCGAGTATCCGTAAATTGCACCTGACATTCCGATGAACAAACCACTTAAGCCGAATGCCAGGATCTTGTACATTCGTGTCGGAATTCCGGCGACTTCTGCTTTGGTCTCATCTTGAGAGATAGCCCGCAAGCCCAACCCAAACTTTGAGTGTTTGATGAAATAGGTCATTAAAATACAAAGGACCATTATCGCGAGCATATAGTAGTAAAACGGGATTTTCGCTATCGCGCCATCGAGTGGAATCATTGGCATTGGTAACCCGTTGGTTCCGCCCGTTTGTTTCCAATTATCCAGGGTTTCAGCGACCAACAAAACCAGAGCGATCGTTGAAATAATGAAGGTGCTTCCCCGGGTTCGCAGAGCGATCAATCCAAAAAGCAGGCCCCCGACCATGGCGGCAATGCCAGCAAGGGGTGCGGTGATGAACGGGGATATTTGCCAGAACACAAAGATCATTCCCGAAAAATATGCCCCAAAGGCAGTAAATACATTATGTCCAAGCGAGATGTAACCGGCATATCCGCCGATAATATTCCAACTGCTCGACCAAATGATATAGAGAAAGCATATGGTCAACATGTACAACCAATAATTAAGGGTTCCGGTTTTAATCTGAATCAAAGGGATAACGATCAATGCCACCAATATCAGTATTGGCAGCCCGGCTTTCATCCACTTATTCGCAATTGTAAAACGGGTGATATAGGGAGTCAGTAGAAATAAGAACCACAACCCAAGTCCCAGAATTAACATGGCTTCTCCCCATTGTTTCATCCAGGGAAGAGGAAGAAGGATGCCTGATTTGATAAGCACAAATTTCCAAATGAGGAACAGTAATGAAATAATCAGTGGGAATATAAACGGTTTAAAAGAACTTTTCTTCTGCGTTACAGGCATGATCGTTTGTTCTTTCGGTTCATCAGGTAGAATATTTGCCATTTAACCCTCCACCTTTTTGCCAAAGAGTCCTTGAGGTCTGAATAAGAGGATTAAGAATAATGCCAGGTAAAAAGTAATTGGGGACCAAGTTGCCCCAATGTAGAAGCTGACGAATGACGCTGCAGTCGCCAATAAAAATGAACTGACCAATGCTCCCACAAGGCTCCCCATACCACCCAGAACCACCAAGCACATGATCATTCCAATCCAGGCTACATGTTTTGCGGGATAAAATGTAAAAACAAAACTGATCAGAGATCCTGCTGCGCCTGCCATCGCCAAGCCAATTCCAAACGACAGGGTCGAAATCCAACTTACATTGACGCCAACAACCTGGGCAGCGTTGCGATTTTGCATGGTTGCCCGCACCGCATTGCCAATACGGGTATAGCGCAGGAATACCCACAATCCTACTATCAACACAATGCTGATGGTTAAGGCATACAGCTGGCTTTGAGGGATGAAGAAAGTTCCAAAAATGAAAGAGGTTTTTGCATATTCCGGAGTGGTGGAGCGATAGATCCCAGTGAAAATAAATGCCAATATGCCTTCAATTACCAAACCAGTGGCAAACGTGATCAGCACAGTGATGTCAGTAAAACGAGGGTTATCTGCGCGAGATGCGAACAATACTCGATAATAAGCCATTCCTACGAGGAACATCACCGGCATGGTGATCGCCATTGAAAGGATCGGATCAAGGTTTAAGGCTTTGAATAACCAAAAAGCAAGATAGGCTGCCATGACAATAAATGCGGAGTGGGCCAGGTTAACAATCCGCATCACCCCAAAAATCAATGTCATGCCAGAAGACATTAAGGCGTAAACACCTCCCAACGCCAAACCAAGGATTACTATTTGCAATACCTGTATCATTTCTTTTCCTCCGTCGCGAGGGGGTTTCGGCGTTTTCCAAGGTAAAGCTCCTGAATCCGCGGATCACTTAATACTTCCGACGCAGGGCTTTCAAAACTATTTGTCCCCAAATCCAACACCACACCCACATCTGCGATTTGGAGACCTTTACGTGCGTTTTGTTCGACGAGTAGAATGGTCATCCCATTCTTTCGTAAATCAGTGATCGTTGAAAATATTAGCTGAACCACTTTAGGGGATAATCCTAATGATGGCTCGTCAAGCATGATCATTTCCGGTTTAAGCACCAATGCTCTTGCGATCGCGGCCAATTGCTGTTGACCACCTGATAGTGTTCTAGCCAGTTGGGAACTCTTTTCCTTGAGGATTGGGAACATTGTAAATATCTCATCAATCCTCTGGTTGACCAGTCGAGAATCTCTAAGGATAAAGCCGCCCATGCGAAGGTTTTCTTTGACGGTCATATCCGGAAATAAACTGCGGTCAGAAGGCACATAGGATAACCCACGCTGCAAAACCTGATCGGCACGTAATCCGCTGATTTCTTCACCTTTGAATTCAATTTTACCTTTCCGGGGTTTAAGCAGGCCGGCAATCACCTTAATTAAAGTGGATTTTCCAGCTCCGTTCGGACCGATGATGCAATAAGTCTGACAGGATTCGACGGTAAGGGACAACCCTTTGAGAATATCGGGACCGCTTCCGTAACCAGCAACAACATTGTCAATTACGAGTGTTCCCATATTTCATTCTCCTAAATAGGCTTCCATGACTTCGGTATTGTTCTGGATATCCTTTGGACATCCTTCTGCCAAAACAGTTCCATAAGCCATGCATATCACCGGATCGCTAATTTTCATCACAAGGTCCATATTGTGTTCAACAATTAAAAAGGTGATGCCTTTTTTATTTAACTCCAAGATGCGATCAATAATACTTTCAAGCAAGGTGGGATTCACACCACCTGCGGGTTCGTCAAGCATAATTAATTTCGGATCAGACATCAATACTGATGCAAACTCCATCAATTTTTTCTGTCCGTAGGATAAATTTTTCGCTTTTTCTTGTGCAAGGTGAGAAATGCCGACAAAAGAAAGCAGTTCCATCGCGTGTTCAGTTTCGTGTTTTAACATGCTGGAACCAAACATATCCAAAAAACCTTTAACCTGGGATTGGATGACCATATTTTCCAAAACCGTCATTTCCTGCAAATCCCGGGTGATCTGAAAAGTACGGCTAATCCCTCTGCGGGTGATTTCGTGAGGCTGCAGCCCGGTGATCTTCTTACCCTGGAAAAAGACCTCCCCAGAGTCGGAGGAGAGTAAACCTGTTACCAGGTTGAAAACCGTTGTCTTCCCGGCACCATTTGGACCAATCAGGCTGGTAATACTTCCTTCTTCAACTGAGAATGTGCAATTGCACACTGCCTGAATGCCACCAAAGTGCTTATTGAGTCCTTTAATTTCCAGTAATGTCATTGTGCTCACCATATCTGGCGATTAAATCTGCCAGCAGAAAATATCCTGCAAATAGTCCGTGTCTGGTGTTGCCACCAGACACGGATCGTTACCAGTTACGATTTACCATTCAGGTTTTGGATAAACGAGGGGTTTGACACCCGGGAATGCGTCGGTCGGATATACAAACTCAAGTTTTCCATCCTGCCATTGGGTCATAATGAAGGACTTGTTGATCGGAAGACCACGTGCGTCCCAATAGAAATCGCCGAGGATGGTTTTTACCGGATCGGCTTCAGTGCGGGCAGAGAGCCAATCGCGCAGCACGGTGTTGTCTGTGGATTCAGTAGCACGGACAGCCTGTTCGATTCCCTGGCATAAAGCGAAGGGGATGGCTTCGTCTTCACCACCTGCAGCACCATATTTTGCCTGGAATGCATCCAAGAACATCTGATTGGTGAATTCCTGTCCATTGAGAACACCGGAGAAATTCGCCAATTCGTGCCATGAAGCCTGGATCGTTACGCCATTTGCAGCAGTTCCGAGCGCTTCAGCAAATTCCTTTTGTCCACCCTGGCTCATGAAAATGCCTTTGGGGTTGTAACCAACCTGCTGTAAAGCACGGATGAGGTTAATGGCTTCATCTGCAGAGGTGACGGGAGCAAAGAGGTAATCAGCATTGGCGGCTTTTAATTTTGATGCAAGAGTTGTCCAATCAGAGTAACCCTCTGGCCACTGCTCTTCGAATACTACTTCAGCATTCAATTTGGAGAGTTCACCCGGGGCAAGGCTGACAGTCTTCTCAGATCCATCGTTATTCTGGAAAGTAACATCATCGCCGCGTAAACCAGCAATTAGTGCATTGGCATAGAAATCGTCTGCCCATGCCAGGGCAATGGTTTTAGGCTGCTGATCAGCAGGGATCAAGTCTTTGATCATCATTACAGGTGATGCACCGATATATTCAGCAGCATTCGGCTGGAAATAGACCAGGTACTCAAAACCACGCTCATAAACACGCAAAGCAGCAGCTGAAGGAATGGGGTGTAAGACCTTGGCCTGTTCGGTGATCGCTGAAGCGGGGAAAGTCAATTTGCTGGAGAAGGTACCAAAGATGAGATCGACTTTGTCTACATTGATGAATCTTTCCATCTGGGCGAGGGTGGTATCGACGTCAGACTGGTTGTCGCTGACAACTAATTCAACAGGACGACCAAGCAAACCACCGGCTTCGTTAATCAGGTCAACACAAAGCTGATAGCCGTCACGATGTTTTGTACCAGTGATGGAAAACTCACCCGTCAAAGGAAGGGATGTGCCGATTTTGATGGGGGTAACTTCTGTGACAACCGGGGCTTCAGTAACCACAACAGGGGCTTCAGTGACAACAGGAGCTTCGGTCGGGGCAACAGTGGGCTTTGCGCAGGCACTCAGCGCAAGGGCTGCGATCATCAGGATCGCGATAAGCAAGAACATGCTCTTTTTCATTACTATTCTCCTCTTAGAATTATTCTGAATGGTTCTCAAGACTCTTGTGATCCTTATATTTCGTTATGCTTTTTGGATTAATGTTATTTCACCTCCTCGTTCATTTTTTGGAATGGCATTTCATATCAGCCGGAAAATACGAACATCAATCATGATTGCCATTAAGGTTTCCCATTTTCTGAGAAATAATTTGGGATGTGCTTATCAGTTTCCGGCTATATTTTTCGATATCTTCCTGGGGGAAGCGTTGAATTGGGACCGAAATACTGATTGCCGCAATAGGGTAATTAAAGCGGTCAAGAATTGGTGCACCAACACACCGTCCACCTAATTCGTTTTCCTGCTCATCAACTGCATAACCCCGCTCACTAATTACGGAGATTTCCTTTAGAAATCTTTTTGGATCTGTGATCGTAAACGGAGTAACGGAATAAAAAACAAAACGACTGAGCAATGCGAGTCGTTCTGTTTCTGGCAGAAAAGATACTATGGCTTTACCCAGCGCTGTACTATGGAGTGAGCCACGCCTTCCCAACTCTGAGCGAATCCCTAAGGCATGATCCCCAAACATTCTCTCGATATAAACAACCTCATTTCCATCACGGATCGCGAGGTTCACACTCTCACCACACCAATCCCGTAGGCTTTCGAGAAAAGGAGCAGCCACTTTACGCAGATCTAATTGGTCAAAAAGGACAGTGGCTCTTTCAGCTAACTTTAAACCCAGCCTGTATTTTCGATTGGCTGGGTTCTGGTCTAAATAGTTGTTTATCTTCAGGGTATAGATCAACCCTGATGCTGTTCCAACGGGTAAATCAACAAGTTTAGCAATTTCCGCATTTCCCAGTTCAACATGACCAACATTAAACAGGTTCAAAATATCAAGCGCACGTTGGACTGATGCAATAGATTTACGGGCTGTAGGTCTAGAAGTCGTTTCCAATAACAATTCCTTCTACCTAGAGATGAAAACTCGAGAATGTGCGACAATGCCGAATGACGTTTGATATTATCGCATGTATTAATTCCAAATACAAGTGACTAATGTCAGATTTTTAAAAAAAACCCAGCCATTTTCAGGCCGGGCTATAAGTTGGATTATTGTTCACCTTAGGTATAGATATCCCCATTTCGAAAACGTGCCCAAGTGGTCTCGAACCAGGAATCACTTTGCGGAATAGGCCGGCAGGGAATCCATCGGTGGGACACGTTTCCATCCTTCTCGCAGATTGTCTCGAGGACTTGTTTTCTAAATGAGGAGTCTTCAGGAAGGATTTTCCAGTTATCTTCCAGCCCATTGTGGATGTGCAAACCATTTTCATTCAAGACAATTGAAGACCCCCTGCTGCCAACCCCGCTTTCCAGAGAGTAGTTGATTGCATCAAGGTATACAGCTTGCGCGAAAGCCAGCTGCCTTACTCGAAAAGCGTATCTTAATTGTTCATACCCGGCGACTTTAACACCATTTTCCTGAATCCTGTAAACCTGTTCCCACGCCCTGGCTAATTCACCTGCGAGCAATTGATGTTCCCGGATGTGCGCTCCAGTTTGAGACATGCGATTTTGGAGTTCATCCAATTCCGTTAACCAGGGTTTCTCGGATTGTAAACAGGATTCCGCCCACTCGATGATTTTCTGAACCTTACCGGATATTTGATTTTTGACTTCATCAATGTCCAATGTGTGTGTGGAATAACGATTCGCAATATACTCAGCAGCACGGAAACCAGCAACCTGACCAGCATTTAAAGCAGATCCACCAGGTCGGGTGACACCATGCGATCCATTGACTTCACCTATAGGAAAGAGGTGCTTAATGTTAGTTGATTCATACCAGAGATTGCCGGCTAAACCTCCATTGTTATGTTGAGCACAGACCGCTACTTCTAATGGCTCTGTACGTAGGTCGATCTTATGATTGCTGTAAAGCTCAACCGCTCCAGGATTCATATGGATAAGGCGGTCAATTGGAGTGACTTGAAATGCACCCGATTTTTCCAGGTATGTGCGAGCTTCCTCAGGAAGAGATGAAAAAGAGAAGCCGGCGGGATTGGTTCGATAATCCAAAAAGACTCTGCGTCCTTTAATCATCGTTTCAATATGGACAAGGATATCAATTATTGAGGATCCACCAATTGCTTTTCGCGCGTCAAATGGCCATTGATAACCCTTCAGGAATATCATCCCACTCATCTCGCCAATTGACTTGAAATATGGTGACAGAAACTCCTGTTCATCCGAAACCCCATCGGCATTGGTGCTGATGATTCTCGGAATAACCTGCATGTATGTCCCGGAAACATTCCATCGAAATTTTATTGATGCAAGACCATATTGAGATTCAGGCAGGTTTGCTGCACATGCACCAGCCATCAATCCCAAACCGATAGCACCAGAATGCACCGGAGGGTACACACTCGTCTTATATAATCCTCCGGGTCCACCAACTGCAAAAATCAAGTTCTCGCAGATATAGATTTCAAATTCCCCTGAGGATGTTACTGTCACGAGACCAATGGTTCGAGGGCTTTCTCCCTCCGTGGTAAGCAGCTCTGCTGCGCTACGTCCTTCGCGAATTTCAATCCCAAATGATTTAACCTGGTCAATCAATTTCAAGCACATTTCTCTGGAGGTGTATGGCCCAATTGATGTCGCGCGTTGCCGCGGGTCATGATCGGTTTTGTAACCTACAAACTGCCCATATTCATCGCGGGGAAACGGAACTCCAAGGTTAACCAGATTAATGAAACTTCGGGCAGAAAGGCTTGATTCAACCAAAGCAAGATCTCCATGCATCGATCCATTGGCAAAATAGGTCTCTGCCATAGCTCCTGGAGAATCTGCCTCATCACCACTGAGGGAGAGTTTGTAATAGGTTTGTTTATCGCTTCCAGTATTGATCGAAGTGCCCATGGAAAGGCCTTCGGTGATGATCACCAAATCCTTTATGCCATTAAGAAAAAGCTGAGCTGCCGCATTCAATCCTGCAGCGCCACTGCCGAGAACAAGAGTATGAACCTTAATTACAGGAACCTCGTAAGCCTGGTTACCATTTCTTTTTAAGAATAATTTTTCTGCCATGCGTTTACGCCTCGGGAATACCAGAATTGGTTCATTTATAAATCCGTTGATCAGGTTTTTGCATTATATCATCCAGGTCATCGGAACTATAAAATCACTGATCACTCAAATTGTATCGGATTCGATGGTTGAACAAGAAACTCCTCAAACTTCTGACAATAGTTTTCTTGTGTATTACAAAGAGTAATACAGTTTGTTACATACTCAATCAACTTTTACTTATACTATATGTACATTACAATATTCTGTAAACCTCATATGCTCAGAATCCAAGTATCTTTTTTAGCTTCAGGTTTCTTTTACGCCCTTAGTTACAGATATTTAAAGACTAATCTACAGGATGCGTAGAATTTTATTAACCTGAGAGTAATTTCAAGGCAAAACGGGATTCTCAATTATTCAAAAGAATCAAAAAGGCTGTTTATGTGTCTTGGTTAAGGTAAATTCCAGTTGTTTTACATCAATAAATCTGCAAAGGCTGGTCATTTGAAAACGGTTCGGAAAAGGTTAAAAATAATGAAAGTCTTGCTTGTCACCGATGGATTTTTTCACCCTCCGCTGTTAGGCCGTTTTGCTTTGGACAATGCCCTCCGAAAAATGAGTGGGTTTTCCTTTGATCATGTTAATTCCTTAGAAAAAACCCCCTCTGACATGGGGTTGTATTCAGCATTAGTTCTAAATTTTCACCATAAGTCAATCACCCCCATGGCACTCTCAAAACTCGATGGATTTGTCCAGTCTGGTGGCGGAATACTGGCAATTCATGCAGCCACGGCTTCATTCAAGGAAACTTTTTCTTACTTCCAAATTCTTGGAGGACGATTTATTGAGCACGGAAAAGTCGGTAAGATCGAAGTAATCAATCAAAACAGCCAAATCTTTTCTGATATACCCAATTTTTCGATTAGAGATGAATTGTACATCCATGAGTTAAATGACCAGGTGCTCGTCCATTTCTCTGCAAAATTAGAATCAAAAGAGATACCAATTGTTTGGACAACTCTTTATGGAAAAGGAAAGGTCTGTTATGCCCTTCCTGGACACACGACCGGGAGCATGATTAACCCTGCATACCAGAAAGTGTTGAAACGCGCCTTGGAATGGGTGTGTAATAATTGAATCGGGAAGCAGAATTCCTGATGCTTTACTGGAGGATTTATGGATAAAGTAACGCTTGCCATTATTGGTTGCGGAGAAATTGCACAATATACTGCCCTCTTTGGGAAGTTGAGTAGACGGATCCAAATGACTACAGCTTGTGACGTGGATTTGGTACGAGCTGAGGGCTTGGCAAAACGCTTTGGCATTCCACAAACAGAATCCGATTTCACTAAAGTCCTGGCATCAGATGTGGATGCAGTCTACCTGGCGGTACCTCATTACTTGCATTTTGAGATGATCAAGGCGGCAATTGAAGCCAAAAAAGCCGTTTTTGTAGAAAAGCCTGTGACAAGAACCTATTCAGAAGCAGTGGAAATTTCCCGGTTAGCAAAATTAGCGCGGGTGAAAGTTGCAGTCAATTATCAATATCGCTACGATAATGGCTGTTATGCACTAGCGCGCGCAATTCAAAGTGGAAAGCTTGGAAAAATCTTTTCTGTACGCATTAATGTTCCCTGGCATCGGAGACAGGACTACTTTGAAAAATCAGCCTGGCATAAAAATATTTCATCAGCAGGCGGCGGAACACTGATCACCCAGGGAAGCCACTTTCTTGATATTGCATTGTGGGCTTTAGGCAGTCAACCAATTGCAGCAGTCGGCGTTACAAAACAAAGTAAATTCAAGAATGTCGAAGTGGAGGACCTTGCCCAGGGAATTGTAGAAATGTCGGATGGGGCATTGCTACAAATATCAACTACCATGGCCTCTGCAAGCGAGCAGGCTGTGACAATTGAGGTATATGGAGATATTGGAACGGGAGTTTATTCCAATAAACCCTGGCCAAATGTCAAATTCATTGGAGTCAATATCCGCAGGCAACTTCCGCCAATATGGGGTGTTCATGCGCTACAAAGGAGCCTTGAAGCATTTGGATCGTGGGTTCAAAATGGAGAACCTCCCCTATGCCCGGTTCAAGAGTCTTTAGTCACATTGTCTGTCGTTGAAGCCATTTATCAGTCAGCCAGAACAGGGCAAAAATCAATGGTCGAAAATCAACTCAAATAAAAATAACCGTTAATTACTAATAAAGGAGACATCATGGCTGTGAATAGTGGAAAACTGAGTTGGTGGACCAAAATTGGTTACGGGTTAGGTGATATCTATGGTGGTGGTTCCGGGGTAGTGGTCAGTTTCTATTACTTGATTTTTCTAACCGACGTCGTAAGGATTGCCCCGGCACTGGCAGGAACAGTGATCTTAATCAGCAAGATCTATGACAGCATTACAGATCCATTTGAAGGACTGCTGGCAGATCGCACACGCACCCGCCTTGGGCGGCGGCGCCCGTACTTACTCGCAGGTATCCCATTGATATTTTTATCTTTTGTGGCACTTTTTTACCCATTCAGCATGGAGTCCGAGACCACTCGTTTCGTGGTGGTTATCCTTAGTTACCTGTTTTTTTCGACCGTGGTGAGTATTGTTATGCTAAATTACAATGCTTTGCATTCCGAAATAACGCTGGATTATCACGAAAGATCTTCGCTCAGTTCTGTGCGCATCTTCTTCTCAACTGTTGCCTCTATCGTGGCAGCATTAGTACCGCTGGAGGTCGTCAAAGCCTTCCCGGATGTTCATACCGGCTACATCGTCATGGGATTGGCAATGGGCGTGTTTTTTGCACTTCCGTTTATCGCTACTGTTACTGCTGTTAAAGAACGCCCTGAATTCCAAAGTCCACCCAAGCCTTTCAATTGGAAAACGGCTTTTCTCGAACCATTCAAAAACCGCACATTCCTTTATACGCTCGCCATGTATTTATTCGCCTTTGTTGCTATTGATACGGTCAGCACTATCGTGGCATATTTTGTAAAGTATTACCTTCTGCGGAGTGCGGAAGTCAGTTTTGTTAACGGCACACTTCTCATTGCACAGGTTGTTTCACTTCCATTTTATATTGCATTAAGCAAGCGGACGAGTAAAATTCGTGGTTACATTATCGGCTTGATCATCTGGGTGGCAGCCATGATCGTCAGCTTCTTGCTAAGCCCTACCAACGGGGCGGCCTGGGTTTATGTTTTCGCGGCAATCGTTGGCCTGGGTACAGGTGGAATCGTCGTGATGATCTATGCCATCTTCCCTGATATCCCGGATGTTGATGAGCTGCGCAGCGGCGAGCGGCGTGAAGGCATTTATTCGGCATTGGTTACATTTATTCGAAAATTCAGCTCAGCATTGGCGATCTTCGCTGTTTCGAACGCGATCGGTTGGGCTGGTTATGTACGTCCGGTTCAGCAAACCATCGATGGCGCGACAAAACTTATCGAACAACCGCAGAGTGAGACATTCCTACTTGTGCTGCGGCTCATTTTCATGCTATTCCCGATTGTTTTACTGGCATTCGCCTTGTTCTTTGCTCTCAAATTCCCGCTCACTCCAGACCTGCACCGCCGCTTGAATATATTGCTGTCGAAACAACGTGCGCACGAACCAGTGGACGAAGTTGAAAAAGCGGAACTTACAAGGAAGCTTTTAGGGTAAACATGACGGTACACACCCAACCTGAATATCAGATCAAATCGTCGGGTCTTGCTCCAAAAAACTATCCTGAAGCTCCGGTTGCTGATACGTTTTCTGAAACACCCTTTCTCCCTGATTACGAATCTCGCCGCCAGGCTTATTTCGAGCACATTCTCAAAAACCCAGCGCCTGAAAACACCAAGCCAGCCTGGTACGAAATGGCGCGGCTGGCAGCAGGTGGACCAGCCTACGAAGGCATCCTGTATGCCGCACTGGATTTTATCGATGCCCGCAAAGATTGTTCAGACTTCGTTATTCACGGGTTTATCAGGTTATTGGAGAGTCAAGCACAAAGAACTGGAAAAAGTCATCTAATCCCGACTCAATTATTACCTCCGGGTTTACTCGAGCGAACAAAACAAACCGTCCTGAATTTCAAATACTTTCCTGATGAGCCGGGCCTTGATTCGCTGTGCACCTGGACCGAAAATCACTATATCCTGTTTACATCCGCTGCGTATCTAGCCGGACAAATGTACCCGGAGGAAGTTTTCAAGAACACCGGTGAGACTGGTCAACAGAAGGTGGAAAAAAATCGTCCCCGCATTTTACACTGGTTGGACATGCGATTCCGATCTGGATTCAGCGAATGGCTTTCTCATGTTTATTATGATGAAGACCTGGTTGCCCTGCTTTCGTTGTTTGATTTTGCTGAAGATCAAGAAATTAAAGATCGGTCAGAGACCGTGATCGATTTGATTTTGCTTGATATTGCACTCAACTCCTATAAAGGGGTATTCGGGTCAACCCATGGGCGAGCCTACGAAAATACAAAAAAATGGGCTTCCAATGAAGGAACCGCCGATACCAGCAAATTGTTGTTTGGTATGGGAATATTTTCAGGGTTTGATAACATGTCTGCCATTGCATTTGCATTAAGCGGTTATCGCCTGCCTTCAGCGATAAATGCAATTGCTCAAAACCTGGACTTAACTTTTATAAACCGTCAACGCATGGGGCATCGCATTCAAGATGCAAAAAAATGGGACCTGACATACAACGAACACGATTTTGAATCAGGAATGTTGTTCCTGACAAACGAAGCCTACATCCATCCAAAAAATGCAGCTCTTACAATTAACATGTTCGATGCCTTCAATTGGTGGCAAAACAGTTTCCTGGATACTTTTTCGTCCTACCGCGGTTTATTACACACGCTGAAGACATTGAAATTGCTCCCTTTTTTAGGAAAAATCCTTGAGCGTGATGTTTGTCGAAATATGCGGCAGGAAGTAAATATTTATACTTATAAAACACCTGATTATATGCTTTCAACAGCGCAGGATTATCGAAAGGGTTTTGGCGGTGACCAGCAGCACATCTGGCAGGCAACGCTTGGACAAGATGCGGTTTGTTTTACAACACATCCGGCAAAAGTTGAAGGGGTAACTCCAAATTATTGGGCCGGGAATGGTTTACTGCCGCGCGCCGCTCAATATAAGAATGTTTCAATTATTGTTTACAATATCAAACGAATTCCCGCGCTTTACGTTCCCATCAAACACTTTTACACCCATGCCTGGCTGCCCAAGGATAAATTCGATGAGGTGGTTGAACGCAATGGATGGATTTTTGCACGCAAAGGGGAAGGTTATTTAGCGCTCCTTTCACAGCATCCTTACTTCTGGAATGGTGAGGATGCCAGATCAGATGAAATCGAATTCCGGAAAAACCCTGAAGATTTTGGGCGGGAAGTGATCGCGATTGGTGATCAAAACATTTGGGTTTGCCAGATGGGTCGAAAGGTTGACGATGGCGAGTTTGACGAATTCGTAGAGAAATGCTCTGCTGCAAATCTCACTTTTAATGGATTAAACGTCCATTTTAATTCACCGGGTAACGGTGAAATTCAATTCGGTTGGAATCATGCTTTAAGCGTAAACGGAGTGGAAATCTCACTGGAAGATTACCCTCGATATGATAATCCCTTTGTTCAAGCGGAATATGATCCAGGCGAAATCAAAGTAACTTGTTTCGGACACCAACTTCGCCTAAATTGGCAAACAGGGGAAAGGTTCGTCTCGTAAGGAAGATCTTAGTATTCTTTACAATCGAACCCTACAACAGCTGATCCAGGATATTGATCATCTCCTGGTCCCCACCTGCAGGGGGCTTCCAGTCCACATGGATGACTTCAACCTTCTGGTCCTCAAGGTTTTGGGCAAACTTATCCACTCCAATATTGATGACGATAAGGGGATTATTCAGTAATTGATTCACCTGATCAGGCATTTTTTACCTCGCCATTAAGTTCACGCAATATAGGGTGGCTTGTGCGTTGCTGTTGAATACAACTGCGCCGCATTCCTTGAGCATCCGGGTCTGCAAAGCCAGGTCCTGCGGATCACCTTCAGTGCCGCACATTGAGGCGACAATGATCAAGGAGTCTCCGCGGTTTTCCGCGATTTGCTTCGCCTTTTGGATGGCTTCGACCAGCTCACCCACCGGGTCCGTGGAGGAGTTGTAGCCCAGGATAAAATCAAGCAGCAGTATGCCCACCTGGGGATCCTGTGCTTCTTTGATGATGCGCAGGGCACGCTGACTGCCATCGATCATCGGGTGTGGGCGCCCGACCATAAAGTACTCATCTCCCATGTCAACGATGGTGTTTTCTTTGCTCTGGTTTGGGTGCTCCAGGGTGAGTTTTTTATCCAGAGGTCCATTGGAATACACCTTGATGCCCGCATCCCTAAGGATCTGCTGCGCCTGGTAACAGAAAGTACCGCCAGCGAAAACCCCACGCAAGTATTTTCCTTTATTCACTTCATTCACTTGTTGGTCAGAACCCTCTGCAGGCATTTGTTTGGGTTCACCACCGATGGCTTTGATTGACAATTGCACCGCATCATCAATTAACTTTGCGCGTGAAAAAAAGGTTCCTTCTCCCTCGATCTTGCGTGAGATCCCCAGAAAACAACACACCACAGGTTTTTTACACGTCTTGATTCTTTCAACTAACTTCACCAGTGTTTTCTCACCGGGTGGCTTGGAAAGTATCGCGATGACCCCGGTGGAAGGATCATTTTCAAGCGCATCCAGGGCGGCCAAGGTGGTTAATCCTCCAACCGCATCCGAAAGATCGCGACCACCAGTGCCAATGCCGTGAGAAATGCCATACCCGGCGTTATGCACCATACAGGTGAATTCCTGCAATCCAGTCCCAGCAGCGGCGATTACGCCAATTTTTCCTTTTCGCACTGCATTGGCAAACCCAACCCCAATACCGCCGATCAGGCTGGTTCCGCAATCAGGGCCCATTACCAGCAGCCCGCGCGACCGGGCATAAGTCTTGAGAGAAATTTCATCTTCGACGGCAACATTGTCGCTAAACAGGAACACGTGCTTTCCAGCTTCGAGGGCTATTTTTGTTTCGTGGGCAGCAAACTCACCAGGAACCGAAATAACAACAAGGTTTGCATCCGGTCTGGCAGCAATTGCAGCATCAAGGGTGCGAATATCGGCAGTTGACCGGGTAGTGTTGACTTCAACCAGCCACTGGTCGAAGGACTGCATGATCCCGTCCAAAACCGCCTGTGTTTCTGCGGTAACGCCGACAACAAGATCATTGGCTGTGGCAGCGCTCACTTCTGCATTTACAAATCCAAGATCAGTTAAAACCTCTTTGTTGGAATCAGATCCCATCAAAACCGCGGTTTGAATCACGCCATCAACCTTGGACAGGCGATTATTAAATCCCATCAGGAATACAGAATCATAGTATTGGTTTTTACGGATGGTTATGCCAGTGACCATTTTTCCTTCATTCCATTTCTTATTGATACTTCCGGCTAAAAGCGATCAAGGCTTTCTTGAAACACTCCATTGGCGCGCGTACCAACCCTGCCCCGATTTTAGGGTAACCGGGATCCTTATGAGCGATGGCAGTGTCAATGATGGGAGCACTGCCTGTTTGCACCACTTTGCGGATATCGATCCCGGTAGGTGTGCCCTCAAAACCAAAGATCGGCATTTTGTAGGTTGGATGAACGCCGATGGTGATGGTTCTCATTTCACGGGAATAAGCCAGCGCTTCTTCAGGTGTACCTCCCACCAGGCTCAAAATCCCTGTCGCGCCGCCCAAAACAAAGCCGCCCCAACCAACCGTCTCGGTTATGGCTGAATCACCCATGTCTAAACCAGCGTCTTGATCTGAAAAACCGGGTACATACAGACCATTCACAAAAGGCGCCGGAGCGGTGAACCATTCGTCTCCCAATCCACTCACCCGGATGCCAAACTCAACTCCGTTACGGCACATGGCAGTCACCATGGTGCTGTAATCCACATTTCTCGCGGGATCAGCAATCGCTTTTCCGGAAGCCATGGCCAAGCCTAAAAAGATCAAGTTATGATTCCTCAACAGGTAAAGCGTCGGGATGTGCTTATCAGGGTTTAACCCTGCTTTTGTCAGTCCTATGGCCATTGCATTTCCAAATAACGCGGATGAAGCGCTGTGCCGGTTGTGGAGCTCATCTCCCATTTGCAGCGCCTGCGTGATGATCGGTTTTAACGGCAACTCACCATCGGCTTTTAGGGCTGCCCGCAGGGAAGGTGCAAAGGTGTCTCTCCAGGAGCGCATCCCGTCCAATGCTTTTTCACTGTAATCGCCAAACTGCTGCATCCCCTCCACCTGGCGGCAGAAAGCTTTGTTTCCAAAGGTTTTGTTCTCAACCACGTATACCCAGGAATTGGCAGAGATGGTACCTGCCATTGGACCAACTGTCTGGTGGTGGTGATTTGGCTCCAGTTTGATCCTTCCACTATCAAGCAGTTTTACCGCCTCATCGACGGTCTTTGCCCATCCCTCAAAAATCACTTCGCCAATCACTGCTCCGCGTTGGGCACCGCACATTCTATCCCAGGTGATGGGGGGTCCAGAATGGATGACCATCTTGTCTTCCAACCCCGGAATCACCTCGATAGCTGGTGCGATATCAACCAGGACAGGGTCTGCATCAGTCAATTTTTTAAACGCAAGTTGGTTTGCCAGTTCAATTTTCTGTTTGATATCCATGTTATCCTCCAAGAATTTACTCATCCTGATTGTTGATGATCTCAACAGGTCATCAAAAATCAGCATGAGCTCTCCTGTGTCTCCAGGTGGAGGTTGAGTAACCCTCCACCTGGAATCCCTTAAGGAGAGAGTTATTTAGGGCTGCCAGTGACACCCAGAACAAACCAATCGACATTGCTCATGGCATCATCAGTCAAAACTTCGCCTTCATTGATCTTGATGTTACCATCCTGATCCTTGATCGGGCCAGCAAAGGTCACGATCGTTCCAGCTTCAAGACCTGCCTGTACTTCGGCGACCTTGTCTTTTACTTCCTGGGGAACTTCAGGTCCAAACGGAGCGATTGCCATACAGCCATCGGAAAGCCCGCAGCGCAGGAAGATTGGAGTCCAGGTCTTGTCAAGGACTGTGGAGGCTAACCAGGTGAATTTTCCACCAAGGGTAAAGCCCTGACCAGTGATCCAGTACTTGGGAGCAAACTGCTGGGCTGCCAGGTTCTGGTAACCGATGGAATAAACACCGCGTGACTCGGCAGTTGAGACAATGGTTTGCGGTGAGTCAACATGCATGGTGATCACATCAGCTTCCTGGTTAATCAGGGAGTTGGTTGTTTCTGCTTCCTTGGCGCTATCGCCCCAGGCAAATGTGTATGCAACTATGACCTGAACTTCAGGGTTGACCGACTGAGCGCCAAGCGTGTAAGCGTTCACAAAAACATCCGTCCATGCCAGGGGGAAGGCTGCCACAAAACCAAGCTTATTGGTCTTGGTCATCATACCAGCTGCAACACCCATCATGTACCAGACATCGGGTGGTTTCCCAAAGATGTTGGCAAAATTCGCGCCCATTTCCCATCCGCCGACGTGCTCAAAAATAACATCCGGGTATTTTTGGGAGAGGGTTAAGGCGGGATACTGGTGGGCATACGCGGTTGCGAAGATCATCCCCGCACCTTCGGAGATCATATTCTCGATGGTTGAGGTTGCGCCGGCTTCATCGTAAACATTCTCGGCTTCGATGATTTCCACACAGGCGATATTCTCTTTGATGGCCATGACCGCTTCATGCATTGCCTGGTTGTAACCGGCATCCATGATGGGTCCGCCGTATGTTGCGCCAATGGTCAAACACACGGGTTCTTCTGTTGGGGCTGCGGTGGGGGCTTCAGTGACAACCACAGGGGCTTCAGTTTTAACAACGGGTGCTTCCGTGGGCGCAACGGTTGGTTTTGCACAGGCACTCAAGGTGAAGGCAATAACCATCAGTATTGAGAGGATTCCAAACACTTTTTTCATTTCATTCTCCTTTTTAGATTATTGAAAGTCAAATTCGAAATAAATCGTAAAAACCTCCATACCTCCTTTCGAGTCCAGTTGTGAGCTTATTCTGTCCCCTGGTAGACACGACCCAGCGTTGCGGGTGCGGAGTGTTTACGAGTTCCCCCCCAAATAAGCAGGACTGATAAAGTTAAAACAAACGGGATCATATCAAGGATAAACGGTGAGACATTCACACCGCTCACCTGCAAAAGGAGTTGGAACGCGACAGCCCCGCTGAAAACCAACACCCCGGCAATGGCACGAATCGGGTGCCATTTGGAAAAGATCACCAACGCAATGGCAATGAAACCCCTTCCACCAGTCATGTATTCTGCCCAGTTCATTGTGAATGCAATTGAAAGATGGGCTGCGCCTAAACCTGCCAGCAGCCCGCCAACAAACAAAGCCTGGTATTTGATGGCTGCCGGATTCCGCCCGGAAGCATAAGCCGTTTCCGCGTTTTCTCCCACTGCCCGAAGACCTAATCCCCAACGGGTGCGGTAAAGCAACCACCAGATGAATACACATACCGGGATGACCATGTAGATCAGGAGATCAAACTTGAAGAGCGAAGTAAATCGAAGGGGAAGTCCCTCCAGCCCCGGGAACATATATCGCGGGAGACTGGTGATCATTTTGCCGATGAAAGGTTTACCGATGAGTGAACTTAAGCCGTAACCGAAAAACATCAATGCCAGACCGGAGGCCAGCTGGTTAGCTTTGCGGGTGACAACCAGGTAGGCGAAAACCATATTTACCAAACCACCTGCCAACATAGAGGCCAGCACCCCGAGAAATGGATTACCGGTCGTCACGGTAACCCCATATCCCGTCGCGGCACTAACCAATAAAACGCCTTCAAGCCCCAGGTTTACAGTTCCAGAGCGTTCCGAAACCACCTCACCCAGGGTGGCATACAACAGGGAAGTACCTGAAAAGATGGCACTGGATAGTACGCCTAACAATGCAAGCAGGCTCATGCAGTTTTTCCTTTACGTAATATCGATAATGTTGGTTTCGCCAAAACGATAAAGAGGGTGAACGCCAGCAACAGGTTGATAACGGCATAAGGCAATCCAATGGTGATCTGCAACATGTTTCCACCTGTCATGATGATGGAAACCACAAAAGCCATCAACAAAATGCCAAGCGGGTCACCCCCTGCCAGCCAGCTGATGAGGAATCCCATGTAACCATAACCGGGGGAGAAGTTCGGGATCAGCAGTCCGTAAAAACCTGAAACCTGAGCCATGCCCGCAAGTCCGGCGATCCCGCCGCTGATGCAGAACACGATGAGCATATAAGTTGAGACCGGGATTCCGTTTCTCCTTGCAGCTTGAACATTGCCGCCAATTGTGCGCATCTCCAGACCCCAACGGGTTTTCTTCATTACAAACCAGAAGACTACTAAAAGGACCAGACCAAATACAATACCCAGGTGAACGCGCGTTCCAAAAAACGTTGGCAGGCGCGCGGCCTCCACAAAATTAGGGGTCATATTGGTTTCGCGTGGAGAGTGCCAGAACCCAAATACCAACAGACCTGCGATCTTGGGAGCGATGGAGTTCATCAATAATGTAGTGATGGTTTCATTTACTAAACCGATGGATTTGAAGTACGCTGGCAGGAAAGCCCACAAAGCACCCCCGAGAATTCCGAGGATAACCATCAGGGGAAGCAGTATCCAGGCTGGCAAGTCCTGGAAGGCTAAAGCAGCAAAAGTTGCAAAGATGCCTCCCAAATACAACTGCCCTTCACCACCGACATTGATCATGCCGATCCTGGAGGGAAGCGCAACCGCCAGGGCTGTCAGCAGGATGGGGATCATCGCCACGATCACTTCGGAAAAACCATAACTACTCCCGAGTGTGGCTTTGAACAGGTCGCGATAAGAGGAAAATGGATTGGCACCCCTGATGAGGAGGATAACTGCAAAAAGTGTCAACGCCAATAAAATGGTCAAACCATTGCGAAGCATTGCCTGCAGAATTTTCTTGCCAGTTGCTGATAAATTGGTTAATGATTTAGTGCCAGGAGTCATGGGTACCCTTTGATCCAGTCATGAGATAGCCAATTTCATACAGGTTTGTTTCCGCTGGTAAGAACTCTCCAACGATCCTGCCTTCAAAAAGAACAATCAAACGATCACTGAGTGAGAATAGCTCTTCCAGGTCTTCGGAGATCAGCAAAACACCAGTGCCATCATTACGCGCCTGCATCAATTCCTGCCTGGCAACCAGGGTGCTCTGCACATCCAACCCACGAGTCAGGTAGGAGGCAATGATCAACCTGGGGTCTTTCATCATTTCACGGGCAATGATCAGCCGCTGCAGATTTCCGCCTGACAGTGCTTTTACAGGAGTGTAATAGGAGAAGGTGAAACCAAATTTTTCCAGAGACTTTTTAGTGTCTTCCCGGACCAAATTCCAATCCATGTTGAGTCCGCCGTACCTGGAATAATCTGCAGTTCGGGTGATGGCGATGTTTTCCATGACGGACATGAAAGGGACGGTTGCCATGGTGAGTGGATTCTCAGGGATGAACCCCAACCCAAATTTACGCATCTGACCGGTTGATTTATGCGAGAAATCTATCCCTTGCAGCAGTTTTTTGCCGGAGATCACTTTTTCCATGCCTAATATGGCATCGCATAATTCTTTTTGACCGTTGCCGGAAACTCCCGCAACCCCAACGATCTCACCGGGAAAAACCTTCAGGTTAATGTCTTTAAGGCTGACTGCAGTCCCTTCGGCATGTGTATTGAAGGAAATCAGTTCCAACACCGGATCCGCGGAAGCAGATCTCTCCTCCCGAACGATACGGCTGGTGAGCTGCTTGTCGAACATCATCTGGATCAGCTTTTCTTCGCTGGCTTCAGCACCCAGGATGCTTCCTGCCACACGTCCAGCGCGAAGCACGGTAATCCTGTCAGCGCTATCCAGCACCTCGCGTAATTTGTGTGCGATCAGGACGATGGCGTACCCATTCTCCTTTAAATTATCAATAACCTTGAACAAACCCTCAACCTCGTGAGGAGCCAGAACGCGGGTAGGCTCATCCAGGATCAAAACTTGAGAGTCAGAGAGGAGCAGTTTGAGGATCTCGACCTTTTGCTGCTCACCGATTGAAAGCTGGGAAACCAGGTCATCCGGGTTAACCGCGAGTCCATATTTTCCGGAAAACTCGGTAATCCGTTTTCGTAGTTTTGCCGGATTGTACGCCGCGGGAAGATCCTTGAGGAATAGGGCAATGTTTTCAAGTACGCTCATCGCGGGGATGAGATTTAACACCTGGAAAACCATGCCAATGTTCAACTGGCGCGCATCAGCAGGCGTTTTAATCTGCACCGGGTTACCATTGAAAAAAATCGTCCCTTCATCGAGTTTGTAAAACCCGTAAAGCACCTTCATCAGGGTGCTTTTCCCGGCGCCATTTTCGCCTAATAAGGCATGGATTTCTGATTTGTGGATTTTCAGATCAATATGATCATTGGCTAACACACCGGGAAACTGCTTGCAAATCCCCTTCATTTCGATGATCGGTGAGTTTCCAAATGGAAATGGTTGTGTCTCTTCCATAAGCTCCTAACAAAAAGTAATCCATTCGACGATGGTTGCCCTTTTATAGTAGGAATTTCGAAGCCAAAAAGTAAGCGCAGTAATTTGGGGTTTTTTTGTGTGGAAATCCGTAATTAACCCTTATCTGAAAAATAATCAACCCCGTAGTAAGTACGGGGTTGAAGCATGTTGCATGAAGGTTTCAGATCAGGTGATGGTCGCGGGCATAGCGCAGCAAGTCAACGCGGCTGCGGATAGCAAGCTTATCCGTCAAATTCGCCCGATGACCTTCAACGGTGCGGATGCTGATCCCCAATTCTTCAGCCACCTGTTTATTGGTATATCCCTGGACGATCAACTTGAGCACTTCCACTTCGCGCAATGTGAGTTTCTCCAGGGTGGATTGCTCCGGCACGGTAGCAGAGGATTCATTTTGGAGCAGCGAGCGGATCATCTTAGGGTGGATGTAAAGCTCGCCGCGGAATACAGAGCGAATGGCTGAGATCAGTTCAGATTCTGCAGCATGTTTCAGGATGTAACCTGCAGCTCCCAGCCGAACTGCTTCGCGCAACAAGGCGTCATCCTCGTGGACGGTTAACACCAGTATCGCGCAGGCTTTTTCTCCCATTTTCAAGGTCCGGATGACCTCGATGCCGTCTTTATCCGGCATGCTGATGTCCAACACGAGTACATCGGGGGATAATTGGTCAACCTTTTCAATAGCCTCCAAACCCCCGGTGGCTTCACCGATCAGTTCAAGGTCCTTCTCGGAGGTGATGAGGGTGCGCAGGCCTGCTCTTACGATGGCATGGTCATCCGCGATGATCACCTTAATCGCCATTCGGCACCTCCACCTGGATAGTGGTACCCTTGCCGGGATTGCTTTCAATCGAGAACTTGCCACCCAGCATTTCCACGCGTTCGCGCATTCCAAATAAACCTAAATGCGTATGGGTGGCAACATTCTCGGGGATGAACCCCACCCCATTATCTTCAATGATCACACTCAAGATGCTCTTCCGCTGACTGAGCAGGACATCCGCACGGGAAGCATGTGCATGCAGAAGCACATTGGTGAGCGATTCCTGGACGATGCGGAAGATTGCTGTTTCAATTTCCAGCGAGTGACGTTTGCCGGTGATGCCCACGGTCTCGAACTGGACATCCAGGCTGTGCTGCCGGCTAAAATCGGATATGTATTGTTCCAGGGCAGTCACCAATCCCAGGTGGTCCAGGCTGGCTGGTCTGAGACGGACAGCCATTTCATGCAGGTTGCTCAACACATCAGAAGCGATGCGTTTGAGTTCCTGGGCGTACTTTTTAATCATTTCTGGATTATTCGCATCCCGCTCGAGCAAGCCCAATTGCACCATCATGGCCGAGATCACCTGCCCGGATTCATCGTGCAATTCCCGGCTGAGGTTTAATTTTTCAGCCTCCTGCACTTCCATCAAACGGTGCGAGAGTGCATGCAAGCGTTCATTACCGCTTTTCACCTGGTCTAATAACCAGGTATTCTGGATGGCGACAGCTGCCAGGTTCGCATATGAATCCAGAAGAATCTCACGATCGGGGCTGAAGAATTTCACGTCCTTACTCATCAGGGCGAGCTTTCCAATCCCTTTTGCTGCGAAATTTAATGGGAGGAATGCCAGAATCCCACTGATACTTTCCTTTGAAAAATGGTCGAACCTGGTGTTCTCTTGTTCATTCGCGGCGTTTTGCTCAGCAAGTGACAACTTGATCTGTTGGACCTGGTTTCCAGAAATCCCGAAAGGACCAACAACAGACCCGGCTTTTTCGTCACCGGTTTCAAGCTCGATCCATGCGCCAGTCGCTCCGAATTTTTCAACTGCGAATCGGCAGACCGTTTCATACATAGTTAGAGTTTCAAAGATGCCGAGGAAGGTTTGTGACGAGTCGTTTAATTTCGCAAGATCATCCACCCTCTGACGTAAAGCCTCTTCAGCTGCCTGTCGTTGTGAAGTGGTTGCAGCCAACGTTAGCGCTGTGAGGGAAACCACACCCATAAAGGTTTGCAGGAGAATCAGGGATTCATTGATCGTGCTGCGTACCAGCGGTCCGGTTCCTACCGCTGTGCCGTAAATGGCAATGCCAGCAACCAGAGCCACTGAATTGACCGCCCCGAATTGAGTGAATCTCAGCGCTGCGTACATCACAAAGGGAAAGATGACATAGATCATTGCTTCGTGGGTCACCTGACCAAGTGTCTGGTTGCCAAACACATAGATCATGACCATGAGCAGCAGGATGAGGACAATGCCTGCTTCGATCATGGTTCGGCGTTTCCATTTTAGCGGCCAACAGGTGAACCAGATGAGCAGCAAAGGTGTAATAACCAGTGCACCCATGAAGTCCCCGATCCACCAGGTGAACCAAATCGTCCAGACAAAAGGTTGTATTTCCGCCCCGACAATTAATAATGTGATGACGCCTAGCGTGGCGGAGATGGTGGTTGCAAGCGCGCCGAAAACGCCCAATCCGATCACATCCTGGATGCGATCGAGTGAATTGTGAAAATCCATAAACTTGCGCAGAAGATAAACTGCAACAACCGCTTCGAGTGTGTTACCAATTGCCAAACCAATGGAAACATTAAGGGCATTATTGTTGAATAAGTAACCAAAGATCACACCCAGGGTGATGCCCGGCCAATATTTTTTTCCAAAGAGCAACAATGCCGCAATTGCGATCCCGGTTGGCGGCCACACCGGCGAAGTATTGGGCTGGACATTGGCCATGAGCAAGCCAAGCCTGGCGGCAAGATGATAAATGATCCCCAAAAGGATCACACCACCTGTATATTTCAACCATCGCATGGTATCAGGATTGTTTTCCATTCATTGATAATTATAGTTGATGAGGAAAGAAAGCGTGGCGTGTTGATGTAAATACTCATCTTTCGCTTGCATTTGCTTTACAGTCCGAAGTATTAATTCCGCCGTGGAAATGAAGCCGTTAATAGTATCAAAATGGTGTCCTTGGGGTTACTCTTGTAAAGGAAAATAATGGTGAGCATCTATGAGCAACCTTTCTCAATCTAACCAAAATACTACTGTCATTAAAAGTATAAACAAGCAAAATCCATTCTTTTGGAACGGCACGGCAAAACCAAAGGCATTATCACAAGAGTTACTTGCCACCATGCTGCAGAATTTCTCGGAACCTGTCATCCTTATTGAGAATGACAGCGACAGTTTCGTTTCCGACCAACTAGCCATTTCAACCATCGAAAGCGAATGGAAGGTGATCGGGTTTTCCCAACCCTTCTTAATTGAATCTTTCGGCGACCCTGCATTCCTGAATACCTACAACCTCAAATACCCGCTTTATGGTGGGGCGATGGCGAACGCCATTGCTTCTGAAGAATTCGTCATTAGCCTGGGTAAATCAGGATTTATGGGTTCATTTGGTGCAGGTGGATGCGTCCCCTCAAGAATTGAGAAAGCGATCAATATTATCAAAGAAGCGCTTGGAGATAGACCCTATGCGTTCAACCTGATCAACAGTCCATTTGAACCATCTCTTGAGCAAAAAACAGCGGAGTTGTATTTAGAGCACGGCATTAAGGTCATTGAAGCCTCGGCTTATCTCAATGTGACAAAAAACCTGGTGCGTTACAGGGTTTCCGGACTGAGCCAAAATTCTGATGGAAGTATCATTAGCGGAAATCACATTATCGCCAAGGTTTCCCGTAAAGAGGTGGCGAGCAAGTTCCTTCAATCCGCTCCAGATGAAATTCTGAATCAACTTGTGAGCGAGGGATTAATCACTGATTTACAGGCAAAACTGGCAAAATTTGTACCGATGGCGGACGATATTACCGTGGAAGCGGATTCTGGTGGACACACCGATAATCGCCCTTTGGTGGGGGTGCTGCCTGCGATCATCCGCTTGCGCAATGAGATGCAGAATAAATATCAATACGCAACCCTCGTCAGGGTTGGTGCCGCAGGCGGGATTGCCACCCCGTCTTCAGCGCTGGCAGCTTTCATGATGGGAGCGGCTTACATCACTACGGGTTCCATCAACCAGGGATGTATTGAAGCGGGAGCGTCCGAACATACCAGGAATCTGCTAGCCCAGATGGAAATGACAGATGTGGCAATGGCTCCTGCAAGTGACATGTTCGAGATGGGGGTGAAAGTCCAGGTTTTAAAGCGCGGCACAATGTTCGCCATGCGCGGACAAAAATTATTCGAGCTCTACCAGCGCTACAATTCTATAGAAGAGATCCCTGCGGATGAGAGAGAAAAACTGGAAACAACCATCTTCAGAAATAGTCTGGACGCCATTTGGGATGAGTGTGTCCGCTTTTTCAACGAACGCGACCCCAAACAGATCGAACGGGCAAATCAAAAACCAAAAGACAAGATGGCGCTCATATTCAGGTGGTACCTGGGATTATCCTCCAGATGGTCGAATATCGGTGAAAAAGGCCGCGAAATGGATTACCAGATCTGGTGCGGGCCAGCGATGGGAGCCTTCAACGACTGGGTTCGCGGGTCTTATCTTGAGTCTGCTCAAAACAGGTCTGTAGTGGATATATCACTGCAATTACTCCTTGGAGCCGCAACTCTTAATAGAATCCGCGTCCTTGAATCTCAAGGGTTACGTTTTTCTCCTGAGCTTTCGGATTACAGGCCGCAAAAAGAGGTAATCTAAAGTTCAACGTGGATAAGTTCTTTTAGGGAGTTCTGAGGAATACAAGCTGTAAAGACAAATTCCCCTTCCCTGCGCCAAACAAGATCCAGAGAATTGTTTTTAATGAAACTGGATCTCAACCCTAGCTTAGTCCAATCTTTATGCTCAATGCTGAAATCGGGTAAAAGCACTTCAACTGTTCTTGTATCTACACGCAACCCGGAGGACAATGCTTTTAATACAGATTCCTTGCCGCTCCACATGGTTGTGACAAATACGTCGCGTCGTTCAGCGGGCAACTTTATCGCCTGGTCGACTTCGCCCATGGTGAAAAAATCTTCCACAAATTCCTTTGACCGTGATTCGATCCGTTCCAGATCGATTCCGAATTGAATGTCATCAGGTGAATAGGCACAAAGGGCAACCCCATTGGAGTGACTCAGAGAAACTTTTCCGGGATTCCCCAGAACCCCTGAAACAACAAGAATTGGAGCACCACTCTTTTCATTTAAAACTTCAATTTCATATAATTCTTGCTTCCCCCAACGTTTATCTACGGCGCGAATAAGGTCCTTTGCCAATAACCTTGCGCCTAACCACTCCGACTTGCGCTTGGGAAATTTAAGCATTTGGTAAATCTCTTTTTCCTGCTCTCCCAAATAAGATAATGGATCGGTGAAAGCGAGGTCACCGATCCGCGTCTCGATATTTTGGAATGACCAGAAAATGGGCATAATTGGAAATTTCTCCCCGGGCTGGTCTCTCAAACCCGGGGGGAAATATTGAATATTACTTAACAGTCCTGACTGGAACAAGGATCTTCAGAGGCTCAACCAGGTCTTTTTCCGCAGGATTCGGCATCGGGGAAGTTTGATAATCCGTCAACTCCAGGAAGACATGGCCTTTGGCATCGACAACACGGGCATCAAACGAATACTTGCCATTCACTTCCCGGGTTTTAACCTCAGCAAAAATGGCAACTCCGTTCAATGGTTGTTTGAAGATCTTCAATGTGCCAATTGATTGTGGGAGCGCGAGCATTCCAGTCGCGCCTGCTTCAAACAAACCTGCCGTCTGGAAGCATAACTCGATCAACAGGGGCGTGGTGAATAGGGATGGTTCATCCGCGGAAATGCTCACGAGATTCTTATTGAATTCTCCAAGTATCTTTCCCTCGGATAATTGGGCGGAATGCAACACCTGGAAAGATGGACCGTGAAAGTAGATATTGTAGATATCTTTGGCTTTGACAGATTCTTTCTTTGTCCATTTTGGCGGAATTGCCACGGCATCGGATACTGGTATATTGGCAGCGAGGAAAACGTTACCGGTGAAATGAAGCGTGTGCTCCACCGTCCCACCAAGACGAGTGATATCCGATTCGAGCCTAACCTCAACCTTTAAGCCTTCACTCAATCGGTGTGCCACTGCATTCCAGATAATGGTCCTCGGTTTATTGTCATAGAATTTGAATGGAGCCAGGAACTGGATATTCTCCAATCTTTCCACCTCAAAGCCGCCTTTCTCGGAAGCCAGTACGGAAGCAATGTGCTTTGAAGCAACTCTGAACCCTTCTATTCCCATAACTCCCGGAAGCACCGGGACACCATTTATAGCATGGTCAAGGAGGTAAGTGGATTCTGCAGGATCGATCTCTGCTTGAAGACGAATGCCTGTGTTTGCATCAAATCCTACAAGATGGCTGAACATGCTATGGATGGGATTCCCCGCTCGCAGAGCGTCATCAGCATTCTTCACATCAAGACCGCAATTGTCAACGGGGCATTTTTCGAGGATACCCAAGGCTCCAGCGATGACCACCTCACCACCAAGACCGTTCTCCAATTCTTTGCGGACCATCGGTGCTGCCTCTGATGGTTTTAACATTTCAATCCCTGCGCGTTCCATCAGCATGGGGATGTTCCCGCGGCTCGCCATTCCAACTTCAGCCCAGGCGCCCCAATCGATGGATATGGTTTTTAACCCGGGATATTGGGTCGGAAGCCACATACTGTACTTGGAGAGCAAATCATTTGCAGCGCTGTAATCTGTTTGTCCGGCGTTACCGAACCGCCCGGCAACTGATGAGAAAAAGACAACGTTTGACGGTAACAAGTGTTTGCTTTCAAGCGAATTGAATAAATTCCAAAATCCATCTGACTTCACAGAAATCACTTTTTGGAATTCTTCCAGGGATTTGCTTTCGATCTTGCGGCTTGTCTCCAAACCGGCAGCGTGAATGAAAACATCCACATGCTTTTCGGATTTACTGATCTCCTTGACGACTTTGGCAACAGATTTCGCATCAGTCACATCACAAGTCAAATAGACTGCTTTTCCGCCAAGAACCTCTATTGAAGCCATTAACTCCATTGTTGAGGTAGCACGTTCAATTGACGAAATCTTTTGTTCAAGCTGAACAGGAGTCACCCTTTCACCGGAGGCAGACATACGCTTGTGAAGTTCTGACTTAAAGGCGTCACGATCAGTCTTTAACTTTTGCATGTCCGTGTCCTGTTGGTCGGGCAGGATCGTCCGGCCAAGCAGGTAGAAAGTCCCGCGAGTAGCTCTTGCCAGATCAGTGACCACTGACCCTGTGATTCCACCGGTACCGCCGCTGACCAGGTAGACGCCGCCTGCATTAAGCCGAGTGCCAGTGGACTCTTCTTGTGGTGATTCACTTAATGCCACCCCGAACCGCCTGTCATTTTCGTACCCGACTTCTACGGTAGCGGAGTCAAGCAATGTTTCTGAGATCAGGATCTCAGCGATTTTCGACGCAGCAGCGTTCTTCTCAAAATCAACCACCTTGGCAAATTGCCCTCGCCTCTCCCGTTTGAGTGATTTTGTAAATCCGCTGACCAAGCCACCCAGGGGGTTTTCCGGGTTTATAAATCCGTGCAATCCACCCATCCTGGTGGCGCACACTAAGAATGCGGTTTCCGGTAAGGCTCGTGCAATATGATAGAGGGACTCCACGCGCTCAGACCGGGCAGCAACCCAGTCGTCACCCGTGACACTCGCCCATTCCGGGTCTGCATCCAAGGCCGGGAGGAAATAGACACCAGACAGGTTTCCTTTTTGCGCCAATTCGTTAATACGTTCAGCTACATTAATTGATTTCACCAGGGTAACCAGTGAATGATGAGCTCTTAGCTTCCTGGCTAACGCCGTGTTCACATTTCCTTTGTCAACAACGATGACGATATTGGCATTTTCGAGATTGATATTTGTGGACACACACAACTCAATCTTCGGGAAAAGGACAGGAACAGGCACTCGACGAGAGAACGTAGCTGGCGTTGTGTTATCAATAATCTCAGGCAGGGAATTATTTACCACAGGCAACGGGTTTTCTATTTCAGAAGATCGATTCTTCCCAGTTTTCTTTGGTCCCGTTCCAAGACCTTCGATAACAAAGCTAATCACTTTTGTGAGTGTGTTGTAATCAGCCAGGATCAGGTCTTCGCGCCTCGGGATGCCATAGTGGGTGCGGATTGCAGCAAAAAGCTCGGCTTGCTTTACAGTATCAATCCCGAGATCGGCTTCCAAATCAAGATCAAGGTCGAGCATCTCAACCGGATACCCTGTTTTTTCACTGACAACCGAAAGGATATGCTTTTTTATTTCTTCATATTCGGGAGCATCAATTTCCCCGGAGAAAGGTGCCTGAGTGGGGGTTTGAGCAAGTTGAATTTCCTCATTTTTGCTTTCAAGTGCTGAAAAAACTTGAACATTACTTTTTGGCAGATTATCCTGCACAAATGCGATCACCATGTTCAATGTAGAATAGTCAGCGAGGATGAGATCTTCACGGCGGGGGATACCGTAGTGAGTACGGATAGCAGCAAACAATTCGGCTTGCTTTACAGTATCGATCCCAAGATCCGCTTCCAGGTCAAGGTCAAGATCAAGCATTTCAACGGGATAACCGGTTTTTTCACTCACAACTGAGAGAACATGGGCTTTAATTTCTTCTGTTCCAGCATTCCCTGTGGATGAGACTGACAGGTTCGTTTTTTCTGCTGATGGCAAAAGTGAAATTGGAGACTCAACGGTAAATTCAGTCAATTGGGTATGCAGAACAACCGGAGTGGATGTAAAAGCTGGTACTTCCAAGCCAGACCATGCTGAAGGAACTTGCCCATATTGCCAGGTAGATTTCGCGGGTTCACGGGTTGGAATTCCTTGAGACTTCACCCGCAGGGTACGGTTGACAACCTCGAGTTCCGCCTGGTCATAACCCGCAACTGATGCCAGCCACGCCAGGTGTTTTTGCCTGTCAATCCTCTCCCCAATTCCAGGAACCCGATGAACCAGGGTCATTGCCACCTGTGATCCGAATCCGGCTCCCAGGCGCAAGGCGTATTGGGGATTGGTAACACCACCATTTGAAAGATTCAGGTCGCCCAATTCGGGGTCAGGTTCAAATCCATCATGAATGTGAGCGATAGGTGGAACCTTACCCGTCTCAAGTGCCTTTATGGCGACTACGTCTTCAATCCCCACACCCATTGAGTGACCAGTGAAACCCTTTGTATTGGCAATGAGGACCTGGTTCGCGTATTCCTTGAAACATTGGCGCAGCGCACGAATTTCAGCACTGGCACTCCCCCCGCGCGCAGGTGTGTAGGTTTCATGAGACATGAAAAACATTTCATGTGCAATTTCCTGCCTGCGGATTCCGAAACGGCTCTCAGCCGTGGAAAGCAAGCGCTCCATTACATCACTGACATGTTGAACATCGAGCCTGGTGCCGTGGAACGCGCTATTGGCAGTATTGGTAGCAAGGATCTCTCCGATTGCCCGGACTCCCCGTTCACGTGCCGCATCTTCGCTTTCAACCACCAGCGCTGCTGCGCCCATGCCCATGATCATGCCATTACGCCGTTTATCGAACGGAATCGCCGCCAACCGAAGGTCCCCTTCAGTTGTTGCTGCCCCGCTAGCGAACAAACTTGTGCCGATCCAGGATATCAAGGTGTCATTGGTGACATCGTCACCTGAGATGACGATAACCCGCCGACAGTGGCCTGAGCGGATCCAGTCTTCTGCGATTGAAATTGCATGTGTGGTCGTTGCACAGGCAGCGTTGACGTGCGTGTTTGGACCACGAGCCCCGATGTATTCAGCAAATTGCGAGTGACCCATGGAGAGTATGCGGAAAACAAAGCGGCGGTCAAAGTGGTAATCAATCGCTTTAATGCGCGATTCTAACTCGATCTTCCTTCTTTCAAGATCATTTTGGAGATGGGTTTGACCTGTTGGATTTAAGGAATTTACCAGGTCAATGGTTGATAAAACCTCCGCCAATTGACGTTCCAATATCTTCACTTCATAAAATCGATCTGCTTCTTCAGCCATGCGGTTCAGGCCAGGGAACGCCGATCCAAAGATCACGCCAGTTTCATCCTGCATAGACTCAGGGAGTTTCCACCTGTCTGGCAGGTAGGTCCCTTTCGTTGTCTTGCGGTGAGCCATAACCAGGGGAATGCCTGCATCGCGCATGGCTTCAATGCCGGCCGCGATGGCAAGTTGTGAGGAAATATCGAGGGATTCAACTCTTTCCTCTGGAACACCAAACTCCTTAACAAGGTCAAACTCGCCACTCTGCCCGGCAAGCTTAAGAACCTGATCGAGGTCGGTAATTTCCTCCATCACAGCTCCCGCGTCACTTTTCACCAGGCGCGTAACATGTTTCTCAAGCATAAGACTGCGCGCTTCATCTGTGAGGTGCTCAATACGCATTTCCCCATCTAAAATACGCTCAATGTTAGTGTCATCAAAAACGTGCCGATTACGCCCGGGTAATCCGAGACCTGCACCGGTTATTACGACTGAACCTGTAATGGGCATTTTGAAAGGGTAATTATTTTGCTGCTCTACCACAGCATCTAAAATTACCGGCGTTACAGTTGGTTCAACGGATACAGTTGTTTGTGGATTGGAACCTTTGGCAGGAATACCGGCGGCATAGATACCACATAAAGCTTCATTGAAGCTGGATTTTCCACCTTTTCGCGGATGATTGGTGGGAATTATCGTCACATCATCCTTATCTTTTAAATTATCAGTTGCAATGGCGCTCATAACCCGTTTTGGACCTGATTCAATAAAGATGCGTGCTCCCATGGAATAAAGGGTCTGCATGCTTTTTACAAACTGAACAGGTGAAGCCACCTGGTCAGCGAGAATGTCAAGGATTCCTTCACGCTCTGTTGGATATAATTCACCGGTTACATTGGCGACAATAGGCAGGCCGGGTTTCATCACGTTCATGCGGGCGATGACTTCACGCAATGGACCACTTGCCGGTGCAACGATCTTCGTATGAAATGCATGTGAAACCGGAATCCTCACTGCCTGGAATCCGTCAGCCATGAATTTAGCGATAGCATCTTCAATGGCTTTTGTAGTCCCCCCCAGAACGCATTGAACAGGGCTGTTGATATTGGCGATCACCACATAATCATCGATCGAACTGATGACCTCCTCCACTTTTTCGAGGGGTGCGGATACAGCAGCCATGCCGCCTGGATCATCAACCTTAATCCTGGACATTTCACGTCCGCGCGCGCTGACCACTTCCAGTGCTTCGGCGAAGGTTAAAACCCCAGAGGCCACAAGAGCTGCATACTCTCCAAGGCTGTGACCAACGACAAAATCCGGTTCCAAACCAAATTTACTTAAAACCCGCAAAACAGCTACATCGGCGGTGAGCATTGCAGGTTGAGTGATTGTCGTATCCTTTAGCTGAAGCTCCGCCTCCTTCAATTCTTCCTCGCTGCCATTGGTGTATATAAAACTGGTTAACGGTTTCCCCAGGATCGGAGTCAATATTTTGTCAGCTTCATCAAAGGTGTCGCGAACCACCGGTTCAGTATCACGCAGGTCGAGAAGCATGTTTACGTATTGGGCACCCTGCCCCGGGAAGAGAAAGGCAACTTTTCCTGGTTTACCAGTTCCGTGATAAATCCCATGTGCCTGAAGAGCTTTCCAGGTTGCGGGGTTCTCATTTTCCAGGGCACTGATCGATTTCTCAAGCCTTTTCACCAATTCTTCTGTGGTGGCATAGTCGATCGCCAGGCGCTTCGCACGACTGAGATCTGCCGGAGTTGGACAGCGGGAGACATGAGTGGTCCCGGCATTAACACTTTCCAGTTGCGCCTGAACAATCGTTTTCAACTCCGCAGAATTTTGAGTTGAGGCAAAGAATAATCCCTGGTAAGGCACCAGGTCGGTTGCTTGATCACTCTCTGGAATACTGCGTGAAACTTGGTCATCCGAACTTTCCTGGACAGGAGAAACTTGATTAATTGAACCTGATCCTGAACCCAACGCTTCCTGCATAAAACCAACCACTTTAGCAAGAGTGTTGTAATCCGAGAGGCGCAGGTCTTCCCGGCGGGCAATACCAAAATTGGTTCTTATGGCTGCGAACAGTTCTGCCTGTTTCACAGTATCCACGCCAAGGTCTGCCTCAAGGTCAAGGTCAAGATCGAGCATATCCACCGGGTACCCGGTTTTTTGACTAACGGCTTCCAAAACATATTGCTTGATCTTTTCAAAATCGGCAGATTGATTTTTCGAAATGGCTACTCCCACCGGAGCAGGACTATTTTGTATCTCAGACAACGTGGCTGATTGCATTGGTGCAATCCTTTCAGGGATAACGAATGAAGGTGAAGCAGACCCTGTGACACCCGGGAAATATTCTTCGAGCACTACATGAAAATTCGTACCTCCAAAACCAAATGAGCTAACCCCCGCAAAGCGGAAGTTACCGTCTTTGGTTGTCCATTCTTCGGATTGGGAGGTAACTCGAAATGGCAGATTGGCAAAATCGATGTTTGGATTCGGTTTTTCAAAATTGACCGTGGGCGGTAGTACATGGTTTTGCAGAGAGAGAATTGTTTTTAATACCCCAACCGCGCCTGCAGCACTCTTGAGATGACCAATGTTTGATTTAACAGATCCGAGGACAACACTGCTCTTTTTAAGTCCAAGAGGACCGAAGATAGCATTAAGGCTGTTTACTTCAGCAAGGTCACCTACCTTGGTAGAGGTCCCATGACCTTCAACAAGACCAACCGATTCCGGGTTGATGCCTGCATCCAACCATGCGCGTTCAATTGCTCGCTGTTGACCCAACGGATTTGGGGCGGTAATGCCTTTGCCTTTTCCATCCGAACTGCCGCCAATCCCACGGATGAGCGCATAGATCTTATCGCCATCACGTTCCGCATCTTCTAGCCGCTTGAGCAGGAATACTATCGCACCTTCTCCCATGACAAAACCATTAGCGCCATTCGAATACGGACGGGAGCCTTCTGCACTGAGCGCACCAATCTTACTGAATTTTATGTACGATTCGGGACCCATACTGCGATCAATGCCGCCAGTTAGAACCGCATCAAATTTTCGATCTAATAACCCGCTAATTGCTCCTTGAAGTGCTGCCAGGGAGGACGCACAAGCAGCGTCAGTGACATAGTTTGGACCGCTGAAATTGAATATGTTCGCCACTCGCCCTGGGATGATGTTTGAAAGTTCCCCGGGCATGGTATCTTCGGTGATCAAGGGTATTCCGGAGCGGATTTTTTCCAACACTCCTTTCCTGATGGATTCGCGAACTTCGCTGGGTAGATTTACGAACTCCGGTATAGAAGACATAGCGTCCAGATACTCTGGTAGAAGAATGCGGAACGTAGTTCGGTAATGGCTTTCACCGGCGTTTGCATTGCCAAAGATGACTGCCACACGGTTTGGGTCAAGAGGCCGCGTTGGATAGCCATAATCCTTGAGGGCTTGTTGACTGGCTGCAATAGCCCATTGTTGAGCCTGGTCCATCGTCGCCAGCACCCTGGGAGGAATTGCGATTCCATTTTTCAGTGGATCAAACTGGTATCCACGTACAAAAGCCCCGATCTTGGCATAGGTTTTATCAACGGCAGCTGGGTCTGGATCATAGTAAAGCGCAGTGCTCCAACGATCTGACGGGACTTCGCCTATTGAGTATTTGCCGTTAATTACATTGCTCCAAAACATAGGAACATCGAATGCATCCGGAAGTATTGCCCCCAATCCCACTACAGCAATTGCTTTTTGATTGGTCATTTTTATCTCCTTAATTTACTTTTTCAAAAATGTAATTTTTCGGTAAACAGGAACAACAAATCAGCCCTTATAAGAATAAGGTTCGTGGAAAATGGTCATTTCAATAATGGGTCTTCTAAATACGTCTAATCGTTAATCTTTCGATTAATTCTGTTTTCTAAAATAAACTCTCGAAATTCAAGTTCATGCATTATGAAACCCTCAATGATTGTGTTGGATTCGGAATTAAAATTTTTTCTAATCTGCCATTGAAAAATAATACCTGACCTTTGTGCAACATATACGAAATAATGGGATTGGCTGATTGACGCGTTCTGCTGGAATTGACAATTTAGGCAGTTTGCCAATGAAAAGTTTTCTCTTTGGGTGTTGCCTAAATTTTCTTATTAAGGGAATCGTTACAAGGTTTATTGTATCCAAAATTCATGCAGTGTTGTTTTGTATTGTTTGACTACAAGCGAATTGTTCGAGCGGACGCACACAGCCATCCGCCAACCAGGTTCAGGTACAGAGCTAAGCATATTCCACTGGGAGGGGTCGCTGCTATTCATGGAAAGTAGCCTGCCAGGGTGATGGGGATCAGCGGAAACTGAAAAATCCTTTAATGGATAGGTTAATCCCTCACCTAATGCTTTTATGAATGCTTCTTTTTGGGTCCAGATATGATAGAAACTTTCCAATTGCTGGGAGGGGTGTACTGAGAATAACCCAGCGCACTCCTCCAACGAAAACCAGGTTTTTGCCAGCTGAGCAAGATCCGGCATTGGTCTGACCTGCTCAATATCCACCCCGATTTCCTTTTCTTTTGATAATGCATACGCAATTCGATCCTGGCTATGCGAAACAGAAAAAAGCAACTTATGGTGCAGAAGTGATGGTTTGCCATGCGGATTGATGCAATACTCGATATCAACAGGGCTAATACCAGTGTAACGACTTAATAACTGGCGTAAAATGCCGCGGCGTATAACAAACCGTAGTCGATCCTGTTCAAAACGGTATCGTGTTGAACGATCTGTCTCCGCCTGTGAAAGCAACTTCTCCAAAGAGTTGACATCGTTTGGCTGGTCGTCGATTTCGATTAGCCAGATAATTATTATCCCCGGACTCAATGAAGGAGCAAGATCAACATTATCCATTTTCGTTTTTTGGGAGCAAGGATTCGATCTTGCGCGCTAAAACAGACGAGTTTGGGGAATGCAGAATCGAACTATGATCCCCGACCACTGGTATAACGTCAAATTGACCGGTGATGTGTTTTTTCCATTGATCCAGAGGATCTCCGCGTAGATACCGCGGACGTTCAGTCGCCCAGAACAATGTTACGTTTCCTGGATAAGGCTGCATGCGGTATTCGCGCATGACCATTTCCATGAGATCCCGGATGCGTTCCTGCTGCGCATAACGGTTTAGTTTTCTTTCGCTTACCTTCAACTTTATTCCCCAACGGGTCAGTAATTTCATCATCGAACGACGGGGATACTGCAATATCTCAACGAACGTTTTCCCCTTAAGATACCTCAACCTGGTCTTTCCTAGGTCCATAGGATTCACAAACGCCCAACCAGAACCGGGAGGATAAGTATCGAGCATGCCCAGGAAAGCCACCTCTTTATTGTTTTCAATTAATAATCGGGCTAATTCCAAAGCAAACAACCCGAAACCAGAATGTCCAAGAAGCAGGTAAGGACCTTGAGGGTAGAAATTCATAAGATTCTGGTAATAAATTCCCGCAGTTTCCTGGATCGACTTCTTGAATGTTTTCCTGCCATCCAGAACCGGGTCCAGGCTATAAATAGACCTTCCTGAGGGCATGGACTGGACCAGGTCGCGGGTTTCCAGGCTGGCGGAAACAATGAAAAGCGGAATTTTAGCGCCTTCCGGTCCAAGCGGGGTAATCCCCGGCGAGTGCGTGCTATTCTCGAGACTGGTCAAAGCATCAGCTATTGCTTCCACTGTTCCAACCTGGAATAACAAGGTTAAAGGAAGCGATCGTCCAAATTCCTCCTGTATGCGAGAAAACAATCGTACTGCCAACAGGGAGTGACCGCCAAGTTCAAAGAAGTTTTCCCGCACGCCCACCTGTTTTACACCCAACACTTCCTGCCAAATTGTTACCAACTTCTTTTCTGTTTCATTCCTTGGAGCAAGCGAGTATACTTTCTGCGACTCATTTTCAGGTGAGGGCAGTGCATTTCGGTTAATTTTTCCGCTGGTTGTCTTAGGAAATGCATCCAGGACTACGAATTCAGTTGGGATCATATATGCTGGGAGCCGCTGATTCAAAAATTCACGTACTGGCGCCTGATCCAGGGAAGAATGCGGCACAGGGACGTAATATCCCACCAACATCTTATTGCCTGATCGATCTTCTTTTGCAATTACTATGGCGTCATGTATCCCCGGATGTCGCTTTAGGGTATTTTCCACTTCTTCCAATTCAACCCTGTACCCCCGGATCTTCACCTGGTTATCCATACGTCCGACGAATTCGATATTCCCATCCGGCAGCCAACGACCATAATCACCCGTCCTAAAAAGGCGCGCTCCAGTCTCTGAACTGAATGGGTTGGGAATAAATTTTACTGCCGTGAGTTCCGGTTGATTTAGATACTCGCGCGAGAGACCGTCTCCGCCTGTATAGATTTCGCCAACCACTCCAATAGGCACGGGTTTCTGATGCGCATCCAGGATATAAACGCTGGTATTTGAGATTGGTTTTCCAATAGGGAGTGATTTCCCCATATCCGGAATCTTCTTGACCGTATAACAACACGTAAAAGTTGTATTTTCAGTTGGACCGTAACCATTAATAAAACGGCAATTTGGATTACGGCTTAATCCAATTTCCACATGACGTGGCGATAAAACATCTCCGCCTGAGAGCAATTGGTGAAGGTGGTCAACGATCTCAGGATGAGATTCCATTACCTGATGAAACAATCCGGCAGTCAACCATAATGTTGTCACACCGCTGGTATTGATGAACCAGGTCAGTTCCTGCAGGTTAGGCAAATACGGCGGAAAGATTTCCAATCTTGCCCCATTTAAGAGACTTCCCCATATTTCAAACGTAGAGGCATCGAAAGCCAGCGGTGCAAATTGGAGGAACACTTCCTGAGAATTGAAATCGGCAAAAGAGTTGTTCCTCACCAGGCGGACCACCGCACGGTGTGGAATACAACTGCCTTTTGGCAACCCGGTTGAACCGGAAGTGTACATCACATAAGCCAGGTTTTCAGGTGATATCGGCAGGTCAAGGTTATGATCATTACTTCCCGTGTAAAACGATTCTTCATCAATGCAAATCACTTTACCGGCAAAAGGCGGCAAGTTTCCTGAATGACGCTGCATAGTCAACAGAATTTTTGCTGATGTATCCTTTAAGATGAAAGATAACCGCTCCGAAGGGTTGGCTGCATCCAATGGAACATAAGCACCACCGGCTTTTAAGATCGCCAGCAATGCGACGATCATATCCACAGAGCGTTCAATGTAAACCCCCACGCGATCTTCAGTAACGACCCCCAGGTCACTTAGGACATGTGCCAACTGATTGGCACGTTTGTTTAACTGCAGGTAAGTCAGGGTTTGGTCTACAAATGAGATCGCCGGGGCATCTGGTGTTGCTGCCGCCATCTCCTCAAATATCTGGTGAATTGTCTTCTGCCGTGGATATTCTGATGCAGGGTTCCAGTCGAACAATATACGCTGCCGTTCTGACGGAGTGAGCATTTCCATTTCAGAAATCGGATAGTTGGTATTAATGAGCAATTCTCTGAGCAAGTTTTGATAATGAGCCGCCATGTGGGCAACCGTGTTTTCCTCAAACAGGTCAGTATTGTATTTGAAAGAGGCAGCATAAGCTCCACTATCTTCCTCAATATCCAGAGAGAGATCAAATTGAGCAGGAGCGTCATCCCGGGAGACCAGCTCCACATCTATTCCTTCGATGCCTGCCTGATGTTTCGGGAAATTCCTCATGTTAATCACAACCTGGAATACCGGGGTGCGGCTGAGGTCACGTTCAGTTGTAAGTTCAGACACCAAGCCTTCAAATGGGGCTTCCTGCCAGATGAAAGCATCCAACATGACAGACCTGACCTGTTCAATGATTTCCCGTCCTGTGGGATTTCCAGACAAATCGAGTCGAATCGGCAGGGTGTTAATGAACATCCCAACCAGTTTTTCGATACCAGGTGTACCCCGATTGGCAAAAGGGCAACCGATAATAACATCTTCCTGGTTCGAATAACGCATCAGCATGAGTGCGTATCCCGCGAGAAAAAGCTGAAAGGTTGTAATACGCTCCTTCTGGCAGAAAATCCGAATTTGCGATGAAAGCGTTCTGGGAATCAGGAATTGGTATTTGTTCCCGCGGTAGGTCTGAATTGTTGGGCGAGGATGATCTGTATGGAGGTCCAGAACAGGCAGATCCCCGGAAAGAATGCTTTTCCAGTGTTCAATATATGAATCAAGCGCTGCGCCGCTCAACCATTTCTTTTGCTGAATGGCATAATCACAATATTGTATTGGTGAATCCGTTAAGGGGGAAAGCTTTTCTGAACTAAACGCATCATAAAGGACGATCAACTCACCGAAAATAATCTGCAGTGACCAGCCATCAAAACCGATGTGATGGGTTCCAAAAAAAAGGAAATCTTCATTGGATGAACTGTGGAGGAGAGTACAACGAACAAGAGGTCCGTTGTGTAAGTCATACGGTTGTGAGCCCTGTTCGTAAGAATACTTTTTGATTGCCTCTTCTCTTTCATTTTCCTTCAATCTGGAAAAATCCATTTGGACCAAAGAAAAAGGAGTAAAAGGTTGAACTACCTGGATCGGCTGTCCGCCAGTATTTGGATAAATAGTTCGAAAAGGTTCATGGCGGCGAACTAATTCATTTACTGCTTTTTCAAGAGAAGACGGATTTATCCCGCCGGTAAATTTAAACAGAAAGCTCATATTATAAGCATTACTCTCTGGATCGAGTTGTTTCAGAAACCACATGCTTTCTTGTGAATAGGAAAGCGGTCCCCTGTTTTGTCGATGAGGAAGGATGGCTGGAGGAAGAGGTGGAGATGATGTCATCGAGATTCGCTCACGTTAGTTATTTTCAATACTCCTGCTATTTGTTGGATCAATCGTTAATCCAGTGCAAGTTATAAAGGATTATAAAATAAGTACTGAAATTACGATGAGAAAAAATTTCCATAACCCTAATTATATTCTTCACCTGTAGTACGATTTTTATGATTTTGGCTGATCAATAAACAGACCTTTAATATGTGTGCCCCCAACCGAGTTCCCAGTCCCTTATCGTTTAAAAATACTCACTCTACAGATTTTGGGTGGACTGGTTGTGATTTTTGCCAGGCGGGATGTTGTCGTTTGATAAGTAACGGGCAAGTCCCTCCACTGTACTTTCTTTAAAAATCAAGTGGATGGGGATGCTCTTTCCAAATTCCTCCTGAATACGAGTAAAAAGAAGCACTGCCATTAAGGAGTGTCCTCCCAGTTCAAAATAATTATCCCTAATACCCACCTGGGTAACTCCTATGACCTCCTGCCAAATTGCAGCTAATCGCTCTTCAATTTCATTACTTGGGGGTTGATAACGGTCTACCGTTTTTGAAGTATTTGGTTCAGGCAGTGCGTGGCGATCCACCTTCCCTGTGGGAGTAAGCGGCATCTTCTGCAATACTGTGGTCGCAGATGGCAGCATATAAAAAGGCAGACGGTCTTTTAGGTATTGCTGCAAATCCGCTTTATTAAAATCATTTTCCGTAATTGACAAAGTGATATATGCAGATAACCTTTCTGTGCCCGCCTGCTGTGAATAGTTTACGATAGCTTCACGAACACCCGGGTATTCGCGGAGAACAGACTCTATCTCACCCAGTTCCACGCGGTAACCCCGGATCTTCACCTGATGATCCGTTCTCCCCAGGTATGATAGAAGCCCACCAGGTGCCATCCGTACCAGATCTCCTGTGCGATAGATTCGTTCCCCCTGCCGGAAAGGATCCTGAATGAACCGCTCGTTTGTGAGATTTGGTTGATTGAGGTAACCAGGGCTGACCCCAACCCCTCCGATATATAACTCCCCTTTTACTCCTGAGGGAACCAGATGACGGAATGGATCGAGGACATAAAAATATACGTTTTCAATAGGTTTTCCGATTGGAACATCGCGGGTATTTTGGCTATCGTCAGGAACCGTGTAAATGATCGATATCATGCTGCATTCTGTGGGTCCATACTGGTTGACAATGCTAACTCCCGATCCGAAGGCATTTCTCACAGACTCAATATCAGCGGGTCGTAAAACTTCACCGCTTGGCATAACCAACCTTAAGTGATTTCCCTTTGTTTGCTTAATTGCGGTCACCCCGGTCAGAGCTCTTATCATCGTAGGGACTATGCTCAAGATGCAGTCGATTTTTTGGTCGATAATCGTCCTGACAATGTAATCTGGATCCCGCATCTGGTCGTCATCCATCAGGAAAACCGTTCCCCCAAAGGTCAACACTCCCAGAGTATCTCTGAAAGAAGGATCAAAAGAAAGGGAGGTAAATTGAATCACGCGATCTCCCGTTCTTAACTGATACTCCTTTACAAGAAATTGAAGATAGTTAATAATGCCGCGCTGGAGAGTGGTGACTCCCTTGGGACGCCCGGTTGAGCCAGAGGTATAGGTAACATATAAAGGCGCGTCCTGACCGGTCCCCGGGAAATTCATATCCGCAGAAAATGCCCGGATTTCGCTTGAATGCTTATCCAGGATTACCGTTTGGTAGCCGTCTAGGATATCGGAATGCACTGAAGAATGCGTAACAACAAGTGATGGATTGGAATCCTTTACCATGTACATCAGTCGTTCAGATGGATAATCCCTGTCAAAGAAGACGTAAGCCCCTCCAACTTTAAGAATTGCCAGTTGGGTAACCAGTAAATCTTCGGAACGCGGCAATAGGATTCCAATTAAACTTCCAGGGACTACCCCTCTAGCCTTTAGCAATGCTGCCAGCTGATTGGACTTTTTCTCCAGCGTTAAATAGGTCATCGATCTTCCATTGCAAACGATGGCTTGAGCTTGCGGATTCTTTTGTGCCTGGCTGGAAATCAATTCGTGGATGCTGGTATTTGGAATATCCGATCGGGTATGTTCGCAGTGCCCCATTAATTGCTCTGTCTCAGAAGAGGAGAGCATTTCCAATGAAGCAATCTGAGCATCAGCCTTAAGTATGAATTCGCTTAACAAGGTCTGATAATGTGAGGTCATTTGAACGATGGTGTTTTTAGCGAACAAGTCTACATTGTACCTAAAGGACACCTCAATAGGATCGGAAGAATTGTTAATCTCTACTGAAAGATCAAAAGGGATTGGAACATCATCTCGAAGAACCTCTTCCATTGTTAATTCTTCCGAGGATACCAGAGCATGTTTTGGTACATTCCTCATGTTGATCGCAACCTGAAAAACCGGTGTTCGGCTCAAGTCGCGCTCGGGGGAAAGCTCGGACACCAACGCCTCAAATGGTGCAGCCTGCCAGGAAAAGGAATCCAACATAATATCACGTACCTGGTTAAGCAACTCCCTGACGGTTGGATTTCCTGTGAGATCAACTCGGACAGGCAGGGTGTTAACGAACAACCCAACCAGGTTATTTAATTCCGGGTTCTGCCGGTTGGCAAAGGGGCAGCCAATGATGATATCTTCCTGTCCTGAGTAACGCATCAGAAGCAATGCATAAATAGTTAGAAAGAGATGAAAAGGCGTAACACGCTCATTAAGGCAAAAGCTCTTCACCTGAGCTGTAAGGAGTGGAGATAAGCAAAAAGTATACCGGTCTCCACGAAATGACTGCTTTTCCGCCCGAGGATTGACGGTGGGAAGATCCAGCACCGGCAAGCTTCCAGAGAGTGTTTTTTTCCAATGGGCCATATATACCGCGAGTGTTTCACCGCTCAACCATTCCCGCTGCCAGAGTGCATAATCGGTATATTGAAAAGGAAGGTAAGGGAGAGGCACCTTCAAGGCGGATCGATACGATTGGTACAAAGTCAGCAAGTCACGTATCAGGATCTGCCATGACCAGGCATCAAAACCGATGTGATGTATACAAAAAAAGAGTTCATCTTCGGTGGTTGTATGGTTTAGAAGAGCAAATCTAATAACTGGTCCTTTTTGAAGGTTAAATGGGACGGCACTCTGTTCTGAAACGTAGCGTGCAGAAGCTCTTTGCGAATCAACTTCAGAAAGACCCTGAAACTTTAGGTATGGTAATTCATAGTGATTATTGGGTTGTACCACTTGGACTGGTTTTCCCCTCTTATTGGGATAGATTGTTCGCAACGGTTCGTGACGGTAAATTAACTCGTTCACCGCCCGTTCCATACAGAGATGATCTATTCCACCGGTAAACTTGATCAGATGAGTTGAGTTATAGGCATTGCTGTCAGGATCGAGTTGCTGCAGGAACCACAGGCTTTCCTGCGCGAACGTCAATGGTGCCTGTTTTTGCTCACGCCGTTGAATTGGACCGGGTGTTGGAAGAACCTCATTAATCATTTGTCTACTTGATCAAGCAGTTTTTTAACATTCTCTGCCATTAATTCAATCGTGGGTAGAAAATATAATTCCTTAAGCGAAATATTTATATCGAACTCTTTTTGCACCAGCATCAGGATTTGCGCGATTTTAATGGAGTCAACTCCAAGAGAGAGGAAATCATCCTGTAACCCAATTGGACGTTTATCCAACACCTGCGACCAAATGGACTGGATTTTTTCTTCAATTTCTGACCTGGGTATGTAAATGCCTGATTTTTCCTGCGCCGTGGCATTTTCCAGCTCTTTCTTTAGTTTTAAATCCAGCCCAATACGTTGGACTTTGCCTGTTGCCCCCTTGGGAATCTCCGTAACAAAAACTATTGAGCGAGGTACCTTGAAATCAGCCAGCTTGTTAATGGCGAATGAGTGAATTTCCCTCCTTGTTGCGTTCTTACCCGGTTTTAATACAATGGCTACTGCAATATCCTCTCCCAATGAGGGATGTGGGACGGCAAATGCAACAGCCTGTTTCACCGCAGGATGCTGCTGTAAAATTTCTTCGATCTCACGTGGAGAAATTTTTTCGCCGGCGCGGTTGATGAGTTCCTTAAGCCTTCCCTGGATGAATAAGTAGCCATCATCATCCAGGTAACCCTGGTCACCTGTGGATAACCATCCATTTCGCATACTATCTGCATTAGCCTTTGGATTATTCTCGTAGCCTGACGTTACATTCTCACCATGGATGCAGATTTCTCCCAGGGTATTTACCAAGACTGGATTACCATCTCCGTCTCGGATTGAGATGCGAGAAGTCCCGGTGGCTTTTCCCACTGAACCAAATTTCCGCATCCCAGGTGGAAGTGGATTACTCGCAATTTGATGTGTAGCTTCCGTCATCCCGTAAGCTTCAAGAACTGGTGTGCTAAACATTTTTTCCAGGTCTTTCGCGAGCTGAGGTGCGAGGGGAGAAGAGCATGACCTGATAAATCGCAACTTCGCATTGAGTGCAATTTCCGGCTGGCGAATAACCTGGTCCAGGACAGCCTGAAGAATCGTCGGAACAGCTGTATACCAGGTGGGTGCGAGACTGCTGAACCAATCGAGAATGTGTTGCGGCGAAAACCCGGGGGCGCAAATGACACTGGATCCGGCAACAAGGGATGCCGCAACTGCACCGATCAAACCATGGATATGGAAAAGGGGCATCATGTTCAGGCAGCGGTCATCAGGCGTGAGCTTATAAGAATCGATGATGTTGTGAACGGAGTAATAAATATTTCGATGCGTAAGAGGCACAATCTTCGGTCTGGAGGTAGTGCCGGAAGTTTGTAAAACCAGCGCAATATCATCGATAGCAGCAAATACAGGTTCATCCATCGTTTCATCGACTGAAGTGTCATGAGTGAGTGTGAACCTGCCCGCGGTAAGTGGGTCTGGTTCAAGGTCAATCACCGGGACACTCTGATCAACGGCAGCCCGGCGTGAATCATTAACCATCCCCTTGGCGATTACAAGGGCTTTAATATGTAAATCTTCATAACTGAATTTGTAATCATCATACTTCAAGGATGGATTGAGGGGCGCGCATGTGCACACTGCTGAGATTGCCAGGAACGCAGTAGCCATTTCAGGGCCGTTGGGGAGGACCACGGCCAAACGATCCCCCGGTTGAAAGCCCATGCGGGTGAGTTGAAGAGCTATTGCCCGAATACCCGATATAAGGGAGCGATAGGAAATGGCTTCCTTTTCCGGGCTTAATATCGCAGGGGAATCAAGAATATTTCTATTGTGATTACAGATCAACTGATAAATTAAAAGCGGTGAAGTCATCCAGCCTCTTGTGAAATTGTCCCTGTTCTGTTCTATCTATTGTATTGGCGGATGGAATTCTGCACAAGGATATATATTTCAATTCTCACCGCCGGCTTAAACGAATTGGGATGTGATAATTTCTATTCAAGGAAACGAATATGAATTATGCATGACTACGATTTATTCTTATCCCCTGATGAGAAAACCGATAAAATCCGCCAATCACACCCACTACCTACCATGTTAAACTTGTAAAACGATACCTGGAGCGATGAATATGGCAGTGATTAATGTTCGACAAGTTGACACGTCCGACAAAAAACAGGTGAATGCGTTTCTTCACTTGCCAGAAATTATTTATAAAGAAAACCCATTATGGGTACCACCGCTGCAGAGTGATTCAGTCCGAATGCTAAACGTTCACAAGAATCCATTCTTTAAGCACTCAAAGGCTGCCTTCTTCCTGGCAGTGGATAGTAACGACAAGACTCTCGCGCGCCTCGCCTGCCTGAATCATCACCCCTACAATGACTACAATCATGAAACAACGGCATTCTTCTATCTTTTCGAAGCTGTCGACCTCCCGGGAATTTCGATCCCCTTGTTTGAAGCTGCCTTCGAATGGGCGCGCCGGCAAGGTTTGACAAGGGTCACTGGGCCAAGAGGTTTTTCTGCACTCGATGGCCTGGGGCTATTGAGCGAGGGGTTTGAATACCGCCCAGCGCTGGGTATCCCTTACAACCCGGCTTATTACGTCACGTTGATCGAGGCAGCCGGGTTTCAATTAACCGAAGAAATTGTTTCAGGTTTTGTCAAACGGGATAGTTTTCGAGATCCAAAAATTGAGATAATCGCAAAGCGTGTGCAAGAAAGGCGTGGATTAACCATCGCAACGTTTCGAACGAAAAACGATCTGCGCAAGCGATTACCGGAATTACAGGCTCTCTATAACGATGCCATTAGAGGAACCAATGGCAACTTTCCCATTTCGGTCGAAGAAGCAAAGATCATGGCAAATCAAATCCTGTGGTTCTCAGATCCGAACTTGATCAAGATTGTGATGAAAGAAACCCGCCCAGTGGGGTTTCTCTTCGCCTATCCAGATATCTCTACAGCACTACAGAGATGCAATGGTCGTTTGTTTCCTTTCGGTTGGCTAGATATCCTGGTTGACTTGCGCAGTACCAGAACTATAAATATCAATGGCGCGGGGATGGTCGAAGAATTCCGTGGTTCAGGCGGTACTGCCATTTTGCTAAACGAGATTGTTAAAAGTTTCGATAACTCACGCTACACACATGGCGAAGTTGTGCAGGTGAATGCAAAAAATGAACGCATGCTGTTGGAATTGTCCAACTTTGGCATTACCTTTCATAAGAAACACCGGCTTTATTCGCGCCAGATTGACTAAAAAGGTCTTATTTCTGGTGGACAATTTGTTTATTAATCACCTTTCTTGCCAAAATTGGCAAACATCTTTGATATATGACCGTTACTGCGACCACAAACAAAACTGAAGATTATAAATATTTGAAGTATTATATTAGGGCAAACTGGTTCTGGAGTAGCAATTGGACAGCAGACTAAGCAAGTTCAAGAAATTATTCAATGATTATCCACGCGCCTTCTGGACATACAACCTGGTGGTGTTTATTGACCGCCTGGGTGGATTCATGTTGTATCCATTTTTTGCTTTGTATCTCACCAGGAAGTTCGATATCGGAATGTCCACAGTTGGGATACTCTTCGCGATTTTTTCTATCTCCGGTCTTGTTGGAAGTGCCCTCGGCGGCGCACTGGCAGACCGTGTAGGCAGGAAAGGGGTCATAGTTGCCAGCCTTCTCCTCTCCTCCCTCAGCGCATTGGGGATGGGTTTTGCACCGACTCTGGCAGTGTTTGTGGCTGTCTCCGTGATCGTTGGAACACTGAGCAGTATTGGCGGACCTGCAGAAGAAGCAGTAGTGGCAGACCTGCTCCCGCCTGAAAAACGCGCTGAGGGTTACGGCATTATCCGGATGGTCTTTAATATTGCAGTAATCATCGCCCCTCCGATCGCAGGATTACTGGTGATGCGTTCCTATCTTACCCTCTTCATCGTCGATGCAGTAATCAGCGTTATCGCTGCAACCATTGTGTTCTTTGCTCTACCAGAAACCAAGCCTCAGGCACATGAAAACGCAAAACCGGAATCAATGAAACAAACCTTTGCCGGATATGCACGCGTTCTCAAAGATACTCCCTTTGTGTTGTTCATCGGTGTAACGGTACTGATGACCCTGGTTTATATGAACATGAATACAACGCTTGGGGTCTTCCTGCGTGACAACCGGGGGTTGCAGGAAGTTGCCTATGGTTCACTATTAAGTATCAACGCGATCCTTGTCGTCGTTCTGCAATTCTGGATCACTCACAGACTCGAGAAGTACAAACCGATGCTGATGATGGCAGTGGGTACCTTTCTCTACGCGATTGGTTTTGCAATGTATGGATTTGTAACGGGTTTCGCTCTCTTCGTCACAGCCATGGTGATCATCACAATAGGTGAGATGGTCCTGGCACCATTTGCACAATCCATCGTGGCCAGTTTTGCCCCTGAAGATATGCGCGGCAGGTACATGGCAGTTTCGGGTTTAACCTGGAGCATCGCATTTACCGTCGGACCTTTCTTTGCCGGCTTACTGCTCGATGGTCCCAACCCGAATAGGCTCTGGTTCATCAGCGGGTTTATCGGATTGATGGCAACATTTGGATTTATTTTGCTCAACAAAAGGCATGTCTCTGTGCCTCCGCCTTCAGAAAATGGGGGGGTTATTTCTGAGTAATTTCGAACTTCAACTGACGTATGCGATTTACAGCAAAACACCAACGGATGCCCGTTGGTGTTTGAATTATCCATCGAGACTCTATGATACTTAGAGGACGTCGTCTGGACATACTTCTTTACCTGTGGCGGCAGATTGCAGGGCAGCCAGGGTAAATTGAAGCACAGCTTTTCCAGTCGGTCCGTCCAACCTGGGCTGTCCGCCAGTCTTAAGTTTGTCAATGAAATCATGGGTGGTGGCAATAAAACTGTCATGCCACTCCACACCTTCCACAGGAACCGGTATCGTTTTCCCATCCTTGAAAAGCATCAACTCGGGCAGATCAACCGTACGCGCGGTATAGCGGTTGATGAACAGTACACCTTTGTCCCCAATCACTTCTATGCGGTCATCATCAGCATAATAATCGGAGACGAGGCGCATCTTAGGGGTGTATTCAATATCCAGATTGCCATAACACCGGGGGGCTTTGTATTGGAACATGACCATGGCGGGTGCATCCACCTTGACCATGCCACCGGTATTTTCTGCGGGTGAACGATCGATCCAGGCGTAAACCCTCTCTACTTGTCCCCCCAGGTAGTAACCCAGGGAAAAGAGGTGGTACCCATGGTCAAAGACCAGAGGACCACCACCGCTTTGTTTCTCGTTGATGCGCCATAGCCAGGAAGAAAGGGGCACATCCCAGGAGGTGTCGGCAGTGCCCGTGTTGATGTGCATACGAACTGCGCGCACTTCCCCAATCTCCCCGGCATCGATCATGGCTTTTGCACGCATTGCTGGAGCATAATACACGAAGGTTTCATAAACCCGCAGAATGACACCTGCCTTGTTGGCAGCATCGATCATTTGATCCGCTTCGGCTGCCGAAAGTGCCATGGGTTTTTGCACGGAAATATGCTTGCCTGCATGTGCTGCCTGAATGGTCATGGGGCAATGCAGGTAATGCGGCGTGAGAAGTTCCACCACATCAATATCTTTGTCTTCCAACACCTGCTGATAATCGGCGTAAACCTTCTTCACCCCCCATTCCTTAGCCTTCTTTTTCGCGTGGGCTTTATTGGTGTCGCACACAGCAGTTATCAAGGCGTCATCGCGACCGCGGTAACCTATCTGGTGGAGATCCGAGATCCTGCCGCAACCCACTATCGCAACCCGAATTGGAGTCATTTTGGCATCCTTAGTTTTTCCTTATTGATTAGCAATCTGTGAATCGATTTTTTCCAGACGCGCGCGTACCTCTGCATGACCTTTTCTTGTGATTGGGTACTTGAAAAGTAAGGGCAGTGCAATGAAGATAAACACTGCAGGAATAATACTGAAGAATAAGCGAATTCCCAACAGGGTGTGACTTGATTGCGCGATATTCGCGACATAATCGAAACCCGTCAACATCCAACCGACCCCGGCAAGCGCCAAGGCTTCAGAAATCTTGGTAGCCAACCCCCACACACCGTAATAAACACCACTGCGGAACTTACCGGTCTCAACACGGTCATAATCGGAAACATCAGCGATCATCGCCCAAGGAAATACCCAGTTCGCTCCAAATCCAAATCCAGCTAACACCATGATTGGGTAAATGAAAACTGATGGCTTATTCGGTAGGAACCAGAGTGCCAATAATGCCACTGCGCCAATCCCCATTCCTATGGCATAGGCTGGTCCTTTGTCCACCTTTTCTGAGACTTTTTTCCAAATGGGCAGAGAAATCGTGACACACACGAGCATTAACCCCATGGCGATAGAGATGACATCCTTCATCAATAGCTGGTATTCTATAAAGTAAGCCATCAGGGTCTTGGCAAAGGCGAAGGAAATGTTCACGATGAAATAGACCACGAACAGATATACAAAAGGCTTATTCTTGAACGCCACTTTAATCGATTTAAGCGGATTGGCTTCTCCCCTGGACTCGATGACATTTTGCCTCTCACGTAAACCTCCCGCAGAAATAAGCAGCGCAAGAGCAGCCAGGGCTCCGTAAACGATACCGATAAATCCATAGCCGATACGCTGGACGGCGAACAGTCCTACGATCATGGGTGTTAGGGCAGCACCTACCAGATAAGCCGGTGTTGCCAGTACCATACGGTAGACCGTAAGGCTGCTGCGTTCGTCGTAGTCATCAGTCAGCTCGGAGGTCAGAGCGTAATATGGCACATTGGTAAGGGTCCAAAGTGTGTCAAACAAAATGAAGGTTCCTGCTATCCAGACGAAGGTCATCACCTGGCTGAGTCCCGGAGGAACGAACCACAACAGAGCCACAGAAATGCCAAGCGGGATTGCCCCAAAGAGCATATAGACGCGGCGTTTTCCCAACTTCGAATTAGTTCTGTCCGTGATCCAACCAAAGAGCGGATCGTTGATGGCATCCCAGATCTTGCCAATCAAGAGTGCGCTGCCTGCCAGGGCGGGCAGGATAAGCGCTGCATCAGTGAAGAATTTCATCAGGAAGAACTGGACAGCGCTATTGACTGTCGCGTTTCCGATATCCCCAATCCCATAAAACCACTTGGTTCGAGTTTTTAGTTTTTGTACCGGTGCCTGGACTGCCATGTGCTCCTCCTGATCAAAATAGTGAAGAAACCGCCTTCGTTATTTCCGGATCATTATTGACTGCCTTCAAGAAAACAGGCTTAAAAGCTGGAAAATCCAAACTATGTTGTGTAACGGAGACAGGCAAACCGCGGAGAATCTCAGGAAAGGACTTGTGCGTGGCTGCAGAAACCTCTGCCAGGAGCTGGCGCGAGTTGCGCTGCGGTTCCGCGCGATGCGCCGGAAATCCCGCACCTCTTTCGGTTGTAAATAATTCGTCAAAGATCATTTTGAGGTTTATCTCACCCGCCCAACCATACCCCTGGTTGAGAGCCAGAGATACACAATTGCCTGCGTTGATACGCGCGAACAACCAGGCATCCAATGGTGAAAGGATATGACCGCAAACCACACCCGGATACTGGAGAACCGAATTGAGATAACCCAATCCAGTTCCGCAACCTCCAACTACAAAGTCAACCGCTTTAAGGTGAAGCAGCAGTGCTGACATTAATCCGGTATGAATATACTGGAGCGGCAGGGTGTCTTGTGCGGAAGTATTACCCAGGTTTAATACCTCGTGTCCGCGTCCATCCAGAGCTCGCAGGATATCTGCGTTTCTGGCTGCCGCGCTGATTTCATTGATCAATGCGATTTTCATCTAGCCTCCAAATTCTCAGTTTTCCGGGAAAGAACCTTCCTGGCTGCCTGTACAATATCAGCTACTGATAATCCGCAAGAATCCAACAGAGTCTCAACATTACGGCCTGTCGGACAGAACTCGTCTTGAATTCCCACCCGCTCCATTGGCACAGGATTTGTTTCAACCAACAGCTCAGCCACGGCGCTTCCCAATCCACCAATCCTGGCATGTTCTTCTGCAGTGACCAGCGCGCCTGTTTCCTTCGCTGCATTCAGTATTATTTCGCGGTCTAATGGTTTAACAGTGTGTATCTCCACCACCCGAGCCTGGATACTTTCGTTCTCGAGTTGTTGAGCCGCAAGTAAAGTGCGCCCCACCATTGAACCTGTGGCAATTAACGTCAGGTCCGTCCCCTTTTTACGCAAGATGCCTTTACCAATGATTAATTCTGTTCCCGGCTGGTGCACAGGTAGGGTGCTGCCGCGGTTGATGCGTAAATAGACAGGTCCCTCAAACTCAGCCACCAGCCGCACAAAGTCTGCAGCCTGGGCTGCATCACATGGAACGATGACCGTCATGTTGGGTAGCGCACGCATGTTGGCAATATCGGTTACCGCAAAATGGGTCGGTCCATCCTTAAAATCCGACAACCCGGCATAACTGGCGGCTATCTTGACATTCGTGTTGGCATAGCACACACACGTGCGAATCTGCTCCAACGAGCGCAATGCAAGGAGAGCAGCAAATGCATTGACGAAGGGGATGAATCCACCCAGTGCCAAGCCAACCCCCACATCCACTGCGCAGGGTTCTGCTATGCCTACATTAAAAAAGCGTTGCGGATACTCTTTTGCGAAGAAATTTGAGAGGGTGGAAGCAGAAGTATCGACATCCACAACAACCACCTTTGGATTAATTGCGGCATAAAGCGCTAGTGCACGACCATAACCTTCACGCATCGACATCTCAGCCATGAGTCACCTGCCTCACCTCAAGTTCAGCCAGGGCTTTTTTGAGCTGGTCGGAGTTGGGCACGTTACCGTGCCAGTAGGCATCGTTTTCCATAAAGGAAACCCCCTTGCCTTTTGTGGTCCTGGCAATAATTAAGATGGGTTTATCGTGCACTTCCCGGGTTAAGTCGAACGCTTCGACAAGCTGGCGAACATTGTGACCGTTGACTTCAATCACATACCAACCGCAGGCATTCCAACGATCTGCAATATGGTCCATTGGCATGATTTCATGTACCGGACCATCCAACTGCACATCATTCAGATCAAGGATGACGACCAGGTTTGAAAGGCGATATTTCGCTGCAACAGCTGCACCCTCCCAGATGATGCCAGCCTGGGATTCTCCATCACCGATGAGGACATAGGTGCGGGAAGCAGATTTGTTCATGCGCGCTGCCAGTGCAAGTCCTGACCCGATAGCCACCCCATGCCCGAGGATACCGCTGGTCATATCCACACCGGGTGTCTTCAAGCGATCCGGATGCCCCTGATGCGGACAATCCACTTCACCCCAGTTATCCAGTTCGGTGATCTTGAAGAAACCCCGCCTGGTCAATGCGGCATAGAGTACTGCCGAGGCATGCCCCTTGCTGAGGATAAACCTATCCCGTCCAGGTTTATGAGGATCTTTCGGATCGATGTTCATCACGTGGAAATATAAAACAGTGAGTATCTCAGCGGCAGACAAAGCTCCCCCGGGATGGCCGGCTCCACGCCGGTGAATGAGCGTCAGGCTTTCAGCGCGCAAGTTTCCTGCCATCGCTTCAAGATAAGAAATACGTTCCTGGGTCAGTACCGTCATAAAGGCTCCTATAATCCGATCTCGTGCCTCAAGCGCTGGGTATCTTGGCACCAATTACCAACATTCCAACGACCATAGACCCCCATACCACCCAGCTCATTGGATCCATAATAGACCTTAACCCTAATCATCGATAATCCGGTGTGTTGCCCTACCTTCTCAAGCGCGGCTTTCAGACTGTCTGGCGTAACTCCGGCATCAAGAGCCAAGACACCCGGAACAGCGCTCGCCCATGCTAGGTAATCCACCTGAATGTGATTGGCTGTGGCAAAATCTCTGCCGTATTGGTCAATCTGCAGCCCAGAGATTGCTGCCATCCTGCCGTTGTCCAGCAGGAGAATGCAGCCCCGCGCACCGTGCTCAGCGCCATCGATCAAAACCTGGGGATTCATGGTAAAGGAGCCATCGCCGGTAAACGCCAGTCCATAAAACGGTTGCCTGGCTGTGCCGGTTGCCAGCATGGCTGACACCGCAAAACCCATGTAACTGGCACCGGTTTCAGTGAAGGTTTTGCCGTGTTCTTCATCCTCCACAAGTTGGAAACCGTTTGCTTGAACATCTCCCGCATCAAAAAAGGAGATGGCATTATTGATTCTTGCCCATTCCAGGGCGGTAATAATGGCTGCCGGTTGGGTAAGTACTTCCTGCTGCCAGTAAGGGTCAAATAATACCGGGGCGGTTATGCGCTTTTGCTTCATTCCCTGCCAGGTACGTTTCTTAGCTGAGCAATCCAATAACCACTTTTCTTTCTTCCTGCCTGGACCTGACTTCTCGATGACATCATTCAAGTGACTTAATGTCGAATGGATGTCACCAACCAAGGGAAGTGTTTGGTTGTAGTGGAGGGCGTCACTGATGTCAGCATTGATATTGATAACCTTCTCCACGTTTGGGTATGCTGTACGAGAGGAATCGGATTGACACACTGTACGCGTTCCCACTGCGATCAGTAAATCCGCATTTTCCATGGCGAAATTTCCGCAGATGGATCCTTTTGAGCCTCCCACACCCATGTTAGCCGGATGAGAGTATGGGACACAACCGGTGGCAATGGGAGTATGCACCAACACACCTCCGGAAAGGTCTAATAACCTCTGCAGTTCTCCCTTTGTTTCAATTGCACCCCCGCCCGCCTTAATGACGATACGTTTTGCGGATTGGATCATTTTCACTGCAGATTCGTAATTCCCGTCAGCACACCCCATACGCAATGGAGGCTGCCAGAAAATCTCATCCAGGTTAAAATCCTCCATTATTTCTGCCTGAGTATTCATCGGCAAGAGCAGGTAAAAAGGACCGGGTCGGTATGGATGGTCCACAATTGTGCTGCCCGCTCTGAGCGCAACAGGCAAGGCTAACGGGGTGTGCAGGGAGTACGCAACTCCCATAACTGAAGCTAATTTTAAGAAACCAGCCTGCTGGTGAATGGGAATCTGTTGCATATTGAATCCCTCATCCTGGGTGGTCTCATCTCCGAACAGGTACCAAACGCCAATTCCGTCAGAGGCAGGAACGAGTGAGGCTGCCAGAGCCTGTAATGCACCCGGACCAATAGAGGTGACCACGGCTGCCTTTTCGCCGGTTACCCACCGCAAGGCAGCAGCTGCATGCGAGGCTTCAACCTCACTATGTACCCCAAAAACACTAACCACACCAGCTTCCTGGTAGATGCGGAGTACCTCGCCAACCTCGGTTGAGCCATGTCCGAAAACCGCGTAAAAAGTCCTGACACCCTGATCTATCAGTCCCAAAACAATGGCTTCTGAGAGAGTTAGTGTAACTTTGCGTGGGAGTAATCCAGATTGCCTGGCAATCTGTAAACCTCCCGCACTTGAAATCGTTGCTGCTCTCTGGATGCGGTGATTTAAAGTTTGTTCACGCGATTGGTTAACCATTTTCACACTCACTTATATGGGTTACTCGCCAACCCGGTTAAATTTCATCTTATCGCTCAACTGGCGACTGATCAAAAGCACCTGTTCTGCCAAAGATTTCATCCTTGATGAAGTCATACGGGTTAGCGGTCCGGAAATACCAATACTGCCAACAACCTTTTCCCTAAAATCAACTATCGGGGCCGCGATGCAGCGCACACCCATGTCGAATTCCTCGTCATCGATTCCGTACCCCTTCTCCTTCACCATTTCCAGATTCTTACGCAGAGATTCACGAGTCACCAACGTGGCATTCGTATAATGTTCAAGATTCTCAGGGATAGGATGACGACCAAAGGCAAGCAGAACTTTTCCCAGGGCTGTGCAATGCAGAGGAGCCATGAAACCCACCTCTGCATTTACCCGCAGTGAGGCAGGTGATTCTACCTGGTCGATGTATAAAACCTTACCCCGGGAGAAAACGCCAATGTGGGCACATTCACCTGTGATTCTCATTAACTCGCGTAAAAATGGTTTTGCAACATCCCTTAATGGCATTCGGCTTAACAGGCTGCGGCTGAGCACCACCACTTGAGGACCGAGGAGGAACCGTCTTGAAACCGGTTCTTTTTCAGCAAACCCATAATTCACGAGAGTACTCATCAATCGTGAGGCGCTGCCTTTATCAATCCCCAATTCGCTGGCGATCTCAACAATTGAACCCCCATCTGAGGATTCAGACAATATGGATAATATTTTAAGACCGCGGGCAAGAGATTGGATTTCAGGCATGATTCCTCTGAGATGTATAGATTTTACATACTAATTGCGTATAATACAACTATATTGCGTATAATACAACCAACAAATTGTAGACAAAGATACATGGTTAACAGAAATATGCGGTTTATTAACTCAAAAGCGCTCCGTTTCTATCAACAGAGCGCTTTTATCTCCAACCACTTGGTATTCGAATATTACATAATCAACGCAAAGAATCTTTAAGACTCTTTGGCAGATAGGCGTAAAACTCTGCCGCGCTCACCACATCATCGAGTGAGACATTCTCGATCATGGTGTGGGCAGTCTCTTCATCCCCCGGGCCAAACCCGATGGACGGAATACCTGCCTTGCCTGCCCAGTAGGTGCCGTTGGTGGAGAAATCCCAGGTGCCCAGCGGCCGGGTCTCGCCCCACAGGTCCAACACAGTCTTCTGACCAGCCTGCACCAGCGGGTGGGACTCTTCCTGCAGCCAGGCTGGGAAGTATTTATTTAACGGAAAAACATAACCGGTGTAGGAAGGGGTATCGTAAAACAATTCCTCAACGATGATCTCCGTTTGGAGGTAATCAGGGATCAACCCTTTGATCTGTTCAATCACCTCATCATGAGGTTCATTTATGGTAATCCTGCGGTCAATGTAGATTGTAAACTGGTTGGGGACAGCATTAAGGGAGTTGGTTCGAGCAGCCACATCGGTGATCGCAATGGAAGGATGTCCCAGAACCGGATGGCTTCCCATTCCAAAGCGAAAACGGCGGTCCAGTTCGCGGATCAGGTTGATGATTGAAGCCATCTTGTAAACCGCGTTGTCTCCCAGGTAATGTACCGCAGCATGAGCAGAACGCCCTGATGCTGTGATCTTCATTTCAACACGGCCCTTGTGCCCGCGGTAAACATTCATCTTGGTAGGCTCACCGATAACGACGAAGTCCGGTTTCACTTTCGGGTCAGCCTCAACAAAGGCGTTGGGACCAATGCCGTCGCACCATTCCTCCATGTTGCCGAAATAGTATGCTGTGTACCCTTCCAGTAAACCCAGGTCACGGGCAATCGCCAGACCGTGTACCATACCGGGAGTGCTGCCTTTTTCGTCACAAGCACCGCGAGCATAAAGAATGCCGTCTTCCACTTTACCGATAAATGGATCCCATCCCCAATCATTCTGGTCACCCACTCCAACGGTGTCAATGTGAGAGTCATAGACAATTACCTTCGGACCATTTCCGATGCGACCGATCGTATTGCCCATCTTATCGAAGCGAAATTCATCATAGCCAAGTTTTTTCATCTCAGCCTGGATGCGTTCCCCGACAGGTCCAATCAGTGAATCCATCGACGGGATGGCGCATATATCCCGCATAAATTGAATGATCTCATTTTTCTTTCCAGCAACCCGTTGTTTGATCTCTTTTTGTGTGTCCATCAATCCTCGCTAAGTTTGGCGTAACTGAAGCTGCCATTATACTGTTATTATAAAATATCCGTATAGTTTGTGTTGCGATGAAGTTTACCAGTAATTTGGGAAACAACAGTTCATAAAGCGACGAACTTACGGGAGCAATAAAATGAAAATATTGGAAGCCCTAGCGGAAAAGAATATCAAGGTACTATTTGGCAATCGCTGGCTGATCCAGGAAAATGGCATCTACCATGTGTTTGAACACAAGTTCCGTAAAGTAACCGACATCGAAATCTACAAAGGCAGCAATGAAGAAGCCGCGGTGAATCACCTGCTCGAAGGCAGTGGAAATTCCCACGGGGTTGATTGACCTATTTGTTTGCGGGAAAATTTGGGTCGGTTACGATCAAATTAAGCATTTTCCGTTGATTGCATGAAGCGGAGGTAAAGATGAGAGTGCTCTTCATTGGCGGTACCGGTTTGATCAGTTCGGCATGCGCTGAGCTGGCAGTCAAACGGGGGATGGATCTCACGATCCTTACGCGTGCTCAGTCCACCAAGTATGCGGTTCCGGATGGCGCGCATACGCTTGTCGCGGATTTCCACGCAGAAACGAATCAACTTGCGGATATTTTATCTGATCAATCCTTCGACGTGGTGGTGGATTGGATTGCGTTCACCCCGGCAGATGTTGAGCGCGATATTTCTCTTTTCAACGGGAAGACCAGGCAATTTATTTTCATCAGCTCTGCCAGTGCCTATCAAAAACCTCCAGCACACTACCTGATCACTGAAGAAACCCCCCTTGAGAATCCTTACTGGCAGTACTCCCGCGACAAGATCGCCTGTGAGGAAAACCTGAAGAATGCATATCGTGAAAAGGGTTTTCCAGTCACCATCGTACGACCATCCCTGACCTACGGTCCCTCTCAACTGCCATTGTGTGTTACTGATTGGCAAAACCCTTACACCATAATCAACCGTATGCGCCAGGGAAAAAAGGTCATCGTTCCTGGTGACGGCACATCGTTGTGGGTATGCACCTGGAATGCTGATTTCGCCGTCGGCATGGTGGGACTTTTCGGCAATGTTAATGCCATTGGAGAAGCCTTTCATATCACCTCCGATGAGGTGCTTACATGGAACCAGCTCTATCTGCAAACCTACTCATCCCTCGGGGTTGCGCCAAATCTCATCCACATTTCCTCTGATTTGCTCGCGATGTGGAACGACCACTATACGGGTTCTTTGATCGGCGACAAGATCAACAGCGTGGTCTTTGATAATTCCAAGATCAAACGCTTTGTGCCGGAATTCGATTGTAAAGTACCGTGGGCTGAGGGTGTGAAACGCACCATCGCCTGGTTTGACGCAGATCCAGCCAGGCGAACTATAAACAATGAGGCTGACCAGAAATGGGATGCCATAATCAGTGCTTACGAACGGGCTTATCCGATCTCGCCAGGTAATTGATAATCGTAGTTAGAGGATAATATTTAGAAAACCACGCATGTCCAAGATAAAACTTATCAACCCTCTTGTACGGCATTCAGTTATTAAAACCACCAACGCACAGCAGTGGGCATACAGTCTCGGCAACCTAGGGTGCGCATTACCCTACCAGGCGATTGGGGCTGTCCTCCTGTTTTTTTACGTGGATGTACACACCATGGCACCAGCGGTGGCAGCGGCGGTCATGACCGGCTACGCAATTTATAATGCACTCAACAATCCCCTGATGGGGTACATTTCGGACCGGACAAAGACCATCTGGGGTAGGCGCATTCCCTATGTCTTGTTCGGGACCATCCCATATGCGGTTTTCTTTTCCCTGCTCTTCCTCGTGCCATTTTCAGGGAGGAACCATCCGACTGCATTACTGGTGTGGTTCATTGTTGGCCTTTTCCTGTTTGAAACCATGGCTACCATCGTACAAACCACTTACTATGCCGCCTATCCCGAGATGTTCTCTGGCTACAAAGACCGCACCAGCATTGCCACAAGGATGAACCTTTTCCAGGTAATCGGTTTGATCATCGGTGCCGCGCTGCCGATCAGCCTGGCGCGGGTTGTGGGTTGGCCGGGGATGGGGATATTCCTGGGGGTTACAACCGCATTGGCGTTGCTCATTGCCACCAGGGGAATGTTTGAACGCAAATCAAGTATGTACAACAAGGGTATTCCTTTTGGTCAAGCGCTCAAGGCTACCTTTATGAACCGCAGCTTCCTAACCATTGTCACCGCCCAGATGATGCGGAATTTTTCAACTGCCGTGGTGACATCCGGATTGGCCTTTTATATCAAGTACAGCCTGGGACTGGATCCAACCGCCACCACAATCGTCCTCGGAACAATCTTCATAGTTGCCGCGGCCGCGTTGTACCCCTGGAAAAGAGTCCTCGCCCCGCGGTTTGAACCCCGCACGAATTTGTTCATCGCGTACACTCTGATGGGTGTTTCAACCATCCCCCTGTTTTTCGCGCAATCCCTCACAGCCGTGATATTCATTGCCGTCGTGATGGGGATAGCATTGGCGGGATTATTGTTGATGGGCTACGTCACCCCGGCTGATGTTATCGATGAGGATGAGATCAAGACCGGACAGCGCCGGGAAGGAATGTACCTCGGCATGAGCGGAATGATCATCACACTGGCATATGCATTCAGTTCGATTGTATTTGGCTGGATTTCAAACGCCTATGGTTACGACCCGCTGCTACCAGTGCAACCTGCAAGCGTGGCTCATGGATTCAGAGTATTTGTAAGCATTCCCCCAGCAGTTGGTTCACTGCTGGCAATCCTCAGCCTGGTATTCTATCCGTTACATGGAAAACGATTACAGGAAATAAAAAACACTCTAAAAGAAAAAATGTGACATATAAAAAAACTCCCCGAAAACGGGGAGTTTTTTTTAGTTTACCTTTGGATACGGGCAGAACCTCCTTTGGCAAATGCCCTCACCTGGTCCAGCGTCACCATGGTGGTATCGCCGGGTGTGGTTGTCAGCAGCGCTCCATGTGCCCACCCCAGGTTAACCGCTTCCTGCTCTGATTCACCCGTGAGCAAACCATAGAAGAATCCAGAGGCAAAACCATCACCGCCACCTACGCGATCATAAATGTTTAATTCGCAAGTTGGAGATATAAAGGTTTTTCCATCTACCCAGGCGACTGCTCCCCAACTATGGTGGTTGGTATTGTGCACATCACGCAAGGTGGTCGCCACAATTTTCACATTAGGGAATTTCCTTACCACTTTATCGATCATGCCAAAGAATGTGCCCGGATCCAATTTGGATTTGGCTGCGACCTCGGGACCCGGGATACCAAGTCCGAGCTGCAGGTCTTCTTCGTTACCTACGAGTACATCCACATTTTCAACGATGCGGTGAACCACCGAAGCGGCTTTTTCCTGCCCTCCCCAGATATTCCACAATTTAGCGCGGTAATTCAAGTCAAACGACGTGACAGCTCCAGCAGCTTTGGCGGCCTTCATGCCTTCAACAATAACCTCGCCAGTTGTCTCGGAGAGTGCCGCGAAAATACCACCGCTGTGGAACCAGCGCACACCGCCGGCATGGATTGTCTCCCAGTCAATATCACCAGGTTTGAGCTGTGCAGCAGCCTCGTTGGAGCGATTGTAAAAAACCACAGGACCGCGAACGCCGTAGCCGCGGTCGCTAAAGACAGTAGCCATATTTGGTCCATTGACGCCATTATGCTTGAAATGTTTGTAAAACGGTCTGACACCCATCGCCCTTACGCGTTCAGCGATCAATTCGCCAATCGGATAATCCACCATGGCAGTGGCGATGCCCGTTTTCATATTAAAACAATCCGACAGGTTGGCTGCGCAGTTAAATTCCCCACCGCTGACATGAATCTTGCATTCCGTTGCCTTGCGGAATGGTACGATGCCGGGGTCGAGACGGTGGACGAGTGCGCCTAAAGAGAGAAAATCTAGCGCCCCTTCAGATTTAATATTAAGTCCGTATTCCATTTATTACCTCCATAGATCTTCTGATAGTCCCGTTGGTTATTGCCATTCCGTATGGAATGTGCCCGGCTTATCAATGCGCCGGTAGGTATGGGCGCCAAAATAATCACGCTGCGCCTGGGTCAAATTAGCCGGCAACCGTTCACTGCGATAGGCATCAAAGTATGCAAGGGCAGAACTGAATGCCAGCGCCGGAATACCGCTTTGAGCAGCCAGGGCGACCACTTTGCGCAATGCCGCCTGGCGCGAATTCATCGCTATGGCGAATTCGGAATCCACCATCAGATTGGGGAGGTCGGGATTGCGTTTAAATGCAGCCAGGATATCATTCAAGAATTTCGCGCGGATGATGCATCCGCCACGCCAGATGCGGGCGATCTCACTATAGTTCAGGTTGTAACCGTATTCTTTGCTGGCGAGGCGCATCAGTCCAAAACCCTGCGCGTAAGAACAAATCTTGGCGGCATAGAGTGCATCCCGAACAGCCTCTATGATCTCCTGCGGGGCGCCTGCAATTTTCACATCCGGACCTGACAATACCCTGGACGCAGCGACCCGTTCTTCCTTATAGGCAGAGATGATGCGGCTTTCAACCGCTGCATTAATGGTCGGGATGGGTGCACCCAGATCAAGAGAATTCTGACTTGCCCATTTTCCCGTGCCTTTTTGCTGCGCTTCATCGAGGATCAAATCGACAATGCCGCGACCAGTTTCAGCATCCACCTTGCTGAAGATATCTGCGGTTATCTCGATCAAATAGGATTCAAGATCACCTTTATTCCATTCCATAAAAACATCATGCAATTTTTCATTGGACATTCCCAACCCGCGATGCAGCAGGTCGTAGGCTTCAGCGATCAACTGCATATCACCGTATTCGATGCCGTTGTGAACCATCTTGACATAGTGACCGGCTCCCCGTGGTCCCATGTACGCCACGCAGGGTTCGCCATAAGCCTTGGCGGAAATGGCTTCGAAGATCGGCTTGACCAGTTCCCAAGCTTCAGGTTGACCTCCCGGCATGATGGAAGGCCCCCATAAAGCACCCTGTTCTCCACCACTCACCCCTGTGCCGATGTAGATGATCCCCAATGCTTCGAGTTCAATCGAGCGCCGCTCCGTATCCGGAAAAAAGGTGTTGCCGCCGTCGATCAAGAGGTCGCCTTTGTTCAACACCGGGATAAGGGAAGCAATGGCGGAATCCACGGCTTTGCCGGCTGGAACCATCATCAAGATCCGGCGCGGCAACTCAAGTGCCGCCAGGAAAGACTCCAGCGAATCGCAGGCGATAAGATTTTTCTTATCTGCGTCTTCACCAAAGGCAGTTACTTTCAGCGGGTCGAGATCATAGCCGGCTACCTTGAAACCGTTGCGTTCCATATTCAGGGCGAGCATATGCCCCATCACGCCCAGACCCATTACGCCGAAATTTGCTCTTGCCATATTTTCTCCTTCTTTCGTTTCTCAAAGCGGTAGATTTGCCAGGTATTGTAGAGGTGATGGTAAAAAGTATAGATGGTGGGTCCCATTGCCACAAGCGGACTCATGAACGTCAGCGCGATCCAGATGGCAAATGTGTTATTTTTCTGACCCAATGCCTGGCTGGATTCCTGCCAGTAGTCCCTGCCGCCAAGGATAGCCCCAACGGCAAAATTGACGATGCAAATAATCAGTGCCATCCCGGCTATCTGGAATAAAAGGGTGAATGAACCAGACCTTTCATTGATCATGAAATTGGATGCCTTGGCACTGATGATAAAAAGGTTGAAAAGCCACACGGGAAAGGACAGCTTTTTACCTGCATGAAGCACCGCTTGTGCTTTTATGGGTAGATGCGTGGATAAACGCGCCAGGATGAGCGGCACGAACATGGTGATGAGAACCGGGAAGAGAACATCCCAGGTGGAGATGTGCACACTGGTTCCAACTACTTTTGGAAGAATGAATGGGATCACCAGCGCAGTAACAATGTTGGTTATCAAGACCGCTGCGACCATAAAACTGACTTTCCCGCGGATAAAACCAACGATCACAGTCGACGAAATGGCAGTCGGCGCCGTGGCGCAGATAAATGCCGTCATGCCAAGTTCATGATCGACGAGCGAGAAGAGAAAATACCAGCCAATGCCAAGCAAAAGGTTGGCCAAAAGCACTTTGATCACTCCCGGCTGGATGGACAATTGTTTGGTCGGCAGGTCAAGAAAGGCAAAAAACAACATGGTCATCAACAGGTATTGCACCATGAACGTGAGCACCTGCGCCTGCGGAACAAAAGCCCCGATGAACATGGTTACCAGCAGGGAAACCACTTTTCCATTGGTCATCAGCCAGGTTTTCAATTGCGGAAGCTTATCAATCATCTAACACAATCCATTTTCTCAATAAAGTTTAGGTCTTAACGGTCAACTCACCAATTGTTCGCGGCTTGTCGCGGATTATTTTGTACGGAACAAAATCTCTCCTGCCCTGGGAACATATAAAATACCTTCATCCTCGCGATCGCGCCAATCTTCAAGCTTGATGCTCGCAGGATCAAGGTAGCCAAGGTTGAGGCGGGCACAATCTTCGGGGGAGATCCTGCTCGCCAGGGTTACGCGTACATTGGGTTTTTCCTGCCAGCCTTCCATGTGCCCTGATCCCCGTACGTGAGTGGAATGCGCCAATACCCCCAACGGGATGTGTTTGTAGCGTTCCCAGTCCTGCAGGAAATAAGGCAGGATATGATAGCCGACTTCATAAATATACTTGCCGTGCACATGACTGACCACATCCAGGTGTGGCGCGTAGATCACCACTTCCCCACCCATTGCCACAGCCGGCTCCATTTTGTACATGGCCTTTGCGGCGGTCCAAAGTTCATCATACATTTTTGGCGCGCACGAAAGCACCTTTTGAAACGGTTTTTCACACCAGCGGATGTGCCGGCTTGCTGAAAGGTCTGCCGCTGCGCTCCAGGCTGAAAGGGCATCGCCAATAAACAACCCACTGACATCATGACCTTCGACCACCAGCGAGATCAAGGTTACCGGTGTGCTTAACTTTGCAGCAGCCACATTGATCATCTCCCTTACAGGAGTATTTTTAATCCCGATCGTACCCACGACACCTGCAAGGGCTCCAAGCCAGTGGGTGGCATTGATCATGTCCGGTCCGGATATTCCCGGGAATAAATACTTGTTGCCGCCGGAAAACCCCACGACTTCATGTGGAAAAGTTGGACCTAATATGATGATGTGGTCATATTGAAAAACGGACTTATTAATGCGGATGTCCACCCGGTTAGGAAGAGAAGAGTGCCAGTGGTCCCCGGCAATATGCTGGAACTGGGATTGTTCGATTGATCCGATGCTGACCAGTGCTTCGGGATTTGACCACTCATGATTGAGCAGACCAACCCCGGCAAAAGTGGTCCTGCGTTCCTCTGCTGTGATGCCGACCAGATTTTCCAGGTTGGCTTGCGATAATGCGGGATGCGTCCCCAGTGCGACCATAAAGTCCAGTTGGCGGGTGTTGGCAAGCGCGCTAACCATTGCCCTGAAAAGGAATGGGAGCGGCAGGGAACGGGTATGATCAGGGATCAAAACCAGCACCTTCTGGTTTGCAAAGCGGCTTCCTAGTGAAGCATTCAGAGTCTGTAAAATATCGTCTTCCGGCATGACCAGACCTGCAGGAGCGATCATTTGTTTTTCAAGCATTTTGCTCTCCTTGTCCTTTTCCGCTGCGTGAGCTATTGCCCAATGTGGAAACGAATTCGAAACTTGGAGCATTCACATTATCAGTCGCAGATTTTACACGCCACTGAAGGCTGAAAAGCCGCCGTCAACAGGCACTACGACACCGGTAACGTAAGTTGAAGCGGGTGAAACAAGCCACATCACGGTTCCGGTCAGGTCTTCCGGAGCACCGAAGCGACCCTGGGGAATATGCGTCATGATCGTTTTCCCACGCGCTGTCAGATCACCGGTTTCTTTTTCTGTTAAGAGGAAGCGGTTCTGTTCGGTCACAAAGAAACCGGGAGCAACGGCATTCACTCGAATTGCCGGGCTGAATTCCTGAGCCATGTAGACTGCCAACCACTGCGTAAAATTGCTGACCGCGGCTTTGGCGGCGGAGTAAGCAGCAATTCGGGTGAGTGGGCGGAAGGCATTCATGGACGAAATATTAAGGATCACCCCATGTTTTTGCGCAACCATTTGTTTACCAAAAACCTGGCAGGGCAGAATGGTGCCCATCAGATTCAGATCAAACACCCATCGGATGGCTTCCGCAGGAACGTCAAAGAAGAGTTTTTCTGCGCTGGTGGTGGCATCCGGTTTATTCCCCCCGGCGCCGTTGATCAAAATATCCACCCGCCCGAATTTTTTGAGCACGCGCTGGGCAGCCCCTTCCACGCTGGATTTTTCAAGTACGTTGCATGCTACACCAATAGCCCCATTCCCGAACTCAGAGGCAAGCGCTTCAGCCGGTTCCATACGCAGGTCGAGGACGGCGACTTTTGCTCCAGCTTGAGCCAGGGCACGGCACATTTCGGCACAGAGAACCCCCGCTCCACCGGTTACCACCGCCACTTTACCTTTTACATCAAACGAACTATTCATTGGAACCTCCCATAAACCATATTAATTACTACAACCTCTGCAAGCGATGAATACCCATTGTGTTTATCAAATAATTAGTCTGTATTCCATTTACAAACTCAAAAGTCCGAGGTGCTTCTTGAAGTGCCGTGTTAAATGGTCAAGGTACCCGTTTGAATGCTCCCTGATGGCTGCATGGATCTCCTTGCCGTACTGCATTAGGGCAGACCCGAAGGTCACATGCAGGATCTCGCGTGCATGAAAATCATCCAGCAATGAGGCTAATGCGATTCCCTGGGGTACCTTGCTGATCACTGCTGACACGTGATACGTTTGCCGGTCTATTGCGTAGCGTTCCAAACCCAATGCCCAAATTTTGGCAAACAAACCCGGTTCTTCGATCGCGAGTGTACGCAATGCTTCAAGGTAACTGGTGCCGGCTGTTTTGACATGCAGGCGTTCTCCCCAGTGTTTCACCATCAAGGGATAAACGCTGAATTTATCTGAGCCGGAATGCAGGCTGATCTTGTAATTGTCAAAAAGTGCTGTGACCGCAGCGTGGCGGGCTAATTCGGCATCCAGCGCATTGATATCTCCAATGTAATCAACGCCTTTCTCGAAGCTTCCGATGAAACGCGGTGCGAGCGATGTGAACCTTACCCCGTTGCGGGTTAATTCATTGGCAATGAAATAATGTTCCAATGCTGTTGTTGGAGCATCAGTTTCGTCAATGGATACCTCAAAATCAAAAACCTCTTTCATCTCACTGAGGCGCTGGTACATCGATACAGAGTGGCGGATGGCTTTGCCGTACTTAACCACCGCCCGCAGGAGGGACTCCCTATCAAAAACGCCGAAGCCATGCTCTTCTGATTTGGAAATGTAAATTTCCTCCAGCTCAGACCAATCCAATCCCTGGCTCTTCTGCTCAAGCACCGTAAGAGAATCGGTATCGGCTGAATTATCCACGTGCTCACCCGGGTCCACGGTAAAAAAGGTGTAACCGGCGTCCACAAACCCGGGGAGGTCATCCTCAGTCTTCAGGTGATCGGCATCCGCACCCCAGGGAGAATCCCAGCCGGCTGCCTCCACTGCCCGTTTGGCATCCTCCAGTACCTGGTTAAGCGTGCGGCTGGTGCGCATGTTTTCCCGCACCGACTGTTGCGCGAAGACCGGTGAAAACCGGGTACCTGTAACGGCAGCGATATGCCCGGGTGTGGCAAGACCCATCCGATCGCCAAAACCAAAAGAGGGTTTTATACCAAGAGGAGAAAGCATAATTTCATCCTTCTGCAGGGTGTATCCTGCTAAACCAGTTTATAAGTGCGTTTTGCCAACCTGATCGAAAGATCGATCATCATTTCAAGAGCATCATTTATGTCCACCAGATGCCGGGCAACCAGGTTGGCGACCCAGTCTGCTGACACACGGCGCCATACGTCGTGCCTGGCGGGAATGGAGCAAAATGCCCGGGTATCATCATTAAACCCGGATGTATTATACAATCCGGCGGTTTCCATGACCTGGTCAAAATAGCGTGCCATGCCGTTCGGGCTGTCATTAAACCACCAAGGTGGACCAAGCTTTACTGCAGGATAGTGCCCCGCAATCGTGGCTAATTCGCGGGAATAAGTTGATTCGTCCAATGTGAAAAGAATCAAGGTCAGGCGGTTGTCATTCCCATATTTGTTCAATAACGGCTGCAGGTTGCGGGTAAATTCCGTGGCAACCGGGATATCACAACCTTTATCTGGACCGAAACACTGAAAAACAACTTCATTATGATTACGCAGAGATCCCGGATGCACCTGCATCACCAGGCCATCTTCAATGCTCATGCGCGCCATCTCCATGAGCATGTGGGCTGTGAAGCGGGCTGCTTCTTCTGCTGAAACAGTACCCTGTAATGCGTGCTGGAAAATGCCATTGGCTTCAGCCTTGGTTAACTCCGCGGTGTAGGGGGTGATCACTGCGTGGTCGGTTGCGGTTGCGCCCATCGCCTTGAAGTATTCCCTCCGGGATTCGAGTGCCTTGATAAAACCGGGATAGTCCTTAATCTCGTACCCGCATACCTGACCAAGTTCGGTGATGTTCTGGCGCCAACCCGGGATATCCAGGTTAACCAGCGCATCCGGGCGAAAAGTGGGGATGACCTTACCACCCCAGCCTGATTCCCGGATGATTTTGTGGTGCTCCAGGTTACTCACCACAGAATCTGTTGTGCACAGGACCTCAATGTTAAATTTCCTGAATAAGGCTCTGGGTGAATAATCTGGAAGGGCTAATTTTTCTTCTATTTCATCATATAGCGCATCTGCAGTGGAAGAGGACGGCTTTTGGGTAATCCCAAAAACCTCACTCAATTCATGGGACAACCAGATCCCTGAGGGCGTTCCGCGGAATAAATCGTAATGCTCACAGAAGAGTTTCCAGATCTTATGATGATCCGTTTCTACCGTTCCACCATCTTGGCGGGGTATGCCAAGGGCTTCCAACGTTATTCCCTGAGAATAGAGCATGCGGGTGACGTAATGATCCGGGATGATGAAAAGGTCGGCGGGTGAGCCGAAAGACGCCCTGGGATTGCTAAACAGTGCTGGATCCACATGCCCGTGCGGGCTGACAATCGGAAGACTGGCGACAGATTCATATAAGCCCCTGGCGATTTTCCGGACCGCGGGCTCGGGAGAAAAGACTCTGTCATGAGAGAGCTTTGAACCGGTTGAAACATCCATTATCAGTACTCTCCAAATTCCAGGATAAGTTAGCGCTAACGTTAGCGCTAACTTATATTATAATCAATTTATGATTTTTGGGAAGAGTAGTGCATGAAGAAAAAACGCATAACCGTGGTGGACGTTGCCAAAGCAGCTGGGGTGTCCCTTATGACCGTTTCCCGCGCCATCAACGGCCGGGAAGGGATCGGGGAAGAAACCCGGGCACGCATCCTGGATCTTGCCAGGAAGATGAATTACCAACCCAGCCAGATCGCCCGCAGCCTGGCCACCCGCCAAACAAATACGCTTGGGCTGGTCGTTCCGGATGTCTCAAATCCTTTCTTCGCTCACATCGCCCACGGCGCAGAAGACGCAGCCTTTGAAAATGGCTTCAGTGTATTCCTGGTTAACAGTGCTGAGAGCATTGAACGCGAGAGATCCGCGCTGGAATCGCTGTGGCAAAAGGAAGTTCATGGTGTCATCCTGTGCAGTTCCCGCCTGCCGCAGGAGGAGCTGCTGGTGTATGTTGACCGATTCTCCCAGATGGTGCTGGTAAACCGCGATCTGGATGTCCCTCACCCGAACGTGTCCACAATAAATGTAGATGATCATGCCGGTGCCGAAATGGCTGTGCAGCACTTTGTTGAAACTGGCAGAAAACAGATGGCTTTTATCGCCGGACCTGAATCCTCTCACAGCGGTCAACGGCGGAAAAGTGGTTTTCATGCTGGCATGAAGGCAGCCGGTTTTCCAGTGGATAAATCACGCGTAATCCACTGCCAGCCAACTCTACAAAGCGGATTAGACGCCACCATGAAACTTTTGGAATCCCACCCAAACATTGATGCCATCCTTGCCTATAACGACCTTGTGGCAGTAGGTGCCTTGCAGGCGTGCAAACAAAGAGGGAAAAAGGTTCCTGCGGAGATCGCCATCATTGGCGCGGATGATGTTCCCCTGGCGTCACTGGTTGATCCCGCGCTGAGCACCTTGCGCGTGAACCAGTACGATATAGGATGCCTAACAATACCCTTTTTCCTCGATAATGACGGGATGGATGCTGATATAAATCGGAAAATCGTCATCAAGCCCGAACTGGTGATAAGGGGATCAGGTTGATTCTCTCTATTGCAGAATAAAATGACCCAACCTTATAAAGAAACAACCCGGATTGAGTCCGGGAAGTCTAATTATTAATTAAGAAATTATCTCGTCAGCCAGCCGCCGTCCACCGGGATGATAGCTCCCTGGAGATAATCGGATGCTTCTGACGCCAGGAATACCGTTACCCCTTTCAGATCATCCGGTGATCCCCACCTTCCAGCGGGAATCCTCTCGAGGATGGCTGGTGCGCGCTGTTCGTTCGCCCGCAAGGCGGCCGTATTTTCTGTTGCCATGTATCCCGGCGCGATGGCGTTCACGTTTAATCCTTTGGACGCCCACTCGTTCCCAAGCGCCCGGGTGATGCCGGCGATGCCGCTCTTGGCGGCAGTATATGAAGGCACAATAATCCCACCCTGGAACGACAACATGGAGGCGATATTGATGATCTTTCCATGACCCTGCGGGATCATTACCCGCGCGGCTGCCTGGGATAGGAAGAAAGCCGCTTTCAGGTCAATTTGTATGACATCGTCCCATTCTGCCTCGGAAAAATCCACTGCCGGTGCACGCCGAATTATTCCGGCGTTGTTCACCAGGATTTCCAGGTGCCCCATTTCAGCCACAACATCAGCAACTATCCGGTTGAGGTCAGCTACACTGGCTTTAGCGAGGTCACAAACAACCTGTTTATATTTTCTGCCAAGCGCGAGAACGGCTGCGCCAGTAGAATCACTGCTGCCGCGGTCCAGGCCAACGATATCTGCACCAGCTTCAGCCAATGCCAGTGCCATTCCCTGCCCCAAGCCCTGCCCGGCTCCAGTGATTAAAGCTACTTTGCCATCCAATTTGAACTTTTCCAGAATCATCATAGGTGCCCTTCCTAACGCAATCCAATCAGGGGGTTAATGTCCCAGTTCCTTTAACATGGCTACAGTCTTCCCTACCCATGCCAGTGTCGGGTCTTCGACCGCGCCCTGGATGCGCTGGTTGCCTGCCAGGAACCACAGGTAATAAGTGGTATATCCAGGGGCAGAAACCACCGTGTGGTAGCCTCGCGGCATCATGTGGATGCTGTTATCCCGGATAGTGAAATTTTCCTCTTCACCTTCTTCATTGTAATAATGACAAATTCCAAATCCATCCCCGGGGTTCACTTTGAAGTAATACATTTCCTCGTGGAAAGCCTCCCTGGGCAAATCCTCCAGCTGATGTTTATGCGGCGGATAAGTGCTCCAGTTGCCGCTGGGGGTGAAGGTCTCTCCGACGATCAGGCGGCGCGCCGGCAATTCCGGCTGGGACGAGGAGGTGAGAATTTGATTGAAGTAACGTTTAAAATTTGCAGCTCCCCAGGCACCACTCACCACTTTATCAGGTGCGATGACGTATGGTTCGATCTCGCTTTGCTCACTCGGAGCACTCGGCATGCCGATCTCAACATTCGTATCCGCATGGATAGTGTAAGTTGCACCTGCGGGTATATAAACTGAATGCGGTTTTCCGGAAAAAACATTTGGCCGTCCGCCTATGCTCCCAAAATTCTTACCATTTATTTCAAAACTTGCTTTTCCGCCAAACAGGACAGCCAATATTTCCCGTTCCCCACTTTCCGCGGATATGGCTCCACCCGCGGATAATTTCAATAATCCAAAATCGAGCAGTTTACAAGGATTGATCGCCGGTTTATTCATTCCCTGGTTCGCAGCTAGAACTGTATGATATTTCATTTTCTTCTCCTTATTCGATTGTCGCGCCTCTCAGCCGATACAACATTCACGTTAGGAATGGGGAAATTTCGTTACTTGCTCTTCCGGTCTGCTTGAACCCATTTGATCCGATCTGCATTTCTTACAGAGATACTTACGTGGTCGATGTCCACCATGCTTTAGTATATCAGTCGGATCAGGGTCGGATTTCTGCATCAACAGAATCATCCAAATCGAATGCCGCACCAATTTGACCGACCACCCGTACGCGATCCAGTCGAAGCTTACGTGCATTACGAATGAAGAACCCCGCCCGGGACATCAATGGAATGTCATCCGCCATTTCAGGGTAACCGGGAGCGGCATTTTGTGAGATCTCAATTGAAACATCTGTAAGGGAAATATCTTCCAGGGGCATTTCTGCCAGTCCGTATAAATATCCGGCTGCGATACTCGCGCCAGTTGCATTGACATGACTGAAATGGATATTTCTGAAAGCTGGTGTGCCCTCGTCCACCGGACGAGCATTCTTGTCGGAAACGACCTTGTCTCCTTTGGCACCGTTACAGTGGTAATACAGATTCATGGTAAAAGGGCACAGAACACGATCCATGATGATATTGCTGACGTTTATATTCTCCACCACTCCCCCACGTCCGCGGCGAGACTTCATGCGGATACCGCGATCTGTCGCGATGAACAAACAATTGGAGATAACCACATTCTGCACATCCCCGCTCATCTCGCTGCCGATGACAACTGCGCCGTGCCCCCGTTCCAAAATGCAATTGGTGATGACGATGTCGCGGCAGGCTGCCCGCCGGTGAGGATGTTCGAATTGCGTGCCTGATTTTATCGTTATGCAGTCATCACCAACGCTCACATAACAATCCATTATGCGAACCAGTCTGCATGAGTCCGGGTTAATACCGTCTGTGTTTGGGGAATCCGGCGGGTTCAAGATGGTAACTCCGCGGATGATGACATTTTCACATCGCACAGGGTTGACCGTCCAAGCCGGCGAATTCTTGAGTGTAATTCCTTCGATGAACACGTTTTTACAGTCAGCGAAGCCGATCATGCGGGGACGCGGATATTCTAGGTCCTTATCGGTATATCTCTTCCACCATAATTCCCCCTGTCCGTCGATTGTGCCTCTGCCGGTAACACTGATATTTTTAAGGTCATTTCCCGCCAATATGGGGGAGTAAGTCAGTTGTTCCACACCTTCCCAGCGGTTGCGTGTGACCGGATAATCTGCCGGATTTTGACTCGCTAGAAGTACAGCCCCGGCTTCCAGGTGAAGTGTAATATCATCATGAAAAAATATTGCGCCTGTAAGAAAATTCCCTGAAGGGATTTGAACTGTTCCCCCCCCTTGAGCAGCACACTGGTCAATGGCAGCCTGAATGGCTGCAGTATCGAGTGTTTTGCCATCTCCTGCAGCGCCAAATTCAATGGGTGAAAAAAAACGTTCAGTCATTCAATATCCATCTATTGTGTACGATTAATCCGCCGTATCCACAGCTTCGTGTTTTTCCATTTCAAGAGCTGCCAGAATAAAGGCTCCAACACCCTTGAAATCATTCGGAACGACCGGCTCGCGAATATAGTATTCATAGGAGCCGTCCCGGTAAGGCTCACCGCCGAGTCCAGCGACACCGCAAATATTCTGCAGGGTGAGTCTGCCATCCGGTTCCAATCGAATCATTTTTTCGAGCAAGCCGTGATATGCGCGCCTGGCGGAAGAAAAATACTCTTCATCCAGCCAGCCTTTACGCACTGCCTTGCTAAAACTGTATACCAGCATAGCCGAAACGGAAGATTCGAGGTAATTACCGGGTTTCCCGGGCAGGTTCACAACCTGGTACCACAACCCACTTTCAAGGTCCTGGTAGCGAACCAGCGCTTGCGAAATCCGGGCAAGCATACCCACCAACTTCGGATAATCAGGGTGTGATTCAGGCAGGTAATCCAGGACATCAACCAGGGCCATAACGAACCATCCAATTGCCCGTCCCCAAAATTGAGGCGAACAGCCTGTCTCAGGATGAGCCCATTTTTGCACTTTTGATTCATCCCAGCCGTGATAGAGCAATCCAGTTTGAGGGTCACGGGCATGTTGTTCCAAAACGATAAACTGATGGGTAATATCATCGTAGATTACTGGTTCATTGAAAGTAGACGCGTACTCGGCGTTAAATGGTTCTGCCATATACAAACCATCCAACCACATCTGGTTCGGGTAGATCCGCTTATGCCATAAACCTCCACTGGGTCCGCGAGGTTGTCCTTCCAATTGGTTTCGCAACGATCGCAGCGCTTTCTCATAGCGGCTCTCGCCGGTTCTTTTCAAGAACTGAAACAATACTCTTCCGGGATTTATCTGATCCAGGTTATATTCCTCGATTTTATAGGTGCGGATTATTCCTGAAGGTGAAATAAAGTGGTCAATCCATTTTTGAATAAAATCATTAAAATGAGAGTTTTCAATGGACGCTAACGCAAATAGGAATAAACCGTGTTCATAGTGCCATTGCCATTCGGACTCCCCGTAATCCGGCAGGATGGATTCTGCCATACGATTAGCCCATGAATTCTTGATAATGATTTTTGTTGAAGCAACTTGTGACATGTAAACCTGCCAATAAACACGATTTGAATGGATTTGATCAATTCTTGTTGCTGTTTACTTCTTCCTGTATTTCCTCTTCCATTTCAAAGGTGGATTTAGAGTAGAAATTCCACATGATCATGCTAAATGTATATATTCCTTGTTTGCAGCGATTAATTCAGTAAACATTGACCAGGTTTGATCAATGGTTAATGAATTGGTTAGGTCCAGGTAGACCGCCTGGAATGCCTGTTTCATGTTTCCCGTGAGTGCAGCTTCAACTACAAAGTCCTGATTGGTGCAAAGCCTGCTAAGCAGAGGCAATAATGAATCTGGTATTGATCCTGATGCGATCGGGTGGACTTCATTCATTTGGAAAAGGGCATTGGTTTCCACCACCACATCCCTGGGTAGATTCGAAACCTGACCCAGGTTCCTGTAATTTACGTTGGTGATCAAATCTCCCAAACCTACCAGTGCCTTGATTTGCCTCACTCCTTCCTCACCGCTGGGTTTGATCTCCAAGGCAGTTTTACCTGAGAGAATATCCCGGGTTTTCTGCGGGGCGGCTTTCCAACGGGCAATGCGGTAACTGACCGGGGTGCGAATGATGCCGTATTTGAATAACAATTCTGGAGATTGGATGAATGCTGGAAGAAATTCGACCAGGTGACGGTCGCCGGCTGCGGGCAGGATGCCAAAATGCTGGAATAACCGGTATTTGATCTGGTGAACGCTCTTAAACCAATCGTGCCAACTTTCGACCTCTTCGCGGGAATAGTCCCTGATGACACCCGGTTGCGCGATATGGTGATTGACAAGATCAAACAGGTCGCGGTTGTTCCAGGAAGCCTTCGTGAACCAGGTGAAATGGTTTATCCCCAGCACGTTCACTTTGATTTCATCCCTGGCCGGCATTGGTACTCTCCAATACTCACTGACGAGGCTGGCAAGAAGCTGCTGAACTGCAAATACCTCGTGGCAGCAACCAAATACTTTTAGCCCAGGAGCAACCTTAGTGAGCGTGTTCACACAAATACTCATCGGATTGGTGTAATTGATCACCCAGGCTTTGGGGCAAATCTGGCTGATTTTTTTTGCAAAACCTTCAATAATTTTTACGGAACGCAGCCCGCGGATTAATCCGGGTGCACCGCTGGTATCACCAACCGGGAAGAACAAACCATGTTTCTCCGCTATGGCGATTTCTTCAGCCATCACTTCCAGGGGTCCCGGTTGGATGGAGATGATGATAAAATCTGCTCCAATTAATGCTTCTTCCAAAGTATTGACTGCATGGTACACCCACTTTGATATGCTGCCAGGCTGGCTTTGTATCCAATTCCCTAATTGCTCATTTAAGCGGGCTGACTCCTGATCGATATCATATAGTGCGATATCTCCTGTTAACTCAGGACACAGCGCCAGATCAAGCATCAGTTTACGCGCCCATTCGCGGCTTCCACCACCGATGTAGGCTATGCGCAATTGAATTGAAGACATTTTTTATCCATTTAGAGGCGGGCGTTTTGTTACCCGCCCGCCTCATTTGGTTTGATCAGTCTATTTGATGAACCCTGCACTAAGCAGAGTTTCCTTAGCCGCCGCTTCAAGTTCTTTGGCTCCCAGGCTGTCCAGCCCGGCGATATACTCTGCCCAGGTTTCTTCATTGATCGGTTTTTGACCAAGGACGAACTGAACAATGTTTTCGCTGTAGAAGCGTACGAAATCAGCAGCGTTCGCGGGCGGGTTGATGACGCTCGCACCGGTAGCCTGCGTGAATGGTTTTTCAAGGAAGGCAGCATAATAGGCTTTCGGATCCATATCACGGCCATTCTTGGTCTTGTAGGCAACATAGCGGGCTTGCATTTCAACTTCGGAGAAGACGTAAACCATGTTTGCCAGTTGCGTTAATGGTTGGGTTTCCTTGCTTGTCCAGGCTAATTCTGGTGCAATGCCTTCGGTGATGACATAACCGTTGGCATCTTTGATGTAATTAACCCCTTCGACGCCAAACCCCAGCAGGAAGTAACCTTCATCATTTGCCATCCACTCCAACAAGCGGGCGATAGCCTCTCCCTTGCCTTCGTCAATGGCTTTCTGAGACACAGCGTAGATGCGGGCTGTCTTCATGACGACACCCATTGACGCATCGCCATCCGGTCCAGCGATTGCATCCATAGGAACCCACACACCATCAGGGAAGTTCTCGTCGAAATCCTTGTAGTTGGATTTATTTGCCAGGGCGGCAAAGTTTTCGTGGAGTATGCCGCATTTTCCCTGTTTCCAGCGTGCGCGGAACTCGTCTTTCTTCAATGTAGGCCAATCGGGGTCGATCACTTTTTCATCGTTCATCTGTTTGATGAATTCAGTGGCTTTCATGAAGTTCGGGTTGCGAACGTTTAGCCCCATCTCAGCCGCGCTGGAAAGGTTCCAGACGCCTGCTACTCCATAGGCTCCATAGATGAAATCGAAACGTGGACCGAGACCTGCCTGGGATAATCCTGAACCATCAATGAATGAGCAGAACCCATAGGTATCATTTTGACCGTTGCCATCCGGGTCATCGAAAGTGAAGGCTTTAAGAACGGTCATGAATTCATCGATTGTCTTGGGAGCCTGCAGTTCCAACTTATCCAACCAGTCCTGGCGGATCACAAGTGAATCTGTCTGAGGTAAAGCACCAGGATCAGGCAGACCGTACATCGATCCATTGTACGTTGCCAGCTTGTTGCGGTCCGCGTCGTAATAGTGAGTGGCAGTTCGAACAGGCATCAATGGCAGCAGGTCATCCACATTGGCGACCAGACCGGCTTCCACCAGTTTGAACCAGACATCCCGGCTGACCATGAAAATATCAGGCAGTGAATTGCTGGCTGCGGCGGCGTTTATTTTAGTATCCTGGTCTGCCTGGGTGGAAGGTAACAACACTAGTTTAAGATTGACTTTAGCGCTATCCCTGATGATGTCGTACGCCACCCAATCATCCGGGGGAGGACCAGCCTCAGAAACACGACCACCCGCCCACAATTCGATATCTGTGACCGGAATCTCAGTCGGGGTAGGAACTTCGGTGGGAGCTGCAGTAGGCGCTTGTGTCGGTGCGGCGGTTGGCGTTGCCACTGGTGCACAGGCACTGACGACCATGGCAAATAGTGTGATCACGAGCATTGATCTTAGAAGCAACTTTTTCACTTGACACCTCTCTTCATAAAATTGGTTGGTTTGAGAAAACTTCAAAATACGGCACACAAAACAGATTTTTCAGATGTGAACCTCCTTCTTATTGCTTGACCCCGCCTAAAAGGGTTCCCTTGGTAAAGTATTTTTGAATCCATGGATAAATGATTACCATTGGAAGCATGGTAATAAATACACCGGCGGATTTTATAGCCTGGACCGACGCAGAACTAAAAGCATCATATTCAACGTACTCATTCATGTTGGAAGCCAAAAGGATATTACGCAGTAAGACGGGCAGCGGCTGCAATTTGGCATCATTCAAATACAAGATCGCATTGAAAAATTCATTCCAATGCCCGACTGCATAAAACAAACCGATGGTGAGCAGGATTGGCTTTGAAAGCGGCAGGATGACATGCCATAAAACCTGCAACTCGTTTGCGCCATCCAGCCTGGCGGCTTCCTTTAATTCGATGGGCAACCCTTCAAAGAAGCTTTTCATAACAAGAAGGTTGTATATGTTGATGCCGCCGGGAAGAATAACCGCCCAATAGGTATCAACCAGGCTAAGCTTTTGAACAACAAGGTATACCGGGATAAGACCGGCATTGAAAAGGAAGGGGATCAATGCCATCACGATGAAGAATTTACGTCCGGGCAGGTCGTGGTTGGAAAGCGCGTATGCAAACGGAACTGTCAGCAGCATATTAATGATGACGCCACCAATTGTTATTATGGAACTATTTGTCGCCGCCCTCACAAAGAATGGGTGACTTAATAGCTGTTTGTACGCCTCAAATGACCATTTGGCTGGATCCAGCCACAATCCAAACACCTTTGTATCCAAAAAGTTCAACGGTGTAATGGACATAATCCATACTTTTAGAACCGGAATGATGACAACAACAAGGATGCCTATGAGAAAACCATTCACCAGAATCTGAAAGAGGATGTCGTCGAAAGATCTTGATTTAAAATTCATGTCATCCTCCTTTTTAGTAGAGTCCCGAACCGGCGAATTTTTTTGCCAGCTTGTTGGAAACCAACACGAGCACCAGTCCAATTGCTCCCTTGAAGAGCCCAACTGCGGTGGCCAGGCTGAATTGAAATTCCAGGATACCCTGGCGGTAAACCCAGGTATCCAAAATGTCACTCACACTGTAAACAGGCAGGGAGTAAAGAACGAAAACTTGTTGAAAACCAGCATCGAGGATATTGCCAAGCCGTAACAGGGTTACTACAACAATGGTACTGGCAATCCCTGGCATGGAGATGTGCCAGATCCGCTGCATTCTGGAGGCACCATCAACCGCCGCAGCTTCAAAAAGGGTCGGATCGATGGCCATTAAGGATGCCAAATAAATGATGGTGCTCCAGCCTGTCTCTTTCCAAACATCAGAAAGAACGATCACACCTCTGAACCATTTTGGCGAAGTCATGAAGGGAATGGCTTCACCACCTGTGGCTTTGATGATCTGGTTGATCAAGCCATCTCCTGGCGATAATAAAACGAGCAGGATACCGAACATGATCACCCAGGAAAGAAAATGCGGCAGGTAGGATATGGTCTGGACTAAGCGGGCAAATCCCTTGAACAATGATTCATAAAGGCATATGGCCAGGATGATTGCTATCGGCATACCCAGGAACAGCTTGGCCAAACTAAAGATCAGCGTGTTGCCGATGAGTTGTTCAAAGTAAAACGAATTGAAGAAAGTTGTGAAATGTTTAAACCCGGCAAAAGGACTATCAAAGACACCCAACAACGGTTTGAAGTCCTTGAAAGCAATTTGGGCATTCCAAAGAGGCAAGTAACGAAAGATAATAAAATATGCAACTCCTGGAATCATTAACAAAAACAGCCAACGGTACTTGATGATGGCGTTCTTTAATGACCTGGTGTTCCTGCCTCTGGGTAACGAAGGAATGAGTGTGTTTACTGATGGAGCATCATTCATTTGTGAACTGCCTTCTGTGATGGTGGAGAACATGCTTGTACCTCCGATTATAGGAAGAATGCGTTGTACTTTTCCGTGCATCGATTGGACAATTCCGACCTGGTCGATATTGCGGAAGTCTACTTAAATATAGTGTAAACTTTTATCATGGATTCCAAGCGCAGGAAAACAATTGGCTTTTTACTTGCCAGTTTGAATACCGGAGCCAGCCGAGCACTGTGGCCTGGTGTACTGGAAGGTGCGAAGGTTCACGATATTAACCTGATCAGCTTTCCAGGCGGAAGGCTGAGCGCTTCCACTGGATTTGAAAATCAGCGCAATAAAATTTTCTACCTCCCAAATAAGAACTACCTGGATGGATTAATCACCTGGGCTTCGAGCCTTGGGGGAGTGTTAAATCCCATTCAGACCAGCGACTTCCATAAACAATACCGCGGGTTACCCATGGTCAGCCTGGCTCAGTTCATGGAAGGCTTACCCACGGTCGCTTTGGATTCCTACCAGGGTATGCGCGCTCTCCTTAATCACCTGATTAATACCCATGGGTTCAAACAACTCGCATTCATACGCGGACCTGAAGAGCATTATTATGCTCAGGAACGGTACCGTGCTTACCTTGATACGCTTCAAGCCAACAATTTACCGTTTGATGCAAACCTGGTGACCCGCCCACTCCTGTGGGAATCTGGAGCAGAAGCCGTACAGATACTACTTGATGAGCGTCACTTGAAGCCGGGGGTGGATTTCCAGGCGGTTGTAGCTGTCAGCGACATGCTGGCCATTTGGGCATTAAAAACGCTGCAGGCACGAGGATACGAAGTCCCCCGGGAAGTGGCCGTGACCGGGTTCAATAATTCAATTGAAGAACGGTTGGCAACACCCCCATTAACCACAGTAGACCTGCCGTTTTTTGACCAGGGTGCTAAAGCGGTGGATCTCCTTATAGCCCAGATGAACAGCGAATCTGTTCCCCCATTGTTGACCCTTCCATCGAGCCTTGTTGTGCGGCAATCCTGCGGCTGCAGATCAGATGCGCTCCGGCAGGCTGCCTTTCTGCCCGGAAATATAACCGAAGTGGATGGTCCATCAGCAGGATTATTGCAGAATCCGGAGACTCAATCGATACTCGTTGCAGAATTATTGCAGACAATCGGTGAACAATCTTCGTCACACATGGAGAGTTGGATGATCTCCCTTGTTTTGGAGATTGCCCAATTTCTAAGCAGCTTACCGGACTCCTCGCTTCAGGCGGATAATTTCCTTACCTTGCTGGATGATATTCTTCACCAATTTATGGAAACGCAACAGGACATGCTTGGGTGGAATAATGTCATTTCAGTCTTACGCCGGTGGAGCCTCCCGGGATTATCATCGCTTGATGTACCTAAAGTAGAGATGCTCTTCAGCCAAGCCAGGGTGGTAATCACTGAAGCCGAAAAAAGATCCCTCGCGTTCTGGCAATGGCAATCTGAACGGCAAGCCGAGAATCTACGTGAAACTAACCGCGCCTTGTTAACTACATTTAACATTCATCAATTGGGGGATGTCCTCTTTGAAAATCTACCCGGTCTGGGTATTCCAAGTGCTTACATGGTCTTGTACGACACTGCTGATTTCTCCCGGTTGATGATGGCTTACACTGAACACGGAAAAGCCGAGATCGACGCAAGTGGTTGGCGGTTTTCAACCAATGCGCTCCTGCCGCAAGAATTTCTCCCTTCAGAACGCCGTTACAGCCTCGTGGTTGAACCGCTTTATTTCCAGGAGAAATCGCTCGGTTACGCCGTTTTTGAAATTGGGCCGCAGGATAGTGACATTTATGAACTAGTTCGAGCTAACTTGAGCAGTGCAATCCAGGGAGCTTTTCTGTTTGACGAGATACAACAGGCACGGCTTTCCGCTGAGAAAGCTGATGCGATAAAAACCCGGTTGTTAGCCAATGTGAGTCACGAATTAAGAACACCGCTCAACATCATCATCAGTCAGGCGCAAGGCCTGCTCACGCAAAATCTCGATGCCGCAATACTGTCCAGTATTCAAAGTGTTAAAGACCACGCAGAACACCAATTGAGGGTGATCAATGATCTTCTTGATCTCTCCAGGGCTGAAATTGACGAACTGGATCTGACCCTCGAAGTGATCGATCCCCGCCCAGTTTTAACGGAAACCTTCCAATCCATTGCAGATCAAAGTACAAATTCAAACGTGCATTGGCAACTGGATATTCCTGAACGACTTCCAATTATCAGGGCAGACGCTGTGCGTTTGCGTCAGGTGTTGCTCAACCTGTTAAGTAATGCGCGCAAGTTCACCGAAACCGGTCAAATCGAATTGGGGGCGGAGGTCACTCCCCCATACATTCATTTTTGGGTGAGCGACACTGGCTGGGGAATTACTCCGGAACAACAAGACCGTATTTTTGAACCCTTTGTCACGATGGAACATAATCGTAGGATTTCAGGTGGAATTGGTTTAGGTCTCTCAATTACCCGTCACCTGGTTGCCCTGCATGGCGGAAAAATGAGTCTCGACAGCACAGCCGGGAAAGGGAGCAAATTCCATATTTACCTCCCCCTGCCCGCCCTGGAACAAAACAGATCAAGTATCGAGGCAGCCCAACCGGTAATTTTGCAGATAACCTCGATTGGGTATCAATCACCTGAAGTACTGTCCATCTGCGCACAACAGAAGTTACAGCTTTACTTAATCTCTAACATGGAAGAACTGGATGCCGCGCTGGCCAGCACACGCCCCCTGGCAGTTGCATGGGACCTTTCCCACGCCAAACCAGGCGAGTGGAATCTGGTACGCAGATTACGCAGCCATCCGGTTTTCAGTTTGACTCCCGTCCTGATTTTTGGACAGGAAACTGATTTTGAACCTCAGGGATCTAAACCCGGTTTGACCGGATTTGTTACAAAAGAGACCAATCCACAAACCTTACTGGATACATTGAATGCCTTATGTCCCTCACTTCCTTCTCACTCCATCCTGGTCGTGGATGATGATCCTGAGGTGCGCCGGCAACACCGCGCCCTTGTGGAACAAAATCTTTCGGGCTGCTCGGTAACAACAGCTGAAAATGGCGAAATCGCCCTGGAAATGATGAGGGAAGAAATTCCTGCATTAGTCCTTTTGGATTTGGTCATGCCCGGGATGAGTGGTGCAGATGTCCTCGACCAGATGCGTGCAGATGCGCGTCTCAGGTCGGTGCCAGTGATCATTCTAAGCAGCAAATTATTAAGCCTCGATGACGTAAAGCGGCTGGAACACCATGCCCATGTCACATTGCAAAGCAAGGGTATCTGGTCTGAGTCCGAGTCGGTTATTGCGTTGAACCGCTCCCTTTTTGGCAGCGATGCGCTCCCAGCCCACACCAGTGCACTGGTAAAACGGGCTGTGGCGTATTTCCACCAGAATTTCTCCAGACCGCTCACCCGTTGGGAAGTTGCCGAAGCGATCGGTGTTAGCGAAGATTATCTGACACGTGTATTCAACCGTGAACTGGAGATCTCACCCTGGGATTACCTTGTGCGGTACCGGATCCTGCAGGCACAGCAGATGCTGCGCAATACCTCCCGTCCAATTTCGAAGATCGCCCGCTTGGTTGGTTATAAGGATCAATCCTATTTCACCAGAGTGTTCAGCAAGCAAACCGGCATTTCTCCGCAGGTTTATCGGGACAACCGCCAGTAATAAATTGTTAAGGCGTAATAATATTAATTTATATCAAATATATAAACATGCTCGTTTTTTGTTAAAGAATATTCACATGTAAAAATACCCCCGCAAGGTACTTCTCGCGGGAGTATTGCCAGTCTTATGATCGGATTTCCTGGATTTACTTGACGAAGACCACATCCGCGTAACCCAGGGCAAAAAACAGACGCGAAAGGTAAGCCTCTGCGTTTTGCCGGGCAATATTCAGGATGCCATCTTCAATGGCAGCATCACGGATTGTCTTTTCTGCAGCCTGGCGGGCCAAGGTCTCAAGGTCCTGGATAGGTTTACGCAAGATTCCCGTATCCCGGTCGTACACGTAGGTTTTATCATTATCGAGTGTGGCAATAAATACTTCGGCATCAGGAAGGCGGACATTCAGTACAGTCCCATCCAACCACATGTCCTCTGGCGCTAATTTCTCCAGGTCAATGCCCGCGATAACAGTTCCATGGGCTACTAGAAGGAGCCGGTCTTCAAAAAGGAATGCGAAATCTCCCTGGCTGACCTCAGCGGTGATAACCTTTTCAACCGTATATTGGATCGTTTCCAGGCGCGCAAGCGAACGGACTTCACGGATGATCGAGACCGGGTCCGGAATTATGGTCGGCGTGGGGTGCAGCAGGTTGGAAACCTGGGTACTGATGGCGTTATTGGCATCACGTAATGGATTCGTGGCGTTGGAGATGCTCTTATTGACGGATGTCACTGCTATCCAGACGGCAGCGATAATGATCAGTACTAATACGATTTGGAAGATTCTTTTTTTCATACTAAAAGTATAACCCTGCAAATGATCAAATGAACTTACAAAGTACCCCCAAAGTGATCATCTTGTAAGTTATCAAAGGCAATATTTTTTATTCAGGGTTGTATAAGACAGTGATTACAAGTCGTAATACATCTCGATCTCATACGGATGCGGGCGGATCTGGATGTCGTATTCCTCGCGGTGTTTGGTCTTGATCCAATTCTGGATCATATCCTCATCAAATACATCACCGGCTAACAGGAAATCATGGTCATTGTCGAGAGCGTTTAAGGCTTCTCCCAGCGAGGTGGGTAATTTCTTGATGGTTGCGCGTTTTTCCTCAGGTAAAGTGAAAATGTCCACATCAATAGGCCCGAATCCGGCAGCGGTTGGGTCTATTTGTTTTTTAATACCGTCAATGCCAGCCATCAGCATGGCTGCCATGGCTGTGTAGGGATTGCACATGGCATCCGGAGGGCGAAATTCGAAACGGACCTTGTCCGGTTCGGTGGCGTATTTGGGCACACGAATCGCGGCGCTGCGGTTCCCGGAGGAGAAGAACGCGTTGACCGGTGCCTCGAATCCCGGCACAAGCCTTCTGTATGAGTTGGTGGTCGGGTTGGTTAAGGCTAAGACTGCCGGGGCATGGGTCAACAGTCCGCCGATGTAATATAGGGCAGTCTGGCTAAGGAGATTTGCCGACCCGGCGTCGTAAAAGACGTTGACATCTTTTTTGAAGAGCTGTTGGTGAAAATGCATCCCGGAGCCAGCCTCACCAAACAACGGCTTCGGCAGGTAGGTTACGGTTTTGCCGGCGTTGAACGCCACCATTTTGGAAATGTATTTGACCAGCATGGCAGCATCAGCGGATTTAAGCATGCCCATCATGGGTGTTTCGATTTCGCACTGCCCGGGACCGCCGACCTCGTGATGATGATATTTTACAGGGACGCCACATTTTTCAAGCAAATTCACCATTTTTGTGCGCAAACCGAACAACTGGTCGCGTGGAGGGATGGCGTGGTAACCGCCGTGGACTGGGATGTAATGACCCAGGCCGGGTTGGCAGCTGTTCCAATTGGCTTCGCTGGACTCAACCCGATAAGTGGCAGTATGAATATTGTTCTCAACGCTCACCTGGTCAAAGATATAAAATTCAAGTTCCGGACCCCAAACGCTCCTGTCAGCGATTCCATCAGCCTGCAGATACTCTTCCGCCCGCTGCAGAATGACACGCGGGTCCCGGGTGAATAGTTGCTTGGTGTCGGCTTCAGCGGCACTGCAAATAAAACTCAGCGTCGGCACATCCCAAAATGGATCGACGAATGCTGTAGACAGGTCAGGGATGAGGGTCATGTCGCCGGATTTTACACTTTTCAAACCAACACTCGAACCGTCGAATCCAACCCCTGAAAGGAGCGACTGGGGAGTGAACTCCCTGGCAGTTATGGTGACATGATGCCAGCGCCCCCACAAATCCGCGAATTTATAATCAATCATCTCGATGTGCTGGTCTTTGATGAATGCTGCGGTTTGTTCGTAAGTCTGGAACATACACTCTCCTGAGGTTGATTTATTCTGACAACTGAAGTTGAAACCGCCTCAATCTTACCCTAAAATTGATGCTTCCCGCAGGGGATTTGCTCCCCAGGTTTTACGGCTATCACGCTCCCATTGCTTTAATTACAAGCGTACTGATGTTCCTCCCAGGTTCATTACATGCCCGAACTCTTGCATCCGATACTTAATCGAAGACCGCCCGGATGCGTAAAGGAGTCCGGGCGGATGAAAAATAACTCATGACCAATTTTCGAGCACTTCCTTCACTTTTTTCAAGAAGTTGTCCGCGCCTTCTCCATCTAAAATGCGGTGATCAAAAACCAGCGAGAGATAGACCATGGGTCGTACAGCAATAGCGTCATTTCCATCTACATCTTTCACCACCACCGCCCTTTTTTGCATCATGCCGGTTCCAAGGATTGCAGCTTGAGGTTGATAGATGATGGGTGATGCGAAGAGCGATCCACCCGATCCATGGTTCGTCAATGTGAATGTGCCACCCTTAACTTCTTCAGGGAGCAGTTTCTTGGCACGGGCGCGTTCAGCCAGATCGTTTATTTGCTGTGCCAGACCCTGTAATGACAGGGTGCCTGCATCCTTGATCACCGGTACAATTAGCCCCGCTTCTCCTAAAGAGGTGGCCATTCCCAGGTTAATCGAATGATAGCGTTGGACACCTTCGTCTGTCCAGGAGGAATTGACACCCGGGAAAGCCTTCAGTGCGCTGACGATGGCAGCACAAAAATAAGCGGTCAGAGTGAGATTGATCCCTTTTTCAGCAAAGGCTTCCTTGTTGGCAGCACGATGCGCAACCACTTTGCTCAAGTCAGCCTCCATTACGGTTAACACATGCGGTGAAGTTTGTTGTGAAGCCACCATGCGTTCCGCAATCTGTTTCCTCAGGGAGCTATGCGGGATGAGTGTACCGGCTAACGAACTGGCTGCTGGCGCTGCCGCACCGGCAGGAACAACAGACGTTGGCGCAACTTCAACCGCCGGGGCTGCTTTCTCATTATTAAGATAATTCTCAATATCCTCTTTGGTGATTCGTCCATCCTTACCGGTTCCGTGGACAAGATTTAGATTTATATTATTCGCGGCGGCAAGTTTCTTTACCAGTGGCGACAATTGACCGGTGTATTCCTGCCCTACTGCGACAGTTGCAGCCGCTGCCGAGACAGCAGGAACAGCAGGTTTTGCCTCCGCAGGAACCACCGTTTCTACCGCCGGAGCAGCCGCAACGGTGACGGCAGATTCAGCAGGCTTTGCCGCCTCAGCCGGAACAACCCCTTTAGTTGTTGGGGCAACACCCTCAAGTGCTTCACCGGGTTTGCCAATCCACGCCAGGGTCGAGCCAACCTTTACGACCTCATCCTTTTGCGCGAGGATCTTCAATAATGTTCCGGCTTCCGGACTGGGTATTTCTGTTGACACTTTATCGGTTTCCAACTCTACAACCACTTCAAATTCCTTAACCGCGTCCCCCTCCTTTTTCAGCCAGGTGACAATAGTCAGTTCTTCAATCCCCTCACCCATACTGGGAGCCAGTATTCGAGTTGCCATAGTTCCTCCTTAGTAAATTACCGGAAAACGTGAAGGAGAAATCTCCCTCATTAAATTATAGACACTATCAAATATCGATTCAACATTAGGCTTGGAATAATAATTGCCGTCTGTGCCATAAGCCGGGCGGTGATTGGCGCCAGCAAGGGTTCTCGGTGCGGAATCCAGCCACTGGAACCCCTCCTGCACCTCCAGCACCTGCTGCATCATGTACGCGGATGCACCCCCCGGCATGTCTTCATCGAGAAAGAGAACGCGCGAAGTCTTTTTGAGTGATTCAACGATAACCCCCTGAGTGTCAAAGGGCAGCAGCGATTGAACATCGATCAGTTCGCAATCGATGCCCACATCCGACAGCAATTTACATGCCTCCTGGGCAATCCGCACCAGAGCGCCGTAAGTGACAATGGTTACGTCCTTGCCGGGTCTGAGGATTTCCGGTACACCCAAAGGCAGGGTAAATTCTCCAATATTATCTGGTTTACGTTCCTTTTGGCGGTAGCCATTGAGGACTTCGATTACAAGAGCGGGATCATCGGACCTCAGTAAGGTATTGTAGAAACCGGCTGCCTGGGTCATATTGCGCGGCACCAGAACATGCATCCCGCGCACCAGGTTGATAATCCCAGCCATCGGCGAACCGGAATGCCAGATACCCTCCAACCGGTGACCGCGTGTGCGGATGATCACAGGGGCTTTCTGCCCGCCTGCCGTGCGCCAGTGCAATGAAGCAAGATCATCAGACATGATCTGAAGGGCGTAGAGCAAGTAATCGAGGTACTGCATCTCGCAAATCGGACGCAACCCGCGCAACGCCATACCGATCGCCTGCCCCAAAATCGTGGCTTCGCGGATGCCGGTATCAGTTACCCGGAGAGCGCCATACTTGATCTGCATGCCGCGGAATCCCTGGTTGACATCTCCAAGGACGCCGACGTCCTCTCCGAAAGCGATCACGCGCGGATCCCTGGCCAGAGCCGCGTCAAAGGTCGCATTCAATATCTCGAATCCCATGACAGTGGGCGAGGCATCACTGAACACTGGTTCCACTACGGGTACCTTAAAAGGAGATTGGGCGGATGTGGAAATCTTGAAGGAATCAAAAAGCTGCAGGTTTTTAACCTGAAGGTCTTGTGCAAATTTTTCGACTTCCTGCCTGGCTGCGGAGGGTTCGTCCCGCGTCACTACCAGGCTGGCGTGCAGAGCCACGGCTACATCACTTTGAATTGGGTCCGGAACAGCTGCCAGTTTATCACGATATTTTTCCACCTCACCTGATTTGGCAGTGGAATCAGTGAGATTGTTGAGCAGAGTGATTGCCTGAGTTCGGACCTTCTTGATTGGTGACTGGAAAGCTTCCCACGCGGTTTTACGCGCGTTTTCAACAGTCAATCGGTCTTCTTCCAGCCATTTGTCCATTTCTTTCTCACTGGCAATTCCTTCACCAACGATCCAGGTACGAAAACGTGTCAGGCAATCAAATTCAACTTCCCAGGCCATGCGTTCGGCATTTTTGTAACGTTCCTGTGAGCCTGATGTCGAGTGACCCAAAGGCTGCGTGGCTTCGGTAACATGCACCAAAGCAGGAATGTGGAATTTTCGTGCATTATCGGCCGCTGTCTTATAGGTCTTCACCAGGTCAGCGTAATCCCATGCCGAGACTGAATAAAGGTCATACCCTTTGTCGCATTCTTCTGCAGGGCATGGGTCTCTCTGAAATCCTTCCAGAATTGAATGAATATTTTCCTTAACCATCTGGAACTGATTCGGCACGGATATCCCATAACCATCATCATAAATGGTAATCACCGCGGGAGCGTGCAGCACGCCAATGGCGTTCATGGCTTCCCAGAACAAGCCTTCAGCGGTCGACGCATTGCCAATCGTAACCCAGGTGATTTCATTGCCATTGTTGGAAAAATCAGAAAACTTCTTGAGGGCATCCAGCTTACGGTAGAGCACCGAAGCATATGCCAATCCTACTGCCCGCGGCATTTGCGCTGCGGTGGAAGCGATATCCGAGGAGGAATTGTACAAATCGACCTGTCTGAGCCAGTTTCCTTTGTCGTCAACAATACGCGTGGAAAAATGATTATTCATATTCCTGCCGCCGGAATGGGGTTCCAACAGCGGGTCAGGGTTGGCATACAGCCCGGCGAAAAACTGTTCCAGTGATTGCAGCTTTAGAGCCATCATCCAGGTTTGGTCCCGGTAGTAACCCGACCGCCAATCTCCCTTTTGAAAAGCATGCGCAATGGCGATCTGGGCAAGTTCCTTGCCATCGCCAAAGATGCCAAATTTAGCCTTTCCGGTAAGCACTTCGCGCCGGCCAATGATGGCGGCTTGCCTGGAGCGGCTGGCAAGGCGGTAATCAGAGAGAATCTCTGCAGGTTTCAATAAATCTTTCTTGTTATTCTTTACAGTCATAAATCACCCTTTTCGTATATATTTACTCTATTATATGGTAAGAAAAGTCGGTTTACCGGTTTCTTTTTTCATAAAAGCAAGGTTTTTTACCCACCACTCAATAACTAAACCTTTACTGATATTTGACGGATTATCAGATCCAGCAAAATAGCATGGAATATTGATTGGGGCGGCCGGATCAAAGCATGCTCCCCATGGTTACAATTACGTCATGTTCCTGACGATCATCCACCAGGGGAATAAAATTCTCTTTCAAGCCTAGCCCATCCAGAACTACTTGCCTTACTTGATGCGCTACATGCTCAGGGTTATGCACCTGGATCTTGTAGACTGATTCTCCGAATTGATAGCGAATCTCAAATCCATCCCAATGAGGCGGAATTACTGGATCGATTTGCAGGGAATTTCCCACCTTATGAAAGCCAAGAATGGCTTCCAGACCAAGGCGGTACATCCAGGCTGCTGAACCCGTATACCAAGTCCATCCACCCCGTCTCACGTATGGAGGTTGACTGTAAATGTCCGCAGAAATCACGTACGGCTCAACGCGATAAATGTTCGCTTTTTCAATATTTTCGGATTGATAGACGGGATTGAGCAGGTCAAAGAGTTCCCCGGCCACTTTACCATCCCCCATGCGTGTGAAAGCCCAGGCGGTCCATGTGGCAGCATGGGTATACTGACCGCCGTTCTCGCGTGTACCTGGAAGGTAACCCTTAATATATCCTGGGTCCTGCGAAGACTTATCGAAAGGCGGTGTAAAGAGCAGTGAAAGCCGGTCTTGCGGGTGGACTAAACGCGTCAAAACCGATTGCATGGCAATATGACTGCGTTGATTATCGCCAGCGCCGCTAAGCACCGCCCACGATTGAGCGATGGCATCGATCTGGCATTCCGTGTCCAAAATGGATCCCAACGGTTTCCCATCATCGTAGAAAGCCCGCTTATACCAGTCACCATCCCATGCAACTCTCTCAACAGCGGCTGCATATTCTTTCGCTCGAGTTTTGTAACGCTGTGCAGTATTTTTGTCACCGTACTTTTCACAGACAACTGCAAATCGCTCCAGGACATCACAAAGGAACCATGCCAACCAGACACTTTCCCCGTGCCCCTTTTCTCCGATGCGGTTCATCCCATCATTCCAGTCACCGGTACCGATCAATGGAAGTCCATGCGCACCTAAAGTTAGCCCTTTCTCGATAGCGCGCAGGCAGTGTTCCATCATTGAAAAAGATTGCTCTGCTGGCTGGTATTCTCCGTAACGCTCTATTTCTCCATCAGCGAGTATCGGGGCATGGAGAAAAGGTTGTGTTTCAGCCAAAAGACCTTTGTCACCAGTCACTTCAACATATAAAGCAGTGACATAAGGCAGCCACAACAGATCATCTGAAAAACGGGTGCGCACTCCGCGCCCGGAAGGTGGATGCCACCAATGCAATACATCACCTTCCTCAAATTGGCGTTGTGCGGCGTTAATCAGCTGGTTTCGAGTGATCGTCGGATCAATTGACAATAAGGCCAAAACGTCCTGCAGTTGATCACGGAAACCAAACGCACCACTGGATTGGTAGAATCCCGTGCGTCCCCAAATCCGGCAGGAAAGTGTTTGATAAAGCATCCATCGGTTGAGGATCAAGTCAGCAGCCGGTTCAGGAGTATGAACCTGCACAGTGCCAAGTAACCTGTCCCAAAATAGACGCGTTCTCTTGAAGGCTGCACCAACAAAGGCGGAATCATGATATTTCTTCGCCAGAGCAAGAGATTGTTTTTTATCCTTTCCCTGCCCAAGCACAAAATAAATTTCTTCATTCGCACCTGGACGCAGGTCAAGGTGGACTTGCATCACCGCGCAAGGATCTTCACCTGGAGTTATACGCGTCTCCAGACCCAGTCGATGCAAAGCGGCGGGGGATGAAGGATGCCCGGCACGACCGAGGAATTCTGTACGGTCGGCGGTCAACCCATGCAGTGTTTTGCTGGCAATCAGGAAGGCAGTGCGTGACCCAAATTCAGCATTATAAGGGTTGCTAGCTAAAAGACACTGTTGGTCAGCGTCGTACTCCGGGATGATATAAGGAATGCTGGCGGTATGGGTGATCCCCAACACCCACTCAACGTATTGTGTGGCAGTGATACGCCGCGTGTGCGACAGGGTATTCTCTACTTTCAAATGGATTATTTTGACTGGGTCTTCCGGACTGGCAAAAAGCGTCAAGGTCTGCCGCAGCCCATGGGAATTATGCTCAAAGATGGTATAGCCGGCTCCATGAGTAACGCGGTAAGGCTGGCCCGCTCCTGCAGGAAGTGGTGTAGGAGTCCACACTTCGCCGGTCTCTTCATCTCTCAGGTAAAGTGCCTCTCCAGTTGGGTCGATAACCGGATCATTTGACCAGGGTGTCAGTCGGTTTTCACCACTGTTCAACGCCCAGGTACACTGGCTCCCGGACTCACTGACCATAAATCCAAATCCCGGGTAACCGATCACATTCACCCAGGGAGCAGGTGTTGTCTTTTTAGTAGTTATTTCTTCACCAAAAACTACCGGTGCATCTGGAGAGCGCTTTTGAGAGTTCCAATCAATGACGTATTCGCGGCCATCAGCGCTGAAACCGCCATATCCATTGAAAAACTGCAGGTTCGGTAATTCTTTCAAGGGATAAGTTTGAGGGGGAATTGCTGCCTTTAATGGCGGTTCGACCGGGCGCGTTGGCGTAAAATCTGGCAGGTGATGAACCGGTACCTGGTAATCCGGCAATTGATCACCGAACGATCCGTTTGCTCCAGTGAGCACGACCCCCGCCGCTGTCCGCAGCAGGGTCATTTCTTCTACTCCCATCTGGTCAGCATAAAGGATGAAAATGCCGCCACGCTGATGCAGCCATTCTTCACCTTTCATTTTACTGACCAGGCGATAAAGCATCCCATTTAATTCCGCACCATAATCAGTCGGTTGTTGGTTGAGGATTACCACATCAATCCTGGTGCGGCGGCTGCGCAGGAATTTATACACCTGTAAGGCTTCATAAGCCACGTCAACCTGCCGGGAGTTGTCCAACTCTACCAGCAAAATGGGGTAGTCTCCTGATATTCCAAAACGCCACAAGCCGGATTGGCTCAGTTTGTTGGCTGCAATATTCTCCGGAGAGGTCCGGACGTTTTTATATGAAAAGGTCAATGCCGATAAGATTTTCAACGCATTCTTAAGTTCGAACGAAGAGATATCCTGCTTAGCCAGCCAGGATTGAGAAGAAACGTTTGCCTGATTGAAGGTATTATCTATCAACGTCCAATTACGATATCGTTTCGCCAACGCGAGAATGGTTTCGCGGCTATCACCAGCAAAAGTGAGGTAGGCCAGATTGGTAGTGGAGTGATTGTCCAACTTGATCACCTGCCCAAGAGAAAAAACCGGGTCTATAGTCGCTCCGGTAGTACCGCTAAGGTATTCTGACGAGGTCAATGCAGCTGGACTTCGAAGAGACCGGCCGCGACCAATAAACTGGTAGCGATCAGCTTCGTGGCGAACTACCGCCTGGTTTCCTTTAACCACCAACATGTGCCCCATGAAGATCGGTGCATCCTGCCTGGAGCGTGGACGGCGCTTGAACACCTGCAGGTTTAGTGCCGGCACGAATTCGGATTCAATAAACAGTTTATTGAAAGCCGGATGACGCGCATCAGTAACTTGAGGTGCAAGAATGACTTCACCATAGGAAGTCAGGCGCAACTTACGGGGCATATCATCATCGTTATTCAGGTGGATACGCCGGATCTCTACCGGGTCGTCGGGAGCTACTGTAACCTCCAAAGTTGACGTGAATCCCTTTTCTGTTCGCCGGAAGACTGCCATATGAGCAAAATAGGTCACCTGCACATCCGCCGGGTCACCAGGAACGGGTTGATGCGCGGCTGACCAGAATCCGCCTGGTTTTTGCGGATCTGCTCCCATTTCCTGGATGTAGACCCAGGTTCCCCAGGGATCCAAAACACCATCAGGCTGCCAGCGCGTAAGGTCTGTATCGCGCCAGGAACTGTAGCCGCCGCCCATGTTGGTGATGAGCACCTTGTAGGTGCCGTTTGAAAGGAGATTTACCTGGGGAATGGGAGTCTGTACAGGGACTCTCCATGGATTGATTTCATTCGTAACAACTGTTAAGCGCTGCACTCCTCTAACATCATCTGCATATGGATCTTGCGATGCTACAGCATGGGGAACCTGCTCCTGTAAAAGAAGTTCAATGCTCTGAATGCGAGGATCACTGTGCATTCGTTTCACCATAATATCTTTCTGAAGGAAGTTCGCCATTGCCATTAAGATCATTCCCTGATGGTGAGCCATATATTCACTTACCACCGCAGAAGTCTCACCCAAATATAAACGGTCAGTGGTGAAATCAATCGACTCATAAACACCATACAACCCGATCATGTTATGTCCAACCAGGTTAACCAGGTTACGGACCACGGCTTGAGGTTCATAACCAATGGCGATGAGCGAGGCATAAGGGGCAATTACCTGGTCATCACCCAAACCGCGTTTAAAGCCCAATCCGGGTACGCCAAAAGCGCGGTATTGGTAATTTTGATTGGCGTCAAAGCGGTAAAAACCGGATTCAGAAATGCCCCAGGGAATCCCTTTCCTTTTTCCATAAGCAATCTGGTGATAGACCGCCCCCCTGGTGCTGTCTGCCAGCAGCGTTCCCGGATAGGAGCGGAAATACATGGGTGGCATTAGATATTCAAACATTGTTCCGCTCCAGGAAAGTAAAATGTACGAACTCTTTGAGCGGGTCACCGGTCTACCAAGGTACATCCAATGTGATTGCGGTACATCGCCTTTAGCTATGGCAATGATCGATGCGATGCGGGCTTCAGAGGCCAAAAGATCATAAAAATTCTGATCGAGCTGACCAGTATTGAGATTTAATCCAATATGGAAAACACGGCGCTGTTTATGGTACAGGAAACCAAAATCCATCTCGTTCACAAATTGGTCGGCCAGAATGTTGATTTGGGAATACTTCGTAACAAGCAATTCCGCATTTGAATCTGCATACGCCAGAGCCTGTTTCAGTTTCTCAAGCCATTCCTCCTCGCGTCCTATTGAAAAATCGCGATTTTCTAGTGCATCCTCAGCCAGAATCGCTTCATTTAATAAATCCCTCAACAAATTTATATTAGCAGTTGCAGCCCCAATAAGAGTATGAACTTTTCCTAAAGCAATATTACTGGGTAAATATTTCCTCAAGGCAGCCATCGCTGCCAGAAAGCGAGGCTCCTTGAAGCGTTCTGGAGGATTCACAAGCAATGGAATCCAGGGAACCAACTCGGTAATTGTGCGCTGCACTGCCAGGTGATGGCGTTCGATTTGGGCAGAGACTTCCTGCAGTTTCCCCAGGGTTGCAAGATCAAAAGCCGAGCGACCAACAATGACGAGCTCCATTAAGCGGCTCGAAAGGTCCTGCCAGAACGGTCCGCTTACCTTTAGAAATTGGACGTACCAACGTGCAGGTTGAGTGCGAACTGCCAGTATTTCAGCGTGAATGGCCATGATGCGCTGGTTGATTTCTTCAACCTGTAAGTCGAATTCGGACTGACGCATTTTTGTCAGAGTCTCGGTTAGATTCGAGAGTGTGTCCAGGTACCCCTGCCACAAATCCCACCGAAAAATTGGTTCGCCGGGCATTGCCCTGCAAGCCTGGGCGGTGACAATGAGGCTGGCAGCCAGGTTGCCGCTATCTACAGTGGAGATATATCGCGGGTTTAGGGGTTGAAGTGTCAGCGTATCATACCAATTCAAAAAATGCCCACGAAAGCGCTCGAGTTGCCCGAGCGTTTCAATCGTGGTAGTCAGGCGTGTTGCCAGCCCGAGTTGGTCCAAATATCCAAGGTCATAAGCTGCCAATGTTGAAGTAAGCAGTAAGCCGATATTGGTCGGTGATGTTCGATGAGCAACAGTCCCGATAGGGGATTCCTGGTAGTGGTCAGGCGGCAGCCAGTGATCTTCTGGTCCAACAAATCGTTCAAAGAAACCCCAGGTCCGTCGGGTGATCTGGCGCAAAAGGCTGATTTGATTCTCGTTCAAAGGATTCGCATGTTCGATGATCGGTGTGCTAATCCACCAGGCAACAAGCGGGGAGAGCAGCCAAAGCAGCAAAATAGGAGAAGAATAAATCACCACTGGAGCCAGATTACTTTCAGTTGATCCCGAAATAAACAGTAATCCTGTTGTAAGGACCAATCCCAAAACTGCTGCTGCGCTCATCTTTTGCCAGGAAATGTTACGGCGGGATTGCAAGCCGAAAACTTTGGCGGTTTGTGCAGCAGTGGTCCACTGCAGGAGGTTGCGGTGGCTGATCAGCACGCGGTAGAGCGTTGTGAAGACAGCATCAATGGAGAAGTAAGCCTCATAGGGCAGGAATGCAATAGCCAAAAGCCAGCGCATAATATTCCATGCCAGGGGGCGAAAGGCAATCCTCAAATCTTCCCCCCCTACAATTTGCATGCCGCTGCGGGCCAGCCCTGTTACCAGAGGAATACCGAGCGTCAGTAAAACAACTCCTGTCCATAGCCGAGTGAGACCGGGCAGAAAAACAACTCCCAGGATAAAGATCACCACCAGGGCTGGGGCGAGCAATGCACGGCGAAGATTATCGAACATTTTCCAGCGGTCGATCACCGAGAAAGTCATTCCAAGTCTATTTCTGCGGAATAACCAGGGGAGGAGCTGCCAATCCCCGCGGATCCAGCGCCTTTGCCGTAACGCCTGGATGATGTAATTTTGAGGATACTCCTCGATCATGGTGATATCTGTGACCAGGCCTGCTCGACCCATCAAGCCTTCCAACAGGTCGTGGCTTAGTACTGTGTTTTCAGGGATATTCTCGTCCACGCTGTGCATAAAGGCATCCACGTCGTATATGCCTTTACCAACATAACTCCCCTCTCCAAACAAATCCTGGTAGGCATCTGAGACCGCCAGGGTGTAGAGATCAAGCCCGGCATCGCCCGCAAAGAAACGTGTAAACCAGGAGTGATTTACGCTTTTTGGGTGAATCTCCATGCGAGGCTGCAAGATAGTGTAGCCTGAAACCACGTTTCCGGTTTCATCGAATAATGCCCGATTGAGCGGGTGAGCCAGGGTACCAACGAGCCGGTGCGCTGCCCCTCGAGGCAGGATGGTATCTGTGTCGAGCGTGATGACGAAGCATATGTGCTGCAATACTTTGCAGCTTACTTCCGGAGAATTTATCCCGTCTGTCATGGATGTGAACGAGAGGTCTGTACCACAGCGCAACAGCTGATTCAACTCATGCAGCTTTCCCCTTTTACGTTCCCAGCCGATCCATTTCCCTTCGGAAGGATTCCATAAGCGCTTCCGATGAAGAAAGTAAAATAGACTCATTTCATGACGTACTCCAGCATTATCGGAGCGAGAAATGGGTCCATATTTTCGGTTCAGCGCTTCAATTGAATTAATCGCATGGTCAACCAGGCCTTCGTCCTCAGGTAAGGATTCAGTGTCTGCGTCCTTGAAGTCGGTCAGGAGCGCAAAGATCAGCCCGGGATCCGCGTTGCGCAGATAATGCAATTCGAGCTGGTGAACGAGTGAATCTATCTCCCTGCGGCTGGTGATCATGGCAGGAATTGCCACCAATGTTTGGAATGGATCCGGAATTCCAGTTTTAAAATCCAACTTGGGCAGAATGCGTGGACGGACCACAAGCGTAACCAGCCAGTTAACCACGCTGGTTGTGATCGTCAGTATGGGGATCAACAATGTGGATGCCAACAGTATAACGATGATCCATCGCAGCGGTATAGTTGCTGGAGAAACTGTAAGACTCCATGGAAAACTACCCGAGGATAATGATGACAATTGGGCGGCAAACCACAGGGATATAAGTAATACAGCAGATAACAGCAGGATGCATGAAAGGTAGAAGACGCTGGCATGCTTCACCACCAGGCGTTTAAATCGTATCAACGCTCCCGGTTTATACCCTATATGCTGTTCCAGCATAGTCCGGCTTTTACCAACCAGAAATTCACCAATATGTTTACCAGGAACTGAGCGTATCGGATCCTTCTCAAGATTTACGGTTTTATCCAAACCTGGCGGAGTTTCAACAGTCTGCATTGAGCTGGCATTTGAATCCAGGGGCAATGGAGGGGGTTGATCCAATTCGTTGGTCTGAGCCAGCTGCAGCATGATTTCCGCCAGTTCATTTTCCTCGCGACCTGTGGCAAAGCTAAGGGATTCGATCTCTTTACGGTACAAGTCGCGTGTTTTGAAATCCATGCGGGAATAGATCTCTGCCGGGTCTTTGCGAAGTGTTCGTTCCATGGAACTCACGGCTTCAAAAAAATTACTCCAGTCCTGTTCGGTAATTATTCTCAAGCTGAGGATAATGTTTGAAATGCCTTCGTTGTTATCCACGCTTGCATCCGCAGAGGAACCGGGTGTTACATTATTCCCGACCTCAGAAGGCAGGGAGAACGGTCTGGGCAATTCAGGTGGTTTGATTGGGCGAATTGTTGAAACAAGTAAATGTGCCAGAGCCTCGATCAAACAATAGCGAAGAAATATGGGCAGTGCCCATATTTCCCCCATGGTCAACGGAACATGCTCCTGGAACTTGACAAAAATGGTTTGCAAGTCAACTGGTTCTAAAAGAAAATCCTGGTATGCGAGGATAGTTCGGGCAAGGGCGTAAATTCGTGGATAACCGTTCAGCGACTCACCAGTCAGCCTGGGAAGCTGCCTGTAAAACGATATTGGCAAATCCTCCTTGATTTGCTGGAGTGACTGCCTGATGATGTAGTAGTTGTCTAAAACCCACTCTGAAGCATAAGTGAGGGGCAGCTTTTGTTGTGAGGTTTTCCTGAATATGAGATGAGCATCTGCCAGCCATGATTTGTAAAGAGATAAATCGTCACCCATCAAATTCCGTTTTGCCAGAATCGATTTTGCCCAGCCTCCTTGTTTCTCACTGCTAACATTCTGAAAATCGTTTACCAGGGTATTGACCAAATCCTGGAGCTTTTCAGCTTTAGCCGTCGAGAAGTTTACGGGGGGATTTAAACCTTCATCCTGTGCCTGGTTTTTGCCGTACTCAAACATACTTAACGTCTCCCGGTTTTGTTGGCAGCAATCTCCGCTGCGGTTGGCTGCACCCGGGAGCGGGGCACATCCTGGATGATTAGAACAGGCTTAATACCGTGTTCCATGTAATTGAGGGCGATACTTCCGTATGGCCAGGAGGATTCTCCGGTATACCCATGTGCGCACAAAACGATCAGGTCAATGTCCTCCCTAGTCGCCAATTCCTGAATGGCTGAAGAAACACTTCTGTTTTCGAGCACACAAATCTCACTTTCCACTGGTAAGCGCGCTTTCATTTCTTTCAAATAAAAGCTGACTGCCTGCCGGCTGATATTCATAAGTTCCCCAGATAGTTGTTCAATTTCAACAGGGTAAGGTTCAGGAATGGGAATTTCCGGTGGTTTTATTACTGCAGCGAGGATTAGCTTTGTAGGGCTTGATTCAAATCCCGGCACACCAGAGTTTGAAAACGTAGCATCAGGCTTGGAAACTAATTCCGCGGGTTCTTCTCCACGAGCCAGCGCAATCCCTGCTGAAAGCGAACACTCGGCTCGGCGAGAGCTGTCAATTGGAAGCAGAATATTACGGTAATGAACTCTGGAAATTTCAATATCAGTTTGGTTATAAGCACGGACGATAAGCACAGGGATATAGACCAGGTTGATCACCTTTTGGGTGACACTGCTAATGTTCCAGCGGCTTAATCCTCCAGACCCATGGGTGCTGATCACAAGCAGATCAATGTTTTCGCTGTGAGCAAAATTTACAATATTTTCTGACGTTTTCCCTTCCAGAATTGAATATTCGACGCGCGTTTTTAATGCACCTCCATCTTTGACCTGTGGCACATTATCTGCCAAAGAACTACCCTTTAAATTTTCACGAATCCGGGCAGCAATTCCCTGCATGTACATGTCGGCTTCTGTTTTTCGAATCTGCCAGCTCAAAGGGTCAACGGGATTAGGGTTCTCGTGAAAGGAAGTGGGATCTAGGACCTGTAAAAGAATAATGGTTGATTGAAAGATGCGGGCAAACTCCTCAGCATGAGGTATTGCCCGCTCTGCAAGTGTCGATCCATCCAGTGGGACAAGAATGCGGTTGAACATAGGGGTTACTCCATTTCAGATGAGGTGTGCATTAATATGCACAATTGCCGTTCATATGTCCCAAGGTGTATTTTTTGGGTTAATGAATGACAAGTAAACGGTAAGTATTGTGCTAATTTACTTTACAGAGAATTTGCTATTAATGTCCCTGATACACCCTAAATAAATACTAAAAAAAATTATGCAAGCTTTGATTGAAACGCGGAGGTCTTGCTGGATTAAGGGGTTTTTGAAAACCATATCGTGTAATGCTTAATCTCAAAACAAGTAATCACAGGGTAGTTAAAAAACTCAGTTAATAAACCTGAATTTGCCAGGTTTTCTGACGGAATCATTGATCACAGGTTGTAAGTTGTCTGATAATATTGTATAACTTATAACATCATCGAAGTTCTGTTCGTCGATTGGAGTTTAGCTTATGCCGCCTGTGCAAGACGAAAAAGCTGTTCGCACCCGACGATTAGATTTTACTGGTATTTTTTTCAACGCTCTTTTACCTTTTACTGGTATGTTAGTGGCGCTGCTCATTGGCGCAGTCATGCTTCTCATACTCAAGGTAAACCCATTAACTGCATATGCCCAAATGGTCAACGGGGCATTCGGAAGCGTAACCGGCATTACCCAGACGCTGGTTAAAGCCACTCCTTTGCTGCTTGTGGGGCTCGGTATTTGTATCGCATTCCGCGCCAGCGTGATCAATATTGGCGGTGAAGGGCAGATTATTGCCGGTGCGCTGGCAGCCACCTGGTTTCCGCTCGTCTTTCGTACCTGGCCGGGCTGGTTGCTCATCCCGACATCGCTGCTGGTCGGTTTTTCGGCTGGCGCTTTTTGGGGCTTCATTCCAGGCATCCTCAAGGCGCGGTTGAAAGTAAATGAAATCCTCACCACCGTGATGATGAACGCCATCGCCCTGCAGTTGATGAACCTGTTGATTCGCTCGGTATTAATGGACCCTGCGGGAATCACGGCAGGAACCTACCTGGCGCAATCTGAACGCCTACCTGAACAGGTTTGGCTGACTCGCCTTGTACCTCAAACACTGCTTAACACCGGATCCATCATTGCCGTTGGGCTGGCGATCCTTGTTTATATTTTCCTGTGGCGAACCACCATCGGTTACCGCATCCGCGCAGTGGGGTTTAATCCGGAAGCCGCCCGTTTTGCCGGCATCAATGTGCCCTTTAACCAGGCGCTTTCACTGACCCTTGCCGGCGGTTTTGCCGGGATTGCCGGCGCAATTGAAGTAATGGGTGTGCAGCACCGTTTACTGGAAGGCATCACCAGCGGCTATGGTTTTTCCGGAATTGTGGCTGCGTTGTTTGGCGGTCTCCATCCCCTTGGTACCATCCCGGCATCCATCCTCTTTGGCGGATTGCTGGTGGGCGGCGATAAAATGCAGCGCGCTGTTCAGGTACCCAATTCGTTGATTGATGCGATACTGGGGCTGGTGGTCTTGTTTGTGGTCGGCTCCGCTTTATGGTCGCGCCGTTGGGCAGTGCGCCGCCAAATGGCAGCAGCAAGAAACCAGGAGGAGCAGGCATGAACGACGTATTTCAACTCAGCGTTGTCGCCGGCATCCTCACCTCAGCCATTCGCCTGGCAACCCCTTACCTCTATGCCGCCATTGGAGAAGCATTCTCCCAGCGTTCAGGTGTGGTGAACCTGGGCGTGGATGGCATCATGCTGGTTGCAGCCTATGCTTCCTTCTTCATCGTCCTCACTACCGGTAGCATCTGGCTGGGATTATTGGCAGCAATCATCGTCGGGTTGTTGATGGGCTTGTTGATGGCATTTGTCAGTGTTACGCTTAAAGCAGAACAGGGCATCAGCGGCATCGGACTCTACATGTTTGGTCTGGGCTTATCGAGCCTGTTGTTTAAAACCACTATCGGCACAGTGAAAACCGTGACAGGATTCCAACCAGTCAAAATCCCGATTTTGGGTGATATTCCAGTTATTGGTGAGATATTCTTCCACCACAGTCTGCTGGTATATGGCGCTTTTTTGCTGGTGCCCATTGCCTGGTGGGTGATGGAAAAAACCACGTTGGGCTTGCGCATCAAATCCGTCGGCCAAAATCCTGCGGCTGCGGATTCGCTCGGTATCAATGTAGACCGTGTACGTTACATGAGTGTTTGCACCGGAGCGGTTCTTGCCGGGATAGCCGGCGCGTCACTCTCCATTTCATTGTTAAATCTATTCCAGGATAACCTGACCGCCGGGCAGGGCTTTATTGCTGTTGCCCTGGTGTACTTCGGCGGTTGGAGACCAGTGGGCATTTTATGGGGCGCTCTGCTATTCAGCACTGTAAACGCATTTCAACTCTGGATGCAGGTGCTGGGGGTTAAAATCCCCTCAGACGTCGCCATTATGCTCCCTTACATATTGACAATTGCTGCCCTGGCAATCGCCATCAACCGGGTACGCCAGCCGGCAGCGTTGAACAAGCCTTTTGAAAGAGGCGAGAGTTAATCAACCCCAATTCACCCCAAGGAGGATCCAAATGTTCAAACGAATGGTAGTTGTACTGGTTTTACTGGCGTTGTTCGTTACTGCCTGCGCCAAACCGACCGCTGCTCCCACTGCTGCCCCTGTGATGACTGAAGCCCCTGTCGTAACAGAAGCACCAACAACCGCTCCTGAACCATTCAGGATCGCTGTCGTGATGCCGAGCGCCATCACTGATATGGCGTTCAGCCAGTCCATGTGGAATGCCCTGGTAGCCATCCAGACAGAGATGGGCGGAGAGTCCGCACTCGAGATTAAATTCTCAGAGAACATGTTCAAGGTTCCAGATGCCGCCGCCGCCATCCGTGACTACGCCAGCCAGGGTTTTAACGTGGTTATCGCCCATGGTTCGCAATACGGTTCTTCCGTACAGGAAATTGCACCAGACTTCCCCACTGTTACTTTTGCCTGGGGAACTGATGTGAACACCTTTGGTATGCCCAACGTGTATGCCTACACTGCAGCTGCCGAACAAGGTGGATATGTCAATGGTGTACTGGCTGCCATGCTCACGACCTCCAAAACCATCGGCGTTACTGGTCCGGTGGAAGTTGGCGACGCCAAGACCTATATTGATGGCTTCGTGCAAGGTGTTGCTGCAGTTGACCCAACCATTAATGTTGCCAAGACCTGGACTGGTTCCTTCTCTGACGTCGCTTTGATGACTGAAGCCGCCAAGACACATATTGCCGCCGGTGCTGATATCCTCACCGGGTCGTCACAATCTGTTGTCGGTTCCATCGGCGCCGCCAAGGAAAGCGGCAGTGTCCTGTGGTTCGGAACCCAGCAGGATCAAGCTTCCCTTGCGCCTGAACTGGTTGTTGCCAGCCAGGTGTATGACTGGACTGGTATGATCAGAGAGATCATTTCGGCTAACTTAGCTGGTACTCTCGGCGGACAGACCTACGTTCTCGAGCTTAAAAATGACGGCTTGAAGATCGCATTCAATCCCGCCTATGCTCTCCCCGCAGATGTAAAAACTGCTGGTGAAAAAGCAATCGCCGATATCATCGCTGGAACCGTAACAGTTACACCGTAATTTAATGGATACGCAGACCTCTCTCCAAAAATAATTTGGAGAGAGGTCAATTACCAAAAGCATTTGCCAGGAGAATTCAGTAGTTACAAAAACGAATCTCTCCCAACCAGATGCACTTAAAACTAAAATTTTTGAGGTTGTTTGATGACACCTGTTGCACAGATCACCAAAGAAAAACAAATCCAACGCGTTGAAATGTGCAATATCGTCAAGCACTTTCCAGGTGTGCTGGCAAATGACAAGGTATGTTTTGATGTAAACCAGGGGGAAGTTCACGCCCTGTTGGGTGAAAATGGCGCGGGTAAAAGCACCCTCATGCGCCAGTTATACGGCTTATATCGCCCGGATGAAGGCGAGATCGTGATCAATGGCAAGCCGGTCACCTTCAACTCCCCCGCAGATGCCATTGCGGCAGGCATCGGTATGATTCACCAGCATTTTATGCTTGTCCCTACGCTAACGGTGACAGAAAACGTGGCACTCGGGCTGAAATCCAGCCGCGAGCCTGTATTGGATTTAGAGAAGGTATCCGCACGCATCCGCGAACTCTCACGCTTGTATGGATTAGCGGTTGACCCTTCCGCTTACGTCTGGCAGCTCTCAGTGGGTGAACAGCAGCGCGTTGAAATTATAAAAGCGTTATACCGCGGCGCCAGCCTGATCATCCTTGATGAGCCCACCGCTGTGCTGACACCCCAGGAAGTCAATGACCTTTTTATCACCCTCCACCGCATGGTAACAGATGGACACGCATTGATCTTCATCTCGCATAAACTGCACGAGGTGATGAAGATCAGTTCAAGGGTCACTGTGCTGCGGGACGGACGCATCATCGGTACCCGCCCCACAGCCGGGGTCACACGCGATGAATTGGTCACCATGATGGTCGGACGCCCCGTGAGTTCGTTAAAACCGCAGCCATTAAAAGCTGGACCCATCCGCCTGGAAATTAAGGGATTGCACGGGATGGGCGACAGGGGAACTGAGGCACTCCATGGGATTGACCTGCAAATTCACGGCGGAGAAATCCTCGGGCTGGCAGGGGTTTCCGGCAACGGTCAGCGTGAATTAGCCGAATGCCTGGCAGGGGTTCGCAAGACTACCCAGGGTAGTCTTGCCCTCGAAGAGATGGATATTACCAGCCTTGGACTTAAGCAGCGGGTCGATTCAGGACTGGCTTACATCCCTGAAGAACGCATGCGGGATGGCGCGATCCGCGAATTCTCGGTGCAGGAGAATATTTTCCTGCACGATCATGCCTCTCCCAAATTTACACATGGGATTTTTCTTGATTTTGCGCGTATGAAATCTTTTGCCAATGAACTGGTTGCCAAATTTAGTGTGAAAACTCCCGGTCTGGACACACCGATAAAAAACCTGTCCGGCGGTAACATCCAGAAATTGATCATGGCGCGTGAACTTTCACGCCAGCCCAAGGTCTTGATCGCTTCTCAACCCACGCGGGGTGTGGATATCGGTGCAACAGAATATATCCACCAGCGCTTACTGCAACAGCGGGAGGAAGGCACCGCAATCCTCCTCATTTCAGAAGACCTGGATGAGATTCGCGTGCTTTCAGATCGTATTGCAGTTTTATATGAAGGAAGAATCATGGGAATTGTTGAGCGCAACCAGGCAACCGTGGAACAAATAGGACTGATGATGGCAGGCATTTCCATGGAAGAAGCGGTTCAACGCGGAAAATCGGAAAATTTCGAACCTTTATTGGTAAACGGTTGATAAGTTTTAGGAGTGTGTGAATGGAACGATTTGGTTATATACAGGCAGCATCGATCAGTGATGCTGTGACTTTATTAAACGAACCGGGGTTAAGAAGCCGACCTCTGGCAGGCGGCACTGACATCCTTTTGCAATTGAAGCATGAGCCGCATTATTGTGACCGCCTGGTGGATATCTCGCGTATACCCGAGTTGCACCTTATCGAGCAAAGGGATGGCTGGGTGCACATCGGCGCAGCAGCTACCTTTGCTGAAGTTCTGGACAATCCAATCATTCAAGCCACCGCTCCAGTTCTGGCACAAGCGTGCGCAACAGTGGGGGCTGTGCAAATCCGGAACATGGGCACTCTTGGCGGTAATGTTGCCAATGCTGCAGCCTGCGCAGATTCTCTACCAGCGCTGGTCTGCCTGGATGCAATGGCAACCATACTCACCCCAACTGGTGAGCAGGAGATTCCCGTCAGTGCGTTTGTTACCGGACCCAACCGCACTTCCCTGACCCCCGGCGGATTATTGATTTCCTTGAGTTATCCAATACCGGTGGAAGGCAGCCGCAGTGCCTTCCTTAAATTAGGCCGGCGTAATGCCATGGCAATCTCGCGCCTGACCGTTGCAGCCCTGGGGCGTTTGGATACACATAACACGATCACCGAAGCCCGCCTGGTCACCGGCTCTGCCACCCCGCACATAGAACGCTTGACCATAGTCGAAGATACCTTGATCGGGAAACAACCTAACCCTATGCTTTATCAGCATGCTGCAAAGGTCACAGTTGACGAGATGATCCGCCTAGCGGGTTATCGCTGGTCTTCCGAATTTAAAGTGCCTGCACTGACGGCAATGACCGAAAGGGTGTTCGCGCAAATATTTGATCCAGAGGTGGTGCGATGAGACTCCAGTTCAACCTTAATGGATCACAAGTGGACACCGAAGCCTCTGCAGACCAGTCCCTACTGACCGTCCTGCGCGATAACCTGGGAATGACCGGCACCAAGGAAGGCTGCGGCGTTGGCGAATGCGGCTCCTGTTCGGTGCTGCTCGATGGACGCCTGGTAAATTCCTGCCTGACTCTGGCAGCCCAGGTAAATGGGCGCAAGGTCGTCACCATTGAGGGAGTCTGCCTGCCTGACGGCAGCCCCAATGATCTGCAGCAGGCTTTCATCGAGTTCGGAGCAGTGCAATGCGGTTTCTGTACACCGGGGATGGTGCTGGCTGGCGAAGCCTTGCTGGCAGAAAAACCGCAACCCACCCGGCAGGAGATCCGCACAGCCATAGCCGGGAACCTATGCCGCTGTACTGGATATCAGCAAATCGTGGATGCCATCCAAATCACCGCGCAAAATCGGCAGGAGAAGAAAACCGATGCCTGAGCTCCAATTTATTGGTAAACCCACCAATCGTGTTGACGCGTTGGAAAAAGTGTTGGGGACGGCGAAGTATGTGGGTGATTACAACCTCCCCGGCATGCTGGTGGCGCGCACACTGCGCAGCACTGTACCACACGCGCGCATTTTACGCGTGGATGCCAGCCCCGCGTTAAAAATCCCTGGTGTCCTGGCAGTCATCACATGCGACGATTTCGTTGACCACGGTCGCTTTGGTTATCCCATTACGGATATGTTCATGCTGGCATACCAGCGTGTGCGCTATGCAGGAGATGGTATTGCCTGTGTTGCTGCTGAAAATGAAACTGCACTCAAACAAGGTTTGGACGCCATCGTGGTTGAACTTGAAGAACTTCCCGGTGTGTTCGACCCAATGACAGCACTGGAGCCTTCAACAACCATTGTGGGTGAGACTTCAAGAGATGCCCCCGAGTTCCCGCGCGGCAACCTGGTGACGCACTACATTGTGCGTAAAGGTGATCCGCAAAGCGAGTTCGCGTCCTGCCCGGTGATTCTGGAAGAAGATTACAGCACGCTGCACCAGGAACATGCTTACATTGAAACTGAAGGAGCCATCGCCATTCCCGCTCCTGAAAACAGCGGCGTAACGGTTTATGCACCCTGCCAGAGTCCGTTCCTCAATCGCGCCAATCTCATGCGAGTCCTGGGTCTGGGTGAGGATAATATCCGCGTCATTCAACCCCATGTGGGCGGGGCTTTTGGCGGCAAGGACGACCTGATGTACCAGATTTCTGGTCAGGTGGCCAAACTGGCTCTCCTCACCGGGCGCGCTGTAAAAATGATCCTTTCCCGCGAAGAATCCATCATTGCTTCCTATAAGCGTGATGCCATGCATATCCACCTCAAATTGGGAGTGCAGAATGACGGCAAGTTACGTGCATGCCAGGTAAACGCTACGGTAGACAGCGGCGCCTATACCAGTATCACTCCCTTCACCGCCTGGCGTTCCACCATTCACGCCATGGGTCCGTATCGCTATGATGCCTGCGCGGTAGATACAGACGCTGTTTATACTAACAACGGCTACGCTGGGGCTTTTCGCGGTTTTGGAAACCCTGAAGTTTGCTTCGCCATTGAACAAGCCATGGACGAGCTGGCTCTTAAACTTAAGATTGATCCGATCGAATTGAGGCTGCAGAATTGCCTGCGTGCCGGGGATACCACGGCGCACGGTCAGCAGCTTGGTGATGACGTCTCGCTGGTGGAATGCCTGGAACAAGTGCGCAAACTCTCCGATTGGAAAAACAAACATGCGCAGTATTCGCTCGCAGCTGCGGAGACACTGAAACCAGGTGAATTCCGCCGTGGGATCGGGGTGGCGGCGGTTTTCCATGGCATGTCTCTTGGCGCGGAAGGCGCAGATTTTGCTGTTAGCACCCTGGAAGTCAACCCGGACTATACCCTGACGCTCACCTCCGGCCTTACCGATTACGGTACTGGGTCGCGCACCGCCTTTACGTTAATCGCCGCGGAAACGCTTGGATTGAGTCCGGATCGTATTTTCATGCCGCGGCCGGATACAGACCAGTCCCATGATAGCGGACCAACAGTAGCTTCACGCGGTACAGTATTGGGCGGCAACGCCACACGCATTGCTGCTGAACGCATTGGCAGCCTGCTCAACCAGGCGGCTGCAAACCTGCTGGACTGCCGCGAGGAAGAGATCACCCGTCACGGCGAATTGTTCATCAGCCCCAGGGAAGAACCTGTCTCCTTTGAAAACGTGGTGGAACATGCCCGCAAGATGGGTTTGACCCTTTACAGCCGCGGACGGTGGAGCCCGCCTGAGATCCACTGGTCAATGGATACCGGGCAAGGCAAACCCTATTTTGCCTATCATTACGGCGCGCAGGTGGCGGAAGTTCTGGTGGATACAGGCACCGGCAAGGTGGAAGTTACCGGCATTTGGGCAGCGCATAATACCGGCACGATCATTTTCCCTCAAGGAGCCTATGGGCAATTATATGGCGGCATCACCCAGGGATTGGGTTACGCCTTGATGGAACGCGTGGATTTTGATAAAGGTTACATCCAGGCGACCAATTTTGATGAGTATCTCATCCCCACTGCACTGGATGTGCCCGATATAGTAGGCGTGTTCGTACAGAAATCATTCCCTGCCGGACCTTATGGCGCCAAAAACCTGGGTGAACCAGGCCTGGTTCCCGCTGCACCGGCAATCCTCAATGCCATCACTAATGCCACCGGGCGGCGCATTCGCAGCCTTCCGGCCAATTTGGAACGCGTCCTGTTGGGGAAGGACCTGCTCAAGGAAGGATCAAGCACCGCCTGCAAGTTGGGATTGAAGTAAAGGCTCTATCGTCACAGAATTCTGGATGTCTTTTTATAGTCCCGGTAATTTCCTTAAAGTGAATGCATAATTCCCCCGCAGTAAAAAACGGGGGAAAATGTTTGGCTGTTACGGACAAGAGTTTCCGGGATAGTTAAAAATCCAGGGTGATCACGATCGGATCGTGATCTGATTTATGCAGCACAGAGGTATCCCCGGGGAGCTGCAGGGGAAAATCGGAATCTACATGCAGGATATCCACCCGGTTGATGGTAGGAGCCAGCTTATCATTGACCAGCATGTGATCAAGCACCTGGGCAATCCCCTGGTAAATGTACGTGTACCTCTCCGCCGGCTCCAGGTCGTCGAAGACATGCGTCAGTTCGGCTTCCCTGAGGGTTTCGATCGGAGGTGAGTCATAATATGAATTCAAGTCACCCATCAGGATGATCTGCGCGTTCGGGTCTTCAACCAGGATCTGCTCGATCAAACCGACATTCCAGGCAGCCTGGGCTATGCGGCGCGGTTCGGTTGCCAATTCCCCGCCGCTCATCGATAGAAAATGATTGTTGAGCAGGTAGAGTATGCGGGTTCCAGAATCCAGTTTCACTTCCACTTTGAGGAGCAGCGGCGGTCGACTGGTCAGGTCTTCTGGTGCGGGGAACTGCTTAACCTCCAATATCTGCGCATCGCCTCGCACCAGGTAGCCCACATCAATCCCGCGGCTGTCGGTGCCCTCCAGCAGGATCGCCTGGTAGCCAAAGGGCGCTAGTTGCGAAGTGTCAGCGAGATCCTCCAGGATACCAATGTGTTCCACTTCCTGTAATCCGACCACGGCTGGTGTTCCAGCGAGCCGAATGGTATTGGCAATTTTTTCAAGCCATGCCTTGTATTCTGCCACACTGGGTAAAGCGGGATCTGTGGGGTGCGGTAACAGGTAATCGAATACGTTTTCCACATTCCAGGTCATCACCCGAATTTGATTGCTATCCGTGGCTGGCAATTGCGGCAGGAGCTTGTCCTGGGGGTTAACCTTTGGCGCACTCAGCGGTTCAATTTTGTAGTACCCGTAGTTGTAAGCAAGCGGTCCCCTGACTCCGGAAACCAGATCTCCAGTGGCAGCTGCGTACAGCATGGTGGATTGATCTTGATGTGTCACAAATGAACCATCGTCCACCCGCACTGCAAAACCATTTTGATCCCCCTGCATCAGGTGCAATTCCTTATTATATGAAGGAAGAACGAGGGCTGTCTCACCAAACTTGTTGGTGGCCGATACCGCGATGGCATTCCCATTAACCTGTACCAGCATGCCTTCCAGTGCTTCGTAATACAATTCGCTTTCGGTGTCTTCCGCCGGCGGTTCAAGGGATACAGCAGTTGGGAGCAATTGCTTGGAGGAAATAATTTCCAAATCCTCAAGGAATAGCTGGGTTTCGCTGTGGGCTTCGTGCACGACTCCCTGCACAGTCACACGATCCCCCGCTTGCACCTTAAGGTCAGGTCCCAGGGTGTAGATGAACAACCCCTGGGAAGTGAGCGGGTCTCCATCATCAATTCCCTGGATCCAAAAGCCTTCCAATTCCGGGAAAACACCAGTCACCACTCCACTGGTTTTTACCTTCTGGAGCAAGTATGGGGATCGCAACACTGTCCCCTGGATTGCCCAAACAGGAACGCTGTCCCCGGGGAAGCTGTAAACAATCTCGCCTTTTAAGGGTTCGGGTTCCCCAGAATGTGTGAGCGTATATTCTTCCAGGGTAAGGTAGTCTTGTGCGCTGGTGACTTTCCCCGTCAGACTGAATACTACTTGAGAACCATTACCAGAGAGTTCCTGCCATTTCCAGGTCGCTTTATCTGCATCAAAGATCCCCCCCGCAGATATTTCCGATACCTTGAACCCATCGGGGATAATCAGAGATATCTCCAGATCCTTAATGCTCTCTGCAAGGTGGTTATTTACCATCACATCAATAGTTACCGGTTGGGAGGGATCATAGTTTACCGGCATGCGAGCTGACATGGTCACGGTTGGCGGTTGGATCTCTGCCAGATCAGTCTGCACCCGCGGATAGACCTGTAGGGTATCGTCCAGGATCTCCGCGATGCCAGTTAGCTGGTAATACTGCCCCACCGCCATAGCTTCCACATTAATCTCAGTCAATTTATCAATATAAGCACCGACCATGACGCCGTCGTCAAGCAGATCGAGCTCATAGCTGAATGAAAATTCTTCTACACGCCTTACCTCACCACTGAGCGTGACCAGCTTGCCTGCAAACTCTTCAGGGGTTTGCTGCAATTCCTTTGCTGTGGTTGCCAGAGGTTCCCTGGCCGGCTTTTCTCCAGGTTGGCTTATGAGCTCAACCGCCTCTGGTGAGGGGATCAACTCGATGGCACCGCGATATGGTTCGATTGCTCCCTGCACACGGACAAAAGCACCCAGGGGAATGTTAACTTTGCCGGCACCGCCAGGGATGTAAACCTGTACCCCTCCGGTTTCATCTTCGATGTAGAATTTCGTCCCGGATGAGCCGGCATAAAAACCACCGGTGTACATGGAGGTAGTGCCTTCCACAGTGACAGATTCAGTCCCATTGAGTGTTCTGGCGATCGCAATCGGGACGGATCCACCTTGAAGCACAGTGCGCATTACCCCGCCAAAAACCGGGGCTTGAATACCTTTTGCGTCAACGTAAATTCCCTGCACACTGATGGTTGTGTACTCCCACGGGGCGTCAAAGGTGATACTTATGGCATTTGATCCAAACGAGGTTAATGTTCCCAGTGGGAATTGCAGCCATCCCTCCTGTTGGATTGCTGGAACAGAGCTGTTTTTGTAAATGAGATCGTCAGATAAAGGAAAGTACACAATCACTTCCTCCACTGCCTTACTGGATGGATTTTTAACTGTAACCTGGTACTGCAATTCACTCCCCGGAGTGGATTCAAGTGGAGCGGTCAGGCTGAGCATCAGGCTGGTGGCAAAGGCTGGGAAAGGCTGGCTGGCACTGTTTTGCGGGTTCGGGGATGGATTGAGGAAGAAATCCTCTGCATTACTCTCGCGATCCTGGGTATTACCGGCTTCACCTCCGGGCAGTCTTTCCAAGGAAACATCGTTCCGCGATGCCGGCGCAATTGTTCCTTCTATAAAAGAGGCGTCTGAATCACCCCATGCGACCTGGTCCACAATTTCAGCACCGCGCAGCCGCAAACCCAGGCTGCCGCGCTGGGGCACAAGCGAATAATCAAAAAAGGCATCTGCTTCCACGCCTGCATCTTGTCCTTCACGCAAGAGCAGGTAATGCCCGTGTGGCGGGATTAGCGCTGAGGATTCCCATGAGAAAAGCAGGGTGTCAGGTTCCACAGCATTTAACTGGTACCACAGTGAATACCCTTTCAGGTCTCTGATTTCCAGGGTGGGGTTATAGAGCTCGATAAAATCGTAGTTGTTGTTACCGGTCACTCCAGCCATGACCTCGCTGATCACAATGTGGTTGATACTTTCCGCTGCTGGTTTTGTGGGCGTAGGCGTGCTTCGTCCCGCGCAGCCAGCGAGCAGGATGAGGATTAGCGATACCAGAGTGAATCTTCGTAATAATGGCATGAGTTTGTCCTTTATTGGTGGATTACAAGCGGGCGGCAAGGAAAGGTACCACCATATCATGCGGGCTGAGTCCGCCGTGGCGCCCCAGCAACGGATTCGCTTCATCTGACCACCACAAGTAATTGTTCCCCTTGGCAATCATGGTTAGATCCCCGATGCGATTATGGATATCTGCCATTGGGATTCCAGGTCCAAGCAAACCCGCTTCAATAAGGTGCTGAGAATTCATGAGAATAAATTTGTCCGGCCAGGTGGCATCGGTATATTCTCTAAGCGTGCTCTCTTTTCCCGGTTTAACATGCAGGTAGGTAAAGCGGCTTTCTCCGGTGGGTTTGATGTGCAGGCAGTTCATGAATTCAGGGTGATTGGTTAGTTCATGGTTGGGATCCTTTGTGGTCATCACCTGCCCATGATCTGCGGTAAGAATGAGCAGGGTTCCCCTGCGCTGTTCAGGGGTCATACGGTTGATCAGATTCTCTTCCAGCGCACGGCTGAAATTGGCAAAATACAATTCGGAGCGTTCATCATCCGGACCATAAAGGTGAGAGAGGTGATCATAAGCCCCCCAATATGCCCAGATATACAATTTTTCGTTTATCTTTTTCTGGATCAGTTCCCGCATATTCACCCAGCATTCCGCCTCAGTGCCGAAAGGGTTGATGTTGACGTTTTTCATGAATGTCCGCGATAAACCCGAATTGGCAATGGAGTAGTATTGGAAGGCGTGGGCGGAAACCCCCCGGGCAGCGAGGTACTCCCCAATAGTGGGTAAACCAAGAACAGTATCAGCATCAAAACCGGCTTGTTCCAGGTTGGCACCATAGCCATGGTAACTCATGGGTGAGTGCAGGATCATGTTGGCAACCAGCCCATACTGCTTAAGCCACAACTCATACCCGGCAACCCCATGCTCGGCGGGTGACTGCCCTGTCCACAACGTGGTCATGGCGGTACTGGTGGTGCTGGGAGAAATGGAAGTGATCGGAGAGAGACTGCCGGATTTTAAAAGTTGGCTCCAGACTGGGATACTTCCTTTATGTATCCAATTGGTAAAGCGATGCAGTGCCAGTGCGTCCATGAGAACCAGGATGACGCGCTTGATATCCCCCTTCAATGGCGTCATGATCTCCTGCCGCAGTGGAAGGTTGTGGATTGGCGGCAATCCAAAAATATCGCAGATCGAGGCAGGGATATTCAGAACCGACTGCCCCTGGTAGGCTGGCAGGATAAACTCGGTTGGCAGGTCCAGCCCGGGAAAGCGTGTTTTTTTCAAATCTTCGTATAAAGTGTCTTCGAGTGGAGTCATTATTGTCCTCTCAGCAGTGTTGATAAGCACAGAGATACCAGTGAATTGATTGTAGCGCAATTGGCAGGAACTTTTTCGGTAGCGCGTGGAATACCGTTCCTTTTTTAAGACAATGCCAGTGAATTGTTCTGTATAATAATGGTTGACTCTTATTTACGAAATCACTTGTAGGCTAAAACTTTTTCGATTGTCTTTGCCTTAGGGGTATAACAATATAGTAGAGATCAGCAATCATGCCAAAATACTTTTCGGTTAATGCATCCTGATTAAGGCGATAGTTGATAATTCATGGAAAATAAGAGCTGGCTGCATCGGGTTTTCAAAGGGTATAAAGGGCGGCGTTTTAAGGATTATCTAACGTCGTACCTTTTTATTGCCCCAGCTTCCATCCTGATTTTTGTCTTTGGAATTTTCCCTGTCGGTTTTGCTCTATACGTCAGTCTGCATAAGTGGCGTATCAAACGCACCGAGATGATCAACCTCCAAAATTATACTGATGCCATAGGTAACCTGGCGTACGTGGTGGTGTTTTTCCTCGGCATTGGAGCATTGATCGCCATTTATTTCCTGCTCAAGAAGGCAGTCCAATTAGCCCGGCAATATAATGAGCGCCCCTGGTTGTGTATCCTTCCGGGTTTCGTCAACGCGGTAATCGCTTTCGCCTTCATCAGATGGGTCTACCTGGTTCTCCCCGAACTGCTCAGTATTGCGGATAAGTTGAGAGGATTGGATAGAACACAGGCAGTTTTCCTGCGTTTACTGAAAGAGGCTTTTCACACCGAGAGTGTTCAGCCTGCCTGGCGAATTTTCATCTGGTCCCTGCTGGCTGGTCTATTAATCGCTGGCCTGGTGATGTATTTCTGGAAAAACCCCAGGAATCTCACCTACCAATCCTACTTTGGGCTTACCTTTTTAGCGCTTGGCGTCGGTCTAGGGCTCCTCTACTACACGCAGCAGCAGGTTGCCCTGGCTTATGCCGCAGCGTTTGCCAGTGATGCCGACCCGGGCATTTGGCCACAATTCATTTCAATCAGCAGCGGGGTCATCCTCCTGGGGGTGGCATGGTTCTTATGGCGCAGAGCCGAGACGCGGAAATCTACCATTAATTTTGTTTTGCATGTGCTGGCAACCATGATCCTGCTGGTTGGTGGCTGGCTGCTCATAGGAGAAATCCCAACGATCGTTGCCTCTGGTGACAAAGACTTGTGGTCCGGTTTAAAGGTGACCTTGTTTTTTGCCCTGGGGACCGTTCCCGTGCAGTTAACCCTTGCCCTTTTCCTGGCTGTACTGCTCTTCCAGAAGGTGCGCGGCTCGAATATTTTCCGCATCATCTATTTCATCCCCTATGTCACTCCTGCCATTGCCAGTGCGGCGATTTTTAAACAAATGTTCTCCAACCGTCACACGGCACCCATCAACCTGTTTTTTAGAGGAATCGGGCTGGAACCACAGCAGTGGTTGTTTGAACCCCGCGGTATCAATACGTTGATCGGCGAGTTCCTGGGGTGGAACCTGCCAGATTGGGCAGCAGGTCCAAGCCTGG
>CAZHMD010000006.1:0-145048 GCA_964533735.1 uncultured Anaerolinea sp. | reverse complement strand
CGACCTTGCGGGAGAAGACGCGCATGACCTCGATCTCGTCTTCGAGGGAGCGGACAGTGGTTTCTTCGAGTCCATCGAGTTGGGATTGGGGAAGACGGCGGGCGTAAAAGCCATGAGTTTTGGCGTTCTTGTTGCCAAGAGGAGCACCGCGTTTTTTAATTTGATCAGGTTTTTTTCTGGCGTTTTGATTACCGGGCTGACCGCCGGATTTAAGTTTTGCTGTGTTGATTTCCTGCTCTGCGGTTGAGATGCTGAATTCTGACATTTTTCTCCTGTTGAATGAGGGGGGAAATACTCGAATTGTTTCCAGGGAACAAAAAGATTCAATTCGAGTTCTACGGGGGGAATTTACGGTACATGCAAGGGATTACAATTTAATTGTTGCACAAAAAGCGTGAATTACAACTAGCCTGTTTGGCGAATTATTAAGCCAAAACTTGCCAAATTGGCAAGTTTTTGAGGTTTTTTAAACTACACGAATTCTTTTTGCTCAGTGAGGCAAAATATCTTGTAATTCTTCTTCAGAAAAATTCTCTCTTAGAACTTTAATGACATCTTTATACGCCTGTTCGTTTTGTTGTGCTAGAGTACTTATCATAACCTTAACCATAGCAATATTTTGTTGAGCCGAATATTTCACAATTTCCTGATGAATCGAGCGAATTGCCCCGTACTTGTTAAATAAAATATTTGTGACCGTAGTAGCTCCCAATATTTTTGCAACTTCCAACAAATTTATTCCATACATTTCTTAAAATTCCTTCAAATAGTTGGAAATGTCCTGCGAACTATGCATATTAGTTGTGAAAATTTCAAAAAGTGTTTTTATCATATCTCTATACATCACTTTTGTCTCAGCATCAGTATTTTCTGATTTTGATAACTCCGTCAAACCTTCAACCAATACTTTAAAATTCTCTTTATTGATATTCAATTCATCAAGCCGAGATTGTAGAACTCGGCCAAATAATTGCCCTTTCTTATTTAGGGCATAGATTTCCTTGATCGCTCCTATAATTTCTGGTAGATTTTGGACAATCCCTTGTACTATAACAAGTTTAGCGGAACCAGGTTGCATTTCACTTTTTACGATTTTTTCGCCCATGTTCCCTTTCGACCCCTTTCTTGAGAGTTTTTCACATTATCTGAACTCTCATGGTCTTTCCATACGAGGTCAAAGAGTTTCTTAACCCCATAGACAGTCCCTACCGCGATTGCAGGAACCACAATAACTGCTCCTAACAACATCCCACCACCAACGAATGCGCCAAGAGTTGCCAAACCAGAGGTTAATCCAGCGGCACCTAGCCCAAAGACTGAACCACTCGCTGCAATTGCTGCGATAGGAACACCGACCCCTGCAAGATTTGCTGCACTATCTTTTATGAGACGTTTGTATTTTACAGAATTCGGGGGAATATCTTTGATCTTATAAAGATTCTCCTGGATAGACTTTATGGCATCAACTTGTTCCTGGGTAATCCCCAAGACTTCTCCGATACCTAGTATGTATTGATATTCTTCATCGGTGAACTTCGAATCAACCAAAGAAAAAAGACACAAATCTGAGATTAAGGTGTATTTTAATTCCGTATTACCAAGAATTTGAATTGCTTCAAGATTCGCCAGTTTATCTTCACGCTGAAGGTTGAATACTGAAGAATAGATTTTGGCTTTGCCTACATCTGAAATCTTAAGTTGGGCCAATAAGATATCCAATTGATGCTTTTCCGTATCTCCAAATTCTTTATCTGCATAACAGACGGCAGAGATAATACTCAGATAAGCGATTTGTTCATTTTCAGAATATTCTTCTAATGGATGTTTTTTCTGTTCTTCTGTCATAATTATTACTCCTGATGTGATTATCTTGATCGGGCTAATTATTAATTATACTGATTAATTATAGGCTGTATTTATGCCTCATTACTGCCCAAAATAAACAGGTTAACACGCCTGTGGTTTGGCTAAGGCAGGACGAGAGCATTTGAACCCCCGACCTCTTGCACCCCATGCAAGCGCGCTACCCAATCCAATTAAAAAAGCCTTGGGCGAATTGCCATTCGCACCTACCGAGGGCGGGTATGGTACCCGCCCCCACAAGATCGGTTGGGTCCCTAAAAAATAATTGGGGATTGCTTTGTCGCATAAAGCGCTCCTCGCAATGACAAGTATTTAGGCGTTGGTAACGCACCCTATCAGACCATTTGACAAATCCAGATTTGACATACAATTAATGGGTGCCATAACCTAGCACCCGGATTTTCTCACAGCGGGGAAAACCGGCAAACCTGGCCACTAACCGCAGCGGCCATACACAAGAGTTGGGTTTACGTAAATTGAATTAGATGGCAGGGAGCGCAATCCACGCCCCTGTTTGTGCGCGCTCTGGGTTAATGAGCCTGGTAGCCCTATCCGATGCGGTAGAGGCTATAACGCGTGTCTGGCTGGGCGATCTCAAAAGGTATTTGAAGTGGGATATGACCAATAGTTAGACTGTTAATTAGTAAATGTGTTTATTAATATTAAGGGGAAATATTGGTCTTTTTCATAGACAAAAGGAGATAATTCGTGTTTCTTCAAAATCTGAAAATCAAGGGTTTTAAAAACTTTTCCGATGAATTCGAAATCCATTTCAACAAGGGGTTAAATATATTAATTGGAGAAAACGCTGTTGGAAAAAGTGCTATTATCGACTCAATTCGACATTTGTTGGTGGAGGATGAATTTGGTCGTACAGGAATTAAGGAAGATGATTTTAATCACCCATTTATTTCAAATTCGATCCACTCAAAAAAAATTCAAATAATTTCAACTTTCAAAGATATGGATGAGGAAGAATTAGTAACATTTTTACCTTGGTCTGATTTAGAAGGACAAGCATTATTGACAATGCAAATAGAAAATAAAGAAAATTCAACAGGAAGATATAAACGATTGATTTGGGGAGGAAAGTCACAGAGCAGTGCTTTTGAGTGGGAATTGCTTGATAGAATTAATTGTATATACTTGCCACCTCTACGGGATGCGGAAGCAAAACTAAAAGAAGGAAAAGGATCACGATTAGCAAGACTTATTAAGAATATCAACCAAAACGAACTAGACAATTTGGTAGATCAAGGAAAAACACACCCTCTTGTTGAGGAAGTAAAAACCTTCAATACTACCCTAACAGCACATGCAACAATATCTTCTGTAAACCAACTTATAAAGAAAAGTCTACAAGACGCTATCGGAGAGATTTTTGGGCAAGACACTTTAATCCAATTTTCTGAAGTAAATTTTAATGATATTGTCGAAAATTTAAAACTTCTTTTTTTCCCGAACTTAATTACATCAAACGTAAGCACCGATTTTCGAAATTTATCACAAAATAGTCTTGGTTATAATAATTTATTGTATTTAGCTACAATTCTTGCTGAGTTCTCAAGCCCAATTCCTGGACCAGAGAGTCTAAAGTTATTATTAATTGAAGAACCTGAAGCTCATCTGCACCCCCAACTACAGACTAGATTATTGAAGTATCTAGAAACTAAAGCCCTAGAAACATCTATTCAAATAATTGTTACAACGCATTCTCCGGTGTTAGCGTCAGCTGTTTCCATAGAATCAATAATCCATTTAACCAAAGTGGAAAACAAACCTTTTTCTTTACCACTAATAGAATGTGGAATTGATGAAAATTCAATTAATTATCTTAATAGGTGGTTGGACACAACTAAATCAACATTGTTGTTTGCAAAGGGTATTATTTTGGTTGAAGGAATTGCGGAAGCTATGCTTATTCCTGAATTAGCGAAGATTTTCTTACATGCTTACAATCTGAATAATCAAGAAAATCGTTTACCAGAAAGTCTGGAGGAAAGCGGAATATCTATAATAAATATTGGGGGTACTTATTTTTCACCGTTTATTCAGTTATTCTGCAACCTTCAAGAAACTGAAAATCCTAAAATTCCTATTTACTGCTCCTGTGTCACAGATCTCGACCCAAGCATAGACTCTAAGCCCACTCACAAAGATCCTTTGATTGGGAATAATCCAAATTTAAATATTATAGAAAAGGTAAATGGTTCAGAATATTGTAGAATTTTCATCAGCCATTTGAAAACATTTGAATACGATCTAGGAATGGAGGGAAATAACCTAAATCTATTAATAAAAGCATTTCTAAACATTCTCGAAACAGATGGCGACATTAGAAAAGAATTCATTAATTATAGGGATGTTGATTGGATAACAGCAGGTGAAGACCAAAAGAAAGAAGTAGCATACAACTTACTTCACCGTATCAATCCCCGAAAAGGTGAATTCTCACAAGAAGTTGCTAGGTTGATTTCAATTAAGGAAGGAAGTGTTGAAATTCCTGAGTATCTAAAGAAAGCAATCTTATGGGCAAATGGAGTCTCTGAATAGAAAAATGAAAATCAATAGTTATGATCAAACAGCATTGGTCTTATGTAAAAAGCCAATAACTCAATCGTTTGATGCGTGTAAGGAATTAAATTTTGGAAAAAAAGATATTTGCATTAATTTCGATTTTTGTCGGATTCAATCAAAAAGTATTGAACAAATAGATTACATTCTATCTTCGACCGGCAATAACAACTACCTCGCGGCCTGCGCAGGAAGTGGAAAAACAGAGGTTTTGGGTTTAAAAGCTGCTTTTACGATTGTTACTACTGTTCAAAATCGAAGTGGCGTAACCGTACTTACTTTTACCAACACTGCATCCCAGATTATTCAGAATAGAATTTATCAAATATGTGGGGTAAAAGGAATCAAATACCCTAACTATGTAGGGACTTTTGATAGTTGGTTACACAAATATATAGCTAATCCATTTGGAAATTTATATACTGGATATGAAGGGGATTGTGGAGATTTCAGCATAAACATTATTAATGATCAACTGAATTCACCTTTCTTAAATGCTTTTTCTACATCATTTAATTTTTACAACACTGGTCCTATAAAAGCTAATGAATATTATTATGACTTGGAAAATAAAAAGTACAATTTTTCCTCATCAAATAAAACAAGTGACGTAATTAGAAATGGACACACACTCACCGCAGATCAAAATGAAGCGCTAAAAAACTTAAAAAAGAAATTTTGGAAGGCGGGTTATGGGACTTTTCAGGATATCGAATTAATATCGTGGTTGATTCTTGAGAAAATTCCTAGATCAACATACTTACTATCCAAGAGGTTTCCTCGAATTTTTATCGACGAATGCCAAGATCTTTCCTGGGTAGAGCTTCAGATCATACAAAAGCTTCTAGATAACAAAACAAGAGTTGACTTTGTGGGGGATCTCAATCAGTCTATTTATTCATTTCGGGAAGTTGATCCAAAAAAAATCAATGGGTTTATTAGTCATAACAAATTTACTGAATTGTCATTGTTGCGGAATTTTCGGAGTATCCAACCTATAGTCTCTTTATGCAGCAAATTGGTGCCGCAAGGCACAATAGTTGGTAACACTATTAGCGATAACCGACCTGCTTGCTTATGTATTACATATGATAAAAAAAATATCAAAAATGTGAGGAGTAAATTTATTGAGATATTAAATACATATTCGATAAGAAAAAGCAAGTCAGCCATAGTAGCCAGAAACAATAACACGGTGTTAAAGCTTAGGCCAGGAATCCCATCAGATTTAGATGATAGGGCATCAATTCCAGTGGCGATGAGTTTGTTCAACAAAAAAGATTCGGGGATAAATGTATTAATTGATTCACTTATGTGTTTAGGCAAATATATTTCCCATAAATATCTTGGGTCTTTAACTAACAATAAAGAGCAATTTTATTGTCCAGAAAAGTCTTATGATGCGGTAAAATGGCGGCTGTTTCTCAATGAATTATTAATTGTGTGTCTACGAGATAAAAATCTATCTGATTTCAATCAATTATGGAAAAACTGGGCAGTAAAATATAGAGAAGTTTTCTTCGGCATTCTTTCAAGTACTTATAAAAAGTATTTCTTATCTATTGATTCAAACAAATTTAAAGAGTACAACTACGTAACTCCTAAAGGATTTAGTACAAGAACTGTACAGTCGATAATAGGCTCTGTCCAAGCAATTAATCATGATGGTCTTCTTATAACGAATATCCATCAAGTAAAAGGTGAAGAGTTTGATGCAATAATGGTTGTCTCGACAACAATCAAAAGTGGATATTGGAAAGAATGGATTAAAGACATGAATTCGGAATCTGCTAGATTTGCTTATGTAGCTTGTTCAAGAGCGTCAAAACTTTTAATCTGGGCGATCCCTGATCCTGTTTCTGAAGATGAAAAAAACATCATTCGCAATCTCGGATTTACTTTTGCTGTTTGAATTCTCGACCTCCGGTAAAACGTATTACCCAACCAGATGATGTCCTCACTTCCATGTGCACTAAATTGGTATAAATTTCTCCTTTTTACTACGCATTCTGTGTTTCGAAGTATTTGCGCCTCCGACTTGCTTTTACGAGGGGGGTCTTTGTAACAATTCGAATAAAATTCCTACCATTCTTATCCAATTAAGGCTATAATGACCTTATGGAAACCAAAACCCCCATCCTCCCGCTTGAAGTCGCCGTGCTCGCCGGCGGTTGTTTCTGGTGCCTCGAGGCCGTATTCGACCAGGTGGCCGGCGTCTCCGATGTGGTCTCCGGCTATGCCGGCGGCGACTCCCCCAACCCCACCTACGAGCAGGTGTGCTCCGGGCACACCGGGCACGCCGAGGTGGTGCGCGTCACCTTTGACCCCGCGCAGATCTCCTACGCCGATATCCTGCACATCTTCTTCACCATCCACGACCCCACCACCCTCAACCGCCAGGGCAACGACGTGGGCACGCAGTACCGCTCCGCCATCTTCACCACCCTGCCCAAACAGGCCGCTGCTGCCGATGCCGTCATCAACGAACTTGCAGATAAAGGCCTCTGGCCGGACCCGATCGTCACCCAGGTGCTGCCCCTCGAGACCTTCTTCCCCGCCGAGGATTACCACCAGGAGTACTTTGCGCGCAACCCGGGCCAGGGCTACTGCCAGTTCGTCGTCGCCCCCAAGGTGGCCAAGTTCCGCCAGAAGTACGCCCACCTGCTCGCGCCGTAAGCCCCACCAATACCCCCGCACCACCGCAACGTGTATTCACCAACGCGTTTTAACTTGTCTAGTTAACTACCCACTTTTTCCGCGTAAACTCACCCAACTCTCATTCGTCAGCCGTTTAATCTTCCTGGATTAATGGAATTGACCTTTTGGAGAGTATGATGAAAAGAATTGGAAACATCTGCCTGGTGATCCTGGCTGCCGTGATGGTTTACAGCGCGTTCGACACCATCATAGACGCCCCCGCTGCCGCCCCTGCCGCTGTGCCGGCACCCCTGCCCGCGCAGCCCTACCTTGCCCAGTCCCTGCCGGGTGCCGAGCCGCAGGTCTTTGCCTACGGCGTCCTCAACGGCGAGCTGCATTCCGCGCCCGTCTTCACCCCCGATCTCAGCGCGGTCTACTGGTGCGCTGCCGATGACAACGGCGAATTCACCCAAAGCATGTCCGTCGTCGACGGCGCATGGACGGCCTTCAAGCGCCTGGCGCTTATTGAGGATAGCGGCTCCACCTGCGCGCCCTTCATCAGCCCAGACGGCACGCACCTCTTCTTCCTCTCCACCGCGCCCATCCCCGGCTCATCCGCTCCGCAGAAGGAGAACATCTGGGTCTCCGAGCTCATTGCCGGCACCTGGAGCGAGCCCAGCCCGCTGCCGGAGGTGGTCAACAACCTGCGCGTCCACTGGTCCTTCTCCACCGCTGCCAACGGCGACCTGTACTTCGCTGCCGGCGAAGAGGGCATGAACGACCTCTACGTTTCCCGCTTCATCGATGGCGAGTACGCGCTCCCGCAGAAACTGGGCGCGCCGGTGAACACACCGGATCAGTTTGAGCTCACCCCCGCCATTGCCCCTGACGGGTCTTACCTGCTCTTCTCGCGCCTGCCTGGTCTGCAGGGCAGCCCGCGCCTGTACATCACCTACGCCCAGCCGGATGGGTCCTGGTCGCAGCCCGCCCTCATCCGCAACATCAAGTACGGCTTTGCCCCGGCGCTCTCCCCCGGCGGAGAATACCTCTTCTTCCTCAGCGACCACAGCAACATCTCCTGGCGCGACACCTCCTTTATCCGCCTCCTGCGCCCCAAGCTGAAACACCACAATGATCCCTACAGGATTAAACCCGGGCAAATCCCATTAACAAAATTCTTACCAAAAAGGAGTATGATATTTATTAAGTCTTGATAAAGGAGGATAAATATCATGGAAGGTAACTGGTTAACCTGGCTCATTGTTGGTGCTGTCGCCGGCATCCTGGCGGATTTCCTCGTGAAGGGGATCAACCTGGGGCTGCTCGGCAAGATCATCGTCGGCATCATCGGCGCGTTCCTCGGCGGCTGGATCTTCTCAGCCCTGGGGTTCTCCATCGGTACGGGGCTCCTCGCCCAGATCATCCATGCCACGATCGGCGCCATCCTCATACTGGTCGTCCTGGCGCTCATCCGCAGGCGCTAAACACCCATAAAAGAGGACACGCAAGGTCCTCTTTTGATTTAAAAGTTTTTTCAATTGTTTTCTGCTTTGGATTTAATATCCCCTTGGTCACATCTTTTTGCCCTTCAGGTTGTTATAATAGATGAGTGTTCAATCCAGACTAGTGAGGAAAACTATGGCGAAAGTACATGTGATCACCGATACTGATTCAAATCTTCCGCTCGACCTGGCCCAAAAGCACGCAATCGTCCAGGTGCCCATCACCATCCAGTTTGGTGAGGAATCTTTCGAAGACCTCTTCCAGATTGACAACCAGGAATTGTTCACCCGCATTGACCGCAGCGGCAAGCTGCCCACCACCGCCGCTCCCTCCCCCGCAGCCTTCGCCAAAGCCTTTAAGGGGGCTTTTGACGCCGGCGCCGACTCCATCATCTGCGTCACCGTCGGCAGCAAGATCAGCCGCACCTACGAATCCGCGCTGGTGGCTGCCGCCGAAATGCCTGAGAAGAAGATCACCGTCATCGACTCCGGCCACCTCAGCCTGGCTGAGGGGTTTATCGCCATTGCCGCCGCCGAAGCCCTGGCTGCCGGCAGCTCGCACGAAGAAGCCGTTAAAGCCGCAGAATCGCTCATCACGCGCGCCTACCTCTTCGGCTCGCTTTCCACCCTCAAGTACCTGGCGCTCGGCGGGCGCGTTAGCACCATCGCCGCCAGCATGGCCAATTTGCTCAACATCCGCCCCATCCTGACCATGCAGAACAACAAGCTTGAACTGCTGGAGAAGGTGCGCACTCACCGCGTTGCCATGAAACGCCTGGTTGAACTGCTGGAGAATGCCGTGGGCAACCGCACCATCGAACGCGCAGCCATCCTGCACGTCAATAACCTGGCGGATGCCAAACACCTGGAGGCTGAACTGCGCAAGAAGCTCACCCTCCCGGCTGACCTGCTCACCGTTGACTTCGGTCCCGGGCTTTCGGTACATGCCGGCGCCGGCATGGTCGGCGCGGTGTTCGTCGCCAAAGAGTAAGGTAACTCCCCGATAACAAAAGTCCCTGCGGTTTGCAGGGACTTTACTGACTTAGGTCTAAAGCTTCAGGGTACCGGACTACGCCATGCGCAGAACGACGGGTTTGCCCTTGAGGCGGTACTTGCCGCCGCTGGCATCGATAACCATGCCCGCATGCTGCTCCATCACGTCTACGAAGGTGTGATCCTTGCGGATATCGATGGCGCCGATGGCTTTGCCGGGGATGCCGGATTCGCCGGCGATCGCGCCGACAACATCACCCGGGCGGATGTGATTGACATCGCCGAGGTTCATCCACAGGCGTACCATGCCGGCTTCGTCGCCGCCCTTGTTCCTGCGCGGGGCGCGCTTCTCGTCAGCGGAGGATTGCGGCCATTTCTGACCACCGGATTTGCCATTGCGTTCGCTGCGTTCGCTGCGTTCGCTGGTGCGCGCTGCCTTGCGGCTGTCCATCACGGCTTCCACGTCAATGGTGTTGATGGCGCCTTCGTTGGCGCGGATGAGGCGGATGGCACCGACTGCCACTTCCACCGGACCGAAGCCGCGTTCGCCCATCTTGGCGATCAGCGCGCGCTCCATGGAACCCACGCCAGCCAGCAGGTGCTCACTGATGCGGTTGAGCAGTTTCTCTTCGCGTTTGGCTTCCACTTCAGCCACGGTCGGCAGCGCGAACTCGCGCAGCGGCTGGTGGGTGAAGCCCTGGATCTGGTTCTGCCAGCTGCGTTCGCGCGGCGTAATGAACGAGATGGCAATGCCGGTTTTGCCGGCTCTACCGGTGCGCCCGATGCGGTGCACATAATCATCGGGGTCGGCGGGGATATCAAAGTTGAACACGTGAGACATGTTGGCAACGTCAAGCCCGCGGGCAGCCACGTCAGTGGCAACCAGCAGTTTCACGGTACCCTTGCGGAAGCGATCCAGCACCACCTCGCGGCGGTTCTGGGCTAAATCTCCATGAAGGGCATCCGCCGCCAGGCCGATGCGCAGCAGGTCTTCCGCCAAATCCTGGGCGCGTGCCTTGGTGCGGGTGAAGATCAGCGCGCTGGTGACTTCCTCGCTCTCGAGGATGCGGGTAATGGCAGCCAGTTTGCTTTCTTCGCGCACGCGGTAAACACGCTGCTCGATCTCAGCCACGGTGATCGTCTTGGGGTTGATGGTCATCTTCACCGGGTCGTGCAGGTAGCGTTCAGCCAGTTTGCGGATGCGCTCAGGCAGTGTAGCACTGAACAATCCCACCTGGCGCTGGGAGCTCAACTCGTTGAGGATCAGCTCAACATCGTCAATGAATCCCATGGCGAGCATCTCATCAGCTTCATCGAGGATGAGCATACTCACGTGGCTCAGGTCCAGGTGCTTCTGATGGATGAGGTCCAACAGGCGTCCCGGGGTGCCGACGACAACGTCAGCGCCGCGTTCGAGTCCGCGCAGCTGGATTGAATAGGACTGCCCGCCGTACACGGAGAGAATCCTATAATTGGTCCCCTGCGCCAGGCTAGTTGCCATGCCGGTGACCTGTTTTGCCAGTTCACGGGTTGGCGCCAGCACGAGGGCTTTGACACCTTTAACACTTGGATCGAGGCGCTGCAGCAAAGGCAGCATAAAAGCGGCAGTTTTGCCGGTACCGGTTTGAGCCTGTCCGACAAAATCGCGACCTTGTAGTATGGGGGGAATTGCGGCGATTTGTATGGGGGTTGGCTCTTCGTATCCCAATTTGGATACTGCATTCACATATTCCTGGTTCAATCCCAGGCTTTCAAAAACATTCACTTCTACTCCTGACATCACACATAAAAATACCCTTCCGAAACCGGCAGGGTAGCAAACCACGCACGATTGTAAATCACAACCTTTCGGCTGCAGCAGGGATTATAACACTGATTTGGCTCTCAGGATGCGCAGCTTACGCATTCATCCACCAGGAGCTTTCCTCCGGGCGTTCGCGCGGCTGCATGACTTCCACCCTGCCATCCTCCAGCCACAACACGGTTGGGCGTGTGGCAAAGTTGTAATTGGATGCCATGCTCAACTGGTACGCTCCTGCCACAGGAATGGCCAGGATCTCACCGCGGGCAACCTCAGGCAGGGTCACACTTTCGATGAGCACGTCCCCGGTCTCGCAGAACTTGCCCACAACGCGCGCGGCGTTGGCGGCTGCAGCGTTTGCACGGTTGGCGATGAGCGCAGTATAGCGGGCGGCGTAGAGCGCCACGCGCGGGTTATCCGCGATGCCGCCATCCACCGCCAGGATGCGAGTGCCATCCGGCGTGGTCTTTTGCGCGCCGATGGTGTACAGCGCCACTCCCGCCCGGGCAATGGTGAAGCGCCCGGGTTCGATCACCAGGCGCGGCAACGGCCAACCTCTCAGCAGACATTGGGCTTTGACAGTGGCGGAGACCACGGCAATCCACTGATCGGGGTCGTTGATGGGATCCTCTTCTGTGTAACGCACTCCCCATCCGCCGCCCGGTGAGAACTCCTCGGGGATGAAACCTTCCTCAGCGGCTACAGCATACATCTTCTCAATGGCTCCCCTGTAGACTTGCGGGTCGCGCAGCTGCGAGCCCAAATGCGTGTGCAGCCCGACCAGTTTCAACCACTGGCTGGCCTGGGCGCGGCGGATCGCCTGGTTGGCCTGCCCTCCCAGGATGTGAAACCCGAACTTTGACGCCGGGTGTGAGGTCTGGATGTGAGGGTGCGTATCCACGGTCAGGTCCGGCGTGATGCGCAGCCAGATGCGTGCGGATTTGCGTTTTTGCGCAGCCAGCGTTTCGACAAACTCCAGCTCGTCGAGGCTGTCTACCACGATAGCCTGGATGCCCCAGTCCAGCGCGGCGTTGATCTCCTCTGCGGATTTGTTGTTGCCGTGGAGGTGGATGCCGTCAGGGTCAAGGCCGGCTATCTGCGCCACGTGGATATCGCCTATCGAGACCAGGTCCGCGCCGATACCAATCTGGGCCAGTTTCTGCGCCAATACGAAGGAGAAGTACGCCTTGCCGGCGTAGGCGACCAGGGCGTTCTCGCCGTAATGGTTTTTCAGTAGGTACTGCAGGCTGGAGATTTGCCCTTTTATCGTCGCAGCATCATAGAGATACAACGGTGTGCCGTATTGCTGCGCCAGCGCCACTGCATCACATCCCGCGATGGTAAGGCCGCCATCTGTGTCAATTTTCGCAGTAATGGGGAAAACGCTTAATCTGTTCTTATACAATTCTGCCATGGGTTACCTCTCCGCAATTATCTCACGAGGCTGGCAAAATCGCCAAACGCGCTGATTTACGCAAGAGTTGGCAGATATCATATAATTGAGGTTAACCAACATCCAAGGAGAGAATCATGCCCAAACGCCTCATCCTCGTCGCAGGTAACATCGGATCCGGTAAAACATCCCTCACTGAACGCATTGGCGAAAGACTTGGCTGGAAGACCGCCTACGAATCGGTGGCGGATAACCCCTACCTGCCTGACTTCTACGGCGACATGAAAGCCTGGTCTTTCCACTTGCAGGTGTTCTTCCTTGGTCACCGCGCGCAGCAGCACCTGGACCTTTTCGAGGACTCCCAGTCGGCCATAATTGACCGCAGCATTTACGAAGATGCCTACATCTTTGCCCGCGCGCTGCACAGCATGGGAAACATCAATGAGCGCGATTACCTCACCTACCGGCAGGTATTTGACATCGTCACCAAGAATTTACCCGCCCCTTCCCTCCTCATCTACTTGAAAGCACCCGTTGAGTTGTTGATCAAAAGGATACAAAAGCGAGGCCGTGAGATGGAAACCTCCATCAGCGCGGATTACCTCAACCTGCTGGATTCCTATTACACCGATTGGATAAAGAATTTCGACCTGTGCCCGGTGTTGACCCTGCGCACAGATGACCTGGACTTCGTCCATAAAGCCAGGCATCTCGACCTGGTAGTGGAGCGCATCCAGGCAAAATTGGCTGGCAAAGAGGAAATGGTCTTCTGAGGTTTTCACGCAACAAGAAATTTCTCTATATTTACTTTCATATTACCGCAACCTTTTCGAGAAGGTTGCGTATACATTCATAGAACAATTGAAGACATGGTGTTGTAGTGGCAAACTCTGACAGCCAATGGATCGCAAAAGCCTGCAATGGGGACGATGAAGCTTTCACAAAGCTTGTTGAAACCTACCAGAATCCAGTTTACAACATGTGTTTTCGAATGCTCGGTGAAGCAGGCGCAGCTGAAGATGCTGCCCAGGAGACTTTTTGGAGGGCGTATCAAAACCTTAAACGCTACGACCCGCACCGGTCTTTCATCACCTGGCTCCTTTCCATCGCTGCCCACTATTGCATTGATCAACAACGTAAACGCCGCATCCCACTTTTTGAGCTTGATGAATTCCCGGATTTTGATATCCACGATCCGGCCGTCCCCACACCTGAGAAACAACTTAGCCTGAATGAAGAGGATACCGCATTACATGAGCTGATCAATTCTTTACATCCTTTGGATAGGGCAGCAGTAATTTTAAAATATTGGTATGAAAGTTCGGAGGAAGAAATAGGCGAAATGTTGAATTTATCGATTAGTGCGGTTAAAAGCCGGTTACACCGGGCAAGGAAACTACTGGCAACCAGAGTTTTGGTTGAAACCACCTCTCCAGGGAAGGAAAGGAGAAAAAATGAATCACCAGCCGTTTGAAAATTGGATCCTGGATGAATATTCAGGTACACCAACAGAAAAAGAGTTGATGGAGGAGCACATCAAGGAGTGCGACCATTGCGCCCATCTGTACAAGACCTGGCATGAAGCCCGCCGTCAACTGGTAACCAGCGGGGTAAAGAAAGCACCCGGCAACTTTTCAGGTCAGTGGCCAGAACGGCTTGCCTTATTCAAACTAATGAAACAGCGTAAACAGGCACGCACCCTGCTGGCCAGTTTCGTTGGCGGAGCCTTCATGGTCCTCATTGCCCTTGGAGCTTTACTGGTACCGAACATATCAATCATCTCCATGCTCGTGGGGGTTACCTCGTCCGTCGTGCGATTCATGGAGGCAATTAAGGAACTCTGGACCCTGGTGCAGAGTCTAATAAAAGTAGCCCCAACCACGCTTCTCATCGTCAGCGGAGCTTTACTGGCTGGTTGGATCACCCTCGCTGTATTGGCCTGGGGTGTTTCCATTTGGCGCGTATCCATTAAAAAGGTGAATGCAAAATGAAAAAATCAATCCAATTAATCGTAATTTTGTTGCTACTATCGATTTTTGTTCTAGCTCCAGTGTCGGTGCAGGCACAGGACCCAACCCCCGGGAACGACTATGTCGGTGACCAGCTAATCATTGGCAACACTTATCGCCTGGCTGCGGGAGATACCCTGACAGGTAACCTGGCCGTAATTGGTGGAACTGCAGCCATCGAAGCAGAATCGAAAATGCTTGGTGACATAATCCTGTCTGGCGGCACCCTTTCGCTCGCCGGAACCGTGGATGGCAATATCATTGCCATAGGCGGCGCGGTCACCCTTGAAGATACGGCGGTTGTTAATGGAGACATGGTCCTCATTGGTGCCACCATCAAACGATCACCCCTGGCAACAGTAACCGGGGAAATAACGGAACAATCACCATCCTTTTTCAATCTTAAAGATACAGGTAAAGTTCTGACTCCATTTTCTTACACACAAGATCCATTAACCCGCGTACTATCGATCACTTTCCAGGCTCTCGCAATCAGCGCACTGGCGGTCATCCTCGGACTTCTACTGCCAGAACAGATCAAGCGCGTCTCAACCACCCTCACTTCTGAACCACTCGTGGCTGGCGGCGTCGGATTACTCACCGTGGTCGTTTTCCCAATTGTCGTTGTCATCCTAACAATCACGATCATTCTCATTCCTGTCGCAATCCTGGCAATCCTCCTCTTCGTTTTCTCGCTGTTATATGGTTGGATCACAGCTGGTCATGAGATTGGTACCCGGATTGCAGCCTTATTCAAAACGGATTGGCACCCTGCCATCGATGCTGGAATCGGCAGCCTGCTGCTAAGTCTTGTGGCTGGCTTTGCGAGCATGATCCCATGCGCAGGTTGGCTTGTGGGTATGATAATCGCCCTTTTTGGATTGGGTGCCGTACTCATATCACGATTTGGGTCTGCAAAATATGCCAAAAAACTGATCAATTCCGTCCTTCCGGCACAGACAGCTGAAATTACAGATCAACCAGAAATATAAGAATAATGCCTTGAAAATAATTGGAAGAAGAATATTATGAAAACAATCAAAATTCTCACTTTGATCTTGGTACTCGGTTTATTGATGTCCTGTACTTTTTCAGTAAATGTTCCCAAGGTTCGTACTGGAGTTACCCAGACTCTTGAAATTAATGAAAAAGTCACCGGTTCTCCTGTGATGATGAAAATTGAAATGGGGGCAGGTAAGTTGGACCTTAGTGGAGGTGCGACAAATACTGTTGAGGGCACCGTCCTCTATAACGTTGATGCCTGGGTGCCGGTAATTGAAAACGAAAGCAACGGGATTACCTTGTCCCAGACAAATACATCCACCGTCGGACTACCAGATGGTCAAATCATCAACGAGTGGGAGCTCAAACTGGGTTCCACACCAATTGATCTATCAATTGCTTCCGGTGCGTACGAAGGTTCACTTGATCTCAGCGGTCTCTCACTCACCAGGTTAAGCATCGCCGATGGTGCCAGTAAATCCACGGTCACCTTCAATACCCCCAATCCCGCGGCTATGGATTTACTAGAATACCGGACAGGAGCTTCCGAAGTAAACCTTATAGGTCTAGGCAATGCTAATGTTGACGAGGTAGTCTTTACGGGTGGTGCCGGCAGTTATGAACTGGATTTTTCAGGTGACTCCGGGAATGATATCAACGTGCGCATTAGCGCTGGCATGAGTGATATCACCCTAACCATTCCCGCCAATATGCAGGCAACAATAACAGTCAATGGCGGACTCAGCAACATCAATGCCAATGGAACCTGGACGATTAATGGGAACACTTACACCAGCGGATCAACTGGTCCTGTAATCAGAATTACTGTTGACATGGCAGTTGGAAACTTGAACCTGGTGAAGCAGTAGGTTTTACGAGTTGTACACTCAAAACCTGGATAAAACGTCCAGGTTTTTTATTTTCCTTGCCCGGATTGGCCTTTCGATTTATATTTAATTCCAAGTCCTTCCAATTTTTGTGAACCTTAGCAAAGGTATCACACTCAATAAGTTCAAAGCAAAAAAACGGAAATCTATCATCGAGGTCTCATTTTTTATGGGAAGTCCCTGGGTAACAATAATCATCGCATCGCTGGTTTACATCGGGTTGGCGATTGGTTTCGTGCCAAAATTTCAATCCAACCGCACAACGATAACTTTGCTGGGTGTGGGCTTACTGCTTGTTTTCCGCCAGCTGCAGTTCAGGCAAATAGGATCCTTGCTTGACCTTGATACCTTGATTCTTCTTTTCAGCATGATGGTGATAAATTCCAATCTGCGACTTTCAGGTTTTTTTAGGCTTGCTGGCGCCTTGTTATTACGCCTCACCCGTAAGCCCAGGGTATTCCTGATTATTGAGATATTACTTGTGGGAATCCTGAGCGCATTATTCCTAAATGACACGATTTGCATTATGTTCACTCCTTTCTTACTGGATCTGCTCCTGGCAATCAATCGCAACCCTATACCCTACCTTATCGCCCTGGCAACGGCTGCGAACATCGGTTCAGTTGCAACCCTTACCGGGAATCCACAAAACATGATCATAGGAGTCGCTTCGAAGATCAGTTACTTCGACTTCACGGTTGCGCTTGCTCCCATTGCGATCCTCTGCCTGGGTGTCATTTGGGTTATCATCACCCTGTTTTATAAAAAAGAGTTTGCAAAGAATAATTTTTTCTCCATACCGCCAACACGGGAAATACGCTACTACAAACCTCTGCTCATTAAAACCCTGGTGGTCACAGTTGGACTTTTAATAGCCTTTATTTTAGAAGTTCCAACTGCGCTCGCTTCTTTAGTGGCTGCCTGTATCTTGCTTATAACGCGCAGAGTTAAACCTGAAAAGATTTTCAGCAGCATCGATTGGGAAATCCTGGTATTTTTTAGCGCTCTCTTTATTGTTACCGGTACGATGGAAATTAATGGAATTACGGATAAACTGGGAGAAATGGTTCAAAATGCCGGGGAGATTAATTCATTCAACCTAAGTGTACTCACCACCATCCTGAGCAATATTGTTTCTAATGTTCCAGCGGTATTGTTGTTAAAACCGATAATTACCCAGATGACGAATCAAACTGCAGGTTGGCTTACACTTGCTGTAAGTTCAACCCTGGCAGGTAATCTCACCTTGCTGGGGTCAGTGGCTAATCTGATCGTAGCAGAATCAGCCAAACGCAGACGAGTTCATATTTCTTTTTGGGAATACACAAAGATTGGCGTAATCATCACTTTCATTACGCTTTTACTTTCCATTGCCTGGATTTCAATTTTTATTTGGAATTAAGGAAACGGGTTATCTGTATAGTCCCAAATCCATTACCGCCTGGTAAACCGCATCGCGCAGGTAATATCGATACCCCTGCCTTTCATTTATCCTTTGGCGGATTTCCTTGGAGGAGATCTCCAATATTGGCGCATCTACGATCATTACTTTTTTACTAATACCGGGGAGTAGTTTTTCAAGAGAAACCAAATCGACCTGGTCTGCGTGTCGGCGCATAACGCCTATTCCATCGCATAATTCTATGAAATCTTTTGGCCGGTTCCAGGTTGGCAAATCATGCAGAGAATCACCCCCCATCAGGTAAAAGAATTGCGCACCCGGATTTTCATTCTTGAGTATGTTTACTGTATCAATTGCAAAGTGCGGGGCCGGCCGGTCGATATCCACACGTGAAAGAACAAATGCATTATTGTCTGTGATGGCTTTCTCGACAAGTTTGACACGGTCTTCGATCGGACTTATATTGACATAACGCTTATGTGGAGGGTTATCCGTTACAACCCAGAGCAGCTTATCCAGGTTGAGCTGTGTACGGCATTCTTCAGCCAAAATCAAATGGCCAACATGGGGAGGATCAAAAGTTCCACCGAAAATACCTATGCGCATATTTCCTCTAACTTAATCCTGCCATTCCAATTCGTAATCCCGGATATAAACAGTGTCCCCCTCCTCGATCCCTTCTTTACGTAATGCGGCGTCAACACCCAAAGAAACCATCAATCGATGGAAACGTCTCACAGATCCATCATGCTCCCAATATGTCATTTCAGCAGCCCGTTCAATGGCCGCGCCTTTAACGCGCCAGCCTTCGTTTTCCCGGACAATTATGAAATCGCGCGGGTCATCTTCCGGTCTGTAAACCGGGATCTTATGGATTGGTTCAATAGCCGGTGTTGCCTTAAGCAGTTCCAGTGTCTTCCATAAAACTGGTTTGAGATTCTCACGCGATAACGTCGAGATGGCCACAGGTTGGTACCCTTTTTTGGTGAGAATCTTTTTAATACTTTCCCATTTTTCCAGTGCTTCGGGTTGATCAATTTTATTCAGCACCACTACCTGAGGTTTTTTCTTCAGTTCAGCATCAAATAAAGCCAGTTCATTGTTGGTTTGTGAAAAATCAGCTATTGGATCTTCAGACATTCCATCCAAGACATGAATGATCACACGCGTCCGCTGGATATGACGGAGGAATCCAAAGCCCAATCCGGAACCCAAATGCGCTCCTTCAATTAACCCCGGAATATCAGCCAGGATTAAGGTGTTATCCTCATCCAGCCTGGCAACGCCAAGGTTTGGCTCAATAGTAGTAAAAGGATAATCCGCGATCTTTGGATTGGCATTGGTAACCGCAGCCAGGAAACTGGATTTTCCTGCATTGGGCACCCCAACTATTCCAACATCCGCCAGTAACTTGAGTTCCAACCGAAGGCTTAATTCTTCAGGCGGTTCACCTTTCTCTGCAGTTCGCGGAGCTTGATTGCGCGAGGTGGCGAAATGCTGGTTGCCCAGTCCTCCCCGTCCACCTTTACATACCTTTAATTTTTCTCCAGGTTCCGTCAGATCACCCAATAATTCACCGGTCAGATCGTTATAAATGATCGTGCCCGGAGGTACAGGTATAACCAGGTCTTTGGCATATCTGCCAGACATGTTACTCGGTCCACCGTTTTCGCCATCATCAGCCTGGAATTTGTGCTTGAAACGGAAACTTTGCAAGGTATTAAGGGTAGGTCTTACCTCGAAAATAACATCCCCACCTTTACCGCCATCGCCTCCATCAGGCCCACCCCGGGGAACATATTTTTCCCTGTGGAAATGCATCATTCCTGCACCACCACGGCCTGACCGAACAAAAATCTTGGCTTCATCAATAAACATGAGGATAATCTTTCGATTGAATGCCAGGGACCCAGGCAAGTGTAACAATGCCCGGATCCCTGACTAAATGCAGGAAAATTACTTTTGGAATTTTGCCTTCAGGATATCGGTTAACGTTGGTTGGCCAATCTCCTGTAATTCATAGCGCACACGCTGCATAGGTTTATTTACTTTCAAGATGCGGTTCAAGTCAATGGGTGTGGCTGAGATGACCAGATCGACATCAGCCTTATTGATAGTGGACTCCAGATCTTTCACCATTGCATCACCGTACCCCATTGCCGGGAGGATAGTGCCGGTATTTGGATACTTAACATAGGTATCATGGATGGAACCGACTGCAAATGGGCGGGGATCAACAATTTCTGCTGCACCAAAACGGCGAGCAGCCACCCATCCAGCACCGTAAGCCATTTCACCATGAGTGAGAGTTGGACCATCTTCGATCACCAACACACGCTTGCCGCGGATCGCATCTGGATCGTCAACAAATAATGGGGAGGCACCTTCGATAATGAGGGCTTTGGGATTCAACTCGTGAAGCACATTGCGCACAGCGATCACTTTGTCCGGTTCCGCAGTATCGACTTTGTTGATCACAAATACGTCAGCCATACGCACATTGGTTTCGCCAGGGTGATAGGCTTTTTCATGGCCGGCACGGTGGGGGTCTGCAACCACAATGTTCAGGTCTGATTTATAGAAGGGGAAATCATTGTTGCCGCCATCCCATAAGACGATATCCACTTCCTGCTCAGCCTGCCGTAAAATGGCTTCGTAGTCAACGCCGGCATAGACAATCACACCATTATCGATATGAGGTTCGTATTCCTCTCGTTCCTCTATGGTGCATTCATGCTTGTCAAGATCGGCATAAGTGGCAAACCGCTGCACTTTTTGTTTAACCAGATCACCGTAAGGCATTGGATGACGAATGGCGGCCACCTTGTATCCCATATCACGCAGGATAAGAGACACCCGCCGCGTGGTCTGGCTTTTTCCAGCGCCGGTGCGAACTGCACATACTGAAACGACAGGCTTGGTGGATTTCACCTGGGTAGAATTCAAGCCCATTAAACGGAAATCCGCTCCGGCTGCCAATACAGTGGAAGCTTTATGCATAACGACTTCATGCGGGACATCACTATACGCGAATACTACCTGGTCGACTTTGAGGTCCTTGATCAAGCGGACCAGTTCATTTTCCGGGAAAATGGGGATGCCTGTAGGATACAGGGATCCAGCCAATTCCGCCGGGTATTTTCTACCTTCAATGTTCGGTATTTGCGTGGCAGTGAATGCTACTACAACATAATCCTTATTGTCGCGATAAAAGACATTGAAATTGTGAAAATCGCGGCCTGCTGCACCCATGATAAGGGTTCGAATTGGGGTCATACTGTTCATCTCCTTTGAATAATTTGGTTTACCAGCTTACTCACATCGCTTGTGGGGCTGTGATGCCCAGTAATGCCAAACTATTGCCAATTGCCTGTTTGGCGGCAGCCACCAATCGCAACCGGAAACTGCGTTTTGGTTCTGCTTCCTGTAAAACAGGACATTGAGTATAAAAATCATTAAAAGCGCGTGCAATTTCGAATGCCAGGTTGGTCAATACTAACGGCTTCAAATCGCGGGTGGCTTTTTGTACTTCATCCGGAAGCCTATTGATCAAATCCACCAGGGTGATCTCACTTTGGGTAAGTTCCCCTATAAATTGAAAAGTACCGGGGATCTTTTGCTCAACCTTCTTTAAAATACTGTTGGCGCGGACATAGGCATACTGAATGTATGGGGCTGCCTGTCCATTGAAATCCAACGCAGATTGCCAGTCAAAAGTGACCACCTTGGTGCTTTCACGTGAGAGCATCGGGTATTTTATTGCGCCAATACCTATCGCTTCAGCAATCTTGACCTGTTTTTCTTCACTCAAATCCGGGTTCTTCTGGCGGACAACCTCAAGTGCACGTGCAATCGCTTCACGGATGAGGTCTTCCAACAACACCACAGTGCCTTCGCGTGATGAAACCACCACATTTCCCGGTAAGTTTACCAGCTCATACGGGATATGCTGGCAGCGGGTTGCCCAGTCATAGCCAGCTAGCTCCAATGTCTTGAACACCTGCAGAAAATGCAGAGATTGGCGTACATCTACAACATAATAGGATTTTTCAAGTTGAGGATAATCAAGGAATTTCTGGCGCGCCAAGGCCAGGTCTTCTGTTGCGTAAAGGGCAGTACCATCCGAGCGCAATACAACCGCAACCCGATACTTTTCCTCATTCAAACCCAATTTCTCATCCAACTTTACGATGACCGCTCCACCCTCAGCGCGTTCGTCCTGCGCGATCCCCTTTTGGATAAGCTCTTCAACCATTACTTTTCCGGAATCTTCAAACATCGAGTTGAAATAATAGCGGTCGAATTTTATATCCAAACGTGCGTACATTTCCCTGAAGCCTTCAAGTGACCACTCACGTGTCTCTTCCCAACAAGCTACTACTTCGTGATCACGGTGATCCCAGCGCGTATACAATTCGCGGACTTCCAGTTCAAGATCAGGGTTTTCTTCTAACCTCTTACTCGCTTCAGCATAAAGATCCCCCATCCACTTGGTAATATCCAGTGGTGGTTCTTCATGATTGTGAAACTTGAGATAATTCCACAACCATTTAATCACATGCAAACCGATATCTCCGGGATAATTTGCCCTGATAACATCATAGCCCGCAGCCTCTTCAAGCCGTGCCAGGACATCCCCCAGGATTGCACCCCGCAAATGCCCAACATGGAAAGCCTTGTGGGTATTTGGATGTGAAAACTCCAGCATAACACTCTTGCCATTTCGCTCGCTCCAACCGTATTTTTCACCCTGGGTGAGAACAGTCTCGATAACGCGGGCAGAAAAGTCTGCGGGAGAAAAATACAAATTCAAGTAGCCATTTATGGCCTCGGACCTTGTAAATCCATCAGGGAGGCTCAGTGCCGCACAAATGCCATCAGCAATTTCTGCAGCTTTTTGGGCTACATTCCCTTTCCCACCGATGAATGATTTAGAAGCCAATTGAAAGAAAGAAAGTGAAATTCCCCATTGTCCGTTAAAAGGAATCCAGGACCATTTGAACTGCATCTCAGGGAGCTGATGAAGCGCAAGGTATTGGTCGATTTGCTGTTCGATCGTGCGTTGTTCCTGCTCAAACATTCCCATATTCCTTGTGTGTTGACCATCAGGATTATATCACAGCGGTTTTTTAAGGTTTTAATGCAAAAGCGGGAGAGAGACACTCCCGCTTTATTGCTTTTTGTGTTGTCCGCAGGTTATTTCTGTTCTGCGAGCAATTTCTTCATCAGGCGACTTTTGCGTCGGGCAGCATTATTCTTGTGAATAACACCCTTTTGCGCCGCCTTGTCGAGAGCCGCAATGGCTTCCATAGTGGCAGTCTTTGCAACTTCGGCATCCTTGCCTTCAATGGCAGTCCGGGCGCGGGCGATGTAAGTACGTGCCACACCACGATAAACGCGGTTTCGAATGCGTTTCTTCTCGTTCTGCTTGTTACGTTTGATTGCTGATTTGATATTAGCCAACTTGTAACCTCCAAAAAATACTTCTGACAGTGCGAGGGTTGAGGGCAAGCACTGGTTCAGGTGGCGGACGAATTCTACACCAAAAGGTCCATTCTGTCTATAATTCTGACCTATCAAACCTCATCAAACAATTAGATAAACTTAATTCCAAAAATTGACAGGCTGGTAGAAGCTCTATTTATCCTGCAGAGCCGCCACACCTGGTAACTCCAGACCTTCCAGCATCTCCAATGATGCACCACCGCCTGTTGAAATGTGTGTGATCTGATCTGCCAATCCGGATTGCTGAATGGCAGCCACAGAGTCCCCGCCGCCAATAATGCTGACTGCCTTACCTGCAGCAATCGCTTTGGCAACACCAACCGTGCCTTCTGCGAATTTTGGAAACTCAAAAACACCCATTGGTCCGTTCCAAACGACTGTTCCAGCTGTCGCGATAACTTTTCCAAACGCCGCCACAGTCTCTGGACCAATATCCAGAATGCGCCAACCGTCAGCCACTGGACCAAGATTCATCGTTTTCGTGTTAGCTTCTGCATCAAATTTGTCACCGAGGACTACATCGACAGGCAAGTGAATCTTTTTTCCACCGATCTTAAGTAATTCCCTGGCGGTCTCGAGGACCTCATCTTCTACGAGGGAATCTGCCAACGGGATACCTTGTGCTTTAAAAAAGGTGTTCGCCATTCCGCCACCGATGAGAATCTCATCTGCCTTTTGCAACAGATTTTTAATTACCCCTATCTTGTCGCTCACTTTAGCGCCGCCAAGGATGGCAACAAATGGTTTCGCGGGATTGGCGATCGCCTGACCCAGATACTGGATCTCTTTTTCCATCAGAAAACCGGCAACACCTGGCAGAAAATGGGTAACACCTTCAGTGGATGCATGTGCACGATGAGCAGTACCGAAGGCGTCATTGACATACAAATCAGCAAGTGATGCCATCTTTTTAGCAAAGATAAGGTCGTTGGCTTCTTCTTCAGGATGAAAACGGGTGTTTTCCAAGACAAGCACGCTGCCAGGGTTAAGTTTTGATGATGCCGCTTCAGCGGGTTGACCAACGCAATCAGTAGCGAAATCTACTTCCATTTTTAACAGCTTTCCCAGGTGGGTTGCAACCGGGGCTAGAGAGAATTTGGCTTCCGGTCCACCCTTGGGGCGCCCAAGATGAGAACATAGGATAACTGCTGCACCATGATCGATCAGATATTGGATTGTCGGCACGGCTGCCCGAATACGTGTATCATCGGTGATCTGACCGTCCTTCATTGGAACATTAAAATCGACCCTCACCAGGACTTTTTTACCCTTTACATCAATATCTCGAATGGTTTTTTTACTGAACATGATTCACTCCTCGTGTTTAATCGACATGATGCGTTTCCGCGAATTTCACCGGTCACGCATCATGATGGGTTTCAAAAAATGGAGATTACAGTTCCCCGGTAAAAGATTAAAGGTTTTTCGCCATCATGGCTGCCATGTCGGCGGTTCGACAGGAGTAACCCCATTCGTTATCGTACCAGGCAACCACTTTCACCAGCGTACCACCCATGACCATGTTGGTGGCAAGGTCAACTATGCTGGAGCGGGGATCGCCTTTGAAATCCATCGAGACTAAAGGATCCCCATATTCGCCAGTGGTAACTCCCAGGATCCCCTTGAGGGCGCCTTTGGAAGCGTCAACAAAGGTTGCATTCAATTCTTCCTTGGTGGTAGCTTTTTCAACATTAGCCACAAAATCCACTATTGAAACTGTGGGTGTAGGTACCCGCAGTGAATATCCATCGAACTTGCCTTTCAACTCGGGGATGACCAATGCAAGGGCTTTTGCGGCACCTGTTGATGTAGGGATAATGTTTAGCCCTGCTGCCCTAGAGCGGCGTAATTCCTTCTTGTGCCCCTGGTCCAGGATCACCTGGTCGTTTGTGTAGGAGTGAATGGTGGTCATTACACCGTGGATGATCTTGAACTTGTCGTTCACAACTTTGGCCGCAGGAGCCAGGCAGTTTGTTGTACAGGATGCATTGGACACAATGTGATGCTTTGCTGGATCGTAAGATTTATCGTTGACACCGAGCACCAGGGTAATATCTTCGTTCTTGGCTGGAGCAGTTATGATAACTTTCTTTGCGCCACCTTTTACGATATGGACATTAGCACCGATTTTTCCCTTGGCGGGATCGCCGAGTGCGTCAGTGAATACGCCTGTAGATTCGATGACGATTTCAACACCCAGGTCTTTCCAGGGTAACAAGGACGGATCCTTTTCTGAAAATACCTTGATTTTTTTGCCGTCGACGATCAGTTCACCTTCACCGGCTACAACGGTCCCGGGATAGATTCCATAATTGGAATCATATTTAAATAAATGCGCGTTCGTTTTCGTATCGAAGAGATCATTAACTGCCACAACTTCAAGTTCGGTGCCGTGTAACTCTTTGATCGCTTTTAGTACCTGTCGTCCAATTCTTCCAAATCCGTTGATACCTACTTTGATCGTCATAATACTCACTCCTTCGTAATTTCAGATATTTTACCATGTCTAGACATGGTTTGATTTCATAAACTCGATGTTTCATCCTTCATACTTAATGGACCAGTCTTTTCAAAGTAAAGATCCATCACTGTTTTTGCCAACTTATAAGAATCATGCCGCCAAGGGTTATCCACATCGATCAGGTCGGCTTTGTAGTACAACTTGTCCGGGTCAACTTCATCAAGCTTTACCCATGCGGTACTCTGTGGAAGGATTCCTTCATAGGTTTTATTACAGATTACCAGATCAAACAAGGAACTTCGAGTATGTTTTTCAAGAGCGTGTACGTGATCTTCGCAATTAAAGTCATCGGTTTCACCAGGTTCCGTGACTACATTACACACGTAGAATTTATAGGCTTTGCTGGCATTAATCGCATCAACCAAATCTGGCACGAGCAAATTAGCAATAACACTCGTATACAGGCTACCAGGCCCCACAACAATCAGATCAGCATTAAGGATCGCCTGCAGGCTTGGAGGAAATGCTGCCGGATTGCCTGGCTCCAACCAAACACGGAGGATTTTCCCTCCAAGTTTGGCAATCTGGCTTTCACCTTTAATCTCTACTTCGATTTTCTTCTCCGGTAATTGTACATCCGCAACCAAATTCACATTATGGAGGGTGGAGGGTAATACCTGCCCCTTGACTGCCAAAACACGGGCAGTTTCAGCGACTGCCTCTTCAAAACTACCTGTGATTTCTGTTAACGCCGAAATCAAAAGATTGCCAAGGGAATGACCATTAAGACCGACACTTGATGCAAAACGATACTGGAACAATTGGGTTAGTAATTCTTCATCGTCTGATAATGCCGCCAAACAATTTCGGATATCCCCGGGAGGCAGTATGCCTATCGATTTACGGATAGCTCCTGATGATCCGCCATCATCCGCGACTGCCACAATGGCTGTGATATTCCTGGAATATTCCTTGAGACCACGTAATAAGGCTGCCAACCCGGTTCCACCACCGATAACAACAATCCGTGGTCCTTTTTCACGGCGACGGTACTCCGCGATCGTATCAATAACATTTTTACCGGGTCGGAGGAAAGGTTTGAGCAGTGCCCGGTTCATTCCCATCGTGCCAAATATGATCGCTCCAACTCCGAGCATGAAGAAGATCAATGCACGAATAGTTCGATCTGCGATGAATTGCAGTGCAAGAATTTTAATTGCAGGCAACCACCAGGTATTTGGTGCTGACCGATAGACATCCAAAAGGATTACAGCAAACCCTAGCCCCAATAAAGTGGTGCCAAACAATATCAGCAAAACCCATCGCTTGATGCCGATTCCTGGCACCAACCACCGGAATTTATTTACTTTTGATAATATGAAACGCTGAATTCTCTTAAGTTGTTTTGGACGCATTAAAAAGTAATGATACCGTTGATTAGTTACAGCGTCAATAACAAGTCAATTGAAACAATAAATCAATGAAAACCTCCAGATTTGCCCTCATGGTATAATCTTAATAGGATTTGGTCTTGTATTGAGAGTGTTGCTGAAGTTAGTCTTCGCATCCGTCCATTCCATATTCAGGAGGTGTGCTGTGAAACCGCTAAACTTACCAGGGCCTAATGCCAAACGCTTGATTGAACGGGATCAAGCTGTAATATCTCCCTCATATCCCAGGGGTTACCCCTTTGTGATGGATCACGGAAAAGGTGTAGAAGTATGGGATGTAGACGGAAATAGATTCATTGATTTTGCAGCTGGCATTGCAGTAAACTCAACAGGACACAGTCATCCAAAAGTTGTTAAAGCAATCCAGGAACAAGCCGAAAAGTTTATCCATATTTCCTCTGATTTTTATCACCCCAAATGGATCGAATTAGCTGAATATTTGGATTTGATCGCGCCTTTTCAGGAAGATGCGATTTCATTTATGACCAATTCTGGCACTGAAAGCGTGGAAGCAGCACTTAAGCTTGCCAGGTTCTACACAGGCCGTTCACAATTCATCGGTTTCCTTGGCGGTTTTCACGGGCGCACATTAGGTGCTGTCACACTCACCGCCAGTAAACCTCATTATCACCGCGGGTTTTTCCCATTGATGAATGGGGTCACCCACATCCCCTTCCCTGATCCTTATCGACCACTGATCCACATGCGCCCCGGTGAAGATGTGGGTAGTTCCACTCTTAGGTTTTTGGAAGAGGAGATTTTTGGCCGCACCATCCCTGCAGATGAAGTTGCCGGTATCGTCATTGAGCCAATTCAAGGGGAAGGTGGATACGTCATTCCTCCGCCCGATTTCTTTATTCAATTACGCGCCCTTTGTGACCGGTACGGAATTCTTCTCATCGCCGATGAAGTTCAAGCGGGAATAGGACGAACTGGAAAATGGTGGTCAATCCAGAATTTTGGCGTTGAACCCGATATCGTTACTTCTGCAAAAGGTATCGCTTCTGGAATGCCCTTAGGCGCCATGATCGCAAGAAAGAGCATTGTCACCTGGCCAAAAGGCACTCATGGAAACACCTTCGGAGGAAATCCTCTCTCTTGTGTTGCAGCCCTGGCGACCCTTGAATTGATCGAAAATGAATATCTTGATAATGCGGTCGTTGTTGGAAAGTATATCCTCGAAAGACTCAAGACAATTCAGTCCAAACACTCATCCATTGGTGAAGTCCGCGGGATTGGATTGATGATAGGTATCGAATTTGTAAAAGATTATGTCAGCAAGACACCTGCTGTTGAATTACGCAACCGGGTTGAAAACCTGGCATTTGAACGAGGTCTATTAACACTTGGATGCGGCCGCAGCACCCTCCGTATTTCACCTGCTCTTTGCATTACCCAGGCAGAAGCTGAAGAAGGGCTGCAAATTCTGGATGAAGCCATCAGTGTTGCCGAAAGCGAAGTTTTATCAACAGCTTCAGAGCCTGTCCTGGTCGAAAAAGGTTAATTCCATATGCTTCCTGATTTTCGTGTCCGCCAGCGGGATTATTTGCTGGAGATTTCGCGCGCCATTACCCAGGAACTTGATCTCGATAAACTACTGGAGCGGATTTTAACCATTTCGCTTGAAATGCTTGCGGGTCAAGCAGGTCTGATCGCTTTAAGATCGAATGACGGTGGATGGCAGATCCGTGTTTCAACAGGTCTTCCCCAACCATTCCTCAAATACCTGGAACCTCAACTGGCAAATATTCCTGAGTACGAAGATCCGGAAGATTCAGAACTTTATATCATCAACCAAATGCTGAACACTTTTACCCAGGCTGTAAGCCTTGGCAGATTAAGCAGCGTGGGATTACCGTTAATCACTGGTCAGCGTGTTTTGGGTGTCATTTTTGTATTCAGAGAGTATTCGCAATTCTCCAGCAATGACAAGAAATTGCTTTCCAGTTTCGCCAACCAGACCGCCATCGCTGTACAGAACGCACAGTTGTATGCCCAGGTGGACCAGGACCGGCAAAAATTCTCAGCACTGCTGGACTCTGCTGGAGATGGGATATTAATCCTGGATCATGAGTACAAGGTTGAAAGGGCTAATACTGCCTTCGGCTTTCTTTATGGTAAACCTTCAGATTCATTTATCGGCCTCGAACATGACCAGGTAATCAGCTGGGTTAAACCACCTATCGGTACAACACTCTCAGAATCGGTTGCCAACGGATGGCCGCTTGCTCCACACGCTTCTTTGTACGTTGAAGGGGATCTAGCCCGTGGACCTGAAAATGCTTCCATTCCAGTTGGAATCACCTATGCCCCGTTACTTGCAAAAGATGGCGCATTGTTAAACATCATCACAACGGTTCGCGACATCACCCGGTTTCGACAAGCCGATGAAATGAAATCCACCTTCATTTCTGTCGTAAGCCACGAACTCAAAACCCCTGTTGCTCTCATCAAAGGATACGTGGGTACGTTGCGCCGGGATGATGCGCGTTGGGATCGGAAGATTGTCGATGAAAGCCTGCAGGTAATTGAAGAAGAAGCCGATCGCCTGGGTATATATATTGAGAACTTGTTGGATGCGACCAGGTTACAAGCCAATGGATTCAGTATCAAGAAAAACGATGTCCAACTATCTGAATTGATCAATCACGTGGCAGAAAGGCTGAGAACGCAAACCCGAAGACATGAAATCGTGGTTGATATTCCTGCGCTCCTGCCTGTCATACTGGCGGATGAAATAAGGCTCAACCAATTGTTGTCAAACCTGGTATCGAATTCAATTAAATATGCCCCAGGCGGAAAGATCACAATTGGTGCAAAGGTTCACGGAGATAATATTATTGTGTGTGTAAGTGATGAGGGTCCTGGGATTGACCCCAATGATGCTCCATTTGTATTTGATCGGTTCTACAGAGCTGCGGATGCCGTAAAGAATACCAAGGGGGCTGGTCTGGGTTTGTTCCTCTCAAAAGCCATTGTAGAAGCCCACGGTGGCCAGATATGGATCGACCCGAATAAGGGCAAGGGTGCCCGTATTTGTTTTTGCCTGCCAATCTCAGCTGATTATTAACACCTCAAAAAAAGTAAAACATCCAAATGGTATAATCTGAGAATATTTTTAATAGAAAAGAGTGCGCATAATGCCTAGAATCCAAACTTCTTGTCCACGCTGCCGGCAGCCAATCGTTGCTGAAGTACAACAGCTTTTTGATATGACCTCGGATCCGACTGCAAAACAAAAATTATTGAGCCCCGGAACCAACACTGCCCGCTGCCAGGCTTGTGGTTACGAAGGCTTGATGTCAACACCGGTCGTGTACCACGACCCAGTGAAGGAATTGCTGCTCACATTTTTCCCACCTGAATTGGGATTACCGGTTAATGCCCAGGAAAAACAGATTGGTCCGTTGATTAACAAAGTAGTTGAGGCATTGCCTCCTGAAAAACGCAAGGGATATCTGTTCAATCCGCAAACCATGTTCACCTATCAAACATTGATCGACAAGATCCTCGAAGCCGACGGGATCACTAAAGAAATGATCGAAGCCCAGCAGAAGCGAATTGGTTTAATACAACGGTTACTGGGAATCCAAAAATCTGAGGATCGCATCACTGTTATTCACCAGGAAACTGAGCTTGTTGATGGCGAATTCTTTGCCATTCTCGGTTCGATTATGCAAACTGCGTTGGCACAGGGTGATGAAAAAGCTGGGCAACTTCTTAAAGAGCTCCAAAGTGAGTTGCTGCAGGAGACAAAAGTAGGTCAGGAACTACTGGCACAGAGCCTCGAAGCACAAGCTGCCCTGAAAGCTTTACAGGAAGCCAGTAAAACCGGATTAACCCGGGAAAAACTATTGGAAATCCTGCTCGAGGTGAAATCTGATAGCGCCATCACAACTGTTGTCAGCCTCACGCGCAATGGGTTGGACTACCAATTTTTCCAGGTATTAAGCGAGCGCATCGACAGCGCTGATGCTGATAAAAAACAACCCCTGATCGATTTGCGGGATAAATTATTGAAACTCACCCGCGAAATTGACAATGAATTAAAACTCAGGGTTGAAGACGGGTCAAAATTGCTAAATTCCATAATGGCAGAAGAGGATGTTGAAGCCGCAGTGAAGAAGCACCTTAATGGGATGGACGAATTCTTTTCCCAGGCTGTGCAAATAGAATTCGAGAATGCCCGTCAGAATAATGACCTTGCACGAATTGAAAAAATTCAAAGGATAATCACCATAATTGAAAAAGAGAGTGCTCCGCCCCCGGAAGTCGCGCTGATCCAGTCCTTGCTTGAAGCTCCTGATGATGAATCCAGAGCAAAATCGCTTCAGGAAAATCGCGATTTAGTCAATGACAATTTTCTACAGACACTGAATACGATCATTGCAGAAGGAGAAGCGCGAAACCAATCACCAGAAATGGTGACGGTACTCAAGGCGATTTACAAGAATGCCTTGCGAATGGTGATGGAAAAGAATCTCAAGGGATAATACAAAGACTGCCCGAAAATCGGGCAGTCTTTCTTAATCATCCAATCTCAGCCCGTGACCTCGGACTGTTACGATGTATTCCTTCTCTGAATCAATTTGAGCCAGCCGGGTGCGCAATCTCCGTATCAACGCATCCAACGCTTGATCAGACACACCGTCGGTCACATCGTCCTTCCAAACAATCCCGATCAGTTCATTACGCGTGATCACCCTTCCCTGTTGACCGGAGAGTGCAAATAACAATCGGAACTGCGGCGCCGAGAGCGCCGGGTTTAATTCCTCGCCATTTACCCACACCCGTCTTGATTTTGGATCAAGCCGAATTGATCGGGTATTTATACTTGTAGGAGGAAAGACATCCTCTAAAGGCATTGTTGCATCTGACGTATAGAACGCAAACTTCTGGATCAAAGCAATTTGGATCACATCACCGTCTTCCAATTCGATTTTGTTATCCACGAGCGATCCCCGGTGAAATGTGCCATTTTTACTGGTGAGGTCTTCCAATTCAACTTTACCGAGGCCAGTATTGACGATCCGCGCATGTTGGCGGGACACCTGTCTGTCATCAATGAATATGTCACAGGTTGGTTCCCGACCGATTGAGAGGATTTCCTTAATTTCCCATTTTTTACCTTCCAATGGTCCCTGGAGTGCAATTAGCGTTGGATACTCACTGGAATTTAAGAATAGAGAGTGATCAGAATTCTGCATGGGGTGCGCCATCTTGCTCATCGTGATTGTGATACCTCTTCAGGTATAATAGTACAAATTGAAGAAAAATACCAATGATTGACCAGAGAATTTATGCCAATCCCGATTAAAACAGGAGAAACGCTCCGCGGACGTTACCGTGTTCGAAAGATTATCGGACAAGGTGGCATGGGTTCAATATACCTGTGTGATGATTTACGTCTGGAAGGACGTCAATGTGCCCTTAAAGAAGTGGAGCACGATAGAACTCTTCCAGACAATTTAATCAAAGAAGCGCGTACGCAATTTCAACGAGAAGCGACGATTCTTGCCCGCCTTGATCATCCAAATCTGCCAAAAGTTTCAGACTTTTTCTCCATCGGTCAACGGGATTATCTGGTAATGGATTACATACCCGGTAAAGACTTGCGCACGATGATGATTGAAGCGCGCGATATCAAAACCAATATTTCCGAAGCGGATGTGCTGGACTGGGCTAACCAGATTTCCGATGCGTTGGGCTACCTCCACGTTCAAAACCCACCCGTCTTGCATCGTGATATCAAACCCAGTAACCTCAAATTGACTCCAAACGGGATTATTAAACTGGTCGATTTCGGATTGGTCAAAGTATTAGCCCCAGGTGAAGTGACAATCACCATTCTGCAAGGCCAGGGAACAGCCCTGTATACGCCTTTGGAGCAATATGGTGGTGATATCGGCCACACGGATATCCGTAGTGACATCTATTCGTTCGCATCCACCTTGTATCACTTGTTAACCAACAAACCGCCAGCGGATGCCCGCCAAAGGTTCATTGATCCTACTGTCCTCGTTCCGATCAGGCAGATTAATTCCTCTGTTTCGCAGCGTTCAGAAAAAACAATTCAGTGGGGAATGAGTTTGCATCCAGATGACCGTCCCCACAATGTTGAGGATTTTCGCGATGCTCTTATTGGCAGCCGCCCTGTCCATATTCCCAGCGGCATTCAATCCGGCTATCGGCAACAAACCTTCCCCTCTAAAAAAGAGCTGGGTTATCTGGCAGGTCTGGCAATTATCGGATTGGGAACCTTGCTTTTGACAATCTTACGCTAAACAACTTTTTCCATTCGTTTGAGAATTCTCACCAGATAAGCGATACCACCGCCAAACAGGCATCCTATAAAAACCATCCCCAGGATGAAAATGGTTCCATTTTGTTGAATTCGATTAGCAATGAATCCGATTCCAATTAACGAAAACGCATATCCGCTGTAGCCACCGAGTCCTGTCGCGAAAGGTAACCAGGGGTTCCAGAATTTTTTCCGCCGTGTTTGACCATAGGCATAAATCCCGCCGGCAATCAAAAAAACGATAAGTGACGATAATATCCAATCCACGAGGTTTGGGTATCCTTTTAGGTGTCTTTCCTCAATGCCTTCACCGCCATTTGGATCGTTCACCGTTGAGCCTGAAGTTGGAGTTGGTTCTCCATTTGAACCCGTTGGAGAGATTGTCGGGTCTATTGAAGTTACCTTTCCTCCCGTCCCGGTAATCTCAATACGCAAAATTTGGGAAACGGTGGCAGGTTCAGCTACAACACTCAATTCAATCAATCCGCTTTCGGGAATTCGATAGTTGGTTCTTGCCACACCGTCTTCCGTCTGAGCTTCCAATTGCTCGACTAAACCACTTGAGGATTGAGAATCGATGATAAATCTCGCCACCGTACCATCAGGCACCGGGTTCCCATTATGATCGTAAATTACCCCAGTCTGAATGTAAATATTATCACCGGCATTAATGATCAATGGCTGTCCAAGAGATGTTGCGGCGCTGTCAATTTCACTTTGAGCTTCTGAATTTGAAACCACCATCAAGGCGATAACCTGATTTGGGTCAGGAGTTGTGGCTGTAATGAGGTCATAACCGATACTGTTTACTGAAACCGGTAGAATCCCGGTTGGTATTAACTCACGGAAAAGAACTCTCGCGGCAATCTCGATAAAACCCGGGGTTTTACTGTATACCGCATAATAGGCAGTGAACTTTGAAATATCTGTTGCGTCCGGATAATAAGGTGCGTTGAATGCAAAGCCAATCACCCGTTTGTTCGTTGTGAGGTCAGGCTTTTCAGAAAATAATCTCTGAAAGAGCAGGGATTCAGCTGAATTGGTTTTCAATTCAGTAAAAGCAATCACGATCCAGTCGGCAGCGTCAAGGTTTCCACTGAAATTGTCAACATTATCCACCCCGTCCAATAATGCTTGCAGATTTGCGAATGTGTAAGCGCTGACCTGATTCTCCTGTACAAGTTCCCCAGCTCCTGGACCATACAACCGAAGAATTGTATTTTTTAGTTCTTGTGCAAGAAAAATGGATTGGTCTGTGCAATTGGAGCATTGTGATTGAGGGATGACATTGGAGATAATTACAAACTTCTGTCCGGATTGCGGGGGGTTAGGCAGATCAGCGTTTAATTCCTGGGCAGATGGGCTCACTAGCGACACAGCCTGACGGGCAATATCAAAGGTGACTTGTTGTGAAATTCCGATAGATGACAATTTGGATTCGGGGACTGTAACAGAACTAATACTAAAGAGCGGATAGAGTTTATATTTCAGGGTTAGAATCCGAAGAACTGCTTCATCCACTCGCTGTTGGAAAACCGGGTCCTCGTTAAATTTTTGAAGAAAGAAATTATAAATATTCTTAATTGTAATGTACGAGGAATCATCCCCGCTGGAAAGGATATCTCCAAGGTAAAGAAGGTCATTGCCTGCCAGAAGGGCAGTTCGCACTACTTGCCGGGCGTCAAATTCTGTTCCTGGTGGAGCAAAGAATTTCCTGACTGCCGGGCTCCCAAGATCGTCACTGACAACCAGCCCACCCTGCTGCCGCCAGCTGGATAATTGATCCAGACCTAATAATTGATCCAATGCTGTAGCATCAAAGGAAACGGGGCGTGTTGTCGCACGGATGTTTCCCTGGAAACCCTGGTAGCGAATGTGAGAGATCAACAATCCGTCTGTTTGTTCCTGTATATTTGCTGCACCTTGTGTAACTGCAAAGAAAGGTGAGAGTTCTATCTGTTTTAATTGTTCCAATGATTTCCGTACAGTGGCTACCTCTTCTTCTGGTAAACGGTCAGATCCACCCCGACCCGGGAAATGCTTTGAAATCACGAGAATCTTGTTTTCACTACCAACATGAACACCTTTGATAAATGCTTTTCCCATTTCACCTACCCAGAATGGGTCCCCACCAAAAGTGCGAACGCTCAAATCATCACCGATATCCGTGCGGACTAAATCGAGTACATCCAAAGACGGTCCAAGCAATAAATTGAACCCCAGTGCGCTTAATTCACTACCCAGAACAGAACCAACAATCTCCGCATTGGAGGGGTTCCAGGTGGCACCAATAGCCATTGCGCTGGGTAAAGGCGTCATCCCATTTATTATTTGATCATAGGGTCCCAAGTCACCTTCCTGGGAAACACCGACAAACAGGGGAATATACGCTGAACCACTCTGTAAACTACCTGAAGAAGATTCGACACCCGGAATCGAGGACCTCCAGGCTATGGACTGAAGGTCGTTGATCATCCTTTGAGTTGCCTCAGGCAATGCCTCGGTCATCGAAAAATTATCATTATCTGCCCGAAGGACTACACCTCCGATGTGTTGTTCTTCGATAAGTTTTGAAATGATACTTTGTGTGCTGGTGTCCATTCCCTGGTAAGTCACCAGGAACAACTGCCCAACCCTTTCTTCGGCGGTCATCCCCGCCAAAAGTGCTTGTGCCTTTTCCTGTTCCTGCGATGTCTGGTACTTATTACCCGCTTCAGCTTTTCCGACAGGCGAAAAGAGACCAGTAAAAATGGAGATCAGCAAGGCAAGATTGATGAGATGTTTCACTTTGAGAAACCTTTTCTTTGAATAATTGATTGATGTAGTTCAGGTTGAATGTTACCACCTGTAACGATAATGATTGCAGGAATTGCGGATACTTTTTTTGCCAGGACTGCTGCCACTGACACGGCTGCAGATCCCTCAATGACCTGGTGATGTTTTTCCCAGGTGTAAAGAATGGCGTCGGTTATTTCATTTTCTGTTACCAGGATAATTTCGTCTGCATAATTATCAACCAGAGGAATCGTAAGGGAATGATGATCCACTTCTCCGGCAAGTCCATCTGCGAGGCTTTCACGCTCTATAACTCCATTTTGGGTGCCGGTGTAGAATAGCGAATGCATATATGGAGAAGCATCGGATTGTGCTCCAATTAATCGAGGTTTGACGAGTAGAGAGTCCATGCTTACACCGATACCTGCCAGCAAACCTCCACCTCCAACAGGTACGATAACAGATTGGATTCCATTAAACCCAGTAGATTGTTTATACAATTCCAATCCAATGGTTCCCTGTCCTGCAATAACTTGCACATCGTTATAAGGTGAGATGAATGTTTTTCCGGAAAGTTCCGCTTGTTTTATTGCAGTTTTTTCCGCAACCACATAATCCCCGTCAACTAAATGAACTATTGCCCCCAGCGCCTGCATCGCCGCGATTTTCATCGGGGTTGCATGTGAAGAGGCATAAACCTCACATGCTGCGCCCGTACGCTGCGCAGCTAACGCGACTCCCTGCCCATGATTTCCAGCAGAACAGGTAATCAGCCCATTTTCTCTCTCCCAAACCTGAAGAGAGAGTACCTTATTTGCAGCTCCGCGTATTTTGAAGGACCCGGTTGTTTGCAGGTTTTCCCACTTGAAAAAAACCCCCAGGGCATCATCATAGGTCAAGGGGGTTTCTTTTACAATTCCTTCTAAACGTTCCTGTGCGGCTTGCAGCCATTCAACAGGGATCACATTTTCTCCAATACCATCCTGGCCTTTAATGGGTCATCTGTAAAAACACCATCCACACCGAAAGCGTACATCTTTTCCAAGTCGTGTTCCCCGTTTACTGTCCAGACATGTACACGCCTTCCACATAGATGCTCTTTGTTGACGTAACTCTTCGTAACATCGCTCAGGTATGGATGAACAACTTGAGGTGAAACCTTCCGCAAAAACCTTGAACGCGCGACGCTCCCAAGTAAACCCGGCAGGCATAATTGTGCTACAGGGGTATTGGGTAAAAGAGTTTTACATTTTGCGAGGTTTCCAGAAAAGAAAGAAGAGAAGAGTACCCTATCTTCCATATGGTGACGCTTTACAACCTCAATCACCTGCTCCACAAGGCCATCTTTTGTGGACTTGTAATTCGTCAATTCCACGTTGACCAACACCTTCTGCCCTACATTTTCAAAGACTTCCCCGAGTGTAGGAATCTGAACCCCGGTGTACCTTTCGTCGAAACATTTTCCTGCATCAAGTTGCTTCAATTCCGAAAATGTGAGTTCGTTTACTTTTCCGTTATTTCCTGTGGTTCTATCAACAGTTTGATCATGAATTACCATCACAACCCCGTCGCTGGATAATTTCGCATCCAGTTCGATGGCATCCGCTTTTTGTTCCACAGCCAACTCAAATGCAGGTAAGGTGTTCTCCGGTGCGTGAGCACATGCTCCACGATGCGCAAAGATCATCGGCCGTGTGAACCCTTCAAACATGCTAAAGCTCGACAAAATAGGATTCTGCAGCGCGATCTAACAACTCCTTGGTCATCGCAGGTTCTACTGACAAATATCGGGAAATATCGAGAATCTGATCGCAGATATCCCGGGGATGTGAGGCACGTAATTTACGTTCAGGCTTGATATACCATTCCTGGAGGAGATACGCCAATCCTTCATCACTGAAGGCAACGCCTTTTCCAACAGCCACCTTTTTAAATATCTCACGATATTCATCGAAACTTGGGTCAATGATCTCGATCTTGTGACGCAAACGCCTTAAAAAGGCTTCGTCCACCAGATCCCTGGGCGGGAGGTTTGTCGAGAACATCACCAAAACATCAAATGGCACCTCTATCTTGCGACCAGTGTGCATGGAGAGGTAATCGATGCGATTTTCCAGGGGAACGATCCAGCGATTTAACAGGTCGCGAGGCCGAACCTGTTGCCGACCAAAGTCATCGATCAACAAAATACCACCGTTGGCTTTTACCTGGAATGGGGCTTCGTAATACTTGAGCGTATCATCGAAAACGAGATCCAATCCCGCAAGGGTTAATTCGCCGCCAACCATAATAAAGGGTCTGCGGATCCTGACCCATCGGGAATCCTTACGCATTCCCCCTCTCCCGGTTTGGGTAACACTTTCCTCTTCAGGTGCAAGCTGGTGATTAACAGAATCAAACAAAGTAATCACCTGTCCGTCGACGAAAATGGCAAATGGAATATACATCGTCTGTGAAAGGATAAGATTACCGATTGCCCGGGCTACGCTGGTTTTACCGTTTCCTGGAGGACCATAAATAAAAATTGAAGTACCTGAGTTCACCGCGGGTCCAAGACGGTGAAATGTATTATCTCCGAATACCAACTCACCCAATACCTGGCGCATGTGACGGTTGGTCACCTGGATGCGGCCGCGGCTTTGACGGCGTACTGAATCATTATAGATTTCTAGAGGTACAGGAGCTGGTCCGGCGTATTGACTGCGGTCCAACGCTTCACGTGCTTTGGTGATTCCTGCGCCGGTGATGGCATAGAGGTATGCGCCTTCGCCTAACCCCATTTGTGAAGAACGCACCTCGATGAATTTTTCGCGTTTGAGGGCTTCGAGGATTTGGTCAACCGTACCCGCAAACGGGAGGGCCATGGACTCGGCGATTTTATACCCGGTTAAATATCCCTGGAAGTATAAGACTTTTAATGCCAAATCCTGCAACCATAAAATTGCCAGACCTGTATCCTCAACTTTATTAATTGGAGGCGGGAGAAATTGTCCTGCTGCTGGAGCAGGCTTTTGTGCAGGAATGGAAGAAGATGGTGATTGACCAGTCATATAAAACCCTCCAAATAGAAAATGATGAATGAATTCAGTAGGATTAATTATAGCATGTGGAGTATTTGGTTAATCCACTTTTACACTCCTGCCAGATTTGTTAAGCTTTAGCTGAACAATCACTGCCCCTATCGTGACCAGGATGAGACCAATGATTTGCCTTGGACTTTGGTTTTCGCCAAGAAATATCCAGGTAAGAATTGCGACCTGGACGAGCATAGTATTGTTGATAATTGAGGATTCGGTAGCGCTCAATGTTTGTTGTGTGTAATTCCACAACGTAAAGCTCAATGCAGTATTGACTGACGCAAGCAGTACAATGATCCCAATACTCTTCAAGCTAAGTGGCGGTAATCCTTGCCAAAGAATTCCCCCGCCAAGCATTATCAGAGAGCCGATCCCAATACTAATTGTTGTCGTGATAATAGGACTTATGCGTCCGCCTTTATTTAAGTTGCGACCCATTAATGTGCCCACACCATTACCCAACAGGCTTAGAAATGCAAATAACCATCCCAGGATATTCCCGTTAAGCCCGTTAAAAGGTGCAAAATAAAATAGAATCCCTCCCAGGTTTAACAAAACTCCCGTCCATTGTAACCAGGACGGTTTTTCTCTGATCGCGTAATACGAGACCATAGCCACAAACAATGAGGTCAGATTTAATACTAGCCCGACGGTGACTGAAGGCAGATAGGATAATCCAAGGAATTGACCCCCCTGACCGACAGCATAAAGAAAAAAGCCCATGATGATGAGTTGAATCCAGACTTTTTTACTTAACTGTTTTATCTCAGCCAGCACTTTAGGACGCAATAAAAATGGCAGAAGGATTATGGCAGCCAGGGAATAACGTAACCCGGCAAAAGTCAATCCGGGAATATCCTCCAAGCCGATTTTTATGAACACCCATGAGGTTGCCCAGATTACGGTGACGAGGAGTGCGATGAGAATGGCTTTTAACCTGGATGGGGGAGTCTTCATATGCGATTAACCGGAAGGTCTCATGTCCTTAATTTGCAGTTGTTGAGTCTCTTTACCATTGAAGGAGTTGATTTCAATGGTAAACGCGAGGTCAAACTTCGTTCTTCTTAACAACCAGTTTTCGTACCATTGAGATTGGTTGAAAGCTATAGCCTGGTCAACCTGTGAACCGGGAACTCTGAAGCGTAAGTGTGTCCGCTCTTTGCCAATGAGCTGCACGTCTGCCAGGTCAACATTCTTTAGCGCTAACAAGGCTGCCGGGTTACCCATACCCGTCGGCTGCAATTTCTCCAATTCGGGATAAATGCGAGGGGTCACTTCCTCCAACATCAGTTCAATATCAATTTTCAAGGTCGGGCGCAGGTCTATGCCATCCAGTTCCCGGTCAGCGATCGAGGTAAGTTTGTGCAGTAATTCATCCTTATAATCCTTGTGAACCGTAAAGCCGGCAGCCATTGAATGTCCACCGTGACGGAGAAGCAGGTCTGCACATTCATCCAAAGCGCGGGTGATGTGAAACTCATTGATGCTGCGGCAGGATGCCCGGATGAACTCACCTTCGATTGATCCAACGATTGCCGGCCGGTAATAATGTTCCACAAGTTTGGAAGCCACCAATCCGACGATCCCCGAACTGTACTCCTCGTCAAATGACGATATCAGGTTCGAAATCTCGCCAACTGGGATACCATCCTCGGCTTTTTCCTGCGCGTTCCGGGTAGCTTTTTGCCGGCTGGTATTTTGGTCATCCAATTCCTGTGCCAAAAATCCTGCTTCTTCAAATTTTTCAGACACCAGGAGATCGTAGGCCTTCAAGGCAGATTCCATCCGTCCGGCTGCGTTTAAGCGCGGTCCCAGGGCATACCCAATATCACCGGCCGTAATGCGTGTTGGATCCTTCCCTGCCGCCCCGCACAAAGCCCGCACTCCCACACGATGACCGTAACGGATTTGCTGCAGACCTTTCCTCACCAATGCACGGTTCTCATCCACGAGTGGCACAAGATCTGAAACAGTACCCAGGGCTACCAGGTCAAGCCAATCATCCGCGCTCCAATCACCGACCTTGCGTGTGGCAAAAAGCGCCTGGGCGATCTTGTACGCAACTCCAACACCTGAGAGTTCCTTGAATGGATAAGGGTCGCCCTCTTGTTTCGGACAAATGATGGCAAAGGCATTCGGCAGCACATCCTGCGGAAAATGGTGATCGGTGATGATCAGATCAATACCCAGCTCGCGAGCGTATTCAGCTTCCCGGGGAGATCGAATTCCGCAGTCTACCGTTAGAATGACCTTCGAATCGAATATTTTTTTTATTTCATCTAAAGAAGAATTGTTAAGTCCATAGCCTTCATCAAATCGGTTGGGGATGTATCGATCGACATGCGCGCCAAATCTTTGTAAAACCTGGACCATCAAGGCTGTGGCTGTTACGCCATCAACGTCGTAATCACCATATATCGCTATCTCTTCATTCTGGTCGATCGCCAGTAACAGTCGTTGGACCGTCTCGCTCATGCCAATTAATTGAAATGGATCATGGTTAGGATCCTGGGCTTTCAGGTAGACCACAGCGTGGTCAGCATCAGTGATCCCCCGGTTGAACAAGACCTGCCGCAAGAAACGGGGGTAATTTTCCAACCGCCTGTTCACTTCCCCGGGCAGGATAGGATAAGTCCACCAGTTTTTGGATAAATTTGTATTGGACAATTTCATCTACTTTCTAGAGATAAAAATAGTAACGCGGTACCCTGGCTGCCAGCCCACACACGACATCGTAATTGTTTGAACCCCATAGTTGCCCTATTTCTTCAGCGGTAAGGCATTCATCTCCCTGCCTTCCAAGGAACACGATCTCATCTCCAACCTTTGCATCCGGAACCCCATCCAACTGCCAGATCGATTGGTCCATACACATCCCGCCAACCTGGTGGACACGTCTTCCACCGATGAGTACGATGTTGCCTAATCGTCTCCGCAGTCCATCAGCGTATCCAACAGAAGCCACACCAATGCGCTCAGTTCTTAAAGTGTGGTAGCGATAGTTATAGCCGATTCCCTCACCAGGTGGAATCATCTTAATCGAGGACAGTCTACCCATCCAGGTTAACGCGGGTTCAAACCCGTCTGGCAGTGGAGCGCCAAAATCAGGATTCAAGCCGTAAATGGCGATCCCAGGTCGGACGGCATCGAATCGCGCTTCAGGGAAATAAATCGCCGCAGCTGAGTTGGCAGCATGAATGACGCTTGGGTTAATTCCTGCTGAGCGGAAGTGCTCAACCGCAGTAGTAAAAGCTGCAATATGCTCCTGCGTGGATACATCCGCCACGTCGTCTGCATTCGGAAAATGGGTGAAAAGCCCCTCAATATTAAGGTGACGTAATTTTTTTACTTCACGGCAGAATGGTTCAATCTCATCCGCCAACAAACCAAGGCGGTGCATACCTGAGTCAATTTTCACGTGAACATCAACCGTATTTTTGCCGGCAGCTGCAGCATCATTAAACTGCCGTGCCAGGTCAAGGGAATTCACCATGAGACTGATATTATTTTCAATTGCTTCAGTTACTCTTACGGGCATAATGTATCCCATTACCAGGATAGGCGTCTGGATGCCTTTCTCACGCACCCGCAGGGCTTCTTCCAGGCGTGCCACGCATAACCTAATAACGCCGGCCTCAGCAGCGGCACGGGATACTTCGATCAAGCCGTGACCATAGGCATTGGCTTTTACAACTGCCATCACAGGTTTGCCAGTAAGCGTATTTAAACGCTTGATATTGCGTTGAATTGCGGCAAGGTTGACTTCAATCCAGGTTGTTTGGTCATGATGGGACATGCGTGTTAGTATAAACGACCCAATCACCTAGTGCAAGTCATATAATTTATTTTCAAACGAGTAGAGTAAAATTGTTGGTATCATAGAATGAACAGACCATGACATCCATAATCACAATTGTGATCATCTTCATCGCCATCATCCTCCTTGTAGGATCGCGTCTGCGGCCGGATCTGATTGCTTTAATGGTGATGCTGGCTCTCGGGTTGACGCAAGTAGTCTCCTCGAGCGAGGTTTTTTCCGGGTTCAGCAGTTCCGCGGTGATGACAATCCTTGGCATTTCCATGATCTCGGTTGCCTTGCAGCAAACTGGTGCAGCCAATGCACTCGGGAAGATCCTCTATAGGTTAGGCGGAAAAAGCGAAATATTAACCGTCCTTTTTGTGACTCTTTCCAGCGCTTTGCTTTCATTGTTTATGAACAATATTGCTGCAGTTGGTGTTTTATTGCCAGCTGTGATGTCCCTCTCTCGCCGCAGCAGGATTTCCCCTTCAAGATTGCTCATCCCATTGGCTTTTGGGACTATTCTTGGAGGGATGGCTACCCTATTGACAACTGCCAATATCATCGTTAGCGGAGCTTTGAAACAAGCCAATCTGGAGAGTTTTGGGTTGTTGGATTATTTCCCGGTCGGCGGTCCTGTTGCATTGGTTGGAATAATCTACCTCGTAACTCTTGGCCGAAAATTATTGCCTGCCAAAATTGCAAACGATAGTGAAGGTATTACACGTCTCTCGGAACGCCTGCAGAATCAGTATTTTCCAGACCAACGCTTTCGACGAGTGCGAATACTACCCGAGTCACCTATGGCGAATCTATCCATTCTGAAAGGTGGATGGGAATCCGAGGCGGGAATCCAAATTGTCGCCGTTCATCGCGGAAAAAAGATTTTTAATTCAACACCCCCTAGGATGAAGATCGAAGCCAATGACATATTGCTCATCACGGGGGCGGTATCTGATTCAGTGATTACGCCACTCGGACTTGTAGACGATTTATCGAATTCGGTCACGACAACCTTGATAAATGATGAAGAACCCCTGGCTGAGGTGATGATCACTCCACACTCACGCATGATCAGCAAGAATATTTGTGAGATCGATATACGCAATCGGCTCGGTCTGAATGTGTTGGGGATTTGGCGACATGGTAAGCCCATCACTGAGAATTTCAACCGTCTTTCCCTTCAATTCGGCGATGCCTTACTCGTCCAGGGAACAGCAGATCAGATCCAATCGTTGCGTTATGACCACGATATGATGTTACTCGAGGAAGACCCTGATACTGTTTTCCGTCCAAAAAAGATCGGCCTTGCCCTGGCGATCACCCTTATTACTCTTACTCTTGCTTCGCTGGATCTCTACCCGGTTGCACTCGTAATCCTTACCGGGGCGGTGGTATTGATGCTAACCGGCTGCATGTCGATCACGGATGCGTTTCAACGTATTGAATGGAAACCAATTTTCCTCATCGCCGGCATGTGGCCGTTAACCATCGCCATTCAAAAAACCGGATTGGCTGAAGACGCTATACAAACGATGATCCCCCTGCTTGGAAGTATCTCACCGGTTTGGGTTGTGGCAGCTTTTCTCTTATTCTCCATGCTGCTGGCGTTATTCATTAGTGGACCGGTTGCCCCGATCGTCATTATTCCGGTTGCGCTCCAGGCAGCCCAATCTCTGGGGATTAATCCCCATCCACTTGCCATGGCTGTGGCACTTGGGTGCTCCCTGGCATTCATCTTCCCGGTCAGCCATCCAGTTAATGTCATGGTTATGAATCCAGGCGGTTATAAATTAAAGGATTTTGCCCGTGTCGGAATTCCTCTGACAGGATTAGCCTATCTTACAATCCTGATGATGATCTCATGGATTTGGGCGCTATAATTGGCAGGTTATGAAAATTCCAAATTTCTCATTTGAGCTGATCGGTCAGGAAAAATTAGCACGCGCCGGTATTTTCCACACCCCGCATGGAGATATGCTAACCCCTTTGTTTGCCCCGGTAGGCACCCAGGCAACCGTAAAATCCCTCACACCAACTCAGATAGCCGAGACCGGTGCCAGCCTGGTTCTCTCAAATACATATCACCTGTATTTACGTCCTGGCGCTGACCTGGTGGCTGAGATGGGGGGATTGCATGCCTTTATGCAATGGTCTAAGCCAATGCTCACAGATTCCGGCGGATTCCAGGTTTTTTCTCTTTCGGATATGCGCAAAATTGATGATGAGGGCGTCACATTTAAAAGCCATATCGATGGGTCGATGCACCGTTTTACCCCGGAGAGTTCCATCCACATCCAGGAGAAATTGGGAGCGGATATCATCATGGCGTTTGATGAGTGCTCCAATCCGAATGATCCTGTTTACATTCGCAAAGCGATGCAGCGTACACATCAGTGGTTGGAAAGATGCATAAACGCGAAAACTCGCGAAGACCAGGCGCTCTTTGGGATCATCCAGGGTGGTGTCGAGCCTGCTCTACGCGAAGAAAGCGCCCAGTTTGTAGCTTCAATGAACCTCCCTGGAATTGCGATTGGCGGTTTATCCGTCGGTGAGACAAAGAGTGAGATGTACTCCACGCTTGAGCATCTCAATCCATACCTACCACATGACAAACCCCGCTATCTGATGGGCGTTGGGACCCCCGAGGATTTACTGAATGGTGTCTTGCGTGGTGTGGATTTTTTCGACTGTGTCCTTCCTACACGCCTTGCAAGGCATCAGGCGGCCTTTACCCACAAAGGACGGATCAACCTGATGAATGCCGGTTTCGCGCGGGATCCGCGCCCGATCGATGAAGAGTGTGATTGTTACACCTGCCGTACCTTCACCCTGGCTTACTTGAGGCATCTCATCGTGGCTAAAGAAATGCTGGCGTCTACATTGATCTCGATCCATAATGTGCGTTTCCTTGTTCACTTGATGGAACGTTCCCGCGAGGCTATCCTCAACCGGCAGTTTGAGACCTTCGCGACTTCCTACCTGCATCGCTATCTCAACGATAAGGAGCAAAAATGACTCTCCTGCAATCGCTTATCCTGGGAATAATCCAAGGGCTAACAGAGTTTCTGCCTATTTCTTCCTCTGCCCACCTGGTACTCGTCCCTTACCTTTTGGGTTGGAAAATCCCCGAGGTTCAAGTGTTTCCGTTCAGTGTGCTGGTACAGATTGGCACCCTGGTGGCGGTAATCCTGTACTTTTGGAATGACCTCTGGGTAATCGTTCGCGGTTTTATAAAAGCCCTGGTTGACCGAAAACCGTTCGAGGGAGAACCTGCCCGTTTGGGCTGGTATTTGATCCTGGCAACCATCCCTGCCGGGATTGCGGGTGTCTTGATAAAGGACCAGGTCGAAGCAGCCTTTAATTCCCCCACTACTACCGCACTCTTCTTGTTAGTCACTGCTGCAATCCTCATTCTGGCGGAAGTAGTCGGAAAACGCACCAGGACATTATCTGAAATCAAGTGGCTGGACGCCCTCTGGATCGGCATCTTCCAAGCATTGTCATTGTTCCCCGGTATTTCCCGTTCTGGCTCGACTATTGCAGGTGGAATGACCCGGAATATCGATCGTCCCAGCGCAGCACGCTTTTCCTTCCTGATGTCAATCCCGGTTATGATCGGAGCAGGTTTGGTCAGCATCAAGGACGTACTCGAAGTTCCTAATCTTAGCGAATTCCTGCCTGTGTTATTGGTGGGAGTTTTGTCTGCGCTTCTGGTTGGCTATCTGTCCATTCATTGGTTACTCAAATTCCTTGGGAAAAGACCCTTGTATGTTTTTGCAGTTTATTGCGTAATATTTGCCTTGGTCGTCCTGGGAATCGGTATGATCAAGAACGATGCCACTGCGGGAAACCTCACCAGCCTGCAAAAGACGCAAGTTGTGACTGAAGTCAACAATAATCAGTCACAGAATGCACTGAATACAGCCAACCCAAGCGATACCCCAATTAAAGTGGGCTATACGTCCTCGCTGAGCTGGCTACTTCCCGCAATGACAGTTTGCACGGATTCAATACCCGGACTGGCGATCACAACCCATAAATCAACTCCCAATCAGCAACTCAGTGGATCTGAGCAAGTATTATTTCAATGGGGTCCTCCTGAGAATCCTTCTGCCGCTGCTTACGAGATTGGAACGGAGCAATTAGTCCTCGTTGTTAATGCTGAAAATCCTCTCACTTCCCTCTCACCTGATCTTATCCAGAAAATCTACTCCGCCCAGTTACGCACCTGGGGGGATGTGTTTGCTGAATGTGCGGATTGCTTTTCTTCTCAACCTGCAGATGATTATCAGGAACACGTCGTGGAGTTATACGGTTACTCTAATCGATCTGAAACTCAACGGTTATTTGTATCCGGTTTCTTCGAAGGATCAAACACACCTAATTCCTCAACACAGCTAATGCCGGGTAGTGAAGCTATGGTTAATGAAATTGCACAAATTCCAAACGCTATCGGGTTTCTGCCGTCACGTTTCCTCTCAGAGGAAGTGAAAAGAGTATCTATTGCCGGTGATTTTGATTTATCTCTTCTTTCCTCACCAATTCTCGCGATAATCGGTGGTGACTTAACGGAGACATCAAAAGCCTGGCTTGAATGTATTCAACAGGTTTTGAATCCATGAGCCAGTTTCTTAATCTAAAATAAAAAGACCTCGCATGCGGCAATCTATGCGTGGTCTTTTTATTTAATAATTACACGGGTTACGTGGTTTCAAGGTACCGTTCAACTTCCCAATCCATAACGTGCAAGCGGTATTCTTCCCATTCTTCCTGTTTGGCGCGAACAAAAGCAGAATAAATACTCTCCCCAAGAGAATTCTTGATCATTTTGTCCTGTTCGAGCAATGATAATGCTTCAAGCAGGGAACCCGGTAGTTCCGCCACATGTTTCCGCTGGCGTTCCTCGCGGCTCATATCATAAACATTGATATTGTTTAATGGTTTCGAGGGTTGTAATTCACGGTCAATTCCATCCAGGGCTGCCGAAAGCATGACGGAATAAGCCAGGTATGGATTACAGGAAGGATCAGGGCAGCGCAACTCCGCGCGTACAGCTTTAGCCTGCCCTTCCACAAAACGCGGGATGCGAATTAGGGCTGAGCGATTGGTCTGAGCCCAGCCGACGTAAACGGGTGCTTCGTACCCGGGTACCAGTCTCTTGTATGAGTTGACTGTTGGCGCGGTGATTGCAGAGAAACCTCTGGCGTGTTCAAGTTGGCCGGCAATAAATCCATAAGCTATTTTTGACAATCGAAATTCATCGGTATCATCAAAGAAGAGATTGTTGCCTTTCTTATCAAACAATGATTGATGACAGTGCATTCCAGACCCATTTATCCCAAAGATGGGTTTTGGCATGAAGGATGCCATTAATCCATTCTGGGCAGCAATGGCTTTTACAGTGTACTTCAAGGTCAAGACATTATCTGCGGAACGAAGCGCATCGCTGAATCGAAAATCAATCTCATGCTGACCGAGGGCGCACTCATGGTGCCCCACCTCTACCTCAAGTCCCATCGAATCAAGAGCCTGCATTAGTTCTGTTCGCACACGCACTGCTTCATCATTTGGAGAAAAATCGAAATATCCGCCAACATCATGTGGCACTGGATGGATCGAATCAACCCCGTTCTTTCGAAAGAGGAAGAATTCTGGTTCGGCACCTACCATATACGCCCAACCACGCTTTCTTAACTCCGCCAGTCTTCTTCTAAGCAATCCACGCGGATCCCCCTCAAACGGGCGTCCGTCCGGATGGAAAATGTCACAAAACAGTCGCGCACGGCGCATGTCCACTGGCGTCCACGGGAGGACCGCATACGATTCAATATCCGGGTGTAAATGCATGTCACTTTCCTGGATACGGGCAAATCCCTCAACAGAGGAGCCATCAAACCAGATACCGCCATCGATCGCCTCTTCCAGCCTGCTGACTGGTGCATCCAGGCTCTTAACCGTTCCTGTAACATCTGTGAATTGGAATGAAATAAACTTCACTTCATCTTTTTCGATCCGAGCCAGTAACTCTTTCTTGTCCATAGGAATCCCTTTCCTTAAAATAAAAAAAGCACGCCAGGGCATGCTTCAATCGGTATACGATATTATGCGCAGCCCTTCCAATACAATGAAGGTGATTAATCACCTTACCTTTGTCCTCGCCTTGTACCGGTCGTCACCAACCGGGTTTGCGCTTGGACTTTTCTGGAAGGGAGAAAGAAGCCTGGGTCAGGCTTCGGAGGCATCCGCTGATCGTTCGATTTTCCCCTGAAATCTGCCCAGGGTTAACATCCCTCTCGCGAAGGAGAACCTCCACCTCGTCATCTCATTTCTGAGATGCAGCCGCTGAATCTCTCGTTATTCAATTGTTAATTAGCGTTTATGATACAAACATTGGAATAAAAAGTCAATAGTCAAAATTGCCATCAATTAATTTCTAACTTGCATATTTGAACATTTGTACTATAATATTATAAAATTATTCATACTATAATTAACTCACATTTGCTCAGAGGAGACTTGACCATGGCGAAAAAACCCGTATCTGAAAAAAACGTTTTTGAACCCTTTGACCGCAATGAACCTGCCAGCGAGGCAAAGCGCGCTGTGTTGGACAAAGCCTTGGGTGATATTGTAAAACGATACGGAGAGGGCTCGATCATGCGACTGGGTGAAGCCCACTCGCTTACCGTTGAGGTTATCCCCACAGGTTCTCTCTCACTCGATCTGGCATTGGGTGTCGGTGGCATTCCACGCGGTCGCATCACGGAAATTTACGGACCTGAATCCTCCGGGAAGACCACCCTTTGTTTGCATATCCTCGCAGAAGCCCAAAAACTTGGCGGAACGGTAGCCTTCATAGACATGGAGCACGCCCTTGACCCGGCATACGCCGCCAAATTGGGTGTTGATACTGAAGCCCTGCTTGTATCACAGCCAGATACAGGTGAACAGGCTCTTGAGATCTGCGAGACATTGGTTCGTTCCGGTGCCGTCGATATCGTGGTCGTTGATTCCGTGGCAGCCCTTGTCCCGCGCGCCGAAATCGAAGGTGACATGGGTGACGCCAGCATGGGCATGCAAGCCCGCTTGATGTCTCAAGCGCTGCGAAAACTTTCCGGCGCTATCAACCAGACCAAAACAGCGGTTGTCTTCACTAATCAATTACGGCAAAAAATTGGCATCATGTTTGGTAATCCTGAAACGACCCCCGGCGGCCTGGCGCTGAAGTTCTACGCCTCAGTTCGCCTGGATACCCGCCGTATTCAATCCATTAAGGTCGGACCGGAAATAGTTGGTAACCGTACCCGGGTTCGTGTGGTAAAGAATAAAGTTGCAGCTCCATTCCGCACTGCGGAATTTGACATCATGTATAACGAAGGCATCTCCAAGGAAGGCGACATCATTGATCTTGCGGCTGCCATGGAAGTGATCCAAAAACGCGGAGCGTTCTTCTCTTACAACGACATGCGCCTGGGTCAGGGCCGTGAAAATGCCAAAGAATTCCTCCGGCAGAACATTGAATTGTGCAATGAGATCGAGAAAACAGTCCGCGAACGCGCCATGGGTGGTGAACTCCCCATGGATCTGGGCGGCTCTGCTGACGATTCTGGTGATAGCGAATAAACTGGATCCATGCTTAAACCTCGACGAGTCACACATCTTCTGATTTTTCTGGTGTTGACCACCTGCCTGTTTCTGGCGGGGTGTCAATCCATTGGATTAACGCGCACCGTTCCAGCAGAAGGGCAGTCTCCCCTGTTTGTTGCACCGACCTTCCAACCCACTTCGTTATCTGTAAGCACAGTAAGCAGCCCTCCTGCCGCAGGTGAGACACCTCAGACTGCCTGTACAAACATCCTCCAGTGGTTGAATGATCTCTCAATTCCGGATGGCAGCCAGGTGACTGCTGGCTCGATTCTTGAAAAACAATGGCAGGTAAAGAACAACGGAACCTGTAATTGGGATGAAACCTATTCGATAAAATTAACTGCAGGAGACGCGCTGGGAGCATCCTCTCCACAACAACTGGTCCCGGCTCGTGGAGGCAGTGAGGCTGTTGTCCAAATTCAATTTGTCGCCCCGGCTGAACCCGGACGTTATCGCAGTGCGTGGCAAGCACACGACCCTGCAGGAAGCCCTTTTGGAGATCCAATCTATATTGAGATCGTGGTTACTGCACCTTAATCCATTTCTGAAATACGATGACCACGAAATCCAACCCAAATCGCATCCTTAAATTTATACTTTGGATCCTCCTGCTGGGGGTCATTGCCAACATCGGGGTGTTTTTGATACTGTCAAATGCGCAACCAGTTCAGGCAATATTTTGGGTTGCAAATACCGCGACAATTGTTTCGGGAGATTCGATCAACCCAACCAGCTCCCCAACACCCTTTCAACCTCTACCCACCGATACACCCACGCCTACAGCGACTCTAACACCAACCCCAACCCTGACACCCACTTCAACAGCCACAAATACTCCCACCCCAACCTTCACACCCCTGCCTACAAACACACCTGTGGCAACAGCCACCTCATCTGATGGCTTGCCGGTTGAGCATATTGTAAGTGGAGTGGTCGGCCACGCTCAGAGCCAATCGCTTTCCTGCGAATCCCGCTCTGCATCGGATTGGGCAGCCTTTTATGGAATTTCTGCCAGTGAGTCTTCCATCCAATCTGCGTTACCTTCATCAGATGACCCTGAGGTGGGTTTTGTGGGTTTTCCGTATGGCACGGAAGGTCAACTCCCTCCTAATTCCTACGGCGTACATGCTGAACCTATTGCATCGATTCTTCGAGAATATGGCGTTCCCGCCACTGCCAGGAAGGGAATGACTTATTATGAAATTAAACAGCAGATCGCTTCTGGTAATCCGGTAATTGCCTGGGTAATCGGCAATGTATGGAACGGGACTCCCGTTAGCTACACCAGCGAAAGTGGAAACACCACAACAGTGGCGCGTTATGAACATACAGTGATCGTCATTGGATACGATGAATATGGCGTCACTGTCGTTGACGGTAGCATGGTTTATTGGCGCTCAAAAGCTAGTTTCCTGAATTCATTCTCAGTGCTGGGGTATATGGCTGTTTACCACCCATAAAAAACCACCAGCAGGAATACCTGCTGGTGGTGGCAATCTTGAACATGTACCGATCTATGTACCTTCTTCCCAGGAATCCAGGTATTTAACCTGCTCTGCAGTTAACTTATCGATCCTGACCCCCATGGCGGCAAGTTTTAACTCAGCGATCTTCTGGTCGATCACTTCCGGCACAGAATAGACCTTATTCTCCAACCTGGATGCGTTTTTGACCAAATACTCGAGTGAGAGTGCCTGGTTGGCAAATGACATATCCATTACAGAAGCGGGGTGACCTTCTGCAGCTGCCAGGTTGATCAGGCGTCCTTCGCCCAGGATATAAATCCGCCGTCCATCGCCAGTTACGTATTCTTCAACAAATGGGCGAACCAGGCGCTTGGATTTTGACATCTTCGCCAACCCCGGGATATTGATCTCAACATTAAAGTGCCCCGAATTGGCAACAATGGCGGCATCCTTCATCACAGCAAAATGTTTTTCATCAATGACGTTGATATCACCTGTCAATGTGACAAAGATATCACCAATCTTGGCAGCATCCTTCATCGGCATTACCCGATAGCCATCCATAAGAGCTTCCAGCGCCTTTAAGGGGTCAACCTCTGTTACGATGACATTTGAGCCCATGCCCCTGGCACGCGATGCCAATCCACGACCACACCAGCCGTAACCAGCAACCACAAAGTTCTTGCCTGCAAGAAGAATGTTAGTTGCGCGTACAATGCCGTCAATTGTAGATTGTCCGGTACCGTAGCGGTTATCGAAAAAGTGTTTGGTAAGCGCATCATTGATGGCTACAATCGGAAAATTCAACGCTTTATCAGCCGCCATGGCATGCAAACGGATGACTCCCGTTGTTGTCTCTTCTGTACCAGCAATTACATTCGGGAGCAATTCACGGCGGTCCTTGTGTAATACATTGACCAGATCTGCGCCATCGTCCATGGTGAAATGCGGTTTATTATCAAGCGCGGCATTGATGTGCTTGTAATAAGTTGTGTTATTTTCACCTTTGACAGCGTAGACGGCAATCTCATCATGGGAGACAAGTGAAGCCGCTACTTCATCCTGGGTGGATAAAGGGTTCGAAGCAGTGAGAACCACATCAGCTCCACCTGCCTGAAGTGTCTTCATTAAATTGGCTGTTTCTGTGGTTACATGCAGGCATGCCGAGATGCGCATCCCTTTTAGGGGTTGTTCTTTGGTGAAACGCTCCTTGATCAACCGCAAAACCGGCATTTCCCGTTCTGCCCAGGCGATCTTTAATCTGCCGCCTTCCGCTAATTTCATATCCTTAACATCATAATTTGCCATTCTTTGTAGCCTCCAAAATTCTATAGTAGTTGGTCTAATTCACCGTTATCATCAAAATGTTGACGATATCTCTTTACAAATTGTGCTGGTTTGTAGAAATGGTTCTGAGTCCCTTTGTGCTCAATGCAATATGTGGCTGCAAGGGCACCCATCTGACCGCATGTTTGCAGGCTCATACCCAGGCGATAGCCCCTCAGGAATCCACCCCTAAAGGCATCCCCCACTCCGGTAGGATCGGCTACGTTGTTGGCAGGAACGATCGGAATCTCGTAGTGTTTACCACCTGACATTACCAATGCCCCCTTGATCCCCAAAGTTACAACCAGCAAGGTAACCTTTTTTTCAATTTCAGAAGCAGAAAACCCTGTGTGCTTCTGTAAAAGTTCAAACTCATAATCATTGCAGAACACTGCGTGAGCATGAGAAACTCCGTATTTCAAATCTTCATGCGGGTTTCTTGCCACTTGTTGTGAAGGATCAAACAGGTACGGAATGCCAAGTTCAACGCACTCTTCTGCGTAGCGCTGCATCGCGCTGGGATCATTGGGTGCTATTACCACGTAATCTGCTTCACCGGGTTCAATGATTTTTAACGAATAATTGGAAGCGTCTGCCATGGCTCCGGTATAAAAACTGGCAATCTGATTGTTCTCCAGATCTGTGTTGACAAAAAAGGATGCGGTGAACTTATCAGCGATATTTTGGATGTACCAGGTATTGATCTCATGAGAATCCAACCAGGCACGGTAGTCTGAAAAATCCTGCCCGGCGGTTGCAAAGATCAGGGGCTTTTCACCAAGCAACGACAGTGAATACGCAATATTTGGCGCAACTCCCCCACGCTGACGGGTCATGCTGTCTACCAGGAAGGAGAGACTGATCTTGTCGAGTTTGTCCGGCAGTATGTGATCCCGAAATTTTCCCGGAAAGGTCATTAAATAATCAAATGCGATCGACCCTGTTATGACAATAGACATTATTTACCTTCTTGCTTCAAATTATAAACGCTATGGTCCAAATTGCTGCCAAATGGCGGAAACATGATCCCTTTCTCGATTACCCAGGCGGTGATTAGTTCGTGCGGAGTCAGGTCAAACGCCGGATTCCGCGCTTTGGCTGATGCCGGAGCAACCCGTTCACCCTCAAAACTCAAACCCAAAACCTCACCTTTTTCGCGCTCTTCAATTTCGATCTCCTTGCCAGTTTTTACTGATAAGTCGATGGTACTGGTAGGAAAAACACAATAGACCGGAACTTGATTGGCTTTGGCAGCCAGGCTCAGCATATAGGTACCGATCTTATTAACCACATCCCCGTTTGCTGCCACTCGGTCCGCACCAAAGAAAACCGCATTCACTTCCCCGCGTTGGAGAAAAAACCCCGCCGCATTATCCGTAATGATCTCGTAAGGTATGCCGTATTGTTCGCATTCCCAAGCAGTCAGCCTTGATCCCTGCAGACGTGGGCGTGTTTCGTCAATGAATACTTTTACCCGTTTACCGGACTCGTGGGCAAAACGGATAGCACCCAGGGCCGTCCCCCAATCCACACCTGCCAGGGCACCGGTATTACAATGGTGGAGTATTACATCTCCATCGTTGATCAGGTGCGCGCCATTTTCTGCCAGGCGCTGATTAATCTGCACATCTTCTTCAGCCATTAATAGAGCTTCTTGTAACACGAGGCCGGCGGCTTCTACGGGATTGTTTCTTTCTTTTTTAGCAATTTCCAAAGCACGGTTCACACCCCAATGCAGGTTGACCGCGGTCGGTCTGACCATTACCAATTTGGCTGAATTTTTAACCAATTGCTCAAACCAATCCTGGTTTTTATCGGTCGCTAATGCATCTAGCGCTACCCCAAACGCCCCGGCCACTCCGAGGGCTGGTGCCCCTCTGATCGCCATGGTGCGTATTGCGTCTATCAGTTCGTCCGCATTTCGGCACTCCAAATGCGCAAGCTCGCCTGGTAAAGCACGTTGGTCGATCAGGATTACAGAATTATGATTGGTATTCCACTCGATGGTTCTCATAGTTCCACCAAAAAACGCCCTCAGTGGAGAGCGTTCCTTCCGACTAAGTTTAACATGCTTCCGTAAGAATGACAATATTTATGCTATGATTTCAGAATTCAATCCACCTTACTCAAAAACGTGCAGTAAGGAACCGGTCTTGCGATGAAAAGGTTATAACGATGAAGAAATTAATCCTAATAATCCTGCTGACAAGCATTATTCTGAGCGCTTGTTCGCAAAGCTCTGATGAAAATTCATTACTCTCTGAACTGGTGGGTACCAGCGTTCCCCCCACTCCAACCCTCGCTCCCACACCGCAGCCAAAAGCCCGCATCTCCCTGGGAGAAGCGCATATGTTGGCCGGGGATTATGAGGCAGCGTTGAACGAATTCTGGACAGCCCGCGCTCAATCCACTGATCCAGAGATCATTGCTGCCGCGCAGCTCGGTGTAGGCCGTGTTTTGTACCTCCAATCTAATAACTCCTCAGCGGTCGAACAATTGAACTGGTTGTTGACCAATGTGCCCGAAGGGGAGATCAGAAATACAGCCTACTTCTACCTTGCAAAAGCATATGAAAAGCTGGGTCAATACAGACCTGCAGCGGAAGCCTACGGCAATTACCTCAGGTTGGAACCCGGTCCTCTTGATAGTGAGATCTATGAGATGCAGGGGGACGCCTATAGTGCGTTGGACGATCACGTCAATGCGTTAACAGCTTACCGTGTTTCTAGAGAAAAGAGCGTGCCCGGTGACACAGATACTCTTGACATAAAGATCGCAAAAGAACTTGCAGCCTCCGGTGATGATCCTGCTGCCATTAACGCATATCTACTGCTTTATGATTCCTCAATCAATGATGCCGTTAGAGCGCAGGTAAACTTGCTGCTCGGTCAAATTTATTTACGAATTAATGAACCTGAACAAGCTTACGCGAGGTTCCAGACTTCCGTAGAAAACTTCCCCATCTACTTTGACACTTATTCGGGACTTGTAGCCCTGGTGGAGGCAAACCAACCTGTCAATGACCTTATGCGTGGGATTGTGGATTATTATGCCGGTGAGTACGGACTGGCGACTGAGGCATTTGACCGTTATCTTTTCACCCGGCCGCCGCACGATGGAATTATTCATTACTATAGAGCTCTAAGTTTATATAACATGGGTGATTATGAAGGAGAGATCGCAGAATGGGATAAACTCATTCAGGATCACCCCCAGGACGAAAAATACGCCACTGCTTTCCTCGAGAAATCGACCACGCTCTATTCCAGGCTTGAGCGGCCTATTGATGCAGCAAATACACTTTTATCCTTCGTCGCGAAGGTTCCTGATTCTCCCAATGCGCCCGATTTTCTCTACCGGGCTGCGCGAATTTTCGAATTGAGTGGATACCTGAGCCAGGCTGCTGCAACCTGGGAAAGGATTATCAATGAATACCCGAGTGCAGACGAGGCGTATTCTGGGCTGTTTCAGGCTGGGATCGTGTATTTTCGACTCGGCTCGTTTGAACAAGCCCAGGTTACTTTTCAGAGGATCATCGTTCTTGCACTTTCACCTGAGGAACAAGCTGCGGCTTATTTTTGGGTCGGAAAATGCCTGGAGGCAATTGGGCAAAAGGATGAAAGCATGGGATATTATCAGCAGGCTGCGGCTGCAGACCCAACTGGTTATTACAGCATCCGAGCGAATGAAAAGATCAACGGATCAAATCCATTCCCACCCTCCACCAACGCCGACCTTTCCATTGATCTCGCACTTGATAAGGTTACCGCTGATGAATGGATGATCACGACATTCAAACTTGACCCAGCAACCAACCTTTCCGATACCGCCGCATTAAATAATTTTTCCAGGTTTCAAAGAGGAAATGAGTTTACCCGCCTTGGTTTGCGTGATTCCGCACGCGGTGAATTTGACGCCCTCAGGGAGGACCTATCAACCGATCCCTTAAATACGTATCGGCTGTTGAATTACCTGGTTGAACACGGTTATTACCAGGTAGCTGTGTTATCGAGTCGGCAGGTATTGGATCAGGCTGGATTAAGCCAGGCAGATACACTTACACTGGCCCCAGTATATTTCAATCACATACGCTTTGGGATTTTCTTTCGTGAGATCATTGTGTCTGCGGCTAACGAGAATAGTATGGATCCTCTTCTGCTCTTCAGCGTCATACGGCAGGAAAGTCTCTTTGAGCCTTCGATCGTTTCCAGTGCAGATGCGCGAGGATTGATGCAGATCATTCCCGAAGTCGGAGAGGAAATCGCCGTGAACTTTAGCTGGCCTGCCAACTTCGTTACTGCCGATCTTGATCGTCCTGTAGTCAACGTCCGGCTGGGCACGCATTTCCTGAAGAATTGGGTCAAATATTTTGATGGAAGCGTTCCTGCAGCGCTCTCTGCTTATAATGCCGGTATTGGCTCGACGATTCCATGGGACGAACTCGCCAAAGGAGACGTAGATCTATTTGTTGAGTTGATCCGATTCGAACAAACCAGGGATTACATTCGGTTTATTGCAGAGAATTACGCAATATATAAATTAATTTATACCCACCCTTGAACTGATGTCAGAAAAACATAAACTCCCTGATTTCTCAGGGAGTTTATTCATAAAAATGGAAATTACTGGCGATTCTTCAGCGCTGCCTGCGCTGCAGCGAGGCGTGCCACAGGAACCCGGAATGGTGAGCAGGAAACATAGTTGTTGCCAACACGATGGCAGAACTCGATTGATGCAGGATCACCGCCGTGTTCGCCGCAAATACCAACTTCAAGGTTAACCCGTTCTGCGCGACCATCATCAACAGCCAGTTTCATCAGGCGGCCAATGCCTTCCTGGTCAAGGGTTTGGAATGGATTCTTCGGCAGGATACCTTCTTCTACATATTTCACCAGGAAGTTACGTTCAGCATCGTCCCGGCTGTAACCAAAGGTCATTTGCGTGAGATCATTGGTTCCAAAGGAGAAGAATTCCGCGACACTGGCGATCTCAGCAGCAGTAACACATGCCCGCGGAATCTCGATCATGGTGCCGAACTTGTAGGGGAAGGTTACAGCTTTTTCCTTCATCACCTCAGCAGCGATGCGTTCCAGGCGGGGTTGGATCCACTTGAGTTCATTTACATGACCGGTGAGTGGGATCATTATTTCAGGTTTTGCATGCACACCCCGTTTGGTGCAGTCTGCGGCGGCTTCAAAAATTGCCCGAACCTGCATTTCCACGATTTGCGGCATGGCTATTGACAACCTTACTCCACGCAGCCCCATCATGGGGTTGGATTCATGCATCGACTTGACAGCATCCAGAAGGACTTCCTTCTCCTTCAAACCCTTGGTTTCGTCTTTCACCCGCATGGTGATAACCTCTTCAAGAAGAGTCTCTTCTGAAGGTAGAAATTCATGCAGTGGGGGATCAATGAGGCGGATGATGACGGGTAGGCCATCCATGGCTTCGAACAAACCGTCAAAGTCCTTTCGTTGGAAGGGTAAGAGTTCATCCAGGGCAACTTTTCGGATTGCATCGGTTTTTGCCAGGATCATGCGCTGCACAATTGGGAGGCGGGCAGGTTCAAAGAACATGTGCTCGGTGCGGCATAAACCAATGCCTTTTGCACCAAAAGCCCGGGCACGCTGGGCATCCTTTGGATAATCGGCGTTAGCCCAGACCTGGAGCCCGGTGGTTGGCCAACCTTCCGGTGCTTTGCGGATTCCCTTGGTCGCGCAGACTTCGTCTGCCCAATCAAGGAACTTGAGCAAATCTTTCTGCTCCTCAAATTTTGGATTGGTTAATTCCAATTGTCCGAGGAAGACTTCTCCGGTGGTACCGTCAAGGGAAATCCATTCACCTTCCTTGACCACTACATCATTTACTGCCATCTGGCGCTTTTCCATGTCTATAACGACAGTTGAAGCTCCTACAATACAGGGAACACCAAATTGGCGGGCTACCACTGCCGCATGAGATGTAGCTCCCCCCTCACTAGTCAAAATTCCCTGGGCTGCCAACATTCCATGAACATCATCTGGTTTGGTGAAAGGACGCACCATGATAGTTTTTTGTTTGTCTTCATGAGCTTTCTTTTCGGTGGTATCGGCATCAAAATAGATCTGCCCCACGGCTGCACCAGGAGATGCATTGACGCCGCTAGCCAGGAAAAATCCTTCTTTTTTGGCTTTATTCTTTGTTTCAATAGAAAATTGCGGATGAAGCATGGCATCAACATCAGCGGTAGTTACTCGGCTGATACCCTCTTCCTTCGTGATTAAACCTTCATCAACCATATCGACGGCAATTTTCACCGCAGCACTGGCTGTGCGTTTGCCATTACGACACTGCAGCATCCAAAGTTTTTTGCGTTCAATTGTAAATTCAACATCCTGCATATCCCGGTAATGTTCTTCCAGGATCTTAACGATCTCAAGGAACCTTTTATTAGCTTCAGGCAGATCACGCCCAAGGGTTTGGATTTTTTCGGTATTGCGGATGCCGGCAACCACATCTTCACCCTGGGCATTAAGCAGGTAATCACCGTAAAGGACCTTCTCTCCATTGGAAGGATTACGTGTGAAGGCAACACCGGTCCCTGAATCATTTCCCATGTTTCCAAAGACCATTGTCACTATATTCACCGCGGTCCCCAGATCATCGGGGATGTTCGTTGCGCGGCGATAATCAACGGCACGTTTACCATTCCAGGATTTGAAGACTGCTTCTGTTGCCAGTTTTAGTTGATCCAGCGGATTCTGTGGAAAATCAGACCCGTGTTCTTTCTTGGTCACAGCCTTGAAGGTCTCCACAAGTTTCTTCAAATCTTCGGCAGATAATTCAGTATCGTTCTTCACACCCTTGGCGATTTTTGCAGTGTCGAGTGGCTGTTCGTAAGCCTCATCATCAATACCCAGAACGACGGAGCCAAACATTTGAATAAGCCTGCGGTAGGAGTCGTAAACAAAGCGCTCGTTGTTCGTTAGAGCAACCATTCCTTTGGCGGTTTCGTCGTTCAAGCCGATATTCAGTACGGTATCCATCATACCCGGCATCGAGAACTTGGCGCCGGAGCGGCAGGAAACAAGTAACGGATTTCTGGCATCTCCAAATTTCTTCCCGGATGCTTCTTCCGTTGCCTTTAAGGCACTCATCATCTGATCCCACAAACCAGCAGGGAATTTCCCATCAACCTGGTAGGCATTGCAGGCTTCAGTGGTTACTGTAAATCCCGGAGGAACTGGAAGCCCAATGCGAACCATTTCCGCAAGGTTAGCGCCTTTTCCACCCAGGAGGGAACGAACCTTATCCCAATCTCCACCTACGTACGCTTCAGCTGCTTTTATTTCGTTGAACAAGTAGACCCAAGTTTTTTGAACCATTTTTCCTCCGAAAAAGACTAAAACCCGCCTTGGCGGGAAATTTGCACCAAATATTGAATTCTACCATGATTTTAAATAGTATGAATAAAACGCCCTTTAACGCTCAATTGGTAGCAGAAAACCCTTTTGTTAACAATTTGCAAGGTAAAAATAGGATTGAATGATTGATAATTGGTTTACCTAAATGATTATTGGAGAGTGAATGAAAATCCTTGTCATCGATGATGACCCAGCCATGACTGAGCTCCTGAGTTTGGTCCTGGCTCCCACTAAAGCACAAATCTTGACCTCAAACTCCGGTGAAGAAGGATTAAGGTTGGTTAAAGAACAAGATCCAGATATCGTCCTCCTTGATTTGATGATGCCCAAAATGGATGGTTGGCAGGTTACAGAGAATATACGCAGTATAAGTTCAGTGCCAATTCTAATCCTGTCTGTAATGGACAATCCGGGTTTAGTAGCCAGGGCGTTGGATAAAGGTGCAGATGATTATCTTGTAAAGCCCGTTCCCACCAGTATATTGATCGCGCACATCAATAATCTAACCCGCCGCAGAATGTCAGCAGCGAATGAAGTTGTTCCCCTTAAAGTGAACGTCTCTTCATAACTCTAAACCAGACAATACTAAAGCGCTTTGATTTGGAGAAGACGTTTTTTTATCCAAATTAGAGCGCTTTCATTATCTGTCACTTCACCGGCAGCTTGTACTTCCTTCAACTCTCCCAACAGCCTTCCAATCAATGGTCCCGCATCCAGGTTTAAATCCTGCATAATTTCTGTTCCAGTTAATAATGGTTGTGGTCTGCTTATCTCCGGATGGTTAAACCATAAATCCAGAAATGTTGCAGCGTTCAATAAAACTGAAAGCCACTCCCGTTGATTGAGCTCCGAAGCTGGCACGCGCGCCCGCCATGCCAATGCCAATAAAATTAGATCAATGCCACTTTCGCCAACCTGATCGAAAAATTGAAAGGCTGTTCTGGCTGTGATGCTTCCATCCTGATCGAGTAACGCAATGGTTCGATTCTTGAAATCAGAGCAAACCTGAATAAATTTTTTCTCTTCATTCGAAAAAGTATTCAGCAAACTATATTCACTTTCGGAATGGTTTACGGTATTCCAATTTAGAGCCGCAAACTTCCCCAACTGTACACGTGAATGATTATTTGAATTCCGATAAACAAACAACGGGTAAAGGGATGGTTTGAAAGGGCTAATTGCAGATAAAAAAGTTGCCGCAGTAAAGAAATCCCGCTGAGGTTTTGCACCTTTATGGAAGAGAGAACTGACTAATACTTCATACACACGCAAAAAATCAAGGTGTTCGCCTGAGACAGTTATTCCCAATTGTGACATTATCCCGAATTCGACCATCAACTGAGCTGCTGTGGATGCCTTTTTGCTTTCCAGGATTTTAAAGAATTCATCACGTTTACGTTCGTTAGAAACCTGGTCCAAGGATTCCACAGCAGCTGATAACAGCTTACTTGTCTCTGGTTCAATTTTCAAATTCAGATCAACTGCATATCGAACTGCACGAATCACCCTCACCGGGTCAGACTGAAAACTTAATTCTGAACAAGGACGAAGCCATTTTTCCTGTAAATCCCGCCCACCTTTCAAAGGATCAATGATTTTTTCATTTTCCCGCAAGTTGATTGCCATCGCATTAATTGTAAAATCCCGTTTCCCAAGGTCTTCCAGAAGGCTTCCCTGCATTGCAGCAAAATCATACAATGTACTGGTTTCTGAACCCCCAGTAACTATCACCCTGCAGGTTTGCCTTTTCTCATCCATCACATAGAAGGCACCGCCTAATTGATCTGCCAACCTCCGACCAATTTTACGAGGGTCGAAATTACTTACAAAATCAAAATCCAGAATCTTCCGATTCAGGATCCTATCCCTTACCGCCCCCCCGACGAGGAAACAATCCTCACCAGTATTCAACAATTTTTCAACTAAAAGAATTTGCTCTTGGACATCCAACATGGTTTTAATCAGGTGAATACTTTTTCAGATCAACCACCCCGATAAATGGAAGGTTGCGGTAATAATCATCCAAATCCAACCCATACCCAAATACAAACTTGTTGGGGATGGAAAAGCCGATGTATTTAATGGGAACTTCCACTTCCCGTCGCTCTGATTTATCCAAGAGCGTACACACATTAATACTGGCAGGACTTCTTGTGTTCAATAGATTCATCACGGCTTCAATCGTTCTACCGCTATCTATGATATCCTCAATCAGGAGCACATGTTTTCCGGCAATGTCAACACTTAGATCCAATGTCAATCTAACACGTCCGCTTGACTCCCTGCCCCCAATCCCATAAGACGACACGCTCATAAATTCAATGGCATGCGGAATGGTGATTTTTCGAATCAGGTCAGTCAGGAATAAGACCCCGCCTCGCAGGATGCACACCAGGATAAGATTTCCATTCCCCTCGTAATCCAGGCTGATCTGCTGCCCGAGTTCCTTGATACGTTCCTGTAAAGCTGCTTCAGAAATAAGAATTTCGCTTAAATATTCATGATAATCGCGCATTTTTACTCCAGCGGTACTATTATTGATGGGGAACTTCGTGGTGTTTCCTGCAGCGGGCTTCGTACATTTCCGATGCTCCCACAATGATGACCGGATCATTAAAGCGGGCAGGTTTTCCATTTACAAGCCGTTGGGTGCGGCTCGCTGGTTCTCCGCAAACCATACAGATCGCCTGCAACTTGTCAACCTGTTCTGCACGCGCCATTAATATTGGCATACAACCAAATGGTTCGCCCTTGAAATTTAGATCCAATCCAGCCACAATTACTCTGATGCCCTTCTCTGCCAAAGAATCGACAAGAGGAACAATTTCACTATCCAAAAATTGAGCTTCATCAATCCCGATAACCGTTGTATCATCATCCAATTTTTCCAGGATCTGTTTGGAATTTTGCACAGGTGTGGCATCAAAAACTGAACCGGCATGTGATGCAACTTTCAACACTTCATAGCGGTCATCGATTGCTGGTTTGAACACCTGCACCTTTTGTTTTGCGATGGTCGCTCGCCGAAGACGTCTGATCAATTCATCCGTCTTCCCGCAAAACATTGATCCGCAGATGACTTCGACTGATCCTGTCTGATGTTTCATCCTGTACTCCCTGGAATGTTTCCTTTCATTCTACCTTAACAATTTTAAAATTGCTGTAAAAACATGGATAAAAAAATACGCCTCCGATGTTCGGAGGCGTATGGGTGATTTGGTTAACTAAACCGTGATTTCATCTGCCGCTGTGGGAAGTTCATAACCCAGCTGCCGCAGCATTTTTTTCATATCGATCAGGGATTTTCGGCCAAAACCTTCGATGGCAAGTAAAACGGCTTCGCCTTCACCTAATTTGGTGATGACCTGGCCAACATTTTCCAAGCCGGCTTTTTCGAGGGCTTCAGAAGCCCGGTTGGAAAGACCAAGTTCTTTTACCGAGCGAGTCGGTGAAGTTTTGGCGGTTTCGCGGGTTTTCTTTTCCTGTTCGAAATCCTTACTGGCCTGGACACGCTTGTAGAAGCGATCAACCTGGCCTTCGATATCGATTAACCTTTGTTGCTGACCCGTAAAGAACGGATGACACTTGGAGCAAACCTCGGTCCGTATTTCTTTCTTGGTTGAACCGGTTGTCCAGGTATTACCGCAGGAGCAGACTACTTTCGCATCCGGGTAATAAGTTGGGTGAATACCTTTTTTCATTTTCGCTGACCTTCCTGACAGAGTGTGTTTTTACAATTGTCAACTTGCGACGGATTTGTAAAAAATTGGATTATTCAGAGACAGCGGGTTTTACGTTAACCTGCTTCTGACCGTTTGGAAGTGTTTCAAATTCCACAATACCATGCGCAATAGCGAATAGGGTATCATCAGTGCCCACGCGGACATTTAAACCGGGTTTGATCTTGGTACCGCGCTGGCGTACGAGAATATTTCCGGATAGCACTTTTTCTCCGCCATATTTCTTAACTCCAAGGCGTTGTGCATTACTATCACGACCATTCCGACTGGAACCACCACCTTTTTTATGTGCCATTGTTCCTACTCCACAATAATTGATTCGACTTTTAATCGGGTGTATTGCTGTCGATGCCCGGTTTTCACACGGATCCGCTTCTTGGGTGAGTACTTGAAGGTTGTCACTTTGATACCCTTCACATGATCCACCACTGTTGTGGTAACCTTTGCGCCCTTGATTGTCGGATTTCCGATGAGAACTTTTTCGTCTTCAACTATCAAAAGAACTGCATCTAAAACTAAATCTGATCCGATTTCGACTTCCAGAAGATCCACATCGATCGTGGCTCCTTCGACGGTTTTAAACTGCTTACCGCCACTTTCCACAATTGCATACTTCATAATCCGATTCTCCAATCTTCACTTCGCCGGTTTCCCGCGCCACGCGCCGGATTGCGGGGAAGTTGGAATAAAATACCTGCCTTCTTATGGCAAGGCAGACGCTATTATAAATGCAGGTTAGTAGACTGTCAATGAATTCTATTGTCTTGTCACCCACAAATTGCGATCACATTTGTGATGATGAAAATTCCACATTTCTCAGAAGCGCACTCTTGCATCTCCATCTCTACGGGTTACCTTTTGTCGATCGAGGTACTCCAAAAAAGCCAGTGCAAATTTACGGCTTGTGGCAAATTTATCGCGAAAACCTGCAACGGTTATCGATTGACCACCTTCCAATCGTTCAGTAACATATTGACTCATACTCTCTATTTCTTTTTTCCGGAAAATTACATCATCTGATACTTTAACTAGTTCACTTCCCTCCAACAATGCAGAGTACAACTCCTGCCCCAGTATCTCGCGGATATTTTGCGGGTTAGGTGGAGCAAATGGATCAGCATCAATCATTTGCCACAACCTGGATTTGTTTCTTTCCTGCGTTGGAGATAATATCGGTTGAAAAGGAGCAAGGCGGATCAACTGATTGGTCTCAATGACTTTTCCATCCAAAGATAAATAATGAATGACCGTCCGGATAGGAATTCCGCCTGTCTCAAGAAGCCGTTCAATTTCCTCAATCTGAAATCCGCTGCGGTATGGTTGAAGAGAATGTTTTTCCTCAAGAGTTGAGGTCACATTGGCAATAATTCTATGCCAGGCATCAGTCCTGATCAAGAGGGCATCGTTATCGCTGCCGTTGGGATTAGCGATTTTAAGGATAGCCTTCTGCGTAAGCATTGATTGGACGAGATTATTTACCTGGTCTATGCCAATTTCCAGTATCCTGGCTAATTGTGTAACATTACAAGCAGTATTCAACTGTTCAAGGATCAATTCTTTGGCATCACTTTTTAGCTTGAGTCTCAATCCTTCAATTTTCTTTTCATCATTCAGTTTATACCTTCCCTTTGGATGGGCATCCAACACTACTCCACCCCCCAAGGTAATCGAGGGAGATGCTTTTCGAATGATGAAATGATCGCCTGTCTTTGCACACACCGAATCTTCTGTCTCGATCTGAAGAAACCCCTCCTCCCCTTTGGTTAAACTAACTTTTCCCAATAACCGGATGCGGGCAGTTTTTTGTGCAGTGCCAATGAACACTTTGACACGATCATTGTGTTTCACCGAGATACCCTCGTGATCGAGCAAGCGAACGGAAACATCCAACCTTCGTGTCGCATCAAGATATCCAGGTTTAGACACAACATTACCCCTTCGGATATCTTCCTTTACTATACCCCCCAGGTTTATGGCGGTTCTGGTTCCTGCTTGCGCCAGGTTGATCTTCTTATTGTGGGTCTGCAATCCCCGGATACGCGCATTTATTTTTTCCGGTAAGATCTCAATTTCATCTCCAACTTGAAAAGTGCCTTCCAACAAGGTGCCAGTCACCACCGTACCAAATCCTTGAAGAGAAAAAACTCTGTCAACAGCTAATCTGGGTGAATTGGGATTTGGCGGCGGATTCCATTCCGTAGAAAACTCTTGCAGGAATTTCTTCAGTTCTGGCAAACCTTCCTGCGTTTTAGACGAAAACCTTATTACCCTCACCCCGGATAGAGAGGTTTTCGAAAGCTCTTGAGTGATTTCATCTTCGATTAGGTCCAGCCAGACGGGGTCTTGGATTAGGTCAACCTTATTGAGGATCACTACCCCCTTCTTGATCTCCAAAAGGTCAATGATATCCAGGTGTTCTCTGGTCTGAGGCATCATACCCTCATCCGCAGCGATTACCAGCATTACCCCTTCTATTCCACCCATTCCAGCGAGCATATTCTCAATGAAGTCGATGTGCCCCGGAACATCAATAATGCCCACCTCTTCTCCATCTGGCAGGCTAAACCAGGCAAACCCGAGGTCAATGGTCATTTCACGGGTTTGCTCTTCCTTAAGCCGGTCAGGATGCTTGCCAGTGAGCGTCGCGACTAATGCCGATTTACCGTGATCGACATGGCCAGCAGTAGCCAACACATGCATGCTTAGAGCCGTTTCCTGAATGATTGATTAAAGGATTCTACTAATTCCTGGGCTGTGGCATAAAATCCGTTGAGTTGCTTTTTGGTTTCTTCGGTGATCAATCCAATATTATCTTGTAAGTCCTGGACTGACTCTTCAAGTTTCACGAGTCGGTCGGTCACCTGGCTGAGTAATCGATCATCTTCACGCGTCTCTTCATCCCTGGCAAGGGTGTAATTTGTCCATCTCTTTTGATCGTCGGCTTTGAAAGTGATCCATTCCTGCCTGAATCTTTCTTCAGCCAACCGGTTCATTTCGGTAATTTCGTTAATGCGGCGATTCAACCTTTCATTGATCTCGTCAAATTCTGACTGCGTCTTCTTTAGCGAACGGTGGGCTTCTTCAAAAGCCAACAATTGAGTGCTCAGTGCTGGACCCATCGATTGAAGCTCTGCGTACTTTTCCTGCCATTCTTTCCATTGTGAGTCTTTGCCGACCTGAGAAAGAGAGACTTTTTCCATGAAGGCAATTTGTGTTTGCCGTCTATCTTTTTCGGTACCGATCAGCTCATCTATCTTTCTTTCCAACTTTCTGATTGCTTCCTTGTCTTGCTCACTTATACTGCGGATTTCTTCAAACCGTTTCCGCAGGGCTGAACTCTCCAATTGTAAGTCCGTTATGCGTTTACTCTCCTGGGGACGGTCTACAGATAAGGCTGTGATTTGCCGTTGTAAATCCAGGTCACTATTACGGAATTCTGGGAGTGAATTTGCTACTTCTTCAATTTTTTGAGTAATACGGAATTCTTCTTCAACCCGAGAATGAACACTTTTCTTCAACTCTTTTATGGGTTTTAATTCCGCCTGGAGCTCAAGCAAATGCTTGTTGATTTGTTCGAACTCTTCCTTTCCAACATTATCTACCCTTTTATCAACTGCATTGATCTTTTTATCAAAATCCTGCAACTTCTTTAGGAGGTCTGTATGATAAGTAGACGATTGTTGATCAATTTGTTCAATGCGTGATGGTATTGAAGCAGAAGATTTGACCGCCACTTCAAGTGTATGAAAGTGAATGCTTTGCTTTCGCAATTCTTCTTTCAATACTGCCAACTCATCCATGAGTTCAGCAATAGTTTTTTTATCCTTCTGTCTCTCAGAATCCAACCACTCGACTCTTTTTTCCAATTCGCGCATTTCAGGCATCTTATCCTCTTCTAGATCAAATGATTTTGGGGAGATACTGTAAAAGTGGCAATAAAATCTCCCTGAATAAGTTTGGAAACAATCCCATGATGACGAGCAATATCCCGCCAATGCTGATTAAGAGAATTTGTAACCAATTTTCATTTACCTTAAATTCATTCTTCTCAGATCTGGTCATTTTTAAAAGTAATTTCACAATTGGTATCAGCATCCCTATAAATCCGAGCATAATCCAAATTATTGCTTCTGGGTGGAGGTCCCTCAATAACTCAAAAAGAATCAGTTTGTATGGGAACTCAGCTAATAATGGAAGCCCGATGATAGATAAAAATGATAACACTAACCCGCTCGAGGCAAAAGGATGTGTTCGATAACGACCAAGGGTTTTCAAATTGCTATCGGGTGTACCCTTATTTACCATGACAGAAATCGAAAGTCCTGCCAAGGCAAATGCGAGAGCTCTCGGAAATAGCGACAAGAAAAGAGCTTCAACCGCCAATTGTGATTGTAAACTAACAAATAACAGCAAACACCCCGATTCGAATAGCACAACTAAGCCAAAAAGCCTCAAAACGTTTTGTTCGTAAAACGCCCATATGGCCGTTGCAATAATCATTACAATACCAATACTGAGTAAGACTGTGCTAAACAATTGAGAACCACGTATCCAGGCGATTTCACCTGCAAATTCCAGGATGCCAATTAATGCCACCTGTGGAAACATAGTTAATATGAAAGTAACGAGATATGTTGGAGCATCTTCACTTAATTGAGGGACCCAACTGTGAAATGGGAAAACCGCCAACCAGAATGCGAATCCAATTCCAAGAAAAAATCCTGCGATGGAGATTTGCTGCAAATCAGAAGTACTGGCCTGATTTCCGCCCAATAGCCAACCGCCTAATAATATCAAGGGCATTGCTAATGTTTCAAAGATCAAAAAACGCAAGACACCTTTTCCAAAGTGTTCGCCTTGATTAATTAACATTGGGATAGAACAAATCACTGCAATTTCAATGAAAATCGCAGAAAAAATAAAGGGTTCCACTGCCAGCGCTGCAGTCAGGCTTGCTGTCACGATCAACTGATATGGGATGACCCTGGGTTCAATTCTTGCTGCCCGAATTCCTCCGATCCATATTAATGAGAACAAAGACGCTATCACAAGGTAGACCCTATCCTGGTTCTCAAGCACAAGTAATCTTCCAAGAAAGTTAAATGTTGTCCTGAGCTCAAAGGAAAAAGGTCCCAGTTTCATAACTTCGCTGAAATCATGGAACATGGAAACAAGACTCAAAACTAAATACAGTATCAAACTTGTGATAATCGCCAACCGAGATTGCCTGGGAATTGCCAATAAAGCGATCGCCACAGCAACCGGAATCGCAATGAATAAGATGGGCAGGCTCATTATTCCGTCACCAGAACCTCTCGTATTACAAAGTAGGATCCAACGACACCGAGAGCTAGATTAATAGCAGACAAAAGTCCATTTACGAGAATAGAGGTCTCCAGTGAACAATAAATAGTACTAAAACCGCAATAAAGAACCAATATCCCAAGAATAACTTTCAAAGGAAATCCTGAGGTTCCTAATTCCAGGATGCCGCAAAAAGTGACCAACAATCCTGCCAGGATGACATCAAGTGGAAAGTTCAAGAAATTAGCAGCCTTAATGCTCACTAAAGCAGCGATTAAGGAGAATAGAATGAATCCCAGCAGCCTGAACAACAATCCACTGCGGGGAGTCTGAGGAAAAGTTAACTGTTTTCCTGAAAGTGAAATGAAAACCATTAAAAGAGTTGCCAAGCCAGTCATAAGGCGTATTAGTGCCGACCAGGTAGAGTTGAACTGTACGGATATAATAAAAATGCTTAAGTAAATAATCCCCATGCAGATTAATGCCCACTTAGGCTTACTCACAGATAGAAATGTTAAGCAACCCATGAATATTAACAGTAAGGGAATGATGTTGATCCAATGTGTCATAATGTTGTTCTAATAGAGACAATAATAGAAGTCAGCAAGATTAATAAAACTAGCGCCCAAAGCAATCCACCTTCTCCTTCAAGCATCCTTATGGTACTGGTCACCAACCACTCAACCATGTAATTGAGTGCTTTAAAGATATTAGTTAACCATGTTAGTTTTAGAAAATTATTTCCGAGGCTCTCAAAGAATTGAAAATCGGTCTTTAGCTTCTCGGCAACATTTGTTACATTTTGCGTGATTTTAACCCACCATTTCCTGAGCAATAACCTTGATAGCGAAATTCCGATGACTATACCGGCACCGATCATCCCAATTATTGTTCCAGACAGGTAATTGGTCCAAGGGAGGTAAATCCAGGGAGAGACCATTAAGATTATTGGGCTCATACCGTTTGAAAAATCCACCCATTTTTCATTCGAAGAATTCATGCTTATTTTCTTGAGGAAATTATTGGAAACCCCAAGAAGCGCCAAGAAAATGATTAGATTATGGAAAAGACCCGCGAATCCAGATTCCATACTTGTAGCTTCCAACCATATTCCGTTAGAAGGTGTATAGGGTAATCCAATCATTCCAAGCATTAGTACCATTAAGATTACTGATGTCCATTTCGATCTGGCTTCAGTAATCGAAATTGCACCTCCAATCGAAATCATTACAATTCCAATCGGCAAGATCGCCTTAGTCTGTTCTAAGAGAATTGATCCAATACCTAAAATAGCTAGAATTTCAATCCATATCTTTGGATCAAAAATCTTTTGAGAAAGCAGTTTAATCGCTTTTATCAGGACAATGCCGAATAATACGAATATTGTCAGCCTAAAGAATAATCCTTGCAGGAGCGGGAATGACAACCTGCTAATAAAAGCGAATACTGTCACAGGAACGATCATTTGGATAAAGATCTGCAAGTTTCTGCGCACCGGCTGTGAAATGGAGGATACCTTATTGGAATGAATGACACCCATTCTCAATATCAGGCTGATAATAAAAAAGGGTAATAATTCACTAATTACATCAGGTTGTGAATTCACTAAATCGAGATTACTGTTACCGAGGGTCGTCATGAGAATGATCGATCCGGCAACCCTCCCTGAAAACTCGATTACAACTTCTTGTATTTGGCCGGATTGTCGATTAACAATGAGACCCACGATCAACAAGGTTATGTCTAAGAACGTGGATGACAGAATAAATGCAGCAAAAGATCCTGACATACACACAAGAATTCCAGCGGCTGTTATTACCATCGCACCAGACCAGGCAATCGGGTTGTTGTTACCAGAAAGGCGGCTCGAATCAGCCAATAATATGGCGCCAAGTAGTGTAAGAAGTAAGAAACCAAATACCCAGGTTACAGTTGTGAAATTAAAAGATAACAAAATCCCATCTAAGATACTTGGATCCAAATACCGAATTATTAATGCTGGAGGGTCAATTATTCTTAATATACTTACGAGTATCCAGATAGCAGTAGATGCAATTATCGCAAAGACCCATGTTTGACCAACATTAAACCGGGTTCTAGCCAATACCTGGATGCTAATTGCTGTGAGTAAAAGAAGAAAAACGGGGAGAAGCAACAACATCGGCTAGACCCGCACCCCAAATTTTTGACGTGGAAGGTAACGTCCTTGACCTGGTTTTCCGAACCACTCGCCTTTGAACATGATCAAGTTGCCGCGTGAATAAACCTGGATAGGAACTCCAGTCAGTTTCCACCCTTGATAAAGATTATAGTCAGTCCTCTGCTGAGAATATGCAATACCATATTCAATATTCCTGTTTGGATCCCATAAGGCGATGTCAGCGTCAGATCCCACAGCCAGCGTTCCCTTTTGCGGATACAATCCGAATATTTTTGCCGGGTTTGAGCAATTGAATCTTACGAATTCATTTAGTGAGAATTTCCCGCTGCCTACCATTTCTGTGTAAAGAACTGGCAAGCGGTCTCCAACTCCCGGGAGGCCATTAGGAATCTTTGTAAAGTTCCCTTTTCCCAGTTCCTTACCAGGGATGGCGACATTGACGCCTTCATACAGGATTGGTTTGCGACCGTTAAAAAAGAACGGACAATGGTCGGTGGCTATCGTTTGAATGATCCCATTTTGCAGACCTTGCCACAATCTTTGTTGATCCCCGTTTTTGCGCAAGGGTGGTGAGCAAACCCATTTGGCAGCATCTTTCCCCTCAAGTTTTTCGTCATTGAACAAAAGGTATTGAGGGCAGGTCTCTCCCATTACCTTCAATCCTTTTGACCTGGCGTATTCCAATTGATCAACCTCTCCGCCTGCATTCATGTGCACCAGGTAGAGAGGTGCATCAGCCACAGCCGATAAGGCGGCGCCACGACAAACTGCTTCAACCGCGCCCCAGGCAGGTCTTGTTCTTGCATGCCACATTGGGCTGACGTGACCGGCATTAATTGCTTCCTCTGTAAGAGTTTCGATCAAATCACCGTTTTCTGCATGGATCATGGTTAATATTCCGGCCTCGCGCGCGATGCGCATCACCCTGAATATTTCACCATCCAGTAAACGCAACCTGTTGTTGTAAGCGGTAAATACTTTCACACTCGTGACGCCCAACTTCACCAGGTCAGGAATTTGCTTTTCAACTTCGGAGGTTAAGTGCGAAATATTTGCGTGAAATCCATAATCAATTGCTGCCTTTTCTGCTGCTTTGCTGTTGAGTTTTTGAAAATTTTGTGCAAGGTTATCGGATTCCTGGGAAATGAAATCGATGACGGTCGTCGTACCCCCAAATGCGGCAGCCTTAGTCCCGGTGTAATGATCATCCGAAGACACTGTTCCAAACATTGGCAAATCCAGATGTACATGAACATCCACACCGCCTGGGAGGACATACAATCCTTCAGCTTCAACAACTTCAGTTCCTGGTTCAGGTTTTATTTCTGTTGCTATCGCGGTAATCTTTTCACCGGAGATTAATAGATCTGCGCGTTTGGTTTCCTTCTCGGTAACGATAAGACCATTCTTAATAAGTTTTTTCATATCATCTCTGAATGTGAATTCTTGTCTCAATTGGCACTTTAGTAATCTGCAACAGACAGATCAATTCCGTTATTTAAGGCAATTACCTGCAAGATCAATATATTCAGTTCCTCATCCGCCATTCCATTATGGAGTTTTGGTTTCTCCGTATAAGAAGAGGAATTTCTTTCGCGCAAGGATTTCCACAGAATTTCCCGCTCGTCTGATTTCACTACCAGGTCATTAATTGTTTCAGCCTGGTTTACAAGACTGCCAAGGGTGTAAAAGAAAGTGATCCTTCTCCATTTGCCAGCAAGGATGGGCGCAGGGAGTTTGCTTAATTGTCCTAATTGTAGCTTGTAATATTCTTCATTCGCATGCGGGTGGTTCGGTTCCTCGCGGATCAGTTCTGACCTGGTGGTCAACTCATGACCGAGGACTTCAGCATAACTTTCGATTAATGACCCATGCCCCATCGGAAAATTACCAGCCTGGTAAAAGACGATGTAATCAACATCAACGATCTTCGGCGCCATGCGCAATGGGATGCGGTACCATCCGAGTACCCTGGCAATTTCAAGATCCTTGGGTGAAGGCATGATCGCAACTAATACCAATGCTGTTGCAGGCAGACTGTTCATAAGTATCTATACCGTTAGGTAAATTGTAAACGATATCCAAAATTAAAAATGGATCTGGTTTCCCAGACCCATTTTCTCAATAATTTGTTGATTATTTAGTCGCTTCAACCTTGCGATTGAATTCAGTGATCAAGGCATCAATTTCACCAACTTGTTTTTGGATATCAGTCCAGTAATTTGGATCGTACCATTGATCCTGAATTTCCTGGTAAGTTTTTCCCTGCTGCTCAACCCATGTATAGTATTTCAGATTGTGAACTCTCTTGCGGGATTCGTAAGTTAATTCTTCCATGTTGTCAGTGGTGACACCAGCCAGGTACTGGCCGAACACACTGGCGGCGTCGGAAGTATCGAACTTTCCAAACTCCTCGTGCATCTCTTTGAGACGACTGCCGTACAATTCCATCGAGTCGGTCAACACGGTCATGACCACGTCAGTTTCGCCTAATTCATTGTATTTGGCAAATTTGATTGCCGAAAGCATATTGGCAATGCCTGAGAAACCCAACCAATCCAATTTTTCAATGATCGCAGCAGGTACGCCTTTCTTTGCCAGGTATTTTCTGCCTTCTGGTTCGTTGAACAAGCGGCTCAGATTCACCACGGCGTTATCATCGATTGCCATTACATAATCGGTATTCTTAACATTGTGGATCCAGGGAACGTGCTTGTCACCGATCCCCTCGATACGATGGGAACCAAAGCCATTCTGCAGCAATGTTGGGCATTGAAGTGCTTCACTGGCGATGATCTTACTTCCGGGGAAGATTTGTTTCAGGTAATCACCACTGGCAATAGTCCCGGCAGAACCGGTTGTGTAAGCCGCGCCGCGGAATGCATCCCCGGATCGCATGACCTTTTTCAAAACATCTTCCATTGCGTGACCCGTGACTTCGTAATGCCACAGGTAATTTCCAAATTCTTCAAATTGATTGAAAATCATTAAATCCTGTCCGGATTTTCGCAACTCCCAGCATTTGTCGAAGATCTCTTTCACATTCGATTCGCTTCCTGGAGTAGCGATGACTTCGCTGGAGATCTTTTTTAACCAGGAGAATCGTTCCTTGGACATACCTTCTGGAAGAATGGCGATTGATTCGCAAGCCATTAAGGCTGAATCGTAAGCTCCTCCACGGCAATAATTCCCGGTGGAAGGCCAGACTGCCTTTTGTGTGGTGGGATCAAATTCCCCTGTTACCAGACGGGGAACCAGGCAACCATAGGCTGCCCCCACCTTATGCGCGCCAGTGGGGAACCACTTGCCGACAACTGCAATAATGCGTGCTTTTGTACCAGTGAGACTGGGTGGAAACTCGATGAAATTTACATCTCCAAATCCACCGCCTTTTTCAACTGGTTGGTTTTTCCACGAAATTCTGAAGAGGTTGCGCGGGTGGACATCCCATAGACCAATAGAGCTTAACTCTTTTTTGTACTTTTCTGGGATCAGATCGGGATTCTTCATTTGCGCAAATGTCGGCAAAACAATTTTCTGTTTGCGCATACGACCTACCCCTCTTTCAAGTCTTTCTTTGTGCATTTCCAAACCAATCTTAGCCATGATCTCTCCTATACTATTATTTACTTTCCTTATCAGGTGCTTCACTCGTAATATACAAAGGCCTGCCTTTTACTTCATCGTAGATTCTACCTATGTACTCTCCCAGAATTCCCATGCTAATCAATTGAACGCCACCAAGAAATAATACTGCGATCAATGTCGTAGCCTGCCCGAAAAAGAATTGAGAACCCACGAGACGCAAGATGATCACTACCGGAATTGCCAAAATGCTCAAAACTGCGGCGATGAAACCAACCCACATGGCAATCTGGAGGGGCATGTACGAAAAACTGGTAATCGCGGTTAATGCAAGTTTTACCATCTTCTTGAAAGGATACTTGGTCTTTCCCGCAAACCGTGCTGCGCGTTTATACGATACCCCGATTGATTTAAACCCCACCCAGGCTGACATCCCCCTAAGAAACCTGTGTCGTTCTCTCATTGAGTTCATTACATCAACAACCTTGCGATCCAGAAGGCGAAAATCCCCTGTATTCAAGGGCATTTTTACATCGGTAATTCGGTAAATCAACTTATAAAACAATGATGCCGTAACGAGCTTAAACCAGGTTTCGCCTTCTCGTTCAGCACGCTGGGCGTAAACAACCTCATAGCCTTCACGCCACTTTGCGATGAGTTCCAAGATCACTTCAGGGGGATCCTGTAAGTCTGCATCAATGATCACTACCGCATCACCGCGCGAGTAATCCATTCCGGCTGTTACTGCAATTTGGTGTCCGAAATTTCTCGCAAAAATCACCGGTCTCACACGGCTGTCTTTCTTCGCCATCTCGCGAATCAAGTCTGTGGATCCGTCTGTTGAACCATCATCCACGAGAACCAGTTCCCATGTTTCACCAGATTTTTGCATAACCTCCAGAACTCGGGATAGCAATTCTTCCAGGCTGCCAATCTCATTGTAGATCGGGGCAATAATTGAAAAAACAGGATTCATTACACAATCACCTTTCAGATCTTCAGATGCTTCTTAAGGGAAACCATTGTAGGCTCAATAACAGGAGCTGCGGTTACAGCCATCATCGCGGCGCGAATGTCTTTCAAGCCGTTTCCAGTATTGATCACCAACACCGGATCATCTCCATGGACGATTTTCTCTGCGAGAGCTTTGCGTAAACCTGCGAATGCAGTAGCCCCTGCGGGTTCCGTAAAGATACCATATTTTCCTAACTCACCGATTGACGAAATGATGTGTTCGTCGGTTACGGTAATGTATTGACCGCCTGTATCACGAGCTGCCCTTACAGCACGTACACCATCCCGTGGAAGATCAACACTGATGGAATCCGCCAGGGTAGTTGCGGTTACCGGGGTAATTGTTTCGGTCTTATCGAAGAATGCGTTGGCGATGGCGGCTGACTTTTCAGCTTGAATACCAAACAACCGCGGCATCTGTTTTAACCATCCCAACCTTTGCAGATCGAGGAATCCCTTGTGGATTCCCGAAATGATGTTGCCGTCACCGACAGATACAAATACGCACAACGGTTTGGATTCAGCAGGGAGTTTCACCAAAACCTGTTCCCAAATTTCAAATGCAGCTGTCTTTTTGCCTTCAGCGGTGAACGGATTGAATCCAGTATTACGGCAATACCATCCAAACTCCTTCGCTGCCTCAATTGTCAGGTCAAAAGCTGAATCGTAGTTGCCATCCACCAGGATCACCTGGGCTCCATATACCAGTAATTGGGCAACTTTTGCGGGAGGTGCAGTTTTTGGTGCAAAAATAATGCATTTTTGCCCTATTGCAGCAGACATCCCTGCCAACGCGGCTCCGGCATTGCCGGTGGAGGCGGTTACCACGATTTCTGCATTGATCTCTCTTGCACGAGCTACGACAATGGCACTGGCGCGATCCTTGAATGAAGCTGTAGGATTTTTACCTTCATCTTTAATCCAAAGATCCGCCAATCCTAATGATTTCGTAAGTATCGGTGGAGAATAAAGCGGTGTCCAGCCGGACAAACGGAATGGAGTAGCAAATCCACCAGGATCAGTGACTGGTAACAGCGGCAGGTATTTCCAAAGAGAATCCTCTGAACGAGAAAGTAAATCCTCAGCCCGGTATTTTTCTTTGATCTTCTCATAATTCAGTAAAACGTCCAGGTTTCCGCCGCATTTTGGGCAGGTATAAATAATGGATACAGGATCAAAGTCGGTTTGGCAAAGTGAGCAACGATAACCTTTAAATTGAGTCACAAACGCTTCTCCTATTCATTTTCAAATGGAACCCCTAAAGAGGCCGGGGGTGATGTGCGTAATGCGCGCAGTATCTTCGCAATTACTCTCCTGGCAGATTCAGGCAACCCTGCCAGCGTTCGATCGACCCACTCGGCATTACCTACGTTGACAAGCAAAAGTGTAAGTATCATGAGCGGGAAAGGTGCCACTTGTAAAACCTGAGAGGGTATGTTTGGCAATTGCGGCTGCAGGAAAATACCCAACCATTGCAGGAAAGCAAACAAATATGCGCCTGCTGCCGCTCTCAGTGGATTCCATCCTCCAAAAATCGTTATCGCGAGTGCAATCCAACCAAGTCCATCTAGCCCGGAAATTGTGCCATTCCATCCAGCTTTGACTGAGAGTGAGTACATTGGACCTGAAAGGCCAACCAATGCGCCGCCGATCATTGTGTATACATACCGCATGCGATTGACGTTTGATCCCCGTGTGAATGCGGCTGCAGGTCTTTCGCCAACTCCCTGAAGCATTAACCCGGGACGCGTTTTGAAAATCCACCAATAAGCCAGACCGATCAATATGAAACTGGCATAAACAAGAATGTCCTGATTGAATAATAACGGCCCAATAATAGGGATGTCTTTTAGAACAGGTATCGGCAAGGCAGCCACTCGCGGGCCAGGTTTACTCATATAAGGGTTGCCAAGGAAGTAAGACAAATCTCTGCACATTAAAGTTAACACAAATCCCACGGCTACCTGTGATTGCTTCAGCGTAATACTTGAAAAGGCAATGATCAAGGCTACAAACGCGCCGACAGCCGCGCTGATTAAAAATGCCAATAATATGGACTCAGTTTCAAACGCAACCACAAAACCGATCATGGCGGTTAACAATAGTGTGCCATTTACTGAAAGATTTATGACACCGGACCTCTCAGTAATAGTCTCGCCAATCGCAGCAAAGATGATTGGCACAGCCAGTGCGATCACACCGGCGAGGCTGGTGATTAAACTATCATCCATTTTGTTTTCCTTGTTTTGCTTCAAAATACTTGGAGCGCACACCTTCCATCATCAAGAAGAAAAGTAGCAAAGCTCCCTGCAACACGCCCGCAAGCGTTGAATCCACTTTTAATGCGATTTGAAGTTGAATGCTGCCGATATTCAATGCAGCGAAGAAAAGAGCGACCAAGGCTGCCCACAAGGGCTGAAAGTTGACGAGCATTGCCACCATCATCCCCAGGTAACCATACCCTGAAGAAATTAGCGGTACAAGACGATGATAAACCCCTACCACTTGTATTGCTCCTGCCAGTCCAGCGAAACAACCACAGATAATAAAGGCAGTCATCAGGTAACTGGTGGTGGGGATGCCGAGCAAGTGGGCAGCTTTACCATTTTTTCCAACGGCTTTAAGGCGCAAGCCAAAATAGGTCCCCTGGATCACCAGGTACACCAGAACCAGGCTGACAATACCGATGATGATTGCCCAGGGGCTGAGACGCAGTCCCTCAATTTGCGAGAGCCAATACGCTTGATCAAATGGTTTTGTTCCGCTCATTGAAGCCACACCGGGGACTTTCCAGGGGCTAAAGATTAACCAAATCGTCAAGGCAGTGGCAACGAAATTTAATCCCAATCCGCCAAAAATCTCGTTCACACCACCATAGATCCGAAGCAATCCCACCAGTGCTGCCCATATCGCCCCGCCTAGGATACCGGCGAGGATGGCCAGTACCACTGCGATGCCGGGTGGTACTGCTGTGGTTTGCAGGACTCGCAATGCCCAGGTAGAAAATATGGCACCGAGGATTATCTGTCCTTCTATCCCGATATTCCACAAGCCTGTGGCATAAGTAAAGAGCAATCCCAGGGTTGCCAGCAATAAGGGTATCCACACTACTATAGTATTGGCGATACTCCGCACTGAACCCAGCGATCCCTCAAGCAAATTCTTATAAGCCTCGATCGGATTCGTTTTGGCAATCACCAGCACAATACTCGTAAATAATAAAGCCAGGATTACAGCAAGAAATCGGAACCCGAATTTTACCAATTGGGAATTGCCTTTACGCATTTTCAACCTGCCATTTCTTTTCCCAACCCATACCACCAATCAGTTGACCCAATTGGTGAACCTCTGTTTCATTAGCTTTTAAGGGTTGTGACGTTTTTCCACCATAGAACACCAATACTCTGTCGCTGTAAGTGAGGATCTCATCAAGATCTGAAGAAATAAAGATTATTGCAGTTCCATTCTTACATCTATCTTTGAGTTTTCCCCAAATCCACATCGTCGATTCAATATCCAGACCACGAGTTGGGTGTTCCAGTAGTAATAACTTCAATGGATCTTTCATTAAAGCTAATAAGGCACGTTGTTGATTGCCGCCGGATAGCTGTTCAACCCGAATCTCTGGGACACCTTTGATCGAAAAATCCTTGATTTTCGTGGCAGCAGTCTCCACAGCTTTTTTACGATCAATAAACATACCATGTTGTTCGTTCGAAAGGAGGAAATGCTCAGTCAAGGTCAAACCGGGAACCAATCCATCTTCAAGGCGTGAAGCTGGTACATAGGCGACCCGGTTTTTCATAAAATAGTGATACGGTTTTCCAGTGAAATCTAAATTATTGACCAGTATCTTTCCACCAACAGTCCTGCGCAAGCCTGCGCACGCCTGCAAGAATAACCGCTGTCCGGAGCCTTCCATTCCAGCCAAACCGATTACTTCTCCCCGGCAAACTGTCAGGTTAATTCCTGAAACATGCAGCCGGTAATCTTCAACCGCGAGATCAGTCACCTTTAATAATTCATCGCTCGAACACATGTCGATTCGTTTGGCTGGATCAATTGGTCTGCCAAACATCATTGTTACCAGTTGATCAGACTTATAGGGCGGTTTGGTGACGCCTACATTCTTTCCCTGGCGAAAAACTGCTACCTGATCGCATAAACCCTCAACGTCCTCAAGCTTATGACTAACAAAAACAATTGTCACGTCTTCTTTCGCCAGCTTCTTCAATGTAGCAAACAGCAATGTCTTTTGGCTTTCGCTGATTCCAGTGGTTGGTTCATCCAGGATCAAAACACGAGCTCCGCGCCATAATAACCGAAGAATCTCCAGCTGCTGGCGCTCACCGACTGTCAAGGAATCCACGTAAGCGTCAGGATCGATTTTGATTTTATATCGAGACTGGAGTTCTTCGAAAGATTTTCTAACCTGGCGGCGATTGGGAATTAATCCACCTTTTTCGCCGATTAAAAGATTGTCGATCACCCGCATAGGTGGAAAATCCAGCGGGTCCTGATGCAGCATGCCAACACCATGTTTTATTGCATCTGAAGGTGTATGTATATTGGCGACTTTGCCATCAAGCAAAATCCTGCCGGAATCTGCCTGGTAAAATCCAGAAAGGATTTTCATCAGGGTACTTTTTCCGGCTCCATTTTCGCCCAAAATTCCCTGGATTGTTCCGGATGGAATGGTCAGGGAAATATCGTCGTTTGCACGTACTGCTTTAAACTTTTTATTGATATTCTTGATTTCAACTTTCATTGAGTCAATCCATCCTCAATTCAGGTAAAGGGGAAGGCTTATCGCCTTCCCCTTTTTCGTCATGTAACAATCGTATTACTGAGAAACACCTTCCATACCCTCAAGGAGCTGTGGGAGGTACCAAATCTCATAATCGGTAGCTGCAACACCGTCCGCAAGATAGGGGGTGCCGTCCTGTAAATTCAACGGACCTTTCCACAAATTCAACCCAGCAGCCAATTCTGCGATGAATTGATCTACTTTTGTGCCGGCATCAGCGCTTAAACCTTCGCCTTTAACAAAACCGATCATGCTGGTGTCGGGATCATTAATGTTAGCCCAGTCCGGACCAGCCCATTCAAACGCTGGTGCGAAAGTGCCATCGATGATCTGCTGAATGTATTTGGTATAGAATGGACCCCAGTTGAAATAAGGGACACCCAGGCAGGATTTTGGAGCCGCAGCACAAGCACCCTGGTAGTCATATTGCACTGCCCAGACCTGTTTTCCGGCTTCATTCGCTTTGTTCGCCTGCACCAGGGCTTCAGTGGTATCAATACCAGAGACGACCACATCGTAGCCGCTGTTATAGAATTCATCTGCTACCTGGGTGGGGTCAGAGGTAACACCAGGGATATTCACCCAACCGCCGATCCAAGTCACTTTGAATTTCAGATCTTCAACTGGTTTTTCAAGATAAGTCGTCCAGCAATAGCGCGCGCCAAGGTATACAGAGGCAGCCAGGCGGCGGGTTTCATCATTGATCAATGGTCCCAGATAGCCGATTTGGCCGGTCTGAGTGGTGAGGGCAGCTGCGCATCCGGCGATCATCTTGCCATATTCCATTCTGCCCATGATGTTGACCATGTTGGGAAGGTTGACAAAGTCTTTACCTTCAGCCCATTGCTGGTCTCCAGAAGCCATGATGATCTTGATATCAGGGTTATCCAGGGCAAACTGGGTTGAGTCGGCTTTCATGTCATCAGAATTGAAGAGAATTACATTGGCACCCTGGGCAACGAGCTCATCTGCCAATTGGGCAAAAGTTGTGCCGGTTTTAATTACCGCAAGGTCAATATAGGGGATCTCAACACCGGGGATTTTTTCTGTTACATAGAGACCAGCATCATAATGCGCCTGGCTCCAACCGCCATCTGCTGCCGAACCGATCAGAACCATGCCAAAAACAGGCAATGGAGCTGCAGTTGGGGCTGCGGTGGGGGCTGCGGTTTCAACAACGACGGGTGCTTGTGTTGGTGCTGCGGTTGGGGCAGCTGTCGGTGTTGTACATGCTGAGAGCACAAGTACCGAGATGATTAAAATACTTCCTAAGATCCACGCACGTTTAGCAAACATATTTTCTTCTCCTTGTATTAATACGATTGGTCTTGAAAATCAATGTAGTGGTTCGGAAGCAAGTGAACAATTCCTTGATCTACTGCACCTCCTTTCAAAGACCTTAGCTAACATTCAACGGATGGGAAAAATGCTCAAACTGCTGTTGTAATTCAATAGATGTATTGTACACGAAGCCTTCCTGCAATCCAAATATTTTTAAGATTTTTAAGGGAATGCAACAAGTCCTGCAATAAATGCAGGACTTGTTTTTAGAACTTTACTCTTTGACGATTCTGGTACCGGTCTCACCTTTTAATGCCCTGCCAATATTCTCGGGATTAGTGATCAAAGCTTCCTTGCCGCCATTCTCCAGGTACATGATAATCGCCTGAATCTTGGGGGCCATGGATCCTTTTGCGAAGTGAATCCCCTCGGCCAGGTAAGCTTTAGCTTCAGCGAGGGTCATCCGGTCCAGCCATTTTTCATTGGGCTTGCCAAAGTTGATGGCTACTTTTTCAACTGCAGTAGAGATCACAAAAAGGTCTGCTTTGATCAATCGCGCGAGCAAACTGCTGGCAAAATCTTTGTCGATTACAGCCGCAGTACCTACACAACCGCCCTTGTCGTCATCGATCACAGGGATTCCGCCGCCACCAACGGTAATTACAACCGTTCCAGCAGCGATCAGGGCACGCACGGATTCAATTTCAACAACTTCCACCGGGATGGGAGAGGCAACGACACGGCGCCAACCACGGCCGGCATCTTCAACCACATTCCAACCTAAATCAGTCTGTCGGCGTTTGGCTTCAGCCTCATCCATAAATCCACCGATCGGCTTGGTGGGGTTTTGAAAGGCTTTGTCATTCTTATCCACTTTCACCTGGGTAACAATTGTGGCGACCGGTTTCTTGATCCCGCGCTGGATTAACTCATTTTGAAGAGTTTGTTGAAGCGCATACCCGATGGCGCCCTGGCTGTCAGCACCGCAAACATCAAGGGGTACTTCATGCATTCCTTCGACCTTGGCTGCAATTTCTGACCGCCGGAGAATGAAACCAACCTGCGGGCCATTGCCATGTCCGATAGCCACATCCCAGCCAGCTTCGATCATATCTGCGATGTGTTTATTGGTTTGCGCGGCTGCAATATATTGATCCTCCACAGTTACATTTTTTGGGTCAAGGATCAGGGAATTGCCCCCGATTGCGACTACTGCTAATTTTTTTGCCATTTCTTTTTTTCCTCTTTCAGTTTTAAAATTTTGTTTGTTACATTGTCAAAGCCATTACGGCTTCCTGAACGTGCATGCGGTTTTCAGCTTCGTCATAAACAACGGATTGCGGCCCATCCATTACACCATCAGTCACTTCAATGTTCCGGTCTGCTGGCAACGGGTGCATATAGATCGCGTCCGGTTTGGCTAACTTCATTCGGCGTTCATCAGTGATCCAACTTTCATATTTCTTGATGATCTTAGCGCCTTCTTCTGCATCTGATGTGTGAACTAATGCACCCCAGGATTTGGCATAAACCACATCTGCATCCTTGAAGCCTTCGTCCATGTCTTCCACAACATCAAAACCCACGCCAAATTTTCGCGCTTGTTCATACGCGGAGTCCATGATTTCGGGCATCAATTTAAATTCTGGGGGATGCGCCAGCACGATATCCATACCAAAGCGCGGCATTTGCAGGACCAGGGATTGCGGAACAGAGATGGGTTTCTGGTAGGAAGCTGCATAAGCCCACGAGACCACCATCTTTTTTTTGCGCAAGTCTCTGCCCTTCTTTTCCATTATCGTCATCAGATCAGCCAGGCACTGGAAGGGGTGATAGACATCGCACTGCATATTTAATACTGGTACGCGGGAAGCTTTTGCCACTTCGTTCATATACCCATTGCCGATTTTCCAATCAACATGCCGGATGGCTATCCCATCGAAATAGCGTCCAAATATCTCGCCGATCTCCTTGGGTGTATCACCGTGGGAAATTTGAGTGGTTCGGGATTCAATGAAGGCTGCATGTCCGCCAAGGTGAGCCATGCCTGCTTCAAATGAACCGCGTGTGCGGGTGCTGCTGAAAAAGAACAGCATAGCCAAAACTTTATCCCGCAGGTAGGGGGTAAGTTCTGTTAACGCGCGTTTCCGTTTCAGATCAAACGCGACATCCAGAACAGTCTCGACTTCCTCTTTTGAGAAGTCAAGATCGCCGATTAAATCACGACCGTGTAAAAATGTTTGCATATCAACTCCTTTTTAAAAATTATTCCATCTTTCCAAGCACGAGCGCCAGCAGTGCCATTCGCATGACAACGCCGTTGAAGGCTTCCTGCCAGTATCGGGACCATCGTGTGATATCCACATCGGTTGGAATTTCGTCCATTCGGGGCAGTGAGTGTAACAGGATGGCATCAGATTTTGCCTTCTTGGTCAACAGTTCACGGGTGATCTTGTAATTTGCAGGGGTCAGTCCGTGTTCTGAGACTTCCTGCCTGGATTTGGTGTAATCCGGTTGCACAACGGGCTCGACCAGTATAACATCTGCTTTAGCGATGGCTTGTTCTACATGTTCAGCTTCGCTGAAGTTTACCCCATACTGTGTTAATTCCGCTTTGAATTCCTTCGTCGGGGACATATCCGGCGGTGAAACAAAGGTGATCGGGCAATCAAATTGAGAGAGTGCGTATCCAAGTGAATGCATCGTGCGCATGCGCATATCACCGACTGCCAGCCAATTCAATCCATCGATTCGTCCCTTTTCAGTCAGAACTGTATACAGATCGGTGAGGATCTGTGTAGGATGTTCACCCCAGCCATCGCCGCCGTTGATAATGGGAATCGAAGCCCACTTGGCAGCCTCGTGAGGAGCGCCTTGCTGAAAGTGGCGCATGACAATCACATCGCCATAGTATTCCAGCATCTTAACTGTGTCTTTAATGGATTCCTGGTAAAAATCACCTGCACGTGTCATTTTTGCGTCAGAAAATCCGGTGACATGACCGCCGAGACGGTGCATGGCTGCTTCGTGCGCCAGCCGTGTACGGGTGCTCGGTTGATAAAAAGCAGTTACCAGGGTCTTCTCAGCCAACAAATCAGAATTCCTTCGGCTTTTTGCGATTGGAGCCAATTCATCTGCCACTTCAAAAACGTGAAAAAATTCTTCTCTTTCGAATTCTTTTAGTGAAAGTATGTCTCTTCCAGCAAAACTGCGCATTTTATCCTCCTAAGATAAATTGCATTCAAATTACCGATTTTTAATCAAGTAAGGTTTACTTTTAAATCCTCCTATTCGCCTGTTTCGTTAAATTGATATTCGTTATTTGCTACGCGCCTGACAACATGAAATCGAAAATAACCGGGCAAAAAATAACTGTTTGAAAAATCAATGATCTTTCCAGCTTCACTATATAATCGCGCCGAAAACATCAAAAGAACATCCCCTCGTTGTATTTCCAGTTTTTTGGCAATTGGCGATGTGGCCGCCACTGCTTGAATATCAGTAAAGGATTTATCCAAACGGATTTTGTTCTTATTCAACAGAAAATCCAAAACTGAACCTGTAAATCCTTTCTGAAGATCTTCTTCGGTGAGCGCTCCTGGTGGAAGTATATCCTTGAGAAATGCCACAGGCCGATTGTCGGTGTAAATAACCCTGGAAATACTGATCAAGCGGGTGCCTTCATCGACCTGTAATTTTTCTGCCTCATCCATTTGAGCCAGGATCTCTTTAACCTCCAAAGCTCCCATCGAGACTTTTAAACCGATACGGTTTGCACGTCGTTCAATACTTTCGAGTACTTCCAATCCTGCTTCGATTACCTTGGATTGAGGAACAACAAAAGTCCCTACGCCCTGTCGGCGGCGGATCAATCCTTGTCCTTCAAAGGTGCGCATCCCTTCGCGCAGTGTTGCCCGTGAAACCCCCAATATTTTTGCCAATTCAGGTTCAGCAGGCAGCCTGTTTCCCGGTGGGGTTGAGTTGATCAACTCAGCCAATTGCACCTGAAGCCGCTGAAATGGGTGTTTGTTCTGTTTTTCTATCACTGGTCTATCCATCCTTAAATCCTGTTTTTCACTTACCCTTAACGGGTTCAGTTACTGGAATGAAGTCAAAGCGGTTGACATCCACCAGTCCAAGGTCTGTTATACGCAATTCTGGTATTACTGCCAGTCCTAGTAAACTCAATTGCATATTCGGGTTATTCAAATTACATCCACACTGTTTGAATCCTTCCAAAACTGTTTGGGCTTGCGCAGCCACATTTTCTGCAGATTCATTGGATAGTAATCCTGCCACAGGTAGCTCAATCTTGCCAAGTACCTTCCCATGGCTGACGACGACCTGCCCGCCGCCAAACCTTGCCAATTCATTGGCTGCAAAGACCATGTCCTCATCTGTAGTCCCTACCACGATCATCTGGTGGCAATCGTGTGCCACCGTGGTGCCAACCGCACAGGGAACATTGAAACCAAAGCCTTGCACCATTACTGTCTGCACCCTTCCAGTAGAGTGATGCCGTTCTATCATGGCAATTTTTGCCAGGTCTGCAGACAAATCCTGCCTGACCTCACCATCAATGGTCTTCATGGGGATCCGAAGGTGGCGCGTTGGTGCCTGATTTTCGATGACTCCAATTACATTTACGATAACCTCTTTATCCTTTCCCGCAGGAATGGAAAAATCCGAAACTTCCAGGGGTTGGCGTAAGTGAATGGATTGACGCGCCCAGGCAGGGTATTCAATATGCGGTAGATCCACCAGTAATTTTCCAGCTTCAGCGACTTCCTTACCGCGAGAATAAACATAATCAATATCAAACGACGCCAGATCATTTACCAAAACAATATCCGCATACCGTCCGGGAGCGATCAGTCCGATCTCGCGTGAGACACCAAAATACTCGGCAGTGTTGATCGTCGCCATCTGGATGGCTGTCACTGGATCCAGACCCTCCTGAACGGCATGGCGGATAACCCTATCCATGTGCCCTTCACGGTGGATCGTTTCAGCCTGTGAATCATCCGTACATAATAAAAAGCTTCGTGATGACAGTCCATTTTCAGTAATTGCTTTTACCTGGCTAGCCACGTCCTGCCAGGCAGAACCGTAACGCATCATCACCTTCATACCCTGACGTGCGCGGGCAATGGCATCTTCCACCCGGGTTCCTTCATGGTCATCCTGCGGACCGCCTGCCACGTATCCCGCGAAGGGCAAGCCTAAATCCGGGGATGCGTAATGCCCCCCGATAACCTTGCGGGCATTGCGTGTGGCAGTCATCTCAGCGTGAACTTTATCATCCCCGCTGGCAACCGCAGGAAAATTCATCATCTCACCCAAACCGATGATTCCCGGCCAGGTCATTGCCTCAGCCACCTCACTTGGACCCAGCACAGCTCCTGGCGTCTCAAGACCTGGAGCCGAAGGGACACAGGATGGCATTTGCACAAAAACATGGATGGGTTGGACTGCAGCATCGTCAACCATCAACCGTACGCCGCGAAGTCCAAATACATTGGCAATCTCATGCGGGTCAATGAACATACCCGTGGTTCCATGTGGAACGACTGCGCGCACGAATTCTGTCACAGTCACCATACCTGATTCCACATGCATGTGGGCATCGAGTAAACCGGGGACAAGAAATTTATCCTTGGCATCTATTACTTTAGTTTGCCCACCGATGGTATGGTCAGCGTTTTCACCCACAAAGGCAATCCTGCCGCCGCGGATGGCGATATCGGTATTAGGGATAATCTCTCCGGTTTGTACACATACCCACTTGCCATTTTTGATGACCAAATATGCGGGAATACGTCCCATCGCGCAGTCCACCAGTTCACGCGCATTTTGTAACCAGAAAGTGTCCATTCCCATTTTTTTCGCCTTTTGTGAGCCAGTAACTTTACTTAAGAAACCAATAATCTTCGGGAAGCATTATTATGCCTCTCAATGTGTACAGGCAGGTCCAATCCAATCAATTGACCTTCTTTTACAACTGGTTTTCCATGAACAAAATTAAAATCTACTCCAGTAGACTGGCAGAAGACCAGCGCTGCAACCGGATCGTGCAATGCACCTGTATACTCTAGTTTATTCAATCTGAATCCAATGAAATCAGCACATTTGCCAATCTCAAGAGAACCGATATCTTTGCGTCCTAGCACGGAAGCACCGCCGCGAGTGCCTAGTTCCAGTGCCTGCCGTGCAGTGAGGATCTCGCTGTCTGTTGAGGAGAGCGATGCGCCATCCAGTCCGGCTTTAAGACGTGCCAGCAGCATCGCCTGGCGTACTTCGGCAAGCATCTGGGAGCCATCATTACTGGCAGAACCATCCACACCCAGGCCGACTTTTACACCAGCCTTGATGAATTGTCGCAGAGGTGCGATCCCTGAAGCCAGCCGCATATTGGAAGATGGACAGTGCGCCACACCGCATCCCTCCCTGGCGTAAACTTCAATCTCGGCTTGTGCAACATGCACCGAATGAGCAAACCACACATCCTGCCCCACCCAATCCACTGACTGCATGTAAGCCACCGGACGGAATCCAAATTTTTGCAGGCAGAACTCCTCTTCATCCTGGGTTTCAGCCAGATGCGTGTGAAGATGCACTCCGTAACGTCGGGCAAGACTTGCACTTTGTTTCATCAGCTCACCAGTCACACTGAAGGGTGAGCACGGGGCTAGAACAATCTGGATCATCGCCCCAGGTTCCGTCTGGTGATACTTATTGATCAACCGTTCGCTATCTGCCAGGATGTTCTCTTCAGTATCCACCACGCTATCAGGCGGCAGACCTCCTTTGCTTTCCCCCAGGCTCATGGATCCCCTTGAGGCATGCAAGCGTATGCCAACTACCCGAGATGCCTCGATCTCATCATCCAGTGAAGAACCATTTGGGAATAGATAAAGGTGGTCTGAGGCTGTCGTGCAGCCTGAGAGGGCTAATTCAGCCAGGGCGGTTTGTGTGGAAATACGGATGTCTTCGGGCGTCATTCGAGCCCATATCGGGTAGAGTGTTTTTAACCAATTGAAGAGATTGGCATTCTGCGCAGCAGGCACAGCCCTGGTAAGCGTCTGGTAAAAATGGTGGTGCGTGTTAACCAGACCCGGCAACACAATGTGTCCTGTAGCGTCAATGATTTCATCCGCGTGCTGGGGAAGTTCTTTAGTGGGTCCAACCTGTTCAATAAACCCATTCTTAACAAAAAAACCGCCATCCACAATCTCACGGCGGAGGTCATCCATGGTCACCAACAAATCAGCATGCTTTATAAGAAGTGTGGACATGTGTCACCAGTTTGGTTAAAAAAAGAGCGTAGAAGTTTGTCTGACAACTTCACGCTCTTAGTTTACCGAATTAGTGGGTAAATGTCAATTGTCTGACAAGATTGAAAACTAATCGGTCAATTCCGCCGCCCGTAGCGTATTCTTGATCAGCATGGCGATCGTCATGGGACCAACCCCGCCCGGGACTGGAGTGATTGCCCCGGCGATTTCAGCTGCTTCATCGTATGCCACATCACCAACCAGCCTGTAGCCTTTTTGTTTTGTGCTGTCCTCGACCCGGTTGATCCCAACATCAATGATCACCGCGCCGGGTTTGATCCAGCTTCCGCGCACCATTTCAGGTTTTCCAACCGCGGCCACGAGCACATCCGCCTGCCGAACAATTCCGGGCAGGTCGCGCGAGCGTGAGTGGCAAATGGTAACGGTGGCATTGGCGCGTACGAGCAGTAACGCTACCGGCATCCCAACGATATTTGACCGACCTAACACGACCGCGTTTACACCCTCCAAAGAAGTGAGTTCCTGTTCGAGCAGGTAAATGCAGCCGGCAGGCGTACACGGGACAAATAATGGATCGCGCCCTTTTTGAGCCAACCGCCCTATATTGATCGGATGGAACCCATCTACATCTTTTTCCACCGAAATCTGTGCCAGAACCCTTTGCTCATCCAAACCGGCAGGTAAAGGCATTTGCACAAGAATCCCGTTCACTTTAGGATCCTCGTTCAATTCTTTAATCAACTTTTCCAGGTCCTCCTGAGAAGTTGTTGCCGGCAAGTCGAATCCAAATGAAGCGATGCCTGCATCTGCGCAGGCTTTTTGCTTAGAACGCACATAAACCTGCGATGCCGGGTTTTCCCCCACCAGGACGGTTGCCAGCCCCGGTTTGCTTCTACCATTATTTAGTCGTTTCTGTACTTCAACGGTTACATCAGCGCGTATCTTTTCGGCGATCGCCTTACCGTCAATTATTTTCGCGGTCATCTTAATTCCTCCTGATCATAATTACTCATACTCATTATACAGGGGATGAATACCGGGAATTAAATTCAGCATGGTAAAATTAATCGAATTTATTCCTATTGCGGGGAGCGTGATAATGAGCAAGATTTGTGTGGTCGGAACAGGTTATGTTGGACTGGTAACAGGTACTTGTTTTGCTGACCTTGGCAACCAGGTAACCTGCCTGGATGTGGACGCGTCACGAATCACCAATTTAATTAACGGTGTAATGCCGATCTATGAACCCGGATTGGAACAACTGGTAAAACAGAACGTGCAAGCAGGCAGGTTGATCTTCTCAACGAATTACGAAGAAAGCCTCGCCGGCGCTGAATATGCCTTTATCGCAGTTGGAACACCTTCAGGAAATGACGGTGAAGCTGATCTGCAGTATGTTCGCCAGGCAGCTGAAAAAATTGCGGATCTGGTGGAGCATCCCATCCTCGTCATCAATAAATCAACCGTCCCGGTGGGCACAGGGGATTGGGTGGCGGATGTCATTCAAAAACGCCGTTCCGGCAAACCGCTCGATTTTTCCGTCGTCTCCAATCCCGAGTTCCTGCGTGAAGGTTCTGCCATCAATGACTTTATGAATCCCGACCGGGTGGTCCTTGGGTCTGAGGATCGGGCTGCTGCCGGCAGAGTTGCAGCACTCTATCAGCCATTGCGCTGCACGATTATGACCACTGATTTACGCACTGCTGAAATGATCAAATATGCCAGTAATGCCTTCCTGGCTACAAGAATTTCTTTTATTAATGAGATCGGAAACATGTGTGAAGAGTTGGGAGCTGACGTACGCGAAGTTGCCCTCGGTATGGGCTATGACAAACGCATTGGTCACGCTTTCCTGGATGCCGGCCTCGGCTGGGGTGGTTCCTGCTTTCCCAAGGATGTGAAAGCCCTTGAACACATGGCTGTGCTGCACGGCACACAACCGCAAATGCTCCAGGCAGTTATGGAGATAAACCGCAATCAACGCCGTAGAGCCATCATGAAGCTGCGAAAAGCGCTTCATTCCCTCAACGATAAAACCATTGGCATTTTGGGTCTGTCGTTTAAGCCCAATACGGATGACATTCGTGATGCCGCTGCGATTGAGATCATTCATCTGCTGCAAAACGAAGGGGCTCATATCAGGGCTTATGATCCGCAGGCAATGGAAAACGCAGCCCGGACATTGAAAAGCGTCGTTCTGTGTGAGAACCCTTACCAGGTAGCGGAAAAAGCAGACGCATTAGTGTTGGCTACAGAATGGAACGAATTCAAACAACTCGATTTTACGAAAATAAAAATGCTGATGAAACAACCCGTCATCCTGGATGGCCGCAATCTTTGGGATTCAGACGTTTTGCAGGAATTGGGATTTACTTACATGGGAGTTGGGCGCGGGAATCTGCTAACCAAATAACTGAATGGCTGGAATCTTCTTACAATATTAAGATGTATGTTCCCTGGCACCAACGGTTGGATTATCACCGCTTGTTCTGATAATCCTAATCTATTATTTTTTATAATCCCTATTGACATTAACGTTACGTCATAGTTTATACTGGTTGCATGGTTAACCAAAAACAGTACAGTATCAAACAAATGGCGCAGGCAGCCAACATCAGCATTCGCACCCTGCACTATTATGATCAAATCGGTCTTTTAAAGCCTCACCGGCAACCCCATAATAACTACCGGTGGTACCCGGGTGAAGCTTTGCTCCGGCTGCAGCAAATCCGCTTCTATAAGGAACTCGGTTTCGAACTTTTTAGAATTCGAGACATCCTTGACAAACCCGGTTTTGACTATCAGGAAGCTCTAATCGCTCACCGTGAGGCACTGATGCATAAAGTTGAGCAAACCAAGCAATTGGTCCAAACCATTGACTTGACGCTCGCACAATTAAAAGGAGATGCAACCATGTCAGAAAATGAATATTTTGTCGGTTTTTCCGATGAACAGCAGGCAGCTTATGAGAAGGAGGCGGCTGAGAGATGGGACCCGGTGGTCGTCAAGGAATCCAACCGCCGTTGGAAATCATTATCAAAACAGGAACAAAAAGAGCTGATGAAAGATGGTGAACGTGTCACCCTCGCCATTCGGGATTTAATGTCTGAGGATCCTGGTTCTGAAAAAGTCCAATCACTTGTGGGAGAATGGAAGAAACACATCGATTTCTTCTACGATTGCACTCCTGAAATCCTTCTCGCGCTTGGTCAGAATTACATGAACGACCCGCGATTTCATGACTTTTACGCACGCATTGATCCTGGTTTACCCCAATTCTTCTACGACGCCATCAAGATCTTTTGCGCAAAAAGAGGAGTGACCGAATAAAAACAAGAACCGCTCATAAGAGCGGTTCTTGTTTTTATTGGTGATGAATCTTCAAATATTCCTTGAGGAACTGCCCGGTGTAAGATTCTGGTATCTCACAAATCTCGCGCGGGGTACCGGAGCCGATGAGTTCTCCACCCTTGTCTCCACCTTCCGGACCTAAGTCAATGACTGTATCCGATACTTTAATGATGTCAAGATTGTGTTCAATAATCAAAACCGAATTACCGGAGTCCACCAGGCGTTGAAGCACCTCGACCAGCATATGCACATCCGCTGCGTGCAAACCCACGCTGGGTTCATCCAACACATACAACGTCCGCCCAGTAGCGCGGCGTGAAAGTTCCTTTGCCAGTTTAACCCGCTGCGCTTCTCCTCCGGATAGGGTTGTCGCCGGTTGTCCGATCTTGATATATCCCAGCCCAACTTCATTAAGCGTTCTTAATTTGTTGACAATAGCTGGAATATTAGAGAAGAGATCGATCCCCTTTTCAACAGTCGTATCCAAAACATCAGCGATTGACAAGCCTTTGAATTTTACCTGCAGCGTCTCCCGGTTGAATCGTGCACCGTGGCACACATCGCAAGACACGTAAATGTCCGGCAAAAATTGCATTTCAATGCGCAACTGCCCCTGTCCCTGGCAGGCTTCACACCGCCCGCCGTGTACATTGAATGAAAAGCGGCCTGACTTGTACCCGCGCATTTTACTGTCCGAAAGACTCGCAAAGAGGTTGCGAATCTCGTCGAACATTCCGGTATAAGTACCCGGGTTCGAGCGCGGAGTCCTGCCGATCGGGGATTGGTCAATATTGATCACCTTATCGAGGTATTCCAGCCCTTCCACCCTGTCATGAGCTCCGGGTTGGGTTCGCGCGCGGTTTAATTCATGCGCCAGCACATTATAGAGGATATCCACCATAAGGGTAGATTTACCCGAACCGGAGACCCCGGTGATACACACGAACTGTCCAAGCGGGATCTCAACATCAATGTTTTTCAAATTATTTGCCCTGGCACCGATGATCTTGAGCATTTTACCGTTGCGGGGATGCAATTTCTTGGGCATCGGCACTTTCTTGCGTCCGGACATGTAGGCTCCGGTCAGGCTCTTCGGATGCGCCAGGATGGTATCGATCGTACCTTCTGCAACGATTTCACCCCCATGTACTCCTGCGCCTGGACCAAGATCCAGGATCCAATCCGCTGAACGAATTGTTTCTTCATCGTGTTCAACCACTAAAACTGAATTCCCCAGATCACGCAGATGTTTAAGTGTCTCCAAAAGGCGCGTGTTATCCCTCGGATGTAAACCAATTGACGGCTCATCCAGAACATACAACACTCCCATTAGGCGTGACCCGATCTGAGTGGCCAATCGAATACGCTGAGCCTCTCCCCCCGAAAGCGACCCGGCTGACCGGCTCAGAGTCAGGTAATCCAACCCCACATCCACCAGGAAACCCAATCGCGAGTTGATCTCCTTAATGATCCGCTCCGCGATGGTAGCTTCCTTGGCAGTAAGAGTTCCCGGTTTGGTTAATTGATCAACAAATTCAAGTGTCCGGTTGATTGGCCATTTGGTTACTTCATTGATATTTGAGTTTATAACTGTCACAGCCAGTGCTTCAGGGCGCAGCCGTTCTCCTTTGCACGTGGGGCAAGGTCGGTCGCTCATGAATTCAGAAATTTTCGCCCGAATATATTCAGATTGCGTTTCGCGGTAACGCCGTTCCAGGTTGGGAATCACACCCTCAAAATTGGCCTGGAAACTGGTCTTGCGTTCATTTCGCCCTTCAAGGGTAACGTTAATGGATTCGCTTCCAGTGCCGTACAGAATACGGTTCAGATTCTCCTGTGAAATTGTTTTTACAGGAGCGTTGAGATCGATCTTATAGGTACGCGCTACCGACTCCACCATGTGCCAGTAATACCCCCCCTGCTCGCGGGGACCATTCCATTCCATGGCAATGATCGCTCCTTCGCTTAAAGCCCGTTCGTTATCCGGGATGAGCAAGTCAGGATCAATTTCCAGCCGGCTGCCCAACCCCTGGCAGTCCGGGCAAGCACCATGAGGAGTGTTAAACGAGAAGGTGCGCGGCTCGATCTCGGGCAGGCTAATTCCATGATCCGCACATGCCAGGTGTTCAGAGAAGAACAGGTCAACGGCTGGCTCCTCAGAGAGATTTTGAATAGTTAAATACCCCTCACCTACCTTGAGCGCTGTTTCGACGGAATCGGTTAACCTCGATAGAAAAGTTCTCGCTTCCTCACCGTCTTCAGATTTGGTAACCACCAGCCGGTCAACAACTGCCTCGATTGTGTGAATCTTGTAACGATCCAGGGTGACCTCGTCATCCAGTGAGAGAACATCACCATCTACACGCACCCGCGTGAAGCCTGCCTTCCGGATTTCATCAAATACCGCCTGGTAGGTTCCCTTGCGGGCACGCACGATTGGCGCGAGCACGAGAAGTTTGGCTCCCTCTGGCAAGTCAAAAACCCGGTCAACGATTTCCTGCGCAGATTGTTTCACCACAACCTTGCCGCATACCGGGCAGTGTGGAATACCAATGCGGGCAAAAAGCAGTCTCAAGTAGTCGTATATCTCAGTAACTGTGCCAACGGTTGAGCGCGGATTATGTGAGGTGGCTTTTTGGTCAATCGATACTGCCGGAGAAAGTCCGTCAATGTAATCCACATCAGGTTTTTCCATTTGACCCAGGAATTGGCGCGCATAGGCTGAAAGAGATTCCACATAACGCCGCTGCCCTTCAGCAAAAATCGTATCAAATGCCAGCGAGGATTTACCGGACCCGGACAAACCGGTAATAACAACCAATTTATCCCGGGGAATTTCCACGGTGATATTTTTTAAGTTATGGGCGCGAGCGCCGACCACACGGATTGAGTTTTGGGTCATTTGTCATCCATTTAGAATATATTTTCTATACCAGTATTGTACCACGCAACCTGTAATTATACTCCTCCCTTTTTTATAGATCTTCCCTTACTAAAATCCGAATAATAACCTTCAAATCCATTCCTCAATTATTTACGTTATAATTATGATAAATATTGTCTTAATTGGAGAAAGTTATGGCAAACGATTTCTTAGCCGACACCTACCTACCGGTCCGTATCGGGATTATTGGGGCTGGAAATGTTGGCGCAACATTCGCTTATGCCCTGCTCCAAAGCGGGTTGGCAGGTGAGATTGTATTGATCGATCGAAATCATACTAGGGCTGAAGGTGAAGCCATGGATCTTAACCACGCGGTCCCCCTGGCTACCTCAACACGTATCTGGGCTGGGGCATACGCAGACCTGGCTGGCGCTGCTGTTACCGTGGTCACCGCGGGTACATCCCAAAAACCTGATGAAAGCCGCCTGGATTTGGTGCACCGCAATTACGAGATACTTCAAGGCATCGTTCCGGAGGTCGTTAAAGCAAACCCGGGAGGAATCATCCTGGTTGCTTCCAATCCGGTGGATGTTCTTTCCTATGCCACGTGGAAGATTTCCGGCCTGCCGGCGCAGCGCGTCATCGGTTCTGGCACGATACTCGACACAGCGCGTTTTCGCTCCATGTTAAGCCAGCACGCTGGTGTGGATTCTCGCAGCGTGCATGCTTATATCATTGGCGAGCATGGTGACAGTGAGGTTCCTGTGTGGTCGCTTGCCAATATCGCAGGCATGAACCTCCAGGATTACTGCCGCGAGAATTGTAAAGAATATGAACCTCAGATTTTTGAAAAAATCTTCACCAGCACGCGCGATGCTGCATATGAGATCATCAAGCGCAAGGGAGCCACTTATTATGCCATCGGGAATGGTCTGCTGCGCATTGTGGAAGCTGTTCTACGCGGTCAGGACAGTGTTTTGAGCGTTTCGAACCTTATCACTGGATATTACGGAATCGAAGATGTCTATCTCAGCCTGCCATGTATCATTGGGCACAACGGAATCAAGCAGCCGATGCACTTGAAGTTGAATAATATCGAGCAAAAGGGAATTCAGCGGTCAGCTGAGGTGCTACACAAGACCCTGCGCGAGATCGGTTTACAGTCATAATAAACCTTATACGACGGTTTCCTTTCAGCACCTGTATAATAAGCAAGGACTAATCCCATGTTGAAAGGAATTCATTATGCAAACTGAGGTGCAAATCCAGGCAGTGGAAGAATTACAGCACCAGCGCGAGATCCGCGCTTGGACGATGTACGACTGGGCTAATTCCGCATTTGCCACAACCATCATGGCAGCCGTTCTGCCGATCTATTATGCCTCCCTGGGAGCAGTCAATGATGCACCCGCCTTAATGACCTCACGCTGGGGATTCACTACCGCAATCGCCGCTCTGATTGCGGCGGTCATCAGCCCGATCCTTGGCGCAATAGCTGATTTTCGCGGCGCAAAGAAAAAATTTCTTACCTTTTTCATGATTGTTGGAGTTATCTCAACTGCCCTGTTGTTTTTTCCCAATAAGCCCGGCGATTGGCTGCTGGCTTCAGTCATCTTCATCTTCGCCAATATTGGTTTTGCCGGCAGTCTCGTCTACTATGATGCCCTGCTCCCCCATATAGCCAGGGCAGATGAGATAGACCAGGTCTCCTCACGTGGATACATGATGGGTTATATCGGTGGCGGTCTGCTATTGGCAGTCAACCTTGTAATGATCATGTTCCTGCCTGAAATCGTCCCATCTCTTGGGGTGGGTTTAATGACCCGCCTCTCGTTTGTTACAGTTGCCGTGTGGTGGGCACTCTTTACCATTCCCATCCTAACCCGCGTGAAGGAACCTGTCCGTCGCATTGAAGCCGGAGAAGAAGGTATGAATCCGGTAAAGGTCAGTTTTCAAAGGCTCGCCAGGACTTTTGCCGAGATTAAAAAATATCGTGATCTTGCAATGGGATTGCTCGCCTTCTGGGTATATGCCAACGGGATTGGCACCATCATTACCATGGCAACCATATACGGTACTGAATTGGGCTTTAGCCGCACTACCTTGATCGGTACTCTTTTAATGGTCCAATTCCTGGCGGCACCATTTGCCTTTTTCTTTGGCTGGCTTTCCCGCAAGATAGGCACCAAAAAAGGGATTTATATCACGCTCGTGGTTTACACCCTTATTGCCATTGCCGGGTATTTACTATACCAGGAGTGGCAGTTCTGGCTGCTTGGCGCGGCTGTTGCCACAGTACAAGGCGGCAGCCAGGCACTTTCCCGCTCACTCATCGGCAAGATGATGCCTAAGAGTAAGTCCGCCGAGTTTTACGGTTTCTTTAGTGTTTTTGAGAAATTTGCCTCCATTCTGGGTCCAGCCATATTTGGAGTAATTTCCGCAATAATGGGTGAGTCACGCTTGAGTATCGCTTCTCTCGTTATCTTCTTTGCGGTAGGTATCTACATTCTTACGCGCGTCAACGTTGAACGTGGGGTCAAAGCCGCTCAGGAAGAGGAAGAACAATTGGTACCCGTCGCAATTTAACCAAAAAAGGGAAGTTGACAAACAACCTCCCTGTGATGACTGGCTAATAAATAGACAGACCCGATGGTTTGTCTATTTATTTTTCGATTTCGTAAAGTTCTACTAATACACCACCTGTACTCTTGGGGTGAATGAATGCCATTTTTCGTCCGGGCAATTCGATAGGCACTTCATTGATGAGGCGAACCCCCTTTTCCTTTAATTCTAAAAGGCTCGCGGCGCAGTCATCCACCTCAAAGCACAGGTGATGCATGCCGCCGCCCTTTTCAGCCAAAAATTTCGCTGCACCGGTATCCTCCGAGGTAGGTTGCACAAGTTCCACTTCGGTATCACCTACAGGCAAAAAAGCAACCCTGGATTTCATACTCGGTACATCTTCAATATGATGTAGGTGAATGCCCATCGCGTCCTGCCAAAACTTTAATGATTCATCGATATCCGCTACGACTATTGCCACATGATTTACTTTATTCATTTTTACCATGTTGTCTCTCCTGTGAAAGTCATCCCCATACGGGAGGTTGATATTCCCCCCAAATATTTCGCAGAACACCGCAAATCTCACCCAGAGTCAGGTCATTTTCCACGCACTCGATAAAAATCGGCATTAAATTATCGCTGCCTTTAGCTGTGGCTCCAAGTTTTTCCATCAATTGCTGAGTCGTTTTTGGATCGCGTACGGCGCGTAATTCTGCCAACCTGCGGCGTTGATTCTCTTCTATTGTTGGATCCACTTTCACTCTTTCCAAATCCTTTGACTCCTCGATTTGGAAAGAGTTTACCCCAACCACAATTTGGTTCTTGCTTTCTACATCCTTTTGGAAGCGGTACGCTGAATCCTGGATCTCGTTTTGCATAAATCCTTTTTCGATGGCTGCCAGCGCACCTCCCAGGTTATCTATCCTGTCTATATATTCCATCGCTCTTTTTACTATTTCATCTGTCAGGTATTCAATAGCATATGACCCACCCATGGGATCGATCGTGTCGCATACACCTGATTCATATGCAATAACTTGCTGGGTGCGCAGCGCCGTGCGGACAGATTTCTCAGTTGGCAGCCACAGAGCTTCATCCATCGAATTGGTATGCAGGGATTGTGTTCCGCCGAGAACCGCTGCCATTGCCTGTATTGCTACCCGTACAACGTTATTTTCAGGCTGTTGGGCAGTCAGCGTGGATCCTCCTGTTTGCGTGTGGAACCGCAGCATCCAGGATTTGGGGTCCTTGGCGCCAAATCGCTCCCGCATGATCTGCGCCCAGATTCGCCTTGCCGCACGGAATTTCGCTATCTCCTCAAGAAAATCATTATGCGCAGCAAAGAAAAAGGAGAGTTGTGTAGCAAAATGGTCCACTTCCTGACCTGAGTCAATAGCCGCCTGGACATATGCAATTGCATTGGCAATCGTAAAAGCTACTTCCTGCACTGCTGTTGAACCCGCCTCACGAATATGGTAGCCGGATATGCTGATGGTGTTCCAGTTGGGTACTTCCATCTCGCAATATTGGAAAATATCAGTGATTAGGCGTAAGGAAGGTTTCGGCGGGTAGATGTATGTTCCCCTCGCCACATATTCTTTTAAGATGTCGTTTTGTATGGTTCCGCGAAGTTGTTTTGGGCTAACACCTTGTCGTTTTCCCAGGGCAATGTACATTGCCAGAAGAACTGCGGCTGGAGAGTTAATTGTCATACTTGTGGAAACTTTATCCAATGGGATTTGGTCGAAAAGGATTTCCATGTCTTTTAGGGTAGAGATGGATACACCGACCTTGCCGACCTCCCCCAGTGACATTGGATCGTCAGCATCATAGCCGATCTGGGTGGGCAGGTCGAATGCCACAGACAATCCGGTTTGACCCTGTTCCAGCAAATAGCGGTAGCGCTTGTTTGATTCCTGCGCTGATGCAAAGCCCGCATATTGCCTCATTGTCCAAAAACGGCTGCGGTACATGGTGGGCTGCACCCCGCGGGTGAACGGGTATTCACCGGGGAAACCGGATTTTTCAAGATAATCAGACTCACCGGGGGTTGCCACCCTGGGCAACGGAATTCCTGAGGGACTAAAAAACTCTGCTTTGCGTTCTTTAAATTTTTCGACAGTCGGTTTGGCAACCTGTTCTTCCCAGCGATTCTTTTCAGCTTCAATGGTCATTTTTTCCTCGCAACATTGGGTATTTATCCTTAGTATACACGATTGTTTTATGACGAGAAATCTACAAATTATGTTATATTTTTAAAAATCCATATTTCAGGTGGAACGAATGGCTTCCTTCCTTCAATTGGCGCTATTAATCGCAATCATTCTGGCCGCAGCCAAAGCTGCCGGTTATCTTAGCACGCGCATTAAACAGCCTTCAGTGTTTGGCGAAATCCTTGTTGGGGTCCTGCTTGGTCCTTCCCTTATCAACATGATGGGATTCTCGTTTGTCAGCGATTCCCACCTCCATGAAACAATCATCCTAATGGGAGAGTTCGGCGTATTATTGTTGATGTTCCTGGCAGGTTTGGAACTGCATCTTACAAACCTTCTTAAAAGCGCAAAAGTCGCGGCTTATGCCGGTATCCTCGGGGTACTGCTCCCTGTCGGTTTAGGGATGGGATTCGGTGAGTTAGTCGGGATGGATCTGAATCATGCACTATTCCTGGGACTTACACTTGGTGCAACTTCAGTCTCAATTTCTGCTCAGGTTTTGATTGAATTGAAAGTGATCCGCAGCCGCGTTGGCTACGGCTTGCTGGGGGCGGCGGTTTTCGATGATGTGCTGGTTCTCCTTCTGTTATCCATTTTCCTCGCCGTACTCTCTGGAAGTACAGGCTTGGCAGGTATTCTGATCGCCATCGGCAAGATGCTATTATTCCTTGGTGTTTCTACTGCTGTTGGCTTGTGGGTTCTGCCTTTCGTAGTACGAGTTACCCATAACCGCTCGATCAGCCAGGGAACCACCACACTAGCCATAGTGATTATGCTATTATTTGGCGCAGCAGCTGAACTCGTGGGAGGTATGGCAGCGATAACCGGGGCATTCCTCGCAGGTTTGATGTTCGCCCGCACACCTGAAAAAAACAAGATAGAGACTGGGTTTCACAGCCTGGCTTACGCCCTTTTTGTACCCATATTCTTCGTGAGTATTGGCTTAGGAGTGGATCTACGAACGGTCGATTCATCATCGCTTTGGATTATGTTGGGTATCACAGTTTTGGCAATCCTGGGTAAAGTCCTCGGCTCTGGAGCAGGCGCATTATTTGCAAAATTTAGTTTCAGGGAATCCTTGCAAATCGGTATCGGCATGGTGTCGCGGGGTGAAGTAGGGTTGATTATTGCCAAAATCGGCTATGACGGAGGCTATCTAACCAACGACCTGTTCAGCGCTATTGTCGGGATGATCCTGATTACCACTCTCATAACACCTCCATTATTACGCGTAGCTTTTCAGTATAAGAAATCAACTCCCCCAATTGAGATTCCGATGGAAATTGCACCAAAAGAGGAGAATTTATGAGCTCAATAGTCTGGTTTGTACTGCATGATGCAGGATTACTTGCTGATGTATTAACTGCATGGAAGGAATCCGGAGTTCTGGGAATTACCATTTTACCCAGCACAGGACTCCGTAGGCTTGAGGAGAGCAACGCACTGCGTGATGATATCCCCCTGATACCAAGCCTGGAAGACTTGCTCGGCGATGAAGAAATTCTCAACCGCACGCTGTTTTCCATTGTAGAAAATGAAGAGATGGTTGAAAAAGTAGTCAAGGCGACCGAGGCTGTTGTGGGAGATCTGGATCAGCCCAACACGGGAATCCTCTGTGTCATCCCGCTTGCCAGGGTTTATGGACTGAATAGAAAGCCGGAAGACTCAGCAATTGAGTAATTTATTGCCTGGTAGGGGATTTCCTTGACCAAATTTCCAGGCAATGGTAGAATTTCGCTCGTTAACGCCTCCATCGTCTAGGGGACCAGGACGCAGCCCTTTCAAGGCTAAAACCGGAGTTCGAATCTCCGTGGAGGCACACAAACCGCCAAAAGGCGGTTTTTTCTTATTATCAAAAACGATTAATAAATCCGGATATCACCGCTAAAGAAAATTCAAATTGCGCTGCGAAATCTTCGTATAATTGTCTCAAAATTGTGACCCCCACTGTTGTATTTGCCTTCATGAAGAAAAAACTTGAAATGTCCTCCTTTACGTTCTATAATGAATTTGATCAACCCTTTAAAGTCTAGACAATTGAGGATTTTCGGAGGTGGAAATGACTACCAAAGTCAAAACTTGGTACTTAAGCACCTTTAACATGCCGCGGAGATGTGTTTCATGCGGGGCTGATACAATATCGGATTTGACGTGGAAGGTACGATGGGGTGAATTGGATAAAGATAAAATGACTTTGTCGATTGATTTTCCAGTTTGCGATGAATGTGGTTTTGGAATAAAGAAAAAATTAAAGGGGGGTTCCAAGGCAGTCAAATGGATCTCATTTCTGTTGAGCCCATTCTTATGTATGTTTACCAGCGGGGGGGTGAATTCATTCTTAGGCGACAAAACATACATTGGAGTCATTGCCGGTTTTGTGGTCTTTAGCCTCTTAATCTTTTTGGGATTATGGTTGAGTAATGTCATTGAAACATCCGGAATGACGCCGGACCAAAAACAACAATGGAAATTGCAAAATAAAAGATGGACTGAACTGCATAAAAATCTGCAACGATGTGCCAAGATCGTCAAGGTGGGATTACCAGGGTTATTCGACACTAAGAATAAAGGTTATATCGACTTTGAGTTTGAGAATTTACTTTTTGCCCATGAGTTTGCCGATTTGAATTTTGGGATGCTCTCAAGCGGCAAGTAGTGATGCAGGAGTGTGTGCCCTCTAAATTTTCCCCTCTATTGCGTCATATTTGAAGGCACATAAACTGCTTCGCAGTACGCTGCGGAGTGTTCAGGGCGATGCTCCACAAACATTTCAAGGTTGGTTTTTCCCCGTGGAAAAACATCAACACATCACGAATTTCCTACAATCAGGATAAACTCGCCTTTTCGGCTGCCAACCTGCCTGATAACATCCGCGGCTCCCCCGCGCATTATTGATTCAGTTGGCATTGTCAGATCGAAAGCAACGGTCACATAAACCTGCCTCCCAAACACCTTGCTAACGTCTTCGAGTAATGCTTTCAATCGGTATGGAGTGTCCATGAGGAGTACAGGGACCTTCATCCCGCGAAGCCGCGCGAGCTCTTTACGTCGAAGCTCAGGTTCACGCGATAGGAAACCGCCAAAGTAAAATTGGCCCACTTTGAAATCCAATACTGACAATGCTGCCATAAGAGAGGATGCCCCGGGAACTGGAACAACTTTAACTCCTGAACTCGCTGCCAACTGAATCAGGTAAGCTCCCGGGTCAGCGAATACTGGCGTTCCGCAATCAGAAATCAATGCCATGCTCTCACCGTTCAACAACCGCATTAACAGATCCGCCGCCATTTCTGCTTCGTTGTGCTCATTCAACAAAACCAGTTCCTTGTCAATGATTCCGAGTCGCTTTAACAAGGTGCTTCCTGGTTTGGCTTCTTCGCACACCACCGCATCAACCGTTTTCAAAACTTCAATGGCGCGCAATGTAATATCAGCTGGATTGCCAATAGGAGTGGCTACGATGCTAAGGGTTCCGGGGTTTTTCATATGAGATGCCTTTCGTTGCTTATTGTAACCTACTCCCCGGCAGCATCTATAGGTGCAAAAGATTATGCTATTATTAACCTATTAAACTTCAGGAGCTACTATGAAACTTTCGCATTTAACCAAAATTTCTTTGCTGTTGGCTTCATTCTTTTTCCTTGATAAAGTGTTGGCATTTGTCCGGCAAATTCTAATCGCGCGCCAGTTCGGCTTTTCAAGCGAATTGGATGCGTTTAACGTTGCCAACAATGTCCCTGATTTTCTTTTTGCCATCATTTCAGGAGGAGCGCTGGCATTGGCGTTCATCCCGGTCCTTTCTGAAGTATTGACGAAAGATGGCAAACGTCCTGCCTGGGATTTATTCAGCCGCGTGGCGAACATCGCTTTTGTGGTTACTGCTGTTCTCGCTGCCCTGGTTGCTATTTTGGCAGCGCCGCTGGTGAGAGCAGAGTTTGGCATCGCCCCCGGGTTCACGATCCCCCAACAAGATGTGGTCATCCGTTTGATGCGCTTGAATTTGATCGCCACCTTGATCTTTTCGATCAGCGGATTGGTTATGGCTGGATTGCAGGCTAATCAACATTTCCTTTTCCCCGCCATGGCGCCTCTCTTTTACAATATTGGGCAGATTATTGGCGTAACCATCCTTGCACCCAGTGAAGGATATACGCTGGGTCCGATCACCCTCCCTGCGATGGGGTTAGGCGTGCAAGGTCTGGTTTATGGTGTCCTGCTTGGGGCTGCCTTTCACCTGCTCATCCAGATTCCAGGTCTCATCAAACACAAATTTCACTGGATCCCCAGCCTTGATTTTCGTAACGCTGAAGTGATGAAAGTGCTGCGCTTGATGGGACCACGATTCTTCACCATCCTCCTCATCCAACTCATCTTTTTCATTCGCGATAATCTTGCATCCCGGTTAGCGGAGGGATCAGTAACCTCCCTTACTTACGGCTGGATGATCCAACAGGTGCCAGAGACCCTCATTGGCACAGCCATCGGTACCGCTATTCTCCCCACTCTGGCGGAGCATTTCTCAGCGGACCGTTTGGACGAGTTCAAGAAGACAATTCAAAAAGCCATCCGTATTTTGTTGGCATTAACCCTGCCTGTGGCAGCGATTCTTTCATTAGGACTTAAACCGCTGCTTGATCTGGCTTTCAATTTTGGTTCAGAAGGTACCCAATTATTGGCATGGGTCACTGCAGCATTCCTATTAGGTTTAACTGGCCACTCACTCAAAGAAGTAGGCGCGCGTTCGTTCTATGCAGTCCAAAAACCTTATCCTCCTTTGATCACGGCCGGAATTAATATTGTCCTATATCTGACCATTGGGATACTCCTTTACCGTCCTCTGGGAGCTGCCGGCATTGCTCTGACGGACTCACTGGTCTTTACCTTTGAAGCAGTGTTATTGTTCATTCTTCTGCGAAAGCAGCTCCGGTTTAAAATTAACATCACTCCTGCGATATTACGGGCATTTGCCGCCGCTATCATTGGAGGATTGGTAACCTGGGGAGGAATGACCCTGCTCACACCTCTTCTGCACCCGGTCCTTTCAAGCACCATTCCCATGGCGGTTGCGTTAGGCATTTCAATTCTTGTGGTTCTGCCTGAAATAAAAGGAATGCGTGATTTTTAATATCGACAGCGTATGAAATGTCATACGGGTTACGGTATAATTGTTGCCATGACCAAAAAGAAGACTGACGAGACCATTAACAAGGTTACTGACGCTTTGCCTGAGACAAAACCAATCAAGGCGGCGAAACCAATATTTAAAACCAAACCCGATGAGGTCATTGAAGCTGTAGTCACCCCTGTTGCGGTTGAACCTGGCATTAACGATGACCATACCGAAGAACCACTGCCCATGAAAAAGCAGAAACGAGGTATGTGGATTCTAATTGGTATTGTGGGCATGCTCATAATTGGCGCTATTGGAAGTGGCGCAGGTTATCTCATGGCGCTTGAGATTCGTAAGAATGCAGAACTGAATGAACGCCTCACGCTCGCCGCAACCCAGTTCGAACTCGCTTTAAATGATGAAAAGAATGATAATTTTAATGCTGCCAGGCAACGTTTGGAGTATATTCTTGAGATTTATCCTGAATACCCCGGATTGGATGAAAAACTAAAGGATGTGATGCTGGCTATTGCATTAAACCAGGGGTCAACACAATTGAGCACCCCGGTACCCGGTGAAACCATTGAACCTGTATCCACTCCTTTACCAACAACCGATTCGAAAAACCTGTCTGTTCTGTTTAACCAGGCAAAGGCTCAACTCGCAGCCAGTGATTGGCCCGGATTGCTGGCAACTGTCCTGTCACTCAGGGATATCGATCCGTCGTACGAGTCGATTAAAGTTGATGGGATGTACTATTATGCGTTACGCTATAACGGTATATCCAAAGTAAAACAGGGCAGCCTGGAAGTCGGAGTTTATTATTTCTCCATGGCCGAAGAAATGGCACCGATCGATACAGAAGCTGAGTCTTATCGAATTTGGGCGAGGATGTACAACAATGCAGCCTCAAACTGGAATATCAATATGTTGGCTGCTGCAACCCAGTTCTCCGAACTGTATGCTCTCGTTCCAAATTTGATTGATGCATCAGGGATTACCGTGAGGAGCCGTTACGCAAGCGCACTTGAAGGTTATGGTGATTATCTGCAGCAGACTTTTGCCTGGTGTGAAGCCGTCACCCAATACGAAGCATCCATAGGGATCGCTTCGAGTAATCGCATGGCAGAAAAACTAACGCTTGCACGTGAGTTATGCGCCAACCCGCCTGCCACCCCCACACCCACAATGGGACCGCCAACACCCACACTCCCGCCTGAAAACACTCCAGGACCTGGATAACAAAAAGAAACCGGGAAGCTCCCGGTTTTTTTATTTAATCAATACAGCTGAAAGGTCATGGGTCATCGCCCCTGAAACCATTACTGGATGGATTTCTCCAACGGGCAACTCGCCTTCAACGATCACAAGGCCATCAATTTCAGGTGCGTCGCGATACGACCTGCCGATGGATACTCCATCGCCCGTGCCTTCGATCAGCACGTCCAATGGTTTGCCGATCAAGGCTTGGTTGTGCCTGAGAGAAATGGATTCCTGCATTTCCATCAACCTGGCTAACCGCTCCTGCTTTTCTTCTTCTGAGACTGGATCACCAAGGGGTTCACTGGAAGTACCTTGTTCAAACGAAAATGTAAATGCGCCAACATGATCGAACTGCATCTCTTCGATGAATTTGAGGAGGGTTAAAAACTCCCTTTCGGTCTCCCCTGGGTAACCAACAATAAAAGTTGACCTAATAGCCAGATCAGGGATGGCACTCCGCATTTTACCGATCGTCTTATAAATCCAATCAATATCAGAAGGGCGGTTCATCTTTTTCAGAATATCCGCATCAGCGTGCTGCAGGGGTATATCCAGGTAATTCAGGATTTGCGGCGATGAACTCATAATATCGATCAACCGGTTTGTCACATAACCCGGGAAAGAATAGAGCAGGCGTATCCATGGAATCGATGGAATTCGCGGGAGTAATTTTTCCAGCAAAGTGGATAAGCCATCCTTCATTCCGATGTCATAACCGTAATCGGTCGTGTCCTGGGCGATCAGGATCAGTTCCTTCACGCCGTTATGCTGCAGGATTTCGGCATCATCCAGGATCACTTCCAGAGGGCGGCTGACTGTCGTGCCTTTGATCAACGGAATCGCGCAGAAAGCACACATTCTGCGGCAGCCATCCGCGATCTTTAGGTAAGCACTCCCGCCTTGAATAGAGGCTCTTACAATTCCTTTTTCATCCCTGCCCACCGTGGGTGATTCAGGCAGATGGTATTTCACCGTTGACTTATTTGTACGCAGGCTCGTAACGAGGTCCAGGATATCCATCCACCGCCTCGTCCCTATGAATCCGTCAATCCCGTTCACTTCCTGCGCAATTAGCTCGCGATATCGCTCTGTCATACAACCTGCAGCCACCAGCAATTGTCCGGGAAGTTTATTTTGCGCCAATTCTCTCAGAATTTGTAAGGATTCATCACGAGCGGTCTGTATGAATCCGCAGGTATTCACGATCAACACCCGCGCATGAGAAGGATCCGCGGCTGGCTGGTAACCCTCTCGCTCCAGCAGCACTGCCATGGAATCAGAGTCGACCGTGTTTTTGGCACAGCCCAGAGACGCAAGAAAATAGGTTTTTTGTTTCATGGATTTGGCGTTGGATTTAATGGGGTAATGGTTGCCGTTGGCTTTGTGGGTGAAGGGCTAAGGGTGTTAGTTGGTTTCTGAGTAAGCGTTGGTTGCAAAGTAGTTGTCGGTGATGGTGTGAATCTCGGGGTCGGGGTCACAAATCCTTTTGAAGTGAATTCCAATGCGACCGTCTCGCCTACCATTCCCAATACTCCCAGGTCCTGCTGGTTGTAATAGATCTGGATACCCGCGGCACTCCCCGCATCAATGCTTATCTTAATCGAACCGGTAAAAGTGTACACATTACCCGGAACCACGCGACCGTTAAAGACTTCCTTGCCATCCGCGACTACTTTCATATACGTGCGCTGCAGTCCCACCACTACAAGTTGAATTGATCCTGTATTCACTGAGGTTATCGTTGCGAGGATATCGACAGATGCCGTGTTAACCGCCTGGCTGGATTCACCCGTCAGGACGGTCTCCTCAGTTGTCTGAGTCTCGATGACTGGAGTTTCCGTGGGTTGATTAATTAAGACATCCGATATCGAGCTGATCGTGGGTTCCGCTTGAGCTTGAGTAATTCCTATTACCTGGATTGCCCCCCAGATCACCAGAACAAAAAGAATGATAAATACGCTGCTGCCGATCAACAGATCCATGGTTAAAAATTTTCGCCAACCGGTAACCGGCGATTTTGGTGGTTTGGTGGTCTTCCCATCATATGAGGTCATTGCCACTGCAGCGTTTTCCAGGCGTTTCTGCTGCAAGCCATCTGCGAATCTGTTCTGCAAATTTGTCGCATCCATGCTCAGGAAAGTGGAATAATTGCTCAACATTCCCCGTCCCTGCACGGTGGAAGGGAGTTCGTCAATCTCGCCGCGTTCAAGATTATACAGATAAAGTTCGCGTATTTTCGTTAATCGCTCAACATCAACAAGCGAGAGCCCTAAAACCTCGCGTTGGTTCCGGAGTTCCTCGCCAATTTCTTTGAAGATCAGTGTCGATAATTTCTTCTCACCTTGTACCGGTATTAAATCGCGAAATCGTTCGCGGGGATCAGCGTTTTCAGGGATTTTTTTGATATTTTGGAACAGGGTGATTTTTCGTTTTCTTCTTACACTTTCTGGATTTTCAACTGGATTTTGTTCTTCAGGTATAGGTGCGGTTACCTCAGAAGAAATGGTAGCAACAACTTCCTCTTCAAATAGGGTATGCGGATTAAGACCCAGGAAAGTGGCATATAAGCGCGTAAACCCGCGCGCTTGGGCTGGCGACGCCAGTATGCCGGGTTTGTCCTCTTCGATCGCCCGTAAAAATTGGATACGGATATTCGTCTCTTGAGCAGCTTTTTCAAGAGAAATTCCAGACTCCTCACGTCGTTGCCGTAACTTATCGCCTATTGTCATAATGAATGCTTATTGTAAAAAAAAACCGGTCAGCCAGCCCCCAAGGCTGATCTGGCCGGTAATGTATTTACGCATAATCCTTGGGATTTATACTTTTTATTCAGCCTTGGTTTCTTCATTGGCTGCTTCAACTTCAACTGGTTTGTCTGCCTTGGTTTTTTTCGAAGCAACTTTTGTTTCCGGCACCTCAGCGACAACTTCTTCTGCCGCTGTTTCCGCAACAGGTTCTTCAACCACCGTTTCAACAACGGGAGCTTCAGCAACTACCTTATTTTCTTGTTTTGTTCCAGCTTTGGCAGCCTTCTCAGCAACTTCGCCTTCTCTTGTGACAAATACTTTGACCTTAGGATTAAGATCAATCGTTAGGCGGATGGTGGCGATGTGTTCACCCAGCATTCGGATGGGCTCAACTTCAACTTGGTGCCTTTCAATTTGAGTTCCCATTTTCTTGTTCAACTCATCGGAGATCATTTGAGTTGTTACTGAACCGTAGAGTTTCCCGGTTTCTCCAGCTTTACTGGTGAGGAAGAGTTCAACACCCTCGATCTGTTCAGCCAGACCACCCATCTCCTGGTTCAATGCAGCGCGGGTGACTGCAGCCTTCGCGCGGATTTTCTCCACTGTGGTCAGTGCACCAGCCGTAGCCAGGACAGCCAAACCCTGGGGGAGGAGAAAATTTCGGCCATAACCATCGGCAACTTTTTTAACATCACCGGCATGACCCAGTTTATACACATCTTTGATCAACAATACTTTCATTTTCAAGCCCTTTCACAACATAAATTCACGCGAAGGGTACAACGCGTGTTGAAAGAGGATTTTACCTTATCCAGTTGGAATGGTCAATGATTACAGGAACTATTCTCCGGCTTTCCAATTGCGCACAAAATTCTCCTGCGCATCTGTTTCAGGGCTTTTCACCCAACTGCTTGTCATCGAGCTGCGCAGTTGTTTGATTCCCACTAATGCCTTGTTTCCTGTTTTTCCATGCCGAGCTAGGTAACACCCAACAACCAGTCCTGTCCTGCCAATGCCCGCTCTGCAGTGGACATACACTGGCTGATCGCTTGCAATGCTTTCATCGATCTTGTCCAGTGTTTTGATTAACTGCTCTACGTCAGGAACACCAAAATCGTAGATGGGAAAATGGTAGTAGTTGCCGGCATAACCATATTGACTTAATTCCTCGAGAAAAATATCGCGGTAAGTCGGAAACATTTCACCGGGTTTTGTCAGGTCAATACAAATCCTGACCCCAGACTGGATTAACCCCTGGATGCGTTTTCTGGTTTCCTGTTCCTCCATTCGACCAGGGTATTCCCCAGCCATGAATTCCCCTGGAATTACCCAATAGGATTCCTCAAACGGAAGTGGACTTTTAGTCCTTGGATTCAATTTACCCTGCCTGTTTTTATCGGATGGTGAGCTTCGAGAATTTACTGATTCTCTGACCCAATCATTTGTCTCAAGTTATTACGATAACACATTCCATGTAATTTAGTCCTTGGCTGCAAACCTACTCTTTCAATTTTATAAAACGCCTTTGGTAGCGCAACAAGAAAGATAAAAGAATAAATTGGTAACCCGCAAGGATGATGGTTGAAAATTGATCAAAATAAAAAATGAGCAAATTGACCAGGGTCAAAGTAAGCAGCATTCCCCCGATGCCTAACCAGATCCCTGCTTTGTCCAGGTCGAAGAGCATCAATGAAGCAGCAATTATAGAGATTACCCCCATGCCTCCCTCGAGTAGAACACGCGCCTGGAACCATGTCAACCCGCTTTGATTGGTGATAAGGCGCTGCGTTATCAATTGTTCCAGTAACGTCTGTAATTTTTCCGGTTCCTGCGTGGTTAGCAGGTATCCCAGCGGAGAAACCAGCGCCCACACTCCCCACCCCAGCAGACCCAAAATAATGATTGTGCGCATCCTCTTTTTTAATAACCATTTCTTTTCTATCTTCTGTAGAAAAAGCCCTAGTTTTTCAATTGCATTTGGAAAATGGGGGACGATGCGTTTTTTTTCAGAAACAAAATAGGTGGATAAGGATTGTGCCAGATTAACCAGCTCAGGCTCATCATTACGGCTGATGATCTCATCGAGTTTTTTTTGAATGTTCTTGGCTTCTTCATCAGAAAGGTCGCGGTCAAGTATCTCAGTTAGTCGTTCCATGACATCGTAAAAAAAGGACCTGGTGGATGGTCGCCGTTCGATCTTCACCTGCGAAAAAACAAAGACGGTCAATAAAAAAAGGACATAAACGATTGGAGCCGCGGACGGATAAAAATAATCGTTCGTTTGGGTAATAAATTTACCCACCTCGTCAATAAAAAGACCGACACCGAAACCTGAAAGGAGCCCGGAAATTCCCACGACCCATTCATTAACATAAATGATGGGCAGCAGGGATGCGACAAACAGAAACAATCCACCCCACAACACGTGGGCGATGTGCAGGTACCCTGTACCTATTTGCGGGAAACCGGTCACTTCAAGGAAAAGGCGTGTTGCCCCTACCGAAAAACCAAAACTCAACAATGTAATTAATAAATAATCTGAAGCCCGTCGTCGTTGAATTAACGAACGGTTGCGGTAGGGATTACCGAGGACTGGTCGGGGTTCCTTTTTTGCCATGAGAATCTCAGTATTTCAAGCTGGATCCGCCGATGAATTCCCTGATGACCGAATCAGTGGGAACTAGGTGTTCTTCGCCGACCGGAACGATCCAACTGAGCATTTTGGCGACCCGGTCAGCCCGTTCGTAGGCGTCTGTACGCAGAGGGTCCCCCTTGTATTGGGTCTCCCATTCCATAAAGTGAGCCAGCATCCTTTTAGAATAAATTGGCAGCTCAAACGGCATACCGGAATTAATGATGTAATCCGCCCGGGTGTTATTTGGGATGATATTGCGCATTTCACTGGCGCGCACGTAATGCCAGTGTTCCAGCGTTTGCCGGGGATCATATGCCCGGTGTGTGGCATCCCTCAGCATTCGGCGAATGAGACGGATATCTGCCCAGCGAATATACTCTCCATCTTCCCCCTTCATCTGCAAGAGGGGTTCGAGATAAAGTTTAAACTTTTGTTCATCCGGAATTGACTGGGTAAGCGCAGGGAATAATCCATGCAGCGAATCAATGAGGATCAATTCTCCTTCATTTAATTTCATCGATGTTTGGTCTGGAATTCGGTGGCCGGTTTTGAAATCATAGAATGGGATCATCACCTCTTCACCCGCAACCAATTTTTGAAGATGGTTATTGATCAGTTCCAAATCCAGGGCAAATGGAGTTTCAAAATCGTAATCCCCAAACTCATCCTTCGGGTGCATTTCGAGATCAAAGAAGTAATTATCAACATTGAGGGTTACCAGTTTCAACCCGGCTGATTTTAGTTTCTCGCCGATTTTAATCGTTGTGGTGGTTTTCCCGGAAGAGGACGGACCTGTGATGAGGACAATCTGTACCTTGTCCTTGCGATCCATGATCATTTGTGCAGACTTTTCCACATCCACCTGGTAGGCTGCCTCAGATTCGATGATGATCTGCAGATACTCACCTGCGGCAATCCGATGATTCAAAGACTCAGTGGTATGGAGGTTGTGAGACACCGCCCAATCGAGGACGTGCCAAATCTTCGCCCAGGGGATATTCTCAGATGGGCCAATGGATTGGAGCTGCTGTTGCTTGCGGTGGCGGGCACGTTCGTCGCGGTAAAGGATAAATGCCTTCGCAACCCTCGCGTGCCCATTTTCGATCAGCACCTTTTCTACCAGGTCCTGTATTTCTTCGATATGGGGAATGTAACCCGGGGTGGCTTTCTCTTCAAGGTATGCCACCACCTGATCAGCAAGGTTTTGCGCCATGGCGCGGTCTCTCCCCCCAACTTCCACCGCTGCCCGGTAAATGGCATTAGTAATCCGTTCAGGTGTAAAAGGTACCACCGCACCTGTACGTTTTATAACCTCTTTTACTTTTCCCATTCCCGCTCCTCGCTTGGATTACCTAATAAATCTTCAAGGGACGTAATGAACTACTGATCCATCTTTTGCGATAAACACGTTGCCATCAATATTATAAATTCCTTCAGTACAGATGCCAGCTTGTATCGTTTCGCTGATTGCGCGGCTGAGAGTATCCAGGTCTGTGCTTGAATCCTTCGGAATTGGTCCCACCTGGCAACCGACTGCGGATGGAATTTCGTCTTTATGGTCAACGATGAATTGGATCATCAAGTCTGATGTGGTTATGCGCTGAATTTTAAACCGGTCAAATTTAGCCGAAAACACTGAAGGAGTCAACTGGGCTGCATCCAGGTTATACGCTTCGAGAATTGCAGTGACGGGGATCCCTTCAGGATTCTTATAGTTCTTTAGTACATTTATCCCGCTTTGGGTGGATGGCCAGATTCCATATGGCAGGGCGATGATATTGCCCAATTGCGGGATAAGGTCTTCACGTCCCACACGGGTCAGAAAATGGCGTGTAACGCGGTCATTTTCTGCCAATTGGTATTGGATATCCGAGGGGGCTGTTATATCAAGCTTGGCATGTGTATAGGTATGATTGAACGGTCTTACCCCGTTTTCCAATGCCCAAACCATGGCATAGGATAATTTATCGCGCCAGATGGGGCTGTTATCATCAGAATTTTTAATATAGCGTTCATCCCAGGAACGAAAGGTATCAGCAAACAATTTATCACCCATATTGGAAAAACCTGAAACAGAAAAACCAAAGTCTGGGTTGTCTTGAGCGAACTGCCAGAGGATGCCAATCCCTGAATACTTCGAAGGTGAACCATCGTCGTTGATATACAACTGATCTGCGCTCCACAGATCATCCATTGTAATGATGAGTGGTTTCCTGCCAGCCGGCACTACAAAATTACCGGAAAGCCAGCTTTCCAGCGAAATAAGGCTGAATCCATTATCATAAAGTTTTTGGAGGTGGGCGCGGAATTCGCTGAAATGAGTTTTGGTTGTGGCAGGATCCTCTATATCATCCGAGACAAATCTGTGATAAATCAGGATCGGAACCTGCAGTTCCCCAGACCAAACCACTGCGTTCACGAAGAAAGGTATCTCAGTCGCTGTCGGTGTGATGGTTGGCGTTGGAGGAATTTTCGTTGCAGTGGGTGGGGCAACAGTCGCTGTTTCAGTTGGGCCTAAAAACAACGACGAAGAACACCCGGAAAGAAAAACCATTATTACAGCCAACGTTTTCGTCAGCAATGAAATTCTTAATGACATGCACACTCCGATAATTTCACAGGTTTTTCAATTTACAATCTCGGTAACAGGATCGTTTGTTGATTCTGGTATTTCCCCTTGCGGTCGGCATACGAGGTCTCGCAGATTTCGTCGCCTTCAAAAAACAACACCTGGGCAATTCCCTCGTTTGAATAAATTTTTGCCGGGAGTGGAGTGGTATTGGATATCTCCAGGGTTACAAAACCCTCCCACTCCGGTTCAAAAGGTGTCACATTGACGATGATCCCGCAGCGGGCATAGGTGCTCTTGCCAACGCAAATGGTGAGGATCGAGCGGGGTATGCGGAAGTATTCCACTGTTCTGGCAAGTGCAAACGAATTGGGAGGGATAACACAAACATCACCCTGGAAATCGATCATGGAACGCGGGTCGAAATGCTTGGGGTCGACGATTGCGCTATAAACATTGGTGAATATTTTAAATTCATCCGCCACCCGGATATCGTATCCATAGGAAGAGACACCGTAAGAGATAACACCATCCCGCACCTGGTCCTCAACGAATGGTTCGATCATGCGGTGTTCCCTTGCCATTTTTCGGATCCAGCGGTCTGATTTAATACCCATGAATTACTCCCTAGTACTGATATGCCGGACTTATAGCCCAGCCCGCTTGCTAAGGCTCTGCCTTATCTCGGCTAACACCTGTTCCGCTTCCGATTCCATCGTCTCCGCATTCGCCACAAGTTCCTGTGACTCCTGGGGATTACGCAATGATTTGACATTGATCTTTACATTTGAGACCGCAGCTCTTAATGCCGCCTGCGCCAGGTAACCGGCTGAGGCAGCATCAGAAATCGCATTAAGGTTGCCGATCCTGGCAGCCAGTGAAGCCAGGTGCATCACTTCTAGGCTCAGTTTGGCAGCCTCAAATGGTACCTGGGCTGCATGCAGCGTGGCTTTATCCATGGCAGCCGCGCGGGCTTCCGCTTCATCCGGGTCATTTTTTGGCAAACGTGTGGCAGCCAGGAAACCTTCAAAAGATGCTGCGTCATCTTCAACTGCCTGGGTAAGTTTCTTACGCAGGGTTTCAGCTTGATCGATCATGGCAAACATTTGCGGTTCTACTTCAACATATTTTTTCTTGCCAACAGTTACCCTTCCCACCATCGTCACCAGCGCCGCAGCGGCGGCTCCGGTATGGGCTGCAGCGGAACCACCACCGGGTGTAGGGTCTGCACTGGCTAACTTATCCAGAAAATCTGGCTTATTATCTCCCTGGTTATTTGTGCTTCCGCTCATCACTTCATAAAGACGGTTCTCCAGTATCTGCTCCGGTTTAAAATCATCGAGTTGGGTGTACCAGACCGCGCTTTCAATCAGGGCATCTTTTGGCGTTAATCCAACCAGTTCACAATGGTGAATAGCGACGCCATAACGCAGCGCTTCACGCCTGATCGTTTCAACGACGCGGGCAACCGGGGATTGCTTGAAATTTGTCAGGTTCATGGAAACCTGAGCGCGTCCATCGACCAATACACCCATCGCCTTAATATACCGGTATCCTCCGGACGAATTACGCATCGCTTTGGCGATTTTCTGAGCAATGGACACGTCGCTGGAGGTCAGGTACACGTTGAAAGCAATTAAAGGGGATCGTGCGCCAATAACCGTCGCACCGGCAGTTCCAAGCTTTGAGGGTCCAAAATCCGGTTTCCTTGCCGGGTTGGTCAGGATCTCTTCTTTTACTCCCTCGTACTGCCCTTTACGGATATTTTCAAGGTTTTGGCGCTCCGGAATGGTTGCGGCTTCTTCATATAAATATACAGGAATGGACAATTCCTCCGCAACGCGTTTCCCCAACCGCCTAGCCATCTCAACGCACTCCACCATGGAGATGTCTGAAATGGGGACAAACGGCACTACATCAGTTGCCCCGATGCGCGGATGTGCGCCAGTGTGTTCATCCAGATTGATCAGTTCCGCAGCTTTTTTGATCGCCAAAAATGCCGCTTCCTCTACTCCTTTGGGATCACCCACCATCGTGAGCACCGTCCGGTTGTGGTCGAGGTCGGAGTGACGATCTAATAAATGAACACCCGGAACCGCTTTGATTTCGGCAATGATGGCGTCAATCACTTCCGGTCGGCGGGCATCTGAAAAATTGGGTATGCATTCAACTAACGGATTGGGCATGAGTAACCTCAACGAAATGGTTTGAAATAATTATAATCGAGAGAGCCTGCTGGTTCGAATTTCAGATTTCCCCTGGTTTAATCATCGAATTGCTTCGACCTTTCCCAAAGCTCATCCATTTCTTCAAGTGTCATTTCATTTAATTTCTTTCCTGCTTCTTTAGCGGCCTTCTCGATGAATGAAAAACGTTTCTTGAACTTAAGGTTGGTCTGCCGCAAAACTGATTCAGCGTCAATTTTCTTCCAGCGGATTAAGTTAACCAGGGCAAAAAGGAGGTCGCCAAATTCCTTGGCCACCTCAGTATCTGTCTCTGCATGCTCGATCTCATCAATTTCTTCGCGTATTTTATCCAACACAGGTTGGATCTCCTGCCAGTCAAAACCCACTCGTGCAGCTCGATCCTGGATCGCCTGTGCCTGGGCTAATGCCGGAAACGAAGCAGGCACTCCCTCGAGCAATCCTTTCCCGTTCTCTTCGCCGCCCTCGTCTCGTTCCTGTTGTTTGAGGGTCTCCCAATTTTGAACAACCTGGGTCTCTCCATCAACCTGCCAGTCTTTAAACACGTGTGGATGACGAAAAACGATCTTTTTGTTGATCCCTGCCAGCACATCCCCCATCTGGAATTCGTGGTTTTCCTCAGCGATGCGTGTGTGCAAGACGATCTGGAGAATTAAATCACCGAGTTCCTCCTGCAAACTTTTCATGTCACCGCGATCAAGAGCATCCAAAGCTTCGTAAGTCTCCTCCAGCAGATAGGTTCTCAGGGAGGAATGGGTTTGTTTTTTATCCCATGGGCAGCCATCCGGAGCACGCAAACGGGCGATGACTTCCTGGAATGATTCCAGTGATCGCTCTTTTTCAAAAGCTGGGACAAGGAGTGCGTCTATCTGGGTGGTAATTTGACCAAGATCCTTCAGTTGGACTGGTTTCCAAACCCGGTTACCAGAATCAATAGTTAACACATTAATATTATGTGATTGAGGATACTGCAGAGAAAAAAGGTTCTGTAACTCCTCCAGGCGCAATGCGGCTGTTGGATCAAGGATTAACACACTCTGAGCTGGCGAAAACGGCGGGTGATACACTCCTCGCAGGGTTAACCCATCCACACTGACAAGTTGCTCCATCCCAGAAGAAACAGACAGAGGAAAGCCACCAGGAATATTCGATATACCCTGGAAAGAATGTATTGCAGCCTGACCAAATTGCTGTACCAGTCGGATCACAAGGTGGTCAATCATTGTTGGCGAGATGGAGGTAATGTACGCCACTTTCTTATCAGTTGTCAATGCCCCCTCGATCTGGGCTAACCAATTCTCGATCGCCAGTTCATCCAGCGCTTTTCCATCTCCACCAAGTTGATTGACTTCCTTTTCACCGAGTTCAGTCAGCCATTGGGCAGCAAGTGACCCGCGCGCATAAACCAGGTCACAATCTTTTATTAGCTCGATTGCTTCGAGTTCCCGGCATTCCATTCCAACAATAATGATCGATTTTTCCGGATCCACAATTACTCCTTCAAAAACAAAAGATGCAATCTCATTTCTCCACGATCTGTGCAGGTTTTTCAACCGCCATCCGATCCAAGAGAACAGATTGCATCTTGAGGAATTCAGGAGCTAACCTGAATAATTTTTAACGCTTGGTGTAGGTCGGTGCCTTACGGGCGCGTTTGAGACCTGGCTTCTTGCGTTCCTTGATACGCGGATCGCGAGTTAGGAACCCGCCTTTGCGCAACAGGGAAGTGTTCTCAGCATTCAACTTGACCAGCGCACGGGCAAGACCCAATTGGACTGAATCAGTCTGACCGGTTACCCCGCCGCCTTTGACAGTGGCTGTGATATCAAATGTGGCACGATCCTGTTGAGCAGCACCCAGCGGACCAAGAATAGCTTCAAGGTCACCTGTACGGGGAAAATATTCCTCAACCGGTTTTTCGTTGACGGTGAATTTGCCGGTTCCGCTCATCAAGCGCACACGGGCAGAACTCTCTTTACGGCGACCAATACCTTCAAAATATTGAACTGACATAAATCCTTACTCCTTTAAGCAACCGGTTTCGGGTTTTGGGCAATATGCGGATGTTCACTGCCGCCATACACCTTCAACCGTTTGAGTAATACACGTCCCATTCGGTTATGGGGAAGCATTCCCCAAACCGCAGCCGTAATTACCCGATCAGGATGGACTTTCATCTGATCTCGTAATACAACTGTTTTCAATCCACCCGGATAATTGGAATGCTTGTAGTATTTCTTATCATCCAGGCGTTTTTCAGTGATCTCAAGTTTTGAGGCATTGATAACGACGACAACGTCGCCCATATCGACACCCGGTGTAAAAGTGGCTTTATGTTTACCCATCAGGTAGCCGGCGATTTGAGTTGCAAGCCTGCCAATACCCTGACCCTGGGCATCCACTAAAAGCCATTCTGGTTCTTGTTTTCCCTTTAAGACAAAAGTCTTGTCTAACATATTCTCTCCGTTAGCTTATCATTTCAAGCCAAAATCTAATTTTCTTCTTCATCCAATCCTTGCGTTCTATTACCAAAATTCACTTTATCAAGTCTCAAGCCATTTGCAGGTGCCAACCCGGGTTTCAATTTATTCCCGGTCAGTAAACCACTGGCTAATCCTTCCAGGCTGATGTTTCCACGAGATACCTCTACCTGGACAAATACCAATCTGCGTACCATGTGGTACAAAAAAGCATTTGCGCTAACATGGTATTCCCAGCCTTCGGGAGTCTCCATCCAAACGCTTTCAACAATTTCACGGATGGTTGAACTGCCGGGTTTCATTGCCCGTCCGAACGCCGCGAAATCATGTTTCCCGATGAAGATCCTGGCTGCGTCTGCCAGTGAACCTGCGTTCAAGGGCGGCCAGACCCTCCAGCAATACCTTTCCAGTAATGGGTTCCTGTTAGGCAGTTGGTATATGCGGTAGACATAACTCCGGCTGGTGGCGTCATAACGGGGGTGGAATTCAGCCTTCACCTGAGTGAAATCGCGCACTGCTGCATCGGCGGGTAGTTTGGCATTCAACGCATTGAGCAATTCAGCGTCTGAGTGCTGCCAGTCTAATGCGAAGGAAATTACCTGTCCATCAGCATGAACGCCTGAGTCTGTGCGGCCGGCAAAAAGGATTGATTCCTCCTGCCATCCCAGCTCAAACAAGGCTTTCTCGACCACCTTCTGGACTGTACGGGTGTTTCCCTGGCGCTGAAATCCAGAGAAGTCAGTGCCGTCATACGCAAGGATAAGTTGGTAACGTGCCATTCACACGTCCAAAATTGGACGGTTATTCTTCGACGAGCTCGATCAAGACCATGTCTGAGGAATCCCCCAGGCGAGGACCTAATTTCAAAATCCGGGTGTAACCGCCATTGCGGTTCTCGAACCGGGGGGCAATCTCATCAAAAAGCTTTTTAACAGTGGTGGCGTTCCCGATGCGGGAAGATGCCAGTCTGCGGGCATTCACTTTGTCAGTGTCTGAACCCTTGCCGCTCTTGCGTGCTAGGGTGATCAATTTCTCAGTTTCGCCGCGAATGAACATTGCCTTCGCTCGGGTGGTTTGGATCCGCTCATGGGTCAACAATTGGTTAACCATGGTGCGGCGCAACCCGAGGCGCTGATCTTTTGTACGACCTAATCTATAACCTGCAATATTATGGCGCATCTTAACTCACTCCACATCTTTTTCGTCTTGCAAAAAGCCTTTTTCGCGCATTTTGTCACGTAGTTCATCCAGGCTCTTCTCGCCAAAATTACGAATCGACATTACAGCTTCTTCACCTTTGTCCAGTAACTCAAGCACATCGCCCACATTGGTGATCCCAGTCCTCTTTAGCGAGTTGAACACACGCACGGAAAGGTCGAGGTTTTCAATCGGGGTTTCTGCTGCTTCACTGGTGAGGTGGCTGCCAACCAATTCTTTTTCAATTCCGACCATTAATGTTTCTTCGGAAATTCCGGAGATAAAGCGTAAATGATCGATAATGATCTTGGAAGCACTGCCAAGCGCTTTTTCTGGGCTCAAAGTACCATCCGTCCAAATCTCAAGCGCAAGGCGGTCGAAGTTGGTACTTAGCCCAACACGGGCTGAACCAACAACAAAGTTGACACGTTTTACCGGGCTGTAGATGGCATCAATGGGAAGTTCACCCAATGCCAGTTTCCCGCTGCGGTCGCCGGAGGGTGAATATCCACGTCCGCGTTCCACTGTGAAGTCAATATCCAGCTTGGTTTTAGGGTCATCAACTGTGAAAAGATAGAGATCCGGATTGACGATCTCAACCTCTGCAGGAACTTGAATATCAGCAGCAGTTACTTCACCTGCACCGCGCACATCCAGGTGTAAATGAGCACTTTCACCTTCATGCAGGATCATGCGGATTTGCTTGACCTGCAGTGTCACCTGAATGACGTCTTCTCGCACACCCGGGATGTCGCTGAACTCGTGCATCACATCTGAAACACGCATCGAAGAAATTGCCGCGCCATCGAGGGATGAGAGTAGAACACGCCTTAGAGTGTTTCCTAGCGTATCGCCAAATCCTCGTTCAAGAGGACTGATGATGAATTTTCCATAGTTACGGGCTTCTGCTTCCCGTTCAACTTTTGGTGTAACCATATTATTTAGAGCGCACACATTCCACCCCTTTCTGATACGGTGATGTATCTGATCCTTGGGTTAATGGACATTAGCGTGAGTAGTACTCAACAATTAACTGTTCATTCAGGCTGCCGTCAATCTCAGCCCGTTCAGGCAGACGTAATACACGACCAGAAAGATTCTTGAGATCCCTGTCCATCCAAACAGCACAAAGCCGTTTTTCAGCCAGGGCAGGAAGTTCTTTGAAGAGTGTAAGTTTCTTCGCGACTTCAGCTACTGCAACAGTATCGCCGGGACTAACCAGCATTGATGGGATATCAGCCCTGAGACCATTCAGCTTGAAGTGACCATGGTTCACCATCTGGCGAGCCTGGGCGCGATTTTCTGCATATCCCATGCGGAAAACAACATTGTCCAACCGTGTTTCAAGCGTCCGCAGCAAATTCAGACCGGTCATACCACGGGTGCGTGAGGCAATCCCGAAAGTACGGCGGAACTGGCGTTCCAATACACCGTAAACGCGGCGGGCACGCTGCTTGGCACGCAATTGGCGCGCATAGTCAGATTCACGATCAGTGCGTCCCTGTTTTGATTTACCATGTTGCCCAGGGGCAAATCCGCGCTTCTCAAATGCACATTTGGGAGAAAAGCAGCGGGAGCCTTTCAAAAAGAGTTTTTCACCTTCACGCCGGCAGAGTTTGCATGCCGGACCAGTATACTTTGCCATATTATCCTTCTCCTGTTATTACACGCGGCGTTTTTTCGGAGGCCGGCATCCGTTGTGCGGAACGGGGGTGATATCAGTAATGGAACGGACTTTCAAACCGACCGATTGCACAGCACGAATGGCTGATTCTCGACCAGGTCCAGGTCCCTTGATGATCATGTCGACTTCCTGAATGCCCATATTCTGAGCTGATTTGATTGCCTGCTCAGCAGCCAGGCGGGCTGCGAACGGGGTGCTCTTGCGAGAACCCTTGAATCCTGCCGATCCAGCGCTACCCCAGCAAAGAGCATTGCCCTGCTGATCAGTTATTGTCACGATCGTATTATTGAACGACGCGAAAATATGAACCTGAGCAGAGGAGAGCGTTCTCTTTATTTTCTTGGTGGTGCTGGCGCGACGAGTTGAGCGCACATTTTGAGCCATAATTCCTCATTAACCTTTTCTTGTCAAATAGCTTATACGCGTTGGGTTGTATCCATCCAGGTTGCCGCGGGGGAGAAGGAACCCCACCTGAATTTCAACTCCGCAACTGATTTACTTCTTTGCTGCTCCACGACGGCGACCGCGACCGGCAACAGTCTTCTTGGGACCCTTTGCGGTACGTGCATTCGTGCGGGTTCGCTGGCCATGAGCAGGCAGATTGCGACGGTGGCGCATGCCACGGTAGCAGCCAATTTCAATCAGGCGTTTGATATTCATCTGCACTTCTCTGCGCAGATCGCCCTCAACCTTGAAATTCTTGGAGATATACTCACGCAAAGAGGCAACTTCGGTCTCGGTCAAATCTTTGATCCGGGTATCCGGGTTAACCTGCGTGGATTTGAGGATCTGGCTGGCACGTGTGGGACCAATCCCAAATATGGAAGTCAGACCAACTTCGACCCGCTTATTTCGCGGAAGATCAATACCTTCTATTCTCGCCATATTCCGTCCTTAACCTTGTCGCTGTTTGTGCTTTGGGTTTTCGCAGATCACAAAAAGAGTTCCGCTGCGTTTTACGATCTTGCACTTTGCACATCTTTTGCGAATTGATGGTGATACTTTCATCTACGTACTCCTTAGTAAGAACTGCTATTAACCCGAAGTTATGATTATACCTGTACTTTTTATTTCCGTCTAGGAATAGACCCATTTTCCTGCGTAGTAAGGATCAAGGGTCCATCGTCAGTGACCGCTATGGTATGCTCGTAATGAGCGGTCAAAGAACCATCCGCTGAAGAAACCGTCCACTGGTCTGGAAGCACCCTGGTTGCGGGTGTGCCTACCAGTAACATCGGCTCAATCGCGATGGTCATGCCTGCGCGGAGTACAAGCCCCCGTCCGGGAGTGCCATAATTCGGGACTTGCGGTCCCTCGTGCATGGATCTTCCAACACCGTGACCGGTGTATTCGCGGGTGACATGAAAACCTCGGCTCTCTGCATAATTTTGAATGGCCGCCGATATATCACCAACATGATTTCCGGCTACCATTTTTTCAATCCCTGCATACAACGCCCCTTCAGTCGTATCAACCAGTTTTTGTGCTTCCGGGCTGACGCTCCCAACACAGGCGGTAAATGCGGAATCACCAACATATCCTTCAAAGACCGTTCCGCAATCCACTGAGACGATATCGCCTTCCTTGAGCTTGCGCTTGCCGGGGATGCCGTGGACCAGCTCGTAATTCACACTAACATTCGTACTGGCTGGATACGGGTACGGTCCGGGGTAACCTTTAAAAGGGCTGTAACAACCATATTTCTTCAAAACTTCTTCTGCTGCAGCGTCCAGGTCGACAGTAGTAACTCCCGGGCGGATCAGCGCTCGTGCAGCTGCCAGTGCTTCGGCATTGATGCGACCAGCTTCGCGCATAATGGTGATCTCCTGGGGAGTCTTAAGGGTGATCTGCCGTTCCCAGGACATGACTCAGGCTTTCTCCACTAATTTCACAAGGTCACGAGTAACATCTTCAATGGCTTGGGTACCATCCACCTCTGCCAGTAACTGGGAGGCGCGATAGTAATCAATTAACGGGGTAGTCTGATCGTTGTAGACCTTAATACGGTTTTCAACGGTTTCAGGCTTGTCATCTTCACGTTGGTATAGTTCAGATCCATCCAGGTCACAAACCCCCGGCATGCGGGGAGGATTGTATTTCTCATGGAAAATGTGACCTGCAGATCTGCACGTCCACCTGCCGCTGAGTCTCTCGATGAGCATTGCAGGCGGCACCGAAATGTAAGGCACCAGGTTCACCCGGCTGTCAAAATCCTTGAGCATTTCTGCCAGAGCATCCGCCTGAGATGGTGTCCGGGGAAAGCCGTCCAGCAAGGCACCTTTTTTACAATCAGGCCGGCTCAGACGTTCGCGCACCATGGCTATGGTCACGTCATCCGGTACCAATGCACCGCGGGACATGAAAGTCTGCGCCAGTACGCCAAGGTCTGTTTGTTTTTTTAGGTTCTCCCTGAAGAGATCTCCAGTGGAAACATGCACGAGTCCAAACTTTTCTGCGATGAGATCAGCCTGGGTTCCCTTGCCTGCTCCTGGAGGTCCTAATAAAACAATAAACCTGGTCATACTAGCCCTTGATGATACTTTCGTCGTAACCATGAACTTTTAGTTCAGTTTCGATGATGGTGAAGGTATCACGCACAACGCCTACGACGATCAACAAGCCTGCTGCAGAGATAACAAAGAGCGTGGACTGCGACAGGGTCGGGATGAGCGCCCCTAAAATATAAGGGAACACAGCCACAAATCCAAGGAAGAACGCCCCCGGAAAAGTGATGCGCCGCTGTACCTTGGTGAGGTATTTTTGGGTTGGTCCACCCCGCACAACTCCGGGGATCTGGGCTCCCTGTTTCTTTAAAGTATCTCCGTAATTTTGCTGTGCGAAAAGCACATCGGTGTAGAAGAAACTGAAAGCCACAACCAGCACAAAGAAGATGATCGGGTAGATCCATCCAAATTGTCCCGCTCCGCTGAACATCTCGTAAACTCCATAGAAGAATCCGGATGTTTTTCCTTTAATAAAGTAGGAAGCAATCAATGCTGGGAAGGAGAGAAAAGTTTGGGCAAAGATCAACGGGATCATGCCGGCCATGTTAACCAATAATGGCAGGTTGCTGCGCACAGGCATAGACATACGATTGCCAATGCGGCGTCCCGGGAAGAGAACTGGTACATTCCTGCGGCCTTGCTGTACGTAAACGATGGCGAAAATAATGAGACCCAGTATTGCCACCATTAGGAGCAGCATCCACCAACCGTTGGTTTTGTCTGCCAGGATTCCTACCAGCTTGGTTGGAATACCGGAGACGATACCAGCAAAGATGATCAGCGAAAGACCTTGATTGGGGATACCAAACTCTGAGATCAATTGCCCCAGCCAGATACCAAACATCGTACCGGCAACCATGGCCACAAGTAAAGTAGTCGTCGGCAGTAAACTCGCTCCAGTGAAACCAAATGGAGTAGTTAATGCCTGGTTGTTCGTCATGGAATTGAAGATGTTCACCTGGCCGATTGCGGATAAGAATGCCATCGGAATGGTGAGCATTGTGGTCCATTTTTCCATCAGGCTGCGTCCCTCGCGGGGGTTGTCCTTCAGCCGTCTGTCAAGTGCCGGAATGATTGGAACAAGGAGTTGGATGATGATTTGCGCCGTAATGTACGGATATACACCCATTGCCAGGATCGAGAAGTTGGAAATGGTGCCGCCAGAGAGCAAATCCAGCAGATTAAACAGGTTCGCACCTGCGCTTGTGCTGTCTGCAATTGACTTGATCACTTCACGATCAATTCCTGGCACAGGGATATTCGCTGCGAACCGGTAAATGACCAGTAGCAGAATTGTAATGAGAAGCTTCTTGCGGATATCTTCAGACGTCCATAAATAACGCCAGGCTGACCGCTTCATAACATTCTCCTTATGTAGGCTTTAGCCGACCAGTTCGATCGTGCCACCGGCTGCTTCGATCTTGGCGCGGGCAGATTTCGTGACTCGCGCAACTTTTACAGTCAATGCGGCCTTGATTTCACCACGACCGAGAATCGCAACTGGATTACTGGGTTTGTGCAGCAACTTGGCTTCACGCAGGGTTTCTGCTGAAATTTCAGCCCCGGCTTGGAATCGCTCCAACTGATCCAGGTTGACAATATTGTATTCGACCTGGTTCGGTGGTGTGAATCCTTCACCACGGATGAAAGGTAGGCGGCGGAAGAAAGGCAGGTTACCACCCTGGCGGTAGAGATTTCCACCAGATCCAGCGCGTGAACCCTGACCTTTGGTACCACGCCCGGCAGTTTTTCCCTGTCCGGCTGAAATACCACGACCTTTGCGTTTGCCGACCTTTTTTGCGCCAATATTTGGCATGAGATCGTTTAGTTTCATTTCACTTCCTGTTCCACCACTGTTACCAAGTGGTTTACTTTCATCAACATACCGCGTAATGCAGGTGAATCTACCTGTTCAACGGTCTGGTTCATACGGCGTAAACCCAATGCTCGGATGGTGGCTTTGTGCTTTACCGAATATCCGATGGCACTTTTCACCAGGGTTATCTGCAGCATTTTTAACGTTTCTTTTTTCTTAGCCATTCTTCCTCCGTTCCCAGTAGGGCAGCAGATCTTTCACTGCCTTACCTCGGCGGGCGGCTTCAACCTCGGGGGATTTTAATTGTTCCAATGCGTGAAATGTGGCTTTCACCACGTTCAGTACATTGGCACTTCCAAGGGATTTGGTCAAAATGTCGTGAATCCCGACGGCTTCCAGAACGGCACGCACACCACCTGCCGCAATTACTCCGGTTCCAGCAGAGGCAGGTTTCAACAAGACAACAGCACCCGCAGTACGTCCAATCACCTCGTGGGGGATGGTTGTACCGGCAAGCACGAATTGTTGAATGTTCTTGTGAGCGCGTTCTGTGGCTTTACGCATGGCATCAGGTACAGCGTTAGCTTTGCCAATGCCGATACCGATCTTCCCGCGATTGTCCCCGACAACGATGGTGACACGGAATTGAAAACGGCGTCCACCTTTAACCACTTTGGCAACACGGGCGATTTCGACTACTCGCTCATCATATTGTTGTTCAACTGGTTGAAAATTTACATCCATAATAAGGCCCTCTATCTCTTCCTATTCCTAGAATTCCAAACCGGCAGCGCGGGCTGCTTCAGCCAGAGCCTTCACACGTCCACTGAACCGGAAACCACCCCGGTCAAAAACGACCTGTGAGATTCCCTTAGCTTTGGCACGTTTTGCCACCAGCTCTCCAACCAGGGTTGCCTGTTCTGTCTTTTTCTTGCCTTCGAGCTTACTTCGCAGTTCATGGTCGATCGTCGAGGCAGACACGAGAGTGATCCCGGTTGCATCATTGATCACCTGGACATAGATCTCGGAAAGGCTGCGGAACACGCTCATGCGTGGTCTCAGTTCAGATCCGATGATCGATTTACGCACGCGGCGGTGCCGACGAATTCTTGCTTCAGAGCGACTATTGTTTGCCATATGCCATCACCTACTTCTTAGCTCCCTTACCCTTGCCGGCTTTTCCTGCTTTACGGCGGATCTTCTCGCCTTTATAGCGAATACCTTTACCGAGATAGGGTTCGGGGGGGCGGATCTTGCGGATATCGGAAGCCAATTGACCGATTACTTCATTGTCACTTCCGTTAACCTTAACGAGGCGGGTCTTGCTATCCACTTCAAAGGAGATACCCGCAGGTGGGTCGATAATGAACGGATGAGAATATCCTACGTACAATACGAGTTTATTGCCATCCATCTCAACGCGATAGCCAACACCGTCTACTTCCAATTCAGTGGTGAACCCGGTGGAAACACCGGTTACCATGTTTTGGAGTAATGCACGGGTTGTACCGTGTAAGGCGCGCTGGGCTGGTGCATCCGAACTGCGTGTGACCAGGACCTGGTTGTTTTCCAACTTGATCCCCATCTCCGGCAGGAACGTACGCACTAATTCACCTTTAGGACCCTTCACACGAACTTCAGAGCCGTTAATATCAACTTTAACAGACTCTGGAATTGTCACTGGTAAACGTCCGATACGAGACACTTTACAATCCTCCTTTTCCCAGGGTTACCAGACCTTACAGAGTAGTTCGCCGCCAATACCTTGCTGGCGAGCTTTCTGTCCGGTCATCACACCCTTGGGTGTGGATAGGATCGTGATACCCATCCCGGCGAGTACCCAGGGGATATCATGTTTCTGTGTGTAAACACGTCGTCCGGGTCGGCTGACCCTTTCCAGGCCTGTGATCACCGAGCTTTTTTCACGGCGTTCACCGACGTATTTTAACTTTACGCGCAGAGTGGGCATTCCTGGCTTCTCACTCTCGACTACCTCATATCCCTCAATGAAACCTTCCTCTTTCAAGATGCGGGCGATTTCCACCTTTATCTTTGATTGAGGTATGGCCACAACGGATTGGCTGGCCATTACGCCATTCCGGATACGGGTCAACATATCAGCAATTGGATCATTAACACTCATGTTTCTTCCTCCGAATTGGCACTTACCAGGAGCTCTTGGTAACGCCGGGAATCTTGCCTTCGAGAGCTAGCTCACGGAAGCAAATGCGGCATAAACCAAAGCGTCGCATATAACCGCGCGGTCGTCCGCATTTATTGCAGCGATTCCGCACTTGATTGGCATATTCTCGTCTTAATTCACGATATTGCATACATTTCTTTGCCATACTTAATCCTTCCTGAAAGGCATGCCAAGCATTTGAAGTAATGCAGCAGCTTGATCATCAGATTCAGCAGTTGTAACGATGGTAATTTCCATCCCTCTTACTTTGTCAACTTTATCGTATTCGATTTCAGGAAAGATGATTTGTTCGCGCAAACCAAGCGTGTAATTGCCGCGTCCGTCAAAGGATTCAGCGGAAACACCACGGAAGTCACGTACGCGCGGGAGTACGATGTTCATCAACCGATCGAGGAAAGCCCACATGCGTTCGCCGCGTAATGTTACAGCGGTACCGATGGCGCGGCCTTCACGCAATTTAAAGTTGGCAATACTCTTGCGGGCTTTTGTGATAATCGGTTTCTGACCGGCAATTGCTGTCAGGTCGATCACTGCAGCATCCAATGCCTTCGGATTATCCAATGCCTCGCCGAGCCCAATATTGATCACCACTTTTTTGATCCGGGGGACTTCCATCACATTCCGTAATCCCAGGGATTTAATTAAAGCTGGTGAGATTTCTTTTTGATATCGTTCCTTCAAAATATTCATCAAATCACTCTCCCAAGCGGCTTAATCGTCGATGATCGCTTTACATTCCTTGCAGATACGCTTCGTTTTATCGTCTTCGCGCAGCAGTTCTACCCGTGTTGGCTTGTTGCATTTTTTACAAACAACCATCACGTTGGAAATGCTCACCGGAGCCTCAAAACGTACCTTGCCAGGATTGACAGTGCGACCCTGAGACTGAACCTGCCGTTGGTGTTTGGTGCGCACATTAATTCCCTGCACAACGACACGATTCTCTTCCGGCAGCACTTTGATCACTTCACCGCGCTTGCCTTTATCGTCCAAACGGCCGCTGATGACTTGAACCTGATCACCTTTATGTATTTTTGTTTTCATTCGATCGCTCCTCTATTCCTGACCTATAGCACTTCCGGGGCCAGCGAGACGATCTTCATAAAGCCCTTTTCGCGTAATTCACGCGCTACGGGGCCAAAGATACGTGTGCCCTTTGGATTTTGACCATCGGTATCCAGAATAACTGCAGCATTATCATCAAACCGAATGGATGAACCATCTTCACGGCGCCATTCCTTGGCTGTTCTAACAATCACTGCTTTTACAATTTCGCTCTTCTTAACTGAACCTTGTGGAGCTGCTGATTTTACTGTCGCAACAACAATATCACCGACACCACCAGATTTACGGGTGGACCCGCCAGTAACATGGATGACCAACAGCTCGCGCGCGCCGGTATTATCGGCTACTTTTAATCGAGACTCATGTTGGATCATTCCACCACCTCTTCAGCCAGGTCAAGGGTCTTACCTTCACGCTTAATAATGGATGAGACTACCCAGGCCTTCTCGCGGGAGATCGGGGCACTTTCCACAATTTCCACCATATCGCCAATTTTGCAATCAAGTTCATCGTGGGCTTTCACCTTTGATGAGGCATGCACTACTTTGCGGTAAAGCGGGTGACGGTAAGTTCTGTCAATCTTGACCACAACGGTTTTCATCATTTTATTGCTGGTAACCACACCAGTCATGCGCCGTCGTTCGTTCATTTTTCACCTTCCACATTTAATCCAAGTTCACGCTGGCGAAGTACAGTTTCGAAAACAGCGATCTGCCTGCGTATGATCTTTAGGCGGCTGGTGTCGGTCAATTGACCGGTCACGACCTGGAAACGAAAGTTCATCAACTCGTTCCGGGCATCAGCCAGCTTGGTTTTAATTTCTTCTGTGGATAAGAGTCGGATTTCAGTCGTTTTCATATACTCTCTCCTGCAGGTTGGTTACGTGCAAGAACTTTGGTCTTAATGGAGAACTTGTAAGACGCCTGGTTAAGAGCGGCAACAGCCTCGTCATGATCAAGACCACTGATCTCGAACATAATCCTTCCCGGTTTTACAACCGCGACATAATACTCAACATTACCTTTACCTTTACCCATACGGGTTTCAGGAGGTCGGTGAGTGTAGGGTTTGTCCGGGAAAATCCGGATCCAAACTTTACCGTGGCGTTTCATTGCGCGAACGATCGTGCGGCGTGCTGCTTCGATCTGGCGGGCGGTTACCCAACCCGGATCAACAGCCTGGAGTGCGTATTCACCGACAATCATTTCTGCGCCGCGCAGGGCTTTGCCCTTCATGCGACCGCGCATTGTTTTACGCCATTTAACACGTTTTGGCATCAACATAGCTACTACCTCTTTCGTCCTACCCGGTAATAATTCCGGGGTAGAGATTATTCACTAACGTAAACACCCTCAGTGGATTCGATTTTTTCTTCCACACCAGGCATCACTTCGCCTTTATAGATCCACACCTTGACACCGATACGTCCGTACTGGGTCAAAGCTTCGGCTCGGGCAAAATCAATATTGGCACGCAGGGTGGCCAGTGGTACACGACCCTCGCGCAGCCAAACAATTCTCGCCATTTCTGCGCCGCTCAAACGTCCTGAAACTGAAACCTTGATTCCTTCAGCTCCCTGGCGCATGGCTTGCTGCAGTGCCCGTTTCATGGCACGGCGGTAGCTCACACGGCGTTCGATCTGACCGGCAATGTTCTTCGCCACGAGCAGGGCGTCGCAATCCGGCAGCTTGATCTCTTTGATCTCAAGATCAATTTTCTTTCCGGTAAGTGCTTCAAGGTCGGTGCGGATCTTCTTCACAGAGTCGCCCTTGCGTCCGATCAGGATACCGGGTTTGGCAGTGTGAATAGAGACTTTAACCTTGTCACCAAAACGCTCGATCTCAATGGTTGAGATGCCAGCTTTTTCAGCTTCTTTGGAAATCATCTTCCTGATTACGATGTCCTGGTGAAGCTGTGTGCGGTATTCAGCACCTTCAGCGAACCAACGCCCTGACCAGGGCTGATTGATGCCAAGACGAAAACCTATTGGATGTACTTTTCGACCCATAATTTCTCCTGGTGTCTTTTCTTAGCGAGCAGTACTTGTTGCCCTGCTCTGCTGCATCTACTCTTTTTCTCGCAGGACGATCGTCACGTGAGACGAACGCCGTAACAAAGGCTTGAAGCGGCCACGGGCACCAAAACGGCGCCACTTGCGTGTGGGGGCTTCGTCAGCAGTGATCTTGTAGATAACAAGGTCATCCCGGCTGACACCAAAGTTCTCCTCAGCATTGGCAACTGCGGAGGCAAGTAACTTGCCAACATGCCTGGCTGCCACTTTATTGGTGAACTTCAGCGTAGTCAATGCTTCTACTGCCGGTTTTCCGCGAACGAGATTAATGACCAGGCGGGTTTTTTGGGCTGAAACACCACAATTCTTTAATTCAGCTCTGATATCGGTAGCCATGGTTATGCCGCTCCGGTTGTTCTTGCAGAAGATGAGTGACCGCGGAAGTGCCGGGTGGGTGCGAACTCACCCAGGCGGTGCCCCACCATATTCTCGGTGATGTATATGGGCACATGCCGGCGGCCATCATGCACTGCAATGGTATGACCCACCATTTGCGGGAAAATGGTGCTCGCGCGACTCCAGGTACGCAGGACTTTCTTCTCGCCCTTGGAATTCATCGCTTCAATTCTCTTGAGAAGCTTTGGGTCGATGAACGGCCCTTTTTTAAGCGATCTTGACATAGTATCGTTCCTCTTTCTCGGCTAAAGCGTCTAACTCGGCTTAGCGTTTGCCGGCGTTGCGGCGTCGAACAATAAACTGAGTGGTAAGCTTGTTTCGGCGAGTTCTGTAACCACGGGTTGGTTTACCCCACGGGGTCTTGGGACCAGGCATACCAGTTGGTTGACGGCCTTCACCACCACCGTGTGGATGGTCGCGGGGGCTCATTGCAGTACCACGAACAGTTGGCCGGATGCCCATACGGCGCTTGCGGCCGGCTTTTCCTAGCTTGATGTTACTGTGATCAGTGTTCCCGACCTGTCCGATCGTGGCATAACACACCTGGCGGATCAATCGCACTTCGCCGGAGGGCATGCGGATCTGGGCGTAATCGCCTTCTTTTGCCAGCAACTGTGCTGAAGTCCCCGCGGAACGCACGAGCTGACCGCCCCTGCCTTGTGTCATTTCGATGTTGTGAACCATGGTTCCAACCGGAATGTTGGCAATGGGGAGGCTGTTTCCAGGACGAATTTCTGCTTCAGGACCGGTCATGATGGAATCATCGACCTTAAGTCCAACTGGCGCGATGATGTAGCGTTTTTCACCATCAGCATAGACAATGAGCGCCAGGCGGGCTGTGCGGTTGGGATCGTATTCGATGGCAGAGACTCTGGCAGGAATACCAATCTTATTGCGCTTGAAATCAACCAGGCGGATGTATTGCCGCTGACCACCACCCTGGTGACGAACGGTGATTCGACCGTTGTTGTTGCGTCCGGCGTGGGCTTTGCGCAGCACGATCAGGGAGCGTTCAGGAGTATCTTTGGTGATCTCCTCAAAGCTGTACCCGGTCATATTGCGGCGGCTGGGGGTAGTTGGTTTATAAACTTTGATGGCCATTATTCAACCCCTTCAAATATCGGAATTCGATCTTCCGGATTAAGGGTGACAACTGCTTTCTTAAACTCAGCATTGGTAACCAACAACCGGCGGCTGCGGCCTTTGCGTCCGCGCTTGGCAGGTGCGTTGATAATATTCACCCGGACAACCTTAACTTCAAAAATTTTCTCGACTGCATCTTTTACCATTGTGCGATTGGCATCTTTTGCCACTTCGAACACGTATTGATGCAGCTTGGTGACCATATAGTTTGATTTTTCGGTCACAATAGGGCGGCGGAGTACTTCATATATAGAACTCATTTTTCTCCTCCTAACCCAGGTTAGCCTTGATCAAGTCAAGTGCAGCAACTGGCAGCACTACTTTATCAAACACCATCAAATCACGGATATTCAGGTAAGATGCATTCAACACCTTCGCATCCGGTAAATTGTTGGTTGAGCGCACTACTGCTTCGTAGGAATCCAATGTTGGGATGATCAACAGCACGCTGGATTCACCAACCAGGGTATTCAATGCGCTTGCCATCAAGCGGGTTTTCGGTTCAGTTACTTTCAACTCGTCCACCACCACGATCATTGATTCAGCGGCTTTGACAGAAAGAGCAGAACGTAAGGCAGCCTGGCGCATTTTGTGAGGCATTGCCTGCACATAAGAACGCATGTGCGGGGTGTGAATCTTGCCGCCACCTTTCCACTGCGCTGAACGGGATGAACCCTGACGGGCACGACCAGTTCCTTTTTGACGCCACGGCTTGCGACCACCACCTGAGACAAAGCTCTTGGTTTTGGTTTCATGCGTACCGAGGTGAGCATTCGCCATCTGGCGAATGAACGCCTGGTGCATCAGATCAATATTGATTGGGGCTTCAAAGATCTCGGCGGGTAATTCCACCGTGCTGACCTTCTTGCCCTTCATGTTTAATACTTCAACTTCCATTGTCATTTGCTCCCTTAGTCCAGGTAAACGGGTAATGTAAGCCTGGCTTACATTTTCCGCGATTCTTTAATGATGACAAGGCTGCCGCGTGCACCAGGTACGGAGCCATTCACGCCGATAACATTACGTTCGGCATCTACCAGGACAACTTTAAGGTTTTGTGCGGTCACAGCATCATCGCCCATATGACCAGGTCCGCGGGAACCCTTGAATACACGACCGGGGGTGGTGGTGGCACCACGAGATCCAGGACCACGCCATCGGTCTGATTGACCATGGGTTTTTGGTCCACCTCTAAAGTGATACCGCTTCACTGCGCCGGCAAAACCTTTACCTTTGCTCACGCCGGCAACATCAACCTTTTCTCCAATCGCAAAAAGATCCACGCCAACTTTGTCGCCTTCGTTGACCTGGATTTCCTTGGCTCTAAATTCTCGCAAGTACTTGAGTGGAGGGAGGTTGCTGCGTTTTAGGTGGCCAATTTCACCACCGGTTAAACGCTTTGGCTTTACTTCTTCGAAACCCAACTGGACGGCTGAATACCCTTCGGATTCAACACGCCTGATTTGAGTAACGAAGCATGGCCCAGCCTCGATAAGCGTGACAGGTAACGCCGCGCCGTTTTCATCGAAAATCTGGGTCATGCCGATTTTCTTTCCGATCAGCCCTTTAAACATCTCAGTTGTACTCCTTCAATCTTTATTTGCGGGACTGTCAACCTGGGCTTGGTTGCATCATCCCAGCACAACTCAGTCAACAAACTGCTGCGGCACTATTGATTTTTGTCTCGTGCGCTCACAGGATTGCTCTTGAGTTGCCTGTCGGGTCTAAACCCAAACCTGTATATTATACCGCAATTTTCGGTAAATACCAGGTGTATTTCTAATTATTAAGGTCTTCCACCGTTAATTCTGAGAATTCGCGGTTAGCTCTAGATCTTGATCTCAATATCCACACCAGCAGGCAGATTTAGCCGTGCCAGCATATCCAAAGTTTTTGCGTCCGGGTCCAGTACGTCGATCAATCGGTTATGAGTTCGGATCTCAAAGTGTTCGTGAGAGTCTTTATCAATAAACGATGAGCGGCGAACCGTAAAACGCTCAATCTTGGTGGGAAGAGGAACGGGTCCAACAACATGAGCCCCGCCTCTTTCGGCCGTCTCGACAATCCGCTTGGCAGATTGATCGAGCACACGATGATCATAAGCTTTCAGACGAATCCGCATTTTCTGTTTTGGCATTTTTTATCTACCTAGGCAATGATTTTCGTGATCACGCCGGCGCCAACCGTCAGACCACCTTCACGAACAGCAAATTTTGAGCCCTGCTCCAACGCCACCGGAATGATCAGATCACATTCCATGGCAACATCGTCACCTGGCATTACCATCTCAACACCTTCGGGCAGCTTCACGCTTCCGGTCACGTCCATTGTCCGGATGTAGAACTGCGGGCGGTATCCACTGAAGAACGGCTTATGGCGTCCGCCTTCTTCTTTCTTCAAAATGTAGACCTGTGCCATGAACTTGGTGTGCGGGGTGATGCTGCCCGGCTTGGCGATGACCATGCCGCGCTCCACATCCGTGCGCTCGATGCCGCGCAGCAAAAGACCTAAATTGTCTCCCGCCTGCCCTTCATCCAGCAGCTTGTGGAACATCTCAACACCCGTGCACACGCTGGCGCGTGTCTTTTCCTGCAACCCAACGATCTCCACAGGTTCTCCCACCTTGATGCGTCCGCGATCCACACGCCCTGTTACCACTGTGCCGCGTCCCTTGATCGAGAAGACGTCTTCCACTGGCATCATGAAGGGTTTGTCCATGGCGCGTACCGGCTGGGGTATGTATTCATCCACCACCCGCAGAAGCTCCTTGATACTGGCGTATTCAGGGGCGTTCGGGTCGGTGCTGGTGCTTTCCAGTGCCTGCAAGGCGCTCCCGCGCACGATGGGGGTCGTGTCGCCGGGGAACTTGTAGCTGGTCAGCATTTCGCGCAGTTCCATTTCCACCAGTTCCAGCAATTCAGGGTCGTTCATCTGGTCGATCTTGTTCAAATAGACCACGATGCTCGGCACTTCCACCTGGCGTGCCAGCAGTACGTGTTCCTTGGTCTGGGGCATGGCACCATCCGGCGCTGCCACTACCAGGATCGCACCATCTACCTGCGCGGCTCCGGTGATCATGTTCTTGATGTAGTCGCGGTGTCCCGGCATATCCACATGGGCGTAATGGCGCGCTTCGGTCTCATATTCCACGTGGGCAATATTGATCGTGATGCCGCGCGCTTTTTCTTCCGGCGCGTTATCGATCTGGTCGTAGGCTTTGAATTCGGCGTGCCCCAAGAATCCGCAGTATTTGGTGATGGCTGCGGTCAGGGTGGTCTTCCCATGGTCAATGTGCCCCATGGTCCCTACGTTCAAATGCGGTTTGTTCCTGTCAAATTTCTGCTTCGCCATGTTTTTCTACTCCTTGTAGTCTCTTATCCAGATGAAATAATTACTTGTTGAGGATCTTTTCTGCCACCGTTTGAGAAACCGGTGCGTAATGGTCAAATTCCATGGTAAACACACCACGTCCCTGGGTACCGGAACGCAGTTCCGTTGCATAACCAAACATTTCCGCCAGTGGAATCGATCCGCGAACTGCCTGGGCGTTACCCGGGCGCACTTCCATCCCCTGCACTTCGCCGCGGCGTGAAGTGACCTGACCTAATACTTCGCCGAGGTATTCTTCCGGAACAACCACTTCCACTTTCATAATTGGCTCAAGGAGGACTGACCCTCCCTTTTGCATTCCTTCACGCAAACCCATAATGGCAGCCATCTTGAACGCCATTTCACTTGAGTCCACTTCGTGATAGGATCCGTCGATCAATTTCACTTTCATATCCGTTACCGGATATCCGGCCAATACACCTGATTCAACGGCTTCTTTAACCCCTTTTTCAACCGCTGGGATATATTCTTTGGGGATCGAGCCTCCGGTGATCTTGTTCTCGAAAACAATACCGCTGCCGCGATCCAGAGGTTCCATGGCGAATACCACATGCCCGTATTGCCCGTGACCACCGGATTGCTTGACGTATTTATACGATAACGAGCTCACGGGTTTGGTGATTGTCTCGCGATAAGAAACACGCGGTTTTCCAACATTTGCCTGCACCTTGAACTCGCGCAACATGCGGTCTACCAGTACGTCCAGGTGAAGTTCGCCCATTCCTTTAATAATGGTCTGTCCGGTGTTTTCATCGGATTGCACCTGGAATGTGGGGTCTTCTTCTGACAGCCGCTGCAAAGCGTTTGCCATTCTCGCCTGATCGGCAGTCGATTTGGGTTCAATCGCGATCGAGATGACGGGATCTGGGAATGTAATTCTTTCCAAAACTACAGGATGCGATGCATCACACAACGTATCGCCAGTGAAGGAATCTTTCAATCCCAGTATTGCGCCGATGTCCCCTGCGCACACTTCGGTGATGTCCTCGCGCCGGTCTGCATACATACGCAATAAGCGCCCGATGCGCTCCTTGCGTCCCTTGGCAGGATTGTATGCCATGGCGCCGGTTGTTAGCGTTCCAGAATAAACCCTGAAATAAGCCAGTCGACCTACATATGGATCACTTACGATTTTAAAGACCAGCGCAGTAAGAGGAGCATCATCATCAGTAGTTAATGTGATCTCTTCTTCGGTTTTCAGATCAATCGCTTTGGCTGGGGGAATGTCAATTGGTGATGGCAGGTAATCAATGACTGCGTCTAATACGAGTTGAACACCCTTGTTCTTTAGCGAGGAACCGCAAAAGACTGGTGTGGCCTTGCTTTCTAGCACAGCCTTACGCAAGCCTATTTTCAATTCTTCGTTGGTGATCGTCTCGCCCTCAAGATATTTCATTGTCAGATCGTCATCCAGCTCGGCGATCCTTTCGATCATCTGTTGGCGCATTTCTTCTGCCTGCCCTACAAGATCCGCGGGGATCTCAGAGTATTTCGGGTCTTTGCCTAACTCTTCTTCAAAGCTGACCGCTTGCATGGTCATCAGATCTATCATGCCCTTAAACCCTGATTCACTGCCTATGGGCATTTGCATGGGGATGGCATTGGCGCCTAACCTGGATTTGATGGTGCCCAGTGTGTATTCAAATGAAGCGCCAGTACGATCCATTTTATTGACAAAACAAATACGCGGAACTCCGTAACGATCAGCCTGCCGCCAGACAGTCTCGCTTTGGGGTTCAACACCCTGGACGGCATCAAACACAACAACACCGCCATCCAACACTCTCAACGAGCGTTGAACTTCGGCGGTGAAGTCAATATGTCCTGGGGTATCAATTACATTGATCTGATACCCTTTCCATTCTGCTGTTACTGCGGCGGAAACAATCGTAATACCCCGTTCCCGTTCCTGCGCCATCCAGTCTGTGACGGTCGTGCCTTCGTCAACATTACCGATGCGGTAGGTGCGTCCGGAATAATAAAGGATCCGCTCTGTAGTTGTGGTTTTACCGGCATCAATATGAGCGATGATCCCAATATTACGGCATTTTTCTAATGGAAAAGAACGAGGCATTGCAACTCAATTTCTATCAGTAAAGATCTACATTCGGAAATGCGAGAATGCGCGGTTGGCCTCGGCCATTTTATGTGTTTCTTCGCGTTTTCTCACTGCAGCACCCTGGTTATTGGAAGCTTCGATCAATTCAGCTGAAAGTTTTTCAGCATAGGAATTGCCGGTTCGTCCAGTGGCTGAATCAAGGATCCAGCGCATTGCCAGGGTCATTTTACGACTTGAAGGGACTTCCATTGGAACCTGGTAAGTGGCACCACCCACACGACGCGGGCGGACTTCCATTTGAGGTCCAACATTTTTTAAAGCCGTTTCAAGCACTTCGATCGGATTCTTGCCAGTCTTTTCTTTAATGATATCCAGGGCATTGTACATGATCCGGGTGGCAACACTTTTCTTGCCGCGTTTCATGATGCGGTGAATTAGAAATGATACAGGCATACTGTTATAACGTACATCCGGTAATACTATTCGTGGTTCTGGTTTAGTTCGTCGCATTCAAACATCTCCCTGTTAAAAATTCTTACGCTTTCGGTTTCTTGGAGCCGTATTTTGAACGACCCTGGGAACGTTTGGCAACACCGGTAGTATCCAGAGTTCCACGAACGATGTGATAACGCACACCCGGGAGATCTTTCACACGACCGCCACGGACAAGCACCACAGAGTGTTCCTGCAACTGGTGACCTTCTCCAGGAATGTACGCGGTTACTTCCAGCCCATTGGTCAAACGTACACGAGCAATTTTCCGCAGCGCGGAATTAGGTTTCTTTGGCGTCATGGTTCTCACCACGGTGCAAACCCCGCGTTTCTGCGGGGAACCTTTATCCAAACGGGAGCGGCGCTGTTTCATTAAGTTCATCGTGAACTGTAGAGCAGGCGCAGTACTCTTGGTTCTCTTGGTCTCGCGACCCTTGCGAATCAGTTGATTGATTGTTGGCACGACTGTTTGCCTCCGAAAAAATTAGACCTTCTCTTCAATTTTTCTTAATAGGACGAGGCCATCGACTGCAATGACGGCCTCGCCGTATAATTCCATAGCTGAGGTATTCACATCACCACTACATTTGGGCAACGGCTAAAAATTATAACATGAGGGTTTTACATGGTCAAGCAAAACCGGGTCACATTCTCACCGTTTTTCCCTTAGCAGTATCTTACAGCAGTCCGTGTAACTCTTCTCCCAATCCCAATAAACCAGTGCCGAGTTTGGGAGGTTTTACCTTTTCTTCATCCTTGCCGAAACGTATGATCTCTTTAGATTCCATCACAGCTTCAACCGCCAATCCAAGGCTCTGAAGTTCTTTAACCAGAACTTTAAATGAGGCAGGCAGGCTGGGATCTTCAATAGGCTGATCTTTAACGATGGATTCGTATGTATTCACACGACCCTGAACATCATCTGATTTTACAGTGAGCATTTCCTGAAGGATGTAAGCAGCACCGTAGGCTTCCAGTGCCCATACTTCCATTTCTCCAAAGCGCTGTCCACCGAATTGCGCCTTACCGCCCAGGGGTTGTTGCGTCACCAGGCTGTATGGTCCGGTTGAACGGGCATGCACTTTATCTTCAACAAGGTGGTGAAGCTTAAGCATCGTCATTACGCCAACAGTCACAGGTTGGTCGTATGCAATACCGGTCTTCCCATCTCTTAAAGTCTGTTTTCCCAGGATCGGCAGAGGTTCACTTGTTTCCAGGGTCAGTTTTTGAGCGGCAGCAAGTATCCCTGCGGCATCTTTCTTTTCAGTGTTAATTCCGTGCTGCTCCAGCCATACCTTCAAACAGATCTGGATGGCTTCGACATCTTCTTTGCGGACAGCGGACTGTCCAACCAGTACCGGCTCAAACTTGATGATCGGTTCGGGATTCAGTTTGCGTTCCAACAGCCAGTGTTCGAGATTGACGATGCGGGCATAGGCGATATCCGTCGCCATACGGCCAATATCAAACCGATCGCCCAGGACCTGCTCAAGGTAGAGCAACCGAACTTCGTCATCATCACGGATCGTCTGGGGATCAAATTCCTGTGTATTGATCCAATCCCAGGATTTTTCGCCGGATTCTTTCCATGCCAGATCCATCAACCACGCGCGGGCTAATTCAGCTTCGATTTCATATTCATCAGCGCCGTCAAAAACCGGTGTTACGGCTTCAAAACCAAGCTGCTTGGCAGCCCAGCCTAAATGCACTTCCAAAACCTGTCCGATATTCATACGACCGGGAACGCCCAGCGGGTTGAGGATGATATCGATCGGGGTACCATCAGCAAGGAACGGCATATTCTCGACTGGCACAACACGCGAGACAACACCCTTATTTCCATGGCGTCCAGCCATTTTATCGCCAGCGGTTATCTTGCGTCGTTGGGCAACAGAGACGCGCACCATCATGTCCACCCCGGCCGGCAGGTCAACATTATCTGCCCTGGTGAAGATCTTCACATCCACAACCTTGCCGCGCTCGCCGTGAGGCATTCGCAGCGAGGTATCTTTAACATCACGTGATTTTTCACCAAATATGGCGCGTAACAAACGTTCTTCAGGGGTTAATTCTTTTTCACCCTTTGGTGTGATCTTGCCTACCAGGATGTCATTGGGACCAACTTCTGCGCCTATGCGCACAATCCCCTGCTCATCCAGGTCTTTAATGGCTTCTTCACCAACATTCGGGATATCCCGCGTGATTTCTTCAGGTCCAAGTTTTGTATCGCGGGCTTCAACTTCGTACTTCTCGATATGCACCGAGGTGAATTTGTCTGCCTGCACGAGTCGTTCAGAGATCAGGATGGCATCCTCAAAGTTGCCGCCTTCCCATGACAGGAAAGCCACAACCACGTTTTGCCCGAGAGCCAGCTTGCCGTTCACAGTAGAGGAAGAATCTGCAAGGATATCTCCCTTATGAATGCGCTGACCCTTGATCACTGCCGGTCGTTGATCGATACACGTGCTCTGGTTTGAGCGCTGATACTTCCGCAGATTGTACTCGCGGATCCGTCCTTCAGCGTTGCGGATGAAAATCTGCCTGCCGGTAACGGAGATCACATCGCCTTCTTCTTCAGCCACAAGTACCTGTCCGGAGTCAATGGCGGCGTATCTTTCCATACCAGTCGAGATTAACGGGCTGTCTGGGTTAACCAGCGGGACAGCCTGGGTCTGCATGTTGGAGCCCATTAAGGCACGGTTGGCATCATCATGCTCGAGGAACGGAATGAGCGCGGCACTGATACCCACAACCTGGTGCGGTGCCACATCCATGTAATTCACACCATCTCCACCGGAAATAATAAAATCGCTATGGAAACGGCAGGAGATCTGTTCCTGTTCAAACTCGCTGTCATGGTTGACAGCCGTGTTTGCCTGGGCAATGACGAACTTGTCCTCTGCGTCCGCGGAAAGGTATTCCACTTCTTCAGAGACAAATGGTCTGACAAAAATTGTGGTCCTCTTGGTTTTCTTGATGGCGGAAAGCATTTTTGCGGTGATGCGCTCGCCTTCTTTTGCGATCACTTCTCCGCTCTTCTCGTCAGCAATTGTTTCACGCAAGAGTCTGCCTTCAAGGCGGGGATCTGCGGAACCAAGCGCTTTAACCACTTTGCGGTACGGTGTTTCAATGAAACCGTATTCATTCACACGCGCAAAACTAGCCAGGCGGCCGATCAAACCAATGTTCGGACCTTCGGGGGTTTCAATTGGGCAAATACGGCCGTAGTGAGAGTGATGCACATCACGCACATCAAATCCCGCGCGCTCGCGGCGCAAACCACCAGGACCAAGCGCTGACAGCGTACGTTTGCTGCGCAGCTCGGCCAGGGGATTGGTTTGGTCCATGAACTGAGAAAGTTGTGAAGACCCAAAGAATTCGCGCAGGGCAGCCACAACCGGGCGAATGTTCACCAGGCTGACAGGGGATACCTGGTCCTGGTCACGGATGGACATACGCTCTTTGATGACACGCTCCATTCGGCGGAGTCCTATGCGTAATTTGTTCTGGATCAACTCGCCGTTGGTTTTTACACGTCGGTTGCCCAAATGGTCAATATCATCTTTGTCTTCAATCTCATTATTAATGAGGATCATACGGCGGATCAGGTAGACAATGTCCCACTTGGTCACGCTGCGATGTGAAACGGGAATCCTATCCATCAGGTCGAGTTTCTGGTTGAGTTTGTAGCGTCCGACCCGTTCGAGATCGTAATGCCGGCTGTCGAACAACTGCTCTTCGAGGAACGAGCGGGCATTTTCCAGGTTTGCCGGGTCGCCCGGGCGCATCCTGCGGAAGAACTCGATCAGGGCAGCTTCTGCAACCGTCTGACCGTTGCTCAAGTCCCACACAGGTTCTTCTTTTAAGGTGGAGGCGATCAGCATGCGGTCCGGATTGTTATCGATATCACTGAAGAGGGCAATAATCTCTTCGTCTGAACCAACCTTAAGCGGTGAGTCACCGGGGAGTTTGTCATCCACTGCGGATAGTGCGCGCAGGAAAATTGTTATGGGAACGGTGCGTTTGCGGTTGAACTTCAAGATCATGTAATTCTTACTCTTGGTCTCGAATTCCATCCACGCGCCGCGATCGGGGATCAATTTGGCAGTTGCCAGGCGATGCCCGGTTGCCCGATCCACCTGTGCTTCAAAATAGACACCCGGTGAGCGAATGAGTTGTGATACAACCACGCGCTCAGTGCCGTTGATAATGAAGGTACCTTTCTCGGTCATTTCAGGGAAATCACCAAGGAAGATATCAGATTTTACTGGTTGCGGAATATCAGGTCCTGCCAGTAGAACGGATACATATAATGGGCAGGCATAAGTAAGGTCACGTTCCACACAATCTTCGATCGTGTGTTTGGGTTCTTCAAACCAATATTTCAGTCCCCATTGTTTGGCTTCGGGGCTGTGTCCGGGGAAATACAGTTTCATCCCCTTGTTATAGGATTCGATGGGAGAGATCTCATGGAAGAGATCAACCAGCCCTTCGGCTTTCAATCTTTTGAAAGAGTCCAGTTGTACATCGATCAGGTTGG
>CAZHMD010000005.1:0-163014 GCA_964533735.1 uncultured Anaerolinea sp. | reverse complement strand
TTTCGTTGGCGCACAGTCAATGATGGTTGTTTGCGAGAGCAGATCCGCATCCGACCAGGGGAACGTCAGTGTATCCATTGTGCCAATGATGGCGAGGTTGGGTGGAAATGGAACTGGATTTGAGAAATGGGAGGTGGGCAAGCGCATCAACTCCCCATGTCGAAGTTGAAAGGCTGTTTCCGAAAAATACTCCTCTAGTTCACCAGGGCTGATTCGGCTGATGTTTGCAACAAAGAACCGGTTCCGATTTGCTGGCAACCCGGCTTCTTCGATCATCATTTCCAATTTGAGGGTATTGAACAGGGATTGAGTTCGTGTAAACATGGCGACATCTGCGGTTTGGGATGCCCACCAGGGATGTCCCACCATCGGTTGATACTGATTCGAACCACCGCCTGTTATAACTTGGCAATAACTTTCGACTAGAGCTTCTTTTTCGGCTTCGCGCGGACCAATCAGAATCATCAGAGGCTTGGATTTAATGGCGACAAGAAAGTTAACCGTCCAGACTCTCGAGAGCAAAAAACCGCGCTGGCGAAGTTGCTCTTCAACCTCATTAAGCAGCTTGATTTCAGGGTCGAACATCTTATCTTTTTCTAGTGTCTTCATTATTTCTCAGACAAAATGCAGTAATGGACTAGCTCACCAAAAATGGTTTTAAAGCGCCAAATCTCAACGATACTGGTAAACCCAGCCAGGCGTAACATCTCCGGAAGTAAGCCCTGGATATTATCCCCGGCTTCCTCAAGGCGGGCAATTGGGATGGATATCATCCTCATCAAAAAAGTCGACGGTTTCCCAAAGTCCAACAGGTGAAATTCACCTTCGGGTTTTAAAATACGGAAGACTTCCTGGAAAGTCTTGAGTTTGTTTGGATACGTTAAATGGTGAATCATTAAGGAAGAAATTACGCGGTCAAATGAGCCCGCCGGGTATGGCAAATCATAGGCAAACCCTTCTTTCCATTGTATATCTTGGTAAGCGGCTTCCGCCTTACTTATAGCAATTTGTAGAATTCTTGGGTCACCATCCAGCCCAATCAATTCAATTAGCGGATTAAATTGTTTGATCTGAATGGTTAGCGTTCCGGTGCCACAACCAAGATCTAACACCCTTTGGCCGGCAGATAAATTAGAATTTTCTACAAGATGACGCTTGAATGTCTCCTCCCTCATCCCCCATTTGAGTAGCGGGTCATATAGAGGTGTCAACCAATTTTTATTTAGTGCCGGAATATATTTTTCTTTTTCCATAGGATCAAACCGTAATTAAAATAAGCAAACCCATGATAACCACTCCTCCACCTAACACTAGACGAACCCATTCTTTGTGATGCAGATTCCAGTGGGCCAACCGATATAGTGTAGGCCGGGCAGAAGCCAGGATCAGGATCACAACCAGCGGCATTATGAAAATGATGTTATACAGTAATAGGTATCCATATCCTAGCATTGCTGTGGGTTGCAGAGCAAGCAAACTGAGGACTCCAAGATATACTGCCCCACTGCAGGGTACAGTGCAAAGACCGATCAGGAAACCACCGAGGATAAGAGCGGGCACAGTTGCCTTTTGAGCAGCAGTCCGGGCTATTTCTCCAATCCTGCCGGGTGCCTGTAACTTCCAGCCCCAATCCGGGAGGAAATAATCCTTGATCATCCACAAACCGATCAGGATAGCTGCCAGAGCTCCCAGTCGGGCAGGCAAATGTTGGCGGGTAAAAAACTCTGCAGCCCTCAATAAACCAACCCCCAGCGCTAGGTAGGTCAGAAATACTGCGCCGATATAGATACTTCCCATTCCTACAAGACGCGCACGAGTGGCAGCAACGTTTTGCTCCCCAGCTTTCAAAGAGGCTAACAGGGCAGTTACAAACAATAATAGGACAGTAAAAGCACAAGGGTTAATCCCATCTACTGCACCCGCAACGATGACTGTTGGAAGAGTGATTGCAGGAAGAAAACCCTGCATAGCCATGTCTGGCACATTCGGATGCCAAAACCCTGCTATTCCAATGGCTCCCAATCCTAATATAACCAACACGACCAGGATAAGGTTGCGACGAAGTGTGGAAGGTTGCATACAATTATCCTTCAACGATCAACTTACCATTCATCGATGGATTTGCCCGGCCGCCGCAGCAGATATCGCAATAAAAAGTGTATGTTCCTGGTTTGGTTGGAGTGAATGTAACGGTGGCTGTTCCCTCAGATGGGGCAATTACACTAGCATTAAAGTCATCAACTGCCCATTGGTGTTTCCCACCGCCATCCGTATGATAAGGTTTATCCAGGCTTCGCAGCCGAATGGTCACTTCTTGATTCACTTTTATCCTGATCTCATCCTTGTCAAAACCACCCATATCTGCCGATATATCGATAACATTTCCCGCAGCTGGTAATGGTGGCGTGTAAAATGCATTGAATAGTAAGATCGAAGCAAGACCTAATACAACTATGGTAATCGCAGCAAAACCGATTTGCCTATTGCGTTTATATTTCTTAGTTGAATTCTTGTGAAGCGTCTGACGTTTATTTTTTTCATCCATTTTGAAGGTCCTTAACTCCCAAACTGCGATATGGCAACGAGTAAGATAAATAAACCCATTCCAAATATTATTGCTGACAGTAAATAAAGAGCGATTTTCTGGGATTTAGTTGGGATTATTAGCTTGGACTGAGGTTTTTTCATACTATCACCTATTGACATTGACTAATCAATTTTAGGAACTCGTCCACGTTTTATTGTAGTAAACACTAAAAGGGGAATACTAACTGCAAAAACCAGAACGCTAATTATTTGAGCCTGGTTCAAACCCAAGGCGATTATTTTATATGAACTGGTAAACGCAATGAAGAACCGAATCAATGAATACAAGGATAAATAGATCAAAGTCAGAATTCCATCCGGTAAGTTTTTCTTACGCAGCATCCATAATAATGTAAAGATGGCGAGGTTCATCACGATTTCGTAGACCGGAGTTGGGGTGTAGTAAACACCAAGTTGAGGTACCATCGCATTCGGATTGGTGTATGCAAACCCAAAAGGTCCGTTTGTTGGTTTTCCCATGGCGTCCCCTGTTATGATGCAAGCAAACCTGCCAATTGCTTGTGCTAAGACTAAAGCAGGAACAAAAGCATCTAACAAACGAGATAACTTCCAACGTTTTACTCGGGCAAGAATTGCTGCAGCAAATATGCCCCCAATCACGCCTCCCCATATTGCTAAACCACCTTCCCAAATATAAAGAGCGCGAATGGGATTTAGCGCATATTCATCCGGCCAATGATCAATAACATGGAATAAACGGGCACCGATTAATCCGGCTAAAACAATCCAGAGCAAGCTGTCTGCTACTTCATCTTTATTAAACCCTTTACGGCCTGCCTCACGAACCGCTAACCAGACACCAACTAACAAGGCAATGGTCAAGATCAAACTATACCAACGCAAGTGAAATTGACCGATTGAAAATAGAATTGGATCAATCGTAATTGTTATCATATTTCCTTTTTATTGTTTCCCCGTTTGTTTCTGAAACAAACGGGGAATTAAGGGAGGGGGGTTATTTAGTGTTGGTGACCTGCGTGGCTATTTTCAACCTTATCTGCATACTTCTGGGGTTCCTTTTCAAAAGCTTTCTTACAGCCTGGTGAACAGAAGTAATACGTCTTTCCTTGATATTCCGTTTTTCCAGCAGCCGTTTTGGGATCAACGTCCATGCCGCAAACTGGATCTTTTACCATGATTATCTCCTTATAAAATCTATGTCTGCTTTTTCTCTTACAATGACAGTATACCGTCCTGTTCAGACCTAAACCAGCGCCAAGTAGCTGAATTTTAGCTAAGTATTTATGCCTATAATTGTTGTTTTTCGGGAAAAACAGATGAATCCGAAGGTTTTACTAATTCATTGGATGTGAGAAGTCACTATAAAGAATTGATTAGCGGGATACCCATGGATCAATAGACGGTAACGCTACCAACAGTTTTGATTAATTATTATTGTCTCTGTTGGGATTAATGATTTGGATCAAGACGGTTGTGCCTTTACCAAGATCAGACTTAATTTCTAGTTTTGCATTAATAAGCTCGGCTCTCTCGTGCAATCCTAATAATCCAAAATGACCTTTACCTGGTAATTCAGAAGTGTTACCAGGAACAGTGAATCCTTTCCCATCGTCATGAACCTCAACTATGATACTCGAGCTAGAATACTCGAAAACAACCTGGGCGTGCTTTGCGTCTGCATGGTGAACTACATTATTGAGCGACTCCTGCACCATCCGATAAAGGGACATTTCTCTTTGTGGATCCAGCCGTTGTTCCTGCCCTTTGGAATTAAAGGAAATCGATAGGTTGGCAGATTGTTCCGTTTCGCGCACGAGCATTTCTAAAGAAGCAACCAATCCTAAATCTTCCAGATAAATTGGGCGCAATCCCCGGATCATTCGACGAAGGTTAGTCATCGATTGTTGTACCAGGTTTTGTAATTCAATTAATTGATTATCTTGCGATTCAGGGGAATTCATCAAAACCATCTGAATCCTTTGATTGAGGGCAATGAGTGATTGAATTGTATCGTCATGTAATTCACGTGCCAGACTGAGGCGTTCGTTCTCCACACCAGCGGTGATTGAACCAATATAACTATGCAGGCTATGTTGGGCGGCGTTCAGTTTATCAGCCATCTCGACAAGCTCAGCCTGCAAATTTTGGATCTCTTCAATACCTCCAACTGGTTGCCGAATTGCCTCAAAGTCCCCTTTAGCCAGACCGGATGCTTGTTTCTCCAATTTCTGTAAAGGCGTAACTATTCTGCGTGCCCCAAACCAGATAACAACCAGAGCCAGGAGGAAAACCGGCACAATAAGTAATGGTGCGGATTGAGTGCTGACCAGAAAAGGGCTGGCAATGTCTTCCCACGCTTCTTCGATAATGACCCCCCACCCCGTTGAGAGAATTGGGGTAAATGCAACAACATGTTCCCCTTCACTGCTTTGAAAGTAATTAATCCCGCTTTCGCCATTTAGCACTTCTTGAATTCCGGGATGTGAAGGAACATTAATATCAATTCTTAATGGACCACCACTGAAAAGGACATCGAATTTTCCATCATCTCCAATAGGGCTGATGACCAAAACAGTACTTTGCCCAGAGCTAACCAGGTTGCCAATCGAATCTTCAATCAGCCGTTGTGGAGTAAACGCGCCAACCAATACTTCATTTTGGGCAGTCCAGGTACTTACAAAAATATAGGCTCGAGGATTTCCGGTTAATGGAATCAGTGAAGAAAATCTTGGTTGCTTTTTAGTCTCACTGTTTGATGCAAAAATAACAGGGATTAGTGTTGGAACACCTTGCCAGTCCAATAGGGTGGTGGAGGAACTGAGCATAACCCCATCGGGAGTATACAATGCAATTCCACCATCGAAAATGGCGGATATTTCTTCCGGGGTTAAAGGTAGAGAACTAAAATCAGTTTTTCCATTAAGAGTTCGGGATAAAATTTGAATAGAACTGCTAACATGAGAGACTTCACGTTCCAACGAACTCGCAGCAGCGCGAACAGTCCTGAGGTCCCGATCCCCCACCAGACTGCGCATGGCTTCATGATGGAGTGCCTGACTGCCGAACGCAACCACCAGAAGTAGGACGGTCAATGGAAGGACTGTAATTAAAAATAATTGAAGGGTAAAACCTCTAAACCCAGGTGCGTGTCCCTTCAAAAAGGATTTTTTATTATTCAGGTGGTTATCCTCGATCAAAACACACCTTTATACCATTCGTCTTATACATATCCATTGGGGAATAATATACTCAAAAGTTTTCAGTAACATTAACAGAAATCAATCCCAAGGAAACCGCTCGCATTACTGCTTCAGTACGGCTTTCAGCATTTAGCTTCTGAAAAACATTTGCCAGGTGATTTTGCACGGTGCGATCACTTATTGATAATTGAACTCCTATGGCTTTGTTTGTAAAACCTTTCGCAGTCAAAGTCAGAATCTGCAATTCACGGTCTGTGAGTGGTTCAATCATGGCAGTCTCAGATTTCCCTGAGAGCTTGGCAATCAGTTTTTGCGCGAGGGTTGCATCTAAAACAGATTTTCCATGGTAGACATCCCTAACTCCCTCAACGATTTCCTTTGGCTCAGCAGTCTTCAATACATATCCGTTTGCACCTGCCTGAAGTACCGCCTGAACATATGGTTCGTCATCGTAAGCAGTTAATACCAAAATGCCTATGGATAATCGTTGGCTTCGAATCCAACGCGTGACTTCTATCCCGCTCATCAACGGCATTTGGATATCAAGGACTGCAACATCAGGCTTAAGTTGCTCCAGCAGAGCACAGGCTTCCTGACCATTAGAGGCTTCACCAATTACTTGGATATCTGGACTTTGTTCAAGAAATTTACGAATACCAGCACGAACGACCACATGGTCATCGGCCAACACGACTCGAATTACGGTCTGAGATTGAGTTGTCATATCTTATAATTATACACGCTGCTTCATCGCTACACGAGCGCCAGGGCTTTAAAAGTATTTGAGAATGCAATGGTAAGGTTACTCTTGTCAAATTCGATATTTGGAAATCCTAAAATCACTTATTTTTAGTTGTGACTTCAATTATTCCACGCATCTTAGTATGATTTGGACCGCACCAGCGAGTGCAAAAAAAAATGTATTCCCCGGGTTCGTTAAAAGTTAGAGTGGCTTCAACATATTCTCCAGGGAGCACTTCTAATGGAGTCAGAGTATACCCGCCAACCGCGAACCCATGGACAACATCCTCGCTGGTTATCCTCAAGTGAATGGGCTCTCCAGCTGTAACTTTAATATGATCCATGCTCCAACTGCCATTTTCATATACTTTTGCGTTTAACTCTATCGTGTTTTCTCGATCTTTTGAAGTCAACCATCGACCGACTATCGGTATTGAGACAGCGACAAGAATAAAAAAAATCACAAGGAAACGAGCGAATGGTTCTTTTTTCATAATGTTCATCAGCCTATTAATAACCACAGCATCGCCAGGGAAAATATCCCTGAAAAAGTGATCATCGGGACTGCTTGCTTAATTGAATTATTAATTTTTAATGCCAGTCTGGTAGACCAAAATAGTCCAATTGTCAAAACGATAACTTGAAGCACCAGGCTGATCAGAGTATTCTGCCCAACCCAGGCTGTTCCAGAAACACCGATCAGATTCCAGCCCCACCCAAATGGGTCTGAGATCACCGGAAGCACATAAGAGAACTTTGCTAACGCGAACGAAATCGTAAAGGCGATCCATGCCATCATCCCAAGCGGCACAAGCACCTGGCTATGATGGGCAAGCGCTTGACGAAGATTTCGTTCTTGATTGCCTAGCCTATTTGCTACCCACACTGCTAACATATAAATTCCAGGCACAACGCCCAGCGTAAAGATGAGAAATATTCCTGCAAATGTGAACCAAGGAGCACTGCCAACCGCATAGGCGACTGATTTAAGTTGACCCCACGGGCCGAGAAATATTGCTGAATCAACCAATGCGCTGGCAACCATGACCAAACCTAAAAAAGCCTCATCCAACTGGTGTTTCGTTTTAGGTCCCAGATCGCTTCCCCACGGACGAAGGTTTACAGCAAGGTTATCTGATGGACAAACGCGCACACATTCCATACACAACCCGCAGTTTGCACTGGACTTTAATGCCAGCGGGTATACTCCCCACGGACAAGCCTCGTAACAGGTCTTTTGGACATGCGCCGAACAAATCTCTGCATTTTTTACTCTAACTTCCACTGGTCCGGCTTGAGCATATAACCCGGTGAAGCCACCAATCGGGCAAAGATAGTTACAAAATGATCTGCGCTCAAATACCAGGCTGAGCACTAATGCCAGCACCAGGATTACCAGTAATACGATTGAGGTCACGTTGGGAGATGTTAGCGTTACCGCACCAAACAAACCCACCAGGAGAAACCCAGCTGCCTGCATCCATCGACCACGCAATATTCTTGGCCACCGTTTCCCCAAACCAATCCCTTTCCCCCGAGGTTTTAGGATACCCCCATTTTGAAGCCATTCCCCTGGCATCGGAATGGGACAAATACTGCACCAGGATCGTCCACCAAAGGGGATGAAGAAGAGTTTCAATGCTGTCCACCAAGCGATCCAAACGAAAATGATGGCGAAATTACTGCTCCCGATCACTGAGCCGAACAAACCAGCCAGGATGGTAAAAATAAACCCGGCCAGTGTGATGGCCCTTACCAGGAATTGCGGCCACCTGTTTCGTATGAGAGTATTTGTCCAGGGAATTCGAGTCAGGTCGACGCGTGTCATTCTGCAACTCTTATGAGATTACTTTTGAAGGGAGATTGCTTTTTCATCGAATACAATGCAGCTACCACAGCAAATAATCCCAAGACAATTCCCCTGATCAACAATAGGTTGGGACCTACCTGAAGTTTCCCAATCATAAAGGGATGTAAGTTGCCACAAGCCACGGAGCAGCGAAATCTAAACATACCCGACTTGTTGGCAACAAAGAATCTACTCGCAGCCTGCCCAGGATCAGATACCAGTATGAAATCATATCCATCGATTGATATACCGTGAACAACGTCCTTTGAAACCAACTCTATTGTCACACGGTCACCAGGATTGATCTTCATTTCTCCAGGGGTGAATTGAAAACTTGTGGCCTCGATACGAATAAGCCGGTCAACAGGTTTTGGCGTGGGAAGAGAAACCGGGATGAAAAGGATGGATAAAGCAAAAACCAAAGAAAAGATGATCAAACCCAATTTCGTTTTAGGGTTGTGATTTATCAGGTTTTCAGTGGTATTCGAATTTCCAGTCATTAATTAACTGGTTCCATATTGGATTTTCCGTACTGCGAATACGTCGAGTCAATCACAGCACGAATTTCAGCAAGTGATTTTCCTTCTTGGGTCATCTTTTGGGTATCTTCATTGATCTGAACACATAAATAACAGAAAAGAGCGTGTGCATCGTAAACAACCTCACCAGAGGGTTTGACTTCTTTCACATAACAGGAATAGTTTGAAGTATGACCAACCGCACCACAACCACAATAGCATGGGACATTTTTTAACGCATCTGGATTTGAGATGGCAAACTGGTAGGCTACCTGGACATTCTGCGGGGCTTTAAGAATCTCTGCCTGTACATCCATATCCGGTGTGATTTGATTTTGTTCACCGACAGGTTTTTTGGTTGTACCACTGCAGGCTGCCAGCAGAAGAATGGCAGGAACTAATATGGCTACCAAAAATATCCTGGTTGATCGGTTTTTGGAATATCGAAATAATTTTTCCATGAAAACTCCTTGTTTGCCGTTTCTAGTTGAATTCTCTCCAAGTATAAGGAGGAGAGAACCATCCAATCAGGGTAAAAGTGCTTGATATGGTATAGGCAAAATTGCCTACAATTGTCTCTAAATTATCGGTTGTTTATTAATTGAACCAAAGGCAGGACACAATGCCTGCCTTTGGGAAATCTTACTCTCAAATCTATATCAATTCCTATGGGGATTAAGGAACCCAATTTGAGAGAACGGTGAGGGTTAGGTCTTTTTTGTACGGATCGTTGTTCGGGGTGTGCACTCTAAAGTCATGTTTTCCGCCCATCGCTCCATGCATCAAAAACTCCAGTGTGAGCGTTGTCGTTTCTCCGGGTTTTAAGGTCATCGAACCGATGACAGGGGTAGGAGGTCAACACCCTTCAAGAACTTCGACATAGGGAGCTTCCTCAAATCGTAACGGTTCATCTCCCACATTTGTAATTTCAAATGAAACTTTAACAGGGCTTCCCAGTTTTACATCGCCCAAGTCCACTTCTTCTTTGTCTACCTTTAAACTTGGTCCGCCAGTCACTTCAGGGGTATAGGGAGAACTTTTCTTTTGAAACGCAAAAAAAACTGTAAGAAGTAAGGCAATTACTCCACCAATTGTCAAAAACAAAGGGAGTTTGTTGCTTTTTCTCTGGGGCTTGCCGCGTTTCGCAGAGTATGCTTTCTTTTTTGGCATGTCTGCCCCTCCTTTTTTGAAGTAATGAATTGAGAATATTGTAAAAGACCAGCCAACGGACCGCAATAGGCCATTTTGCGTATTACCTGTAGGTATAAGAGCGGATCATTGAGCCCGCAAATACGCTTTAGGGAAAAAAGGATTAATTCGATATGATGACAACTGTGGTAAATACTCATTTTTGGAGAAAATCGTTTTGGTTGAAAAATCAATTGATCAAGAGTTGGTAAAATCCAGTTCCCCTGTGTCCTTTCACGGTATTCAAAAATTTGTTGAAAAAATTAATCACCCGATTGAATTGACCTGGGAATTTGGCGCAACCTTCTTTATTTCTCTTGGCATAATTCTTTCCCGATTTATCGGATTGGGAGTGCGCGTCACGAGCCATGACGAAAGTCTGCACACCTATTATTCCTGGCTTCTCTCGACAGGAAGTGGGTATATTCACACTCCAATGATGCACGGACCTTTTCTATTTGAATCCACCGCTTTGATGAATTTCATTTTTGGTGCCAATGACTTTGTCTCGCGCCTGGTACCGGCAATCCTGGGGACATTCATCGCGATCGCCATTCCTCAGCTATTAAAACCCTGGATTGGCAGGATCGGGGCTTTGGTGGGTTCTGTTCTCTTCATGGTTTCGCCGTATATGTTGTATTACTCTCGGTATATCAGGCACGACACTATAGTGATTGCTTGGATGTTATTGGCTGTTGTGGCAATACTTGGATACCTTTTCAATCGTAAAGAGCAATACCTGGTTTTGTTTGTGACCATGCTCGCCCTGATGTTCTCCACAATGGAGATCACCTTTATTTACCTGGCGATTTTTGCCACCTTCATCTTTGTCCGTATGATGACACTATACGGATTGCATTGGAAAGCCATAAAATCTTCAGCCGAATTTGATTTATTGATCCTGATGATCACGCTTGGAGCATTCTTCTCATCAACCATCGCTCTGACCATCCTCAACCCGATTTTCGTGAAAGCATATGGATCCCCTTTCGTCGATATCGCCGTTTTAGGCAGCCAGGGCACAGAATGGATTTCGGGACAATCAGGAGTCCGTCTCTTTGGTCTCTTAGGTGTATTTACTTTAATCAGTTTCGGGATCGGTCTATCGTGGGGAAGGTTGCGTTGGTTGAAACTGGCTGGTCTTTTTATTGCGATCTGTATCACCTTGTTTAGCACGGTTTTCAGCAACCCGGCCGGGATAGCCAGTGGTTTCATTGGATCCTTAGGCTATTGGCTCTCCCAACAAGCAGTTGCGCGAGGTAGCCAGCCCTGGTATTACTTTCTTATTGTTTTCCCTATCTACGAGTATTTACCTTTGATCGGTGGTATTTGCGCCGTGATATTCTTTATGATCAAACGCAGGTTCGTTTCTGATCTGGCGCGATTATTTGTCCCTTTTTTGTTATGGTGGGCTCTCGGAATTTTTTTCGCCCTTTCACTAGCCGGCGAAAAAATGCCCTGGCTGTCAACGCATATCACCGTTCCATTTATTCTATTAACCGCCTGGTGGATAGGACAATTATTGGATGGAGATTGGAGAAAGCAGGCAACTTTCAAGACTATACGCCAATTGTTTTTTGGGGTTGGCCTGGCAAGCTTAGGATTAATGTTTTTCTTAACCGTTCGCACATCGATCTTTGTAAACTACATTAATTACGATTACGCCACTGAATTTATCGACTACGCCCGCGGAGCACCGGGGGTCAAATGGGTGATGGATGATATTGAGGCGATAGCCGATCATACAGGCGCAGGTAAAGATCTCAAAATCGCATTTGACGACGAAGTCTCCTGGCCGATGAGTTGGTACTTGAGGGATTACCCCAACCGTTCCTTTTTTGGTGCACAACTGACCAGGGAAGCCCTAAATGCGCCAGTCATCATCTCAGGATCAAAAAATTGGAATAAGATTGAATTGCTTGTCGGTCCTGATTATCACCGTTTTGAAGTGATCCGGATGTGGTGGGCAATTGAAGACTATAAAGACCTAAACTGGGGACGGATTCGGAGTGCGTTGATTAACCCGGATATGAGAAAAGCACTTTGGGATATTTTATGGGAACGCGATTATACCCGGTATGCTAGTTTAACCGGATCAGTGATAAAACCACCCACAGATTGGCCTTTGGTGGACAAAATGAGGATTTACGTGCGCAAGGATATTGCGCTTCAAATGTTAAGCCTCAGCCTGGGGTCATCCATTTTAGCTGACGTACCTCAAATAGTTGATGAATATGCAGGCATCCAACGGGAGATTACTCCTGATCTGATAATTTCTACTGGTGAGTTAACAACGCCGAGGAATATGACCATCGGAAAGGATGGCGGTATTTTTGTAGTGGATACCGGAAATTCTCGTATGGTTAAATTTAACCCGAAAGGTGAGTTTATTACTTCATGGGGCAGTCAAACCCTGGTTGGGCAAACCTCACCAGAACCCGGAACATTCAATGAACCATGGGGAATTACAACTGATAGTGAGGGAAACATACTTGTGGCAGATACCTGGAATCACCGCATTCAAAAATTCGATCCGGAAGGAAAATTCCTGCTTCAATGGGGTGTTCCTGGCGGGATTGACGAAGGCTTGGATCGGATGTGGGGTCCGCGCGGATTGGTCGCCTCTCCGGATGGAACAGTATATGTGACTGATACTGGTAATAAAAGGGTGATCGCATTTTCTCCGAAGGGCAAAGCATTGTTCGCCTTTGAGTCTACCGGTGACGCGCTCCTTGATGAACCTGTTGGAATCACAATTGGCACAAATGGGAATGTTTACGTTGCGGACACATGGAATAAGCGCGTGGCGATTTTCTCTGCGAATGGATCTTATCTTTCGAGTTTTTCAATACGGGGTTGGAAAAGCGAATCGATGGAAAACAAGCCTTATCTGGTTGTTGACCAGGTAGGTCAAATATTAGTCACAGATCCAGAAAACTTTCGAGTGTTGGTCTTTTCGGCGGACGGGGATCCACTATTTGTTTTCGGCAATTATGGGGTCGAAGAAAATTCATTTGGAATGCCGAACGGAATAACTATTGATTCGGCAGGTTCAGTTTGGATAGCAGATGCCGGGAATAACCGCCTGGAGCAGTTTTCAAATATTCAACCATGATTTTCCTTCGCACAGCCAATTAGAAGGGATCTACATTGTTCAATCAGTTCTTGCGTTTTCTTGAAGGGTTAATAATCATAGCAATTTTAGGAATTGTTGGATACGCGGGCATTACACTCTTCAATTTAAATACTTTATCAAAAGATTCCTGGAATCTGCCCACACTAACACCGACTGCGCTTATCCAGGCACTCATCTTGCCGGGTGGCAATGTCCCGCCAGTGACAGAGTTCAATTTTCAGTCAAAATATAATAACTTACCCCTTCATATTCAACCATACAAACAAACGAAAATAGTTATCCCAATTCAAACCCCTGCACCACAAAATGGGACCCGAATACAAATTCCTGCACTTAGTATCGATGCACCAATTATTCAAGGGGATGGGCCAGAACAACTAAAGAAGGGCGTTGGCCAACATTTGGGGACAGCCAACCCCGGCGAAGTCGGTAACATGGTTCTTTCAGGACACAACGATACATTCGGGGAAGTTTTTCGCTACCTGGACCAATTAAAACCCGGCGACGAGATCATCATATTCACTGCTAGGCGTTCCTACACATATATTATCGATGGCTGGAAGCTAGTAGAACCTGATCAAGTTAGTGTAATGGACCCAACACCATACGAAAGTGTTACTTTGATCTCCTGCTATCCTTATCTTGTCGATAACCAGCGAATAATTGTTACCGGTAGTCTACAAAAAGATTGATAGATACTTGCCTTCTCCAGGTCATAAGTCCAAGGAAGATGAGTTACCGATAAATTAAAGCAGCCCATAACATTTATGGACTGCTTTTTACCTGTAAATATTGCTTACTTTATATCATTGATCATCAATAAATATTGTTCCTGATTGATCTCACCTCTGGCATATCGCTGCTCTAGAATATGTCTGGCGGATAATAGTTCACTCGGGACACTTGACCGGTTAGTTCGGAAAAGTCCATGCACTAAGAAAACTGCCAGAACAATTAAAATTGCCCAGAATAGTATCATTCCACCAACCATTCCAAATCCCATCATTTGATACCTTCCTTATTTTCCAAGATCAGTAAGAATATTCTGATACTCGTCACGTGTGATCTCGCCTTTGGCGTAGCGCGCTTGTGCAATTTCCTTGGCTGACTGCCCAGCTAAATTCTGAGAGGCTGGCAGATTGTTATTTCCACTCGTTTTTCGAACTGCCCACACAACCAGTAATACCAATCCGACCAAAATGCCGATTGATATGATTGCACCCAGAAGCATTCCGATCCAACCCATCCCACCATATAAATTGCCCATCATAGTAAACTCTTCCTTTTCTGGATTTTCATCCACTAACTTCAAGTTTTTTCTTTCATGATCATCATAACAAGGGAAGGTAAAGATATTTTGAAGAAAGTGTAAAGCTTTAGTAAAGTTTTTAGTTTTTTTGTGCATCAATAGGTAAAGTAAAGTGAATTGAGGTACCTTTTCCTTCACCTGCGCTTTCAACCCAGATACGACCTTGATGGGCTTTGACAATAGCTTGAGCTATCGTTAACCCAATCCCACTTCCCCCACTCACTCGAGTCCTAGATTTATCAGTGCGGTAAAAGCGATTGAAAATTAGTGGTAAGTGATCAGGTGAGATACCGATACCCGTATCGGTTACAGAGATTACAACTTGGTCTTGTAAATTGGATGCAGTTATGACCACTCTTCCTCCTGTGGGAGTATATTGCAATGCGTTACCGACCAAGTTCGTAAGTACTTGAATAACACGATCTTGGTCCGCAATCACATTTTGGATACCCCCATCCATTCCCTTTTCCAGACGTACCCCTTTTTCTTCAAATTGTCGATTGAGATGTTTTACTACCGTGGCAATGAATACTAAAGGAGACACCGGTTCAAGGTGAAGTTGATAAGCACCTGCTTCTACACGACTAAGTTCTTGAAGGTCATTAACCAACCTCTGCAATCGGTCTGCTTCAGAATGAACTTGGTTGTATGTTTCAGGTGTTGCCGAAAGGACACCATCCATCAACCCTTCCATATAACCCTTGATAGCTGAAAGCGGAGTCCGCAATTCGTGCGTTACATCACCAATCAATTGGCGGCGCATGCTTTCTGTTTTTTCAAGTTTATCTGCCATTTGATTGAAGGAAAGTGCAAGTTGATCTAACTCGTCCAATTGGTTGGATTGTACATTACCTGAGATTTTTAGGCGTTCCTCGTAATCTCCTTCTGCAATCTGCCGGCTTATTTTCATCAGGCGTTGAATCGGCCCGACCACTTGTCTACTAATTAAGAAACTGGCAATCACCGCAGCGATTAATGCAGCAAATGCTGAAAGTGTTAATGCCTCCGTAACCGCTGCTTTGTAATTCAAGAATAATTCCATTTCTATTGATTGGGTTGTGCCCAACATAGAACTGCCATTCATCATCGTGCTCATCCCTGCCATATGTCTGTTAAATGCTGTCGGTATCGTTAAACCGGTGGCGGTTGAAAGGACAACAACTCCAATTACAACAACGATCACGTAGGATAAGAATACTTTCCAAGCCAAGTGGGTGCGAATAAAACTTACCATAAAATCACCTATTTGTCCTCGAAACGATAGCCAACACCACGAATTGTCTCTATAAAGCGATCCTCGCCCAGTTTCTGACGAATATGACCGATGTGAACGTCAACAACGCGTGTATCGCCAAAATAATCATACCCCCATGCTTTTTCCAGGAGTTGCTCCCGGCTTAAAACCATACCATGATGCTGAGCAAGAGCAACTAATAGATCAAACTCTACTGCAGTGAGCTCGATCAATTGTTCGCTTACCCATACTCGTCGTTCAGAAGGATCTATTCGGATGTTCGAAAAAGCCAAAATTGGCGAAATCTCTGAGGGATTATTCATACTTTGAATTCGCCGCAAGGCTGCCTTTATTCTGGCAATTAATTCACGAGGGCTGAACGGTTTAGTCAGATAGTCATCAGCCCCGACTGAAAGGCCAATTACTTTATCGGTTTCTTCGGAGCGTGCAGTAAGCAGGATCACGTACACATTCGATTCCCGCCGCAAGTTGGCTAGCAGCTCGATTCCATCCATACCTGGCAACATAACATCCAGAATGATTACGTCCGGTTTGAATGTTCTGACAGCACTTAAACCATTAATACCATCCATAGCTGATAAGAATTCATATCCTTCTGATTTTAAATAAGCAGTTACGACATTATGGATTGAGGGTTCATCATCGATCAAAAGTATTCTTGCATTAACCATACGAACTCCGTCTTAAAACAAATTTCATTTTGGTTATAGTTTTATTTTACATACAAAAAGGGACCAGCGTTACAACCGGTCCCAGCTTAGGAATATGTTCACTTACTTCTATTCAAACATTTCAATGAAAGTTCCATGCCAAGTATGTAGAAATACTTGCCCGCTAAAACCATTGACACTAAGCATGCCTGTTACATTACCATCCTTCGTTATATCGATTGTGTAATAGCCATAGAAGGGGTCTGCATCTGTAGCAGTCTTATAACCAGGATATTTTTGATCCAAATAATCTTGGGCAATCTTAAGAGCTTGTTCGGAGGTAACAGTCATTGTTGCAGAAACTGTACCGGGGTTGGCGCCTAGGCCACTCATCATGCCACCCACTCCACCCATCATTCCTCCAACTCCACCCATCATCCCGCCACTTCCATTCACGTGATTATATTTAAGATTCCACATCATATTTGGGCCGAATTCAGGATAGACGGAAAGAGTCGAAGGGTCGACCAAGAGCTCCATCGCACCTATGCCGGTACTTTTCTCAGTGATGCGGGCATAGGCATTATTATCAAAGATCATGATTTCTTTGAGAGCAAGATCAGAGTTATTCAACCCTTTAAGGTAACCCTCCACAGCTTGTGAAGCCTGGTCAATGGATAAAGGTTTGACGTTTTTAGTGGCAATGCCACCCATCATGTTATTACCATTGCCCATCATTGAATATCCTTGATTAGCATAACCTCGCCCCATCATCCCTACCGAATTAAACCCGGCTGATCCCAAAGTAGATCTGCCCAAAAACATTCCGGCACAAAAAATCAGAGCGCTCAATATTATTCCACCGATAACCACTAAAGTAATTGTTAAAGTTTTATTCATTTAAATTTTCTCCTATAAGAATATGGATTTCTTTACTTATGTTTCAAGTTTATCCGCTGATGATAAAGTATACGTGAAGCATTTCTAAAGCTTTTGTAAAGAATGCTCACTCAAAAGAATATTCATCTAAAAATCATATCTCCTTTGAATCATGTTATTTCAATTTGCTCGATGATAGACATCTATTAAGGAAAATGAATTAATCAGTCGGAATAAATTACCTTGGATAATTTGAGAAATGATAAGAAGGTATATTGAACTTTGAACAGGGATGAGGATTAAATCTCTGATTATCAGGGTCCTTATTCAAAAAAGTCACGATTTTAAAAGTGGTGAAAATAAATAATTGGTTAAGCCCCGCCAGGGCCGTAGAACGAAGGATCTGTTGGGGTTTTTCCAGATGGGTCCCACACGTAAACGAAATCGCCATCTTTTGCCCAATCGAAAACCCAATGAGCGTCAGCAACTGACAGGTTCACGCAACCATGTGATCGTTGGTATCCAAAAAGGGTATTCCAGTAAGCCCCGTGCAAAGCCCTGGCTTGATCATAGTATTGAATAAAGGGGACGTCTTCAAGATAGTAATAATCCGACCGGTCTGCTTCAAAAGCCCCCTGCATATATTGATTGACCAATCTTTTATAAATCTTGAAAACACCAGGTTGTGTAAAAAACGGATCGACACCACTCGAGATTAATGTCGCGAAAACAATGCGATCTTTTTCATATACGAGGAGGACTTGCTCATATAGATTGACTTCAATCCAGCGATCTGATTCAACGCCAGCGGGTTTTTCATAGTTTGGAGTAACCCGGGCGACATATTTGTGGTCTATCCACTCATCCGGGCCGACCATTACCCATTCATTTTCATTTTCTATTTTTGAATCATATATACGGATGATATTTAGACGCGTATAAAATTTGCCTGTTTCTGTAAAAGTATAACTTGGACCTTTTCTGGAATTTGTTTCTGACAGGATCCACCCAAATGGTATGGGCGGATTCTTCTTAAATAAAAACCCCTGAAAAGATTGTATGCCCACTTTAGTAACCAAATCCGCACTAATCCACTCCGAGGTTGAAGTTTGGTAAAAAACTCCCTTTTCTGTAGTCGCTTTTTGAAGAAGGGATACATATTTAATTCGGCTAATCCCCAGTGTGTTAGTTGGGTGATCCGCGACTGCATCTTCAAGGGTGGCGAATAGGGGGACTTCTTCATTAGATACTTTAGCATAAGAAAACGGTATGTTGTTCAATTCATAAGGAGGAGTAGTAATTGGTAATGGAACTGCTGGAAATGTAATCCCAATTTGCGCGAGATCACTCAGGCGTTTTGCCGGACCGACTAGATTGCAATCTGTGCCAATAAGTGTGCCCAAACTATCGGGTGAACATATGGGATAATTCGCGTTTTCCTCATTGGACGAATCGTCTGCTGCTACAGGTGTAACGTAGTAAATTGAAACCGCAATTAAAAGTAGAAGAATGTAGATCCAAATAAAGAAGCGGAATGTTTTTTTCATCGGGAATATTTAATCAGGTCAATCAACAACTTTAAGATCATTCAATGATTATGGCGCTGTAACTGTGTGTGCCGTCGTTTCCTGCGTTAGAAACGATGTTAACCAAATCAGAGCGGTGAATAATATCTGGATTAAAAATAACCTCGCCCAAGCCATCAGCATGATCGATGAGAGCATCGATCACCCCAAATTTATTCAATAAAGCATTTTTAACTCGCAATGCACAATTCGGGCAGTTTAATCCGGATATTGCCAGGTAGGTTACCTGGGTTGTTAGTTTTTCTTCTTCGGATATCGATTTTTGAACAGGGGTAATTTGGCAGGGATCTTTCATTAGTGGGTCCTTAAGATTTATTGATTTTTGTAAAGCGCCGCTCATTACCTATGAGTATGAACGGCGCTTTACTCCATACAGGAGAAGAAGAATGACTCTACTATACATTGGCTGCACAAATTGGGACAGTGCAATATTACCCATAACGACATAGGGGATATTGCTTATTTGAAATCACGCGTCTCAGCGCATGACAAAACCTGCCAATATTCGTATTATTCAAGTTGTTCGAGCATCTTACCCTTAGGTATGAAATGAGTAGATCAGTGATAACCAAAAGAAAAAGAGTACTTATCCCGCTGGGGGCTGGCATACTTGGCGCTTTTTTTCTTACCGCTATTTATTTTGGTATTGTTTCCTGGACAGAGAGTTTTGATCATGCAGTTGAGTTCTTCTGGCAGGACAGGTGGATTGTCATCCCCATTATTCTGGGATTCGGCATACAGGTAGCTCTTTATACCATTTTAAAGTTTAAAATGTTTCTACCCATAGACCGTAAAGGGTTTAGTGGAACAAGCCTTGGAGCGAGCGGGTCAACATCAACCATTGCTATGGTTGCTTGCTGCGTACACCATGTAACCGACGTTCTACCAATTCTGGGATTGACAGCGGCAGCTACCTTCCTGGCTAAATATCGTTTGTTGTTTATGGGAGTAGGACTGGGAACAACTTTGTTAGGGATAAGTTATATGTTAGTCCTTCTCATTCGCGAGAGGAAAAAGGTTATGCAAATAGTAGGTAATATTTTAATTATAGAAGAGATGATATGAAAATCCCAAGATTAGTTTTCTTGATCTTTGTAACTACATTTTTAATATCGGCTTGTACACTCCCTTCAGCCAATAGAAAGAGTTCCTTAAAGCCGCCAACCTTAACCAGTTGCTCAACTCCCGAAACAGATAAAATTGCGTCGTGCCAATACAATCCTTCTGCAAGTTCTACAATTTTGCCTACTGAACCTGTATCTTCCCAAACCGAACTTACACAGACAGATACTCAGGGAGCTATCACAGTTGAGATTACTCCGGAAAACCTGGAACAACCAGGCAATACACTGATTTTTGATGTCACATTAGACACTCACTCTATTGATCTATCCATGGATCTAGCTCAACTTGCCACGCTTACCACAGACTCAGGAACTACGATCCAGGCACTAAATTGGGATGCTCCCAGGGGTGGGCATCATGTTACTGGAAAATTGTCTTTTTCAACATCGTTGAACGGAACAAAAGTAATTGAAGGAGCTAAAAGCTTTAGTATCATAATTTCCAATCTGGATGTACCGACTCGCCAATTTTTGTGGTCATTAAATTAAAAGGAGAAGAGAATGTCAAAAAAACATGGTCTGATGATGGTCGCATGTTGTGTTATAGCAATGGGTGCTCTGGCAGCAGTCCTCTTATTTAAAGTACCGGTAAACAACGTGTTTATAGTGTTGATGATCCTTATTTGCCCGTTATCACACTTCTTAATGATGGGTATGATGGGACATGGGGAGCATGATCACAACCAAACCACTAATAAATCCACAGATCCCTCACCTAGGGAGTTGGGAAAATAGTAAAAGCGAAGTACGATATGCCACCAACCAGTTCTTCCGGGAAGCAACCGTTTCGATTCCTTGGATTCATGAGTTTACTCGCATCCAAGAGTAAAAAATATTTTCTTCTGGGAGTTGCTGGGTTAATGGTTATCGGATTCTTTGTCTACGGGATTCTGATTTTCGGTTCGGTAAATTCTCAAATTCGATATACGCCTGGAGATGTCGTTTACGGAGAAGAGTTGCGGGCGATTCACAATATGGATACAGGGAATTTCGTATCGCTTTCTGATAATACTGCTGCCAATCAATCAATAAAGCCGGAAATTCGTTTATCAGAAACATTTTACGATTTTGGAGAAATCGGTTCTACTCAGGTCATGACGCGTACTTTTGTCATAGCCAATTTAGGTCAATCTCCATTGGTAATCCTACGAGCTTATACTACCTGCGGCTGCACGACGGCTGATTTTACAGCATCTGTAATCCCTCCAGGTAAGGTGGTTTTAATGACTCTCCGGTTTGATGCTGGATACCACGCCATAAGCGGATCAACTATCCGCCGGGGCGTGATGATCGAGACTAACGATCCCGATCACCCAATCCAGGAAATATGGATACAAGCGTCGGTGTTGGGAAACAGTAATTGATTACGCGCCGTGATTTTCTCAAAGATACGATTCTTGGAATTTCGTCTCTCGCAATCCTTCCATTAAAAAACTGGCAACCTAGACTTCAGTTTCCCCAAGCAGAACGGTTGGGCAGGGTAACAGTCGGAATGGCGGAAGTGAAAGCCAAACCAGACGCGGATAGCACAACCATTTCGAAAGTTTACGAAGATGCTGTTCTCCCCTGGCTAAGGGAAGTAATAGGTCGTCGGCCGTACCGGCGGAATCAACGCTGGGTGGAGACTCCAGACGGGTACATCTGGGCACCATATCTTCAGCCAGTAAAAGATATTTCCAACGAATCGATAAACTTATTACCAGAAACCAGCATAGGAGCTGGGATGTGGGTGGAGGTAACGGTACCTTTTATTGATCTTCTAATTGCCAATCCTCCAGCGCGTTCTCCGTGGTTACAAGAAGATCAAACCCCACGGTTATATTATTCACAGGTCTTCTGGATTGACCAAATTAAACAGGATGAGCAAGGGCAATCCTGGTATCGGGTAAACGAGCGATACGGTTACGGGGATATTTTTTGGGCAAAGGCGGAAGGTTTTCGGCCTTTACTAAAAGATGAGATTGCACCAATTCGCCCAGAAGTTGAAGACAAAAGAATAGTCGTACATATTGCTCACCAGACGATTTCCTGTTTTGAGGGCAAGAATGAGGTTCATTTCGCAATGGTTTCAACAGGGATTCAGGAAGATATGAATGGAGTTCGAACACCCCAATGGGAGACTCCCCTTGGAAAATGGCCGATTTGGAGAAAAGTCATTTCGGTTCACATGTCTGGGGGATCCACGGGAGGTGGGTATGACCTTCCTGGAGTGAGTTGGGTCAGCCTGTTTGAAGCCAATGGAGTCGCAATTCATTCAACATTCTGGCATAACAACTTTGGCGAGCAAATGTCACACGGCTGCGTGAACGCGGCACCCGAAGATGCCAAATGGATATTTCGCTGGGCAAATCCAATTGTTCCATATGACCCAGGAGATCTAACGATCGGCATGCCAGGAGGAACGAGTGTGGAAGTAATCGAGGCTTGATTTTTCGTGTGATGATTTTCTGGTTTTATTAAAGATTCGAATTTCTTCTCAGGGCACTTTATTCTCATTATCGAAAGAGGCTTAATTATCTGTATAATCAAATTGGATAATTTATATCTATTTTAGGAGTTTAGAAATCTATGTTACCTAGTTATCTACTTGCCTTGCGTGAAGGACTGGAAGCAGCGCTGATCATCGGGATCGTTTTGAGTGTGTTGCGCAAAATGGATCGCCAGAAACTCAATGCTGCTGTCTGGATTGGTGTATTAAGTGCAATTTTGTTCAGCGGGTTGGCTGCTTTGATACTAATCTGGATTGGCGCAGAATTTGAAGGAAAGGGTGAACAGTTATTTGAAGGAATCACCATGTTCCTGGCTGCTGGTATTTTGACGTGGATGGTTTTTTGGATGCGAAAACAAACTACCGTTATGAAACAGAACATCGAGTCTTCTGTGCGGCTAGCAGCAGAAGGACAAGGACAGAAAGCATTGTTTTTGTTGGCTTTTCTTTCAGTGGCCAGAGAAGGAATTGAACTGGCACTCTTCTTACTGGCTATCCGTGGGACAACTAATCCATTTCAGGAATATCTTGGAGCCGGTTTGGGAATATCTTCTGCGGCGCTTATCGGTTCGGCTGTTTTCGCCACGACTCGAAAGCTGAGCCTCACGCGATTCTTCCAATCAACAAACGTCTTGTTGGCTTTGTTCGCGGCGGGATTGGTGGGACTTGGGATTCATGAATTTAATGAATTAGGTTGGATTCCGGCGATTATTGAACATGTGTGGAATTTGAATTCATTTTTACCCGACCAGTCCACATTAGGGCAATTACTTAAGGCCTTAATTGGCTACAATAGTAGTCCTTCCCTTAGCCAGGTGATCGGATACTTTGGCTATTTTGGTGTTTTAGCCGGTATTTTTTGGATAAAACGTCAGAATTTGCTTGCACAAAGTTCAACAGGAAAACGAAGAGTTTAGTGATGAAAAATATTCATTTTTTTACCATTTTCTTGATTATTATAATGCTCTCAATGTTAAGTGCGTGCCAATCTGCGACAATTACCCCCAATAATTCTGCAACACCGGATGTTGGTAAAGTCGTAAAAGTAGAAGGCGGGTCGTACAAAGATGTCTCTGTGATTCAATTAAAGACACTTATGGAGAATAAAGACTTTACCCTGGTTAATGTTCATATCCCATTCGAAGGTAACTTGCCAAATACTGACCTATCTATTCCTTACGATACAATTGGCCAAAATATTAGCCAATTTCCGGGTGATAAAAGTTCAAAAATTATTCTATATTGTCGAAGTGGACACATGAGCACAATAGCAGCACAAGAGTTGGTAAAACTCGGGTACACTAATATTTGGAATCTAGATGGTGGAATGGCTGCGTGGGAGCAAGCCGGGCAACCAATTGAAAAATAAAAAGCACCATACTATACATTTACCGGAAAATTTCCTAATTTAATTGGAGATTATCACACTCTTCCCCCTTAAGACTCTAGAAGAACGACGTGGCAAGAACGAAGTTTCACACGATTCCCAAAAAATTGCAAACTATTTCCTTTGGAATCAGTTACTTTACTACAAAGGTCCATCCATTCTGTAAAAGAAGCCTGGTGGACACCAGAAAATGAAAACGAAGAACAGATTCAAAAAACTGCAATCGGTAGTGATAATGAAAATGCCAAACGAATTGCTAATGAGGTGATTAATTATCGTGGAGATCATGGGGATTTTCGATGGAAACACCTCTTAGAGTAAAAAATTTCTGAAATTTTCATGAGTGGATATCAATAATGCACATCTCTTCTTCTCTTTCGCTTTATTCTAATTAGAACATATTATCTATTTCGATTATAATTGATACAGAATTTATTCTACATAGGTTAATCTGTATTCACACACTAAACTTATCAAACCAATTATGACATTTCACCCTGATTATCACCTCTTCATCAACATCACACTTAAGAAATTGGCCGCTTCGATCATTGCCTGTTTTCATTCTATTTATGGTCCAGGAAGTTTTCAGTTTTCGCAATACACTGAGCCATTCACCATTCAAATCACTTGCCAAAAATGGGGAGATATTGGTCGAGTAGTTTGTTCTGAAGCACAGGCAGGGAAAACTGAACTTCGGTTCGATCCCCCTCAGGGTATTACTCCTGATGTTGCTATTGCAAATGAAAAACTCATCCGTGAAGAATGCTTAAACATCAAGTGGACGCTTGCTGATATCTTGGGTCAGAACGATCAAGTTGTAATCACCCTCTCGGAGGCACTTTACGAAAAACGACTGGGGCGCCAAAAGGAATCCATTGTCTGGCTTTTGGATCGGCTTCAGATTTTCGGATACAGAGATCTGGGGTCGCCATTTTCAAGAGTTAATTCCGCTCCTACAGACAAAATTGACCAACATTTCGACTTTCCAATTCAAGGCACGCCGGCTCAATTTGGCGTCATGATCCGGCAGTTCACAACCTTGCTGAGAAGCCAAACCGATTATCAGAAATTACTTTGCCAGGTGTCTTTAACTGGCAACAAAAACACCCTTCAAATTCCATCTGATGCCAATCCGGTTGAAGTTAAAATCGTGCTAGCCAAGAATCGGATAACCATTAATACACATCTACTCCCCTCCGCCGGATCGCTATTACGAGTCCAGATAATAGGTGAAAAGACCGTCTGGTTGATTTGGGACAAAATTCGGGATGAGTTAGAAAAATTAGGGTGGTTCACGTTACCGGAAATTCCAGATTCAAGCAAAACCGTTGAGATCAAAGGAGAACCTCAACAAATTGAAACATCCACACCCGTCGAAGTCTGGATGATGATTCCAAACGTGGGCGCCAACCGGGATATCGTCCGCTTTTGGTATCAAGGACTAACCTGCGGTCAAATTGCAACCCGGGTGGGGCTTACCAAAAAAACCATCCTCAATCGAATCAATCGGTTGCGTAAAGATTATGGAATCCAGATCGTTCCCTATCGAAAGTCAAATTTCATCAAGAAACCAAAGGATGTGCCCACTTGATCCAGTATTTGGGATAAAAAGGGATATTCAAGGGATAAAGAGGGATATCCGGGGCACTTGAACAAGGGATATTCCAGATGGCAGAATGGCGACGTTGAATCAAACGTCGTCATTTTTGTTTGCCAAAAGGAGTTCTATGCTCAATTGTCTCAAAGTTTTGTTAGAACAGCCGGAGTATTCAGCCCTGATCCGTCTCTCGGAACGGGAGATGCGCACGCCGGCTGACCAGGTGCGTCTCATCGTCCGCCTGGAACTTGTCCGGCGCGGTTTGCTGCAGGACACCCTACCCAATCTCAGTCATCCACAGGAGGACAGCCTCACACATGAATCCACGTGCTGAAACCCTCCAGTTGTCACAGGAGGAGCAGGGAAGGTTGTTAGCGCGCGTCTACGCTTTCATCCTTAGCGATCAATTTACTGGAACACAAAAAGAATTTAATGCGGTCGAAACAGACCAAAAAACTTCAAAGAAAAGCAAGAACAAAAAACATGTAATTTCACAAGAAATAGACGCTCAATTTATCCAGAACCAGGAGTCCATGCCATGAGTATCCATAACCTAACGCTCTCAGAAAATCATCTCAAGATGCTATCCAAAGAATCAGGTATCTCGGACCAGATGATTCAGGAACGTGGTTATCGCACGATCACGAGCGAAGGCGATCTGGTGCAGTTCGGTTTTTCACCGGCACAGCGCCGCGTACCCGGACTGCTAATTCCTCTCCACACCACCGATGGCAAGGTCGGCCTGCATGTCTACCGCCCGGATAATCCTCGTACCTATGAGGATTGCAGCAAGCGAGAAGCAGACGGCCTCCGCCCGGTCAAGGTGTTGAAATACGAAATACCCAAAGGAACAGGTGTAAGGGTGGACTGCCCGCCGGCCTGCCTGAAAACGCTGCAAAATCCGACCATTCCGCTCTTTATCACCGAAGGCCAAAAGAAATCGGATTCATTGGCTTCCCAGGGGGCTTGCACTATTGACTTGCTGGGTGTGTGGAACTTCAAGGGCCGCAACGAATTCGGTGGAACAACCATCCTGACTGACTTTGATTTCATCGCCTGGGAGAACCGTTTGGTACGGATCGTCTTCGACTCAGATGTAATGTATAAGCCATCAGTACGCTTGGCGTTGGAGCGTTTGACCGAGATCTTGCAGCGCAAAGGAGCCACGGTCTCAGCCATCTACCTGCCCAATCATCCGAGCGGGGTCAAATGGGGTGTGGATGACTGGCTGGCCGAAGGGCACAACCTGCAAGACCTGGAAGTGTTGACCGAACAACCGCGGCCGGTTCCCCAGCCGGCACAGCCTACTATCGAATTGTTGGACGAACCCTCACCCAATATCACCCGTCCGCTGAGCCTGGTAGGTAAACAGGCTTATGCAGCCACCTGGTTACCAGTCCGTACCACCCGGCGTGAAGTTTTGGATAAAGAGGGAAATCTTCAGATTCATAATCCACCACTAGTTGAAGAGAAACTGTGCCTGTTCATCGTGCGAAATGACGGCCAGGTTTTTGCAGAAATTAGCGATGGGCAATCCACCCATCCCCTTGGTGATTTAGGAGTGAATACGATTTTTCGTGAAGTGATACCGGTGCAGAAACGCTGGTCTACCCGAGGCGTACGTGCCTATGTTCAGGGTCAGCGTCCCAACCCGGTTGATACCTTCACTAAGATCGTGGCAGTCATCAATCGTTTTCTCGACTTCGACCGTTCACTGGGTGATCAGCAATCCATGGCCGAACTCATTGGATGCTATATCATGGGTACCTACCTGTTGGATGCCTTCAACGTGACTGGTTTCCTCTGGCCAAATGGAGAAGCAGGGTCGGGAAAAACCAACCTGCTGATCGTAGTGACCGAAATGGCTTACCTGGGTCAACTGATCCTCGCTGGCGGCAGCTTTGCTAGTTTGCGAGACCTGGCTGATTACGGCGCCACCCTGGCCTTCGATGATGCTGAAAATATTTCTGATCCCAAACAGACGGACCCAGACAAACGTGCTCTCCTACTGGCTGGCAACCGGCGCGGATCAAGTGTTCCGCTCAAAGAACCTGATGGACCAGGAAAGTGGAAGCTACGCTATGTCAACGCCTATTGTCCTCGATTATTTTCAGCGATACGCATGCCTGATACCGTATTGGCTACGCGAACAATCATTATTCCTCTCATCCGCACTTCAGACCGGGATAAAGCCAATTTCGATCCATTGGACTACGCCCTTTGGCCACATGACCGCAAGGTACTTCAGGATGAATTATGGGCAATTGGATTGGCAAACCTGCCAATGCTGCATGATTATGAAAACCAAGTTGCCCAAACTGCCCGTTTACGTGGACGTAATCTTCAACCTTGGAAAGCAATCCTATCCATAGCTGCCTGGTTGGATGATGCAGATCAAAACCATAGTTTATTGCGCAGCTTTGTCCATGAGAAAGATCAGGTGGTAATTGGCGGATTATGGCGGCGATTGGAGGAAATGTCCTGGCGTTACCAGCAGGATGAGACCGGCGATCTGCAATCCAGTGATCTGACCCTGTTAGTTCTACAAGGGATGTGTAAATTAGCCGCTGCCAAGAGTGACATTAAAGACAATAGTGACGTTGCTACTTCTACTTGGACCTTCTCGACTTCACAAATCAGTGAAGCGGCGCAAACTGTTGCTGAAAATACCGAAGCTGATGTCGATAAGGAATCCATTACCTCGCGAAAGGTTGGCCGACTGCTTGGCAAGCTGCGCCTACGCAAAACACGCGAAGCCGGAAAAGGCACCCGCCAATGGCAAATCACACTAACGGAGCTCGAACGTTGGGCAAGTGTTTATGGCATTCATTTGCCAGTAGAGCTAGCCCAGAAAACAAATGTCACTGATGTCACCAATGGCTTAACGTCACAAGAGGATACTGCACCCTGGCAGAATTGTGAAATTGCCTTGTGTTTGCCTGCCGATAGTAAACTACCCACCATTGGCGGGTTTTGGCGTAGGCTGCCGGATGGTCGTCTGGAAGCTGGTTATAACTCGGAGGAATTAGCCCTGGCACTGTCCCTGTTTTTAGATAAGGACGTGGACTCCGTCAAAATCATGGAAATGTCGTCAAAACAGTTGAGAGACCGTTTGATTCAAGTCACAAGCGGCGAGGTTTTACACCTTCGATTAAAAGAAAGAACCGAAGAGAAAAGGGATGAATGAAGAATCTATTTGTGATCCCTATGCGGCACTGGCTCTGGCAGTCGTCTTTAGAGCTGCCTTGGATCTCAAGAGCAAGAATCCGGCTCGCGTTTCAGAAGCTCGAACCTGGTTGCAATTCGTGGGTTTGAGCTGGTGTCAACTTTTAGGTATTTCGGAAAAGGAATTGACTTTTTGGGCTGCAAATGGCTTTGCTCTGCCACCCAAAGCCCATCGCAATTGGCGTTATTAATTACTTTCCAGGTTGGCTCGTTACAACCGGAGCAACTCCTAACATTTTCAAATACTCGTTTATTTATTCTATGGTATATAATAAGTAGAACAAAATTATAAGACGGTTCGTGCAAGTGTAACGAGCACCTACACGAACCTGACCCCAGCCACCGATATATCCGGCAGTAGGGGCTGATCATATTATAGCCGATCAGCCAGGATTCGCCCTCGGTGGGAGTTTATCACCGGGGGCATTCTATTGCCCCCTAATAAGGAGGCAGTTCTTGGTTGTTTTTTCATTTGTTAATAAAGTTCGAGATTCATTCTCGGAGATTGAAAACGGTTTAGTTGATGGAATCGCTGCGATTAGTCCCTGGATCACACCGCTCCCTAGTGCGGTGTTGGTAGCCAATGCAGTTGTGAAAGATTTGCATTGGGTCCCGGCTTTAGGTTGGGTAACAGCCGCCATCATTGAAAGCTTAGGTCTCACTACAGTCAGTACCAGCTTATTGTTGTGGGATTACAACGCCGGTAAACGCAAGACCGATCCGGGTGCTCCATTCTTATTGGCCGCATCTTTGGTAGGTGTCTACCTTGTCTCGACAATCGGATTGACTATTTTTCTGGATATCTTTCCTGAACTCGGAAGATATGCGCCGGCCCTCTTTCCATTGTTAGCCTTGGTTGGAGCGGTCAATCTGGCGTTGCGTTCTGGACACCGCCGGCGTCTATCTGGAATTGCTCAGGATCGAGCAGACCGTAAAGCTGAACGTCAATCTTCCCATCTAACATTTACTCAACCCGGCAATCTATTGATGTCTAATTTAACGTCAAGCATTGTCAAAACTGACACTTCACTAGACAAAGCGCAGGCGGCTCGGAAAGCCAATCTTACAACCCGGATGGACAACTTGCTAACACTTTATCTTGACAATCCCCGCTTGGGTGCCACTGACGCAGCTCGAGCATTAAATATCTCCAGACAGACAGTTTATACCTATCTGGAACAATTAGAAACAACTGGACGAATCCATCGAAATGGCAAAGGAATAGAGGTGATTTTAAAATGACCACAATTTCTAAACGAGCTCTTATTTATGTTCGAGTGAGTACTGATGAGCAAGCCAAGGGGTACAGTTTAAAAACCCAAATCGAAGGTTGTGCACGTTATGCTGAAGAAATGGGTTATGCAATTGCAGCCACTTTTCAAGAAGACTACACCGGGACATCCCTTGACCGTCCCGCTCTCAATGAAATGCGCAATTTTATCGCCGCTGATCAATCAATCTCAGTTCTTATCGTATACGATCTCGACCGAATAGCAAGAAAGTCTATTCTTCAAATGATCTTAGAAGAAGAATTGCATCGTTCTGGAATTGTCGTTGAATATGTCATAGGCAGATATGAGGATTCAGATGAAGGAAGGTTACAAAAACAGATTCGATCCAGTATTGCAGAATATGAAAAAGCCAAAATATTGGAAAGAAGCAAGCGTGGAAAACGTGGCAAAGCCCAAAGTGGTTTTGTTTTGGTCGGAAATAGACCTCCGTATGGTTATAAAGTAATCTCTGAACCACATAAAACCTGGTTGGCAATCGATGAAGATGAAGCAAAAATTGTTAGGTTAGTGTATGAATGGTATCTAATTGGTGATGAAACTGGATTCCCCCTTTCAATGAATGCCATCACAGTTAAATTGACTGACCTTCGAATTCGTACCCGTGGGGATAAATTTTCGCATGTCGCAAAAAAGCGTGATCCAGGCGTGTGGTCAAGCCCAATGATTCGTCATATCTTGAGAAATGAAACTTACACAGGAACCTGGCATTATGGAAAAACAAAAATCATAAGTGATGGAAAAGAAAATACACGAAAAGCAAAATCAAAGTGTGGCTTAGGAAAACAAGTTCCCAGAATCCGTGATGAGTGGGTTTCTGTTGCAGTTCCTCCAATTATTTCTAGGAGTGACTTTGATCTTGTGCAATTGAAGATTGTAGCGAATGTAAATAATGGCAGAAGAAGTTCAAAAAATGAATACTTGATGGGAAGGCGTCTGAAGTGCTCTGTCTGTAATTACACCTACGTAGGCAGAACTCGTAGAGAGCAAAACCATTATTATTACTGTAAAGGGGGGGAACAAAAACCTGTAAGGCTATGTTCGATGCCTAACTTTCGTGCTGATCTTGTAGATCTTGCTGTTTGGACTTGGGCTAAAAATCTGATTGAAAACCCTGAAAATATTACAAATGGGTTGAGAAACATGCAAATCGAAACCCAATCGTCAAACTCACGATTATACGAAAGAATGGAAATTATTGATCAGCAATTAAAGGATTTTGATCTTCAACAAAAAAAGTTGTTGGATTTATTTCTCTCCGGTGAGTTCTCCCAAGAAATGATAACCGAGAAGAAAACTAGGATTGATCTTAACATTCGCAGATTACTGGATGAAAAAAACGAACTTAATTCACATTTAACCAGTGGGATTTTAGGCAATGAACAAATCGCCGAAGTTGAAGCAAGTTTTGCTGAGATTCGCGACAAACTTGAAAACGCCTCTTTCCAGTCAAAGCGACATCTTATTGAGATGCTAGATGTGCATGGTAAACTTATAATTGAAGAAAATAGAAAGGTAATTTACATCACATGTCTACTTCAACAGCAACAGCGGTCTCTCACCCTAACATCGCATTCATAAAATATTGGGGAAACCGGGATCAGCCGCTCCGGTTGCCCGAAAATGGTTCCATTTCCATGAACCTGGAGGAACTGACCACCCGTACCCAGGTTACTTTTGACCCGAGCTTACCCACTGATATCCTGGATCTTAATGGTCACCGGCAATCAGGACCAGTGTTTAATCGTGTGGTGAGTCACATGAATTTACTGCGCGGGCTGCGGGGAATTGCCACCAGGGCTTACATCAAAACTGAAAATAATTTTCCTGAAGGAACCGGGATTGCCTCATCAGCCTCAGCATTTGCAGCCCTCACTATTGCCGCGGTGCGGGCACTCGGGATTGTTCTGCCTGAACGCGATCTCTCCCGCCTGGCGCGAAGGGGGTCCGGGTCTGCCTGCCGTTCCATCCCTGCTGGATTTGTCGAGTGGTTCCCCGGGAGTACTGATGTTGATTCCTATGCCGTTTCAATTGCCAAAGAAGACTATTGGAATCTCATAGATTGCATCGCCGTTCTCAACCGGAAACAAAAATCTACCGGGTCAACTGAAGGACATGCCCTGGCAAAAACCAGCCCGCTGCAATCTGCGCGGGTACAAGATGCCCCCCGCCGCCTTGATCGCTGCCGGGATGCCATCCAAACCCGCGATTTCAACCTCTTTGCAGATACCATTGAGCAGGATTGTCTCTTAATGCATGCAGTGATGATGACTTCATTGCCTGCCCTTGTCTATTGGGAACCTGCCACGTTGGAATTGATACATGCCGTGAAATCCTGGCGCAAATCTGGAATCCCTGTTACCTTCACCATCGATGCCGGACCGAATGTTCACGTCATCTGCGAGAATCAGGCACTTGATTCGGTCAAATCAAAACTGGAGAAGATAGCATCGATTGAGGAAATTCTCATCGCCCATCCTGGAAAAAGCGCTCAGCTGGCGTAAATTAGCAGAAATTGTTTTCGGTCATCAATGCCACGGTAATAGGCAATGGATGTCCATTGATTAATATTTTTTCTGGTCATCTATCGGGTATGGGAACTAATCTCATACCCGGTTTTCATGGATGGAATTGTCCGATTTTCCTTCAGTAAATTACCGGATATAATTGGCAGGAGAAATAACGGAGAAAAGATGACAAATATTGGTACAACATTAATCACGATTCTAGAGTTTATCCTAGTCTTTGGGGCTCTGGTTTTCTTTCATGAATTTGGGCACTTTATTTTTGCCAGGCTTAATAAGATAGAAGTGGAAGAGTTCGGACTGGGAATGCGCCCGCGCATGTTGAAATTGTTCGTGCTGGGCGGCACCCTGTTTACATTGAACTGGATCCCGATCGGCGGGTTCTGCCAAATGAAAGGCGAAAACGGAGAAACCGCTGAACCGGGTAGTTTCCAGGCGGCAAAACCCTGGCGAAGGTTGTTAACCCTGCTCGGAGGACCGATCACCAATTTATTGATCGGCATGCTCATCATCACTTTTATCTTTACCCGCACAGGCGCCCCCAACCAAAATGTAGTGAACGTAATGTCAATCAACCCGGGTACTCCTGCTGCTTCCGCCAATCTCCAGGTTGGAGATGTAATCGAAAAGATCAACGGAATCGAGATTGATGGATTTGCCAAATTATCGCAATTAATTTCCGCCAACCTCGATCAACCCATCGAAATGACAATTGTCCGCGGCGAAACCCCATTTACTATTACTCTCACTCCGCGAAGTGATTATCCATCCAACCAGGGACCATTGGGGATTACGATATCCAATCCGGTTGAAAAGGTAAATTTCTTCCAGGCAATCCCAACAGCCTTTGGGTCCACTATTGACCAGGGGGTGCAACTGATTATGCTTCCCGTTCGGCTGATCAGCGGGCAGATTGCTCCATCGGATGCCCGTATGGTGAGCGTTAAAGGGATTTATGATATTTTCACCGAAGTGCAGACTGTGGATAAAGAAGAAGCCGCACTTGATCCTTCAATGGCGGGGTTGACTACCCTTTCCTTCCTGGCAATCATTTCCATTGCTCTTGGCTTTACAAACTTACTGCCGATCCCCGCACTCGATGGCGGCAGAATTCTATTTTTGCTGCCCGAATTATTATTTAAAAAGAAGATCAAACCTGAACTTGAAGGCAAGATCCATATGGCGGGATACGTCTTATTGATGGTCCTGATGGTCGTTTTGATCATTAATGATATTTTGAATCCGATCGTGTTGAGGTAACTGAAATAATGGATGAGACCCCAGTAGCATTGGATTTTAATGAAATCCTTGAAGCCCTCCAGGACTCGTCCCGTCCTTTTCCAGGAAAATTATTGAGAGGATTCTCTGATCTCTCGCCAATTAAGTTAAAAAAACTTTTACCTGTTTGGGTAAATTTACCACCCACCCGAAAAGTAAATCTACTGGAAGATCTTGAAGTAATCCTTGAAAAAGATACCATCGTCAATTTCGATGAATTGGCTAAAGCTGTCCTCTCGGATGTTGACCCTGCTGTGCGCGTCCTGGCTATCCGCCTCTTGTGGGAATGTGAAGATACATCTTTAGTCCCGACCCTGATCGAGATGTTGTTTGAAGATCCAGATGAAGCCGTGCGCGCCGGTACAGCCAATCTGCTGGGTCGTTTTGTTTACCTGGGTGAATTGGATCTGATCCCAGATACACACAAGATTTCCATCGTTCGTAATTTATTGGACATAATAGCCGGTGAGGACCTACCCCAGGTGAAACAACGGGCCTTGGAATCATTGGGGTATGCAAGTCATCCAAAAATTCCCGGTTTGATCAAGACGGCATTGGATTCAGGAGATACATTATTCGTCAGCGCTGCTTTATGCGCTATTGGCCATACTGCGGATGACGCCTGGGAATCAACCGTGCTTGAATATCTTGGATCAACAGACTATGAAATCCAATATGAAGCCGTCCGCGCTGCAGGAGAGCTGGAATTAAACTCCACCATTGACTTTCTGGTTGCAATGCTTGATGAAGATACGGTTGACCCGGATATCCGCCTGGCAGCCATCTGGTCCCTTTCCCAAATTGGAGGGGATACCGCTCGCGATACACTTACTGCTCTCCTTGAATCCAGTGAAGATGATGAAGAAATCGAACTGATTGAATCTGCCCTGGATAATTTGGATACAGGTGGTGACCGGCAAAACCTGAAATTGATAGACTTTGACCCCGACGAAGAAGAAGACGAGGAATTAAGCAGCGAAGAATTTTCCGATGAAGAATTCCTCGAAGAAGAAGACGACGAACTTGAGGAAGACCTCTGATCTGATGAGGCTGACAACCCGTTTGATAATTAGTCTCCTGGTAATCTTTGCCTTCCTGGTGCCATTAGGAAGTGCATCCGGTGACAACTCCCTGGAGATAACCGCTGTTACTCATACTTATGAATTTGGAAGCCAACTAACCATTAGCGCAACCCTTCCCCACCCAGAATTGATTCGAAATATAACACTGGTAATCCAACCTGATTCTCAGCAATCCAGGCAGGTTGAGGTCAACCCTTCAACAGAAGGTGTAATTCTGACTCAATACGATTTGACGACCAATGGTTTTGATCCATTTGCCCGCATTTATTACTGGTTTGAAGCTGAAATGAGTGATGGTTCAATGAGTTCAAGCTCCTCATACTGGTTTGATTATTTGGATAATCGGTTTGAGTGGAAATCTAATTCAACCAAGCTCTTTACCATCTTCTGGGCTGAAGGTGACACCTCCTATGGTCAAAAGCTCCAATCTGTTGCCCGAGCGGGATTGGAAAGATCAACACAACTACTTCCAGTGGTTCCCGTGCTTCCTGTCGAAATCTATGTCTATCCAAACATTGGCAGCATGCAATCTGGGCTGTCATTGGATTCCCAATCCTGGGTTAACGGACATACTTTTGTCAATTCCAATAAAATCCTCATCGCTGATTCTCCATCCCTGGCAGATACGACTGATCTGGAGCGTACCATTCCGCATGAAACAATGCACCTCCTGCAATTCCAAGTCATGAGCACCAGCTATTCAAACGCGCCCACATGGTTATTGGAAGGGTTGGCAACTCAATCTGAACTTTATGCAAACCCGGATCTCCAGCGCGAAATCTCAACAGCCCTAAACGCTGGCACCCTTTTATCCTTTGGTGATCTTTGCCACGGCTTTCCGAATGACGCAAATCTGGCTACATTAGCGTATGCGCAATCGTCTTCATTGGTTGCGTACATACAACGTACTTACGGCAACCAGATTTTTCCCGTATTTCTTCAGAACGCGGCAAATGGCCTGGATTGTGAGCAGAATGTTAAATCCGCACTAGGCATAACGCTGCAGCAAGCTGAGTTGGACTGGAAATCCGGTATCAATTCTTCAGGTAATCCAACAACATCCACACTTTACCAATTGGTAATGTGGATCGGAATTCCCTTAATATTGATCATCACGGGGATATTGATCTTGAATTATCGAAAACGCCAAGTGAATATCTCACAGGAAGAATAATCCAGGATGCCAGATCATCAATTGCATGCAATTGTCGAAGGACGTGTGCAGGGAGTTGGCTTCCGCTACTTTGTTTTGGAGATTGCCCAACAACTTGGGTTAACCGGGTGGGTGCGCAATCTTGTAAACGGAAATGTTGAACTGGTGGCTGAAGGTAATCGTGCAAATCTGGATAAGCTCTACTCAGCCCTACAAAGTGGAAATCCGGGTTCACTGGTGACTAATGTGATCAGTGAATGGCTTCCAGCAGAAAACACCTTTACACTGTTTTCAATTCGCCCAACCGCTTGAACCACCTTAATCAATTTCTCCTGCCATCAACCGTGCTTTCTGCCAGGGTGGAAGGTTGGATTCTTCCGCCAGTAACTTGCGTAAGTCCAATATCTGGTCGCGTAATACCGCTGCCTGTTCAAAAGCCAGTTCTTTGGCGGCTTGTTTCATCTGGAGATCCAATTCAGCGATCAAGCGTTTGATCTCATTGACCGGCATCATTGAATTTTTCTCTCCAGCTTTGTAGCTTCCCCGCTTCTCAGCAATTCCCTGCGGGTTGGCAAGACGCTCCGTGATGTCATGCACTGCTTTTACAATCGTAAAAGGTTCTATTCCGTTCTTGGTGTTATAAGCCACCTGTTTGGCTCGCCTGCGGTTCGTTTCTTCAATCGCAAACTTCATCGCATCGGTCATCACATCAGCGTACATGATGACTTTTCCATTTACATTACGTGCTGCTCTGCCGATTGTCTGGATCAGGGCTGTGCCTGAGCGCAGGAAGCCCTGTTTATCCGCATCCAGGATGGCCACCATCGAAACTTCCGGCAGATCAAGCCCCTCCCGCAGCAAGTTTATCCCGACGAGTACATCAAAGATACCCATACGCAGATCGCGCAGGATGCCCACTCGTTCCAATGTTTCAACCTCCGAATGAAGATAATTAACCTTCACTCCCAACTCCAGCAGGTAATCAGAGAGGTCCTCTGCCATGCGTTTGGTTAGCGTAGTGACCAGCACACGTTCACCATTCTCTGTGCGCTTTTTAATTTCACTGTAAAGATCATCCACCTGCCCTTTGGTAGGACGCACCTCAACCTGAGGATCAACGAGACCGGTAGGTCGGATGATCTGTTCAACCACCTGGTCGGCCAGTTTCAATTCATACTCAGCCGGGGTTGCTGAAGTGTAAATGGTATATCCCATTCGCTTCCTGAATTCCTCGAAGGTTAAGGGGCGGTTATCCATGGCGCTGGGCAGGCGAAAACCATATTCCACCAGGGTTCCCTTGCGAGATTGGTCTCCGTTATACATGCCGCGAATTTGCGGGACAGTCATGTGTGATTCATCCAGGATCAACAAATACTCGCTGGGGAGATAATCCATCAATGTCCATGGAGGTGAACCTGGCGGGCGTTGGTCCAGGTGCCTGGAATAGTTCTCAATTCCTGAACAATAACCAACTTCCTTGAGCATCTCCAAGTCATAACGGCATCTTTGTTCAATGCGCTGGCCTTCAAGCAGCCGGTTGTTGGCGTTGAAGTATTTCATTTGAGCGTCCAACTCGTTTTCAATATCTTTAATGGCTTGATCCAACCTGTTCTCACTGGCGATGTAATGTTTCGCCGGGTAAATTTCAACGTGAGTTGGCTCCTGGTAAATCTCTCCGGTGAGCGGGCTGAATTCGAGTATTTTCTCAACTTCATCACCAAAGAAACTTAAGCGGAATGCCTTCTTTTCCTCATAAGCCGGGAATATCTCGATCGTATCCCCCCGCACGCGAAAAACGCCTGGGCGAAGTTCAAGATCATTGCGCTGATACTGACTTTCGATTAACTGCCGGAGTAAAGCATTACGGCGGTAGATGCCGCCTGTATCCAGTTTGACAACAACGTTTCCATACGCTTCAGGGTTTCCCAACCCATAAATACAAGACACGGAAGCCACGATGATGACATCCTTGCGGGACATGAGCGCCGTGGTCGCAGCCAGGCGCATGCGGTCTATTTCTTCGTTGATATCTGTTTCTTTTTCGATATATAAGTCATGCCGTGGAACATATGCTTCAGGCTGGTAATAATCATAGTAGGATACAAAATACTCCACCGCGTTTTCCGGAAAGAACTCCTTGAACTCGCTGTAAAGCTGTGCAGCCAGGGTTTTATTGTGTGCCATCACCAGTGCAGGCATCTGCAATTCCTGGATAATATTGGCAACAGTAAATGTCTTGCCAGTACCGGTTGCCCCGAGGAGTACCTGGTTGCGGTAACCGGATTTAACTCCTTTGATCAATTCGCGGATGGCATCAGGCTGATCGCCCGTAGGTTGATACGGTGCATGAAGTTTAAAGGACATCAAAACTCCTTTTTAATCGCGTTGAAACGATTATAGCACATATGTTCTTTATTTCTTATGATTAACTTCGTTTTCCTGCACAACTGGGAAGCGGACTTCAAATACAGCTCCTCCGGATGGAGCATTCATTGCACTGATTTCACCGTCCATCAGAGACACAAGGTTTTTTGCGATCGATAGACCCAAACCGGTACCTCCGGAATCTCTACCCCGGGCTTTATCGTGCCTGTAAAAACGCTCAAATAGATGCGGCAGCGCATCTTCAGGGATCCCCTTGCCGTCATCGTGGATTCTAATCACCAGGGATAAATGATCCTTGATCAAGCTAACCTGAATTGTCCCGCCACTTTTTCCATAACGCAGAGCGTTAGTCAGGAGGTTTTGCATCACCTGCGACAGTCGGCCTGTATCGATCCATACCGCCTGCCCCCTACTGGTTTGATCAAATTCATAAACAATTTTCGTATTACCAAGTGAGATCTGCGGTCGAAGAGATTCCACTAAACTTACCAAAACTTCATCCAATTTAATTAACTGCAAATCCAACTGAAGTTCTTTCGAATCGGTCAATGCCAATGTTCGCAGATCATCCACCAGGCGCGTAAGAACATCAGTTTGATTGGAAATTGCCTGCAGATTATCCGCATTGGTTGGGATAACCCCATCAATCATGGCTTCGAGTTGTGCTTTTTGGACCGATAAAGGTGTTCGGAGTTCATGCGCTACATCTGCTGTTAAAGCTTTCTTGCGCTCATCACTGCTTTGGATATTTTCAGCCATTTGGTTAAAGGTGGTGCCGAGAGTGTGAAATTCATCCTTGCTGGAAATGTTCACCCGTGCTGATAAATCTCCAGAAGAAATACTGGTTGCTGCGTGCATCAAGGCAGCAACGGGTTTGAGTAACTGCCGGGAGATGAAAATTGCCAATACAAGTGCCGCAATTCCAGCAATAATACCAGCCCAAACCAGAGCCCGGTTCATCCGCTCAATAAATGGAGTGACCTGGTTCGCAACTGGTCCACCGTTCTCCTTCACAACTAAATACCCGACGGTTTCTCCCGCTGAGTTTACAAGCTTGAGCCCCTCTTTCTTGTATTTTCCCGAATAGAATGTACCTGGTTGTACGCCGCTATTGCTCCATTGGACAACGCCTTTTGAATCCGTTAGAGTGAACTGGTACATAGACATCCTCGAGTTATTATTTCCCCGAGGACTAGTTGTAAAAGTCGATTCCACCCCATTCCAACTTCCTGCTTTTTGGTAATGTTCTTCCAGGTTGGAAATCAAGTTTTCGATGCCAAATAATGCACCCCGGTTCATATAATTTGTAAGTTGGCGGTTACTATCTGAGGTGGTAAAAACAACAATTCCGATAATGGCGATTAGAACTACTGTTGTGAAAGCGAGTGCCATCTTGGTTGTTAATGAGAATCTCATTTATTCCTCATCAATCCGTGAAGTACGATAGCCCACTCCAAAAACTGTCTTTATAAATTTCGGATTCTTTGGATCAAATTCGATTTTTGCTCTCAGGTTTTTGATATGCGCGTCAATTGTGCGTTCATATCCTTCGTATGCCTCACCCTGGATGACTTCCAACAATTGCAGTCTGGAATAAACCCTCCCCGGGTTTTGAACCATCAGGAGGCAAATGTCATACTCTGAAGGTGTAAGTTCAATTACTTCATCACCTCGTTTTACCAGCCTGGTGTCCAGGTTAATTGATAATTCCTTAAATTCCACAATTGTCTGGGGTGGAACATTTTTTTCACTGCGGCGTAAGACAGTTTTGACCCGCGCAACTACTTCCCGCGGAGAAAACGGTTTACTGATGTAGTCATCTGCTCCCAGTTCCAATCCAAGCAGTTTATCACTTTCTTCCACCCGGGCGGTGACCATGATAATCGGAATGGATTTTTGCTTCAGGATTCCCCTGGCGACATCTATCCCATCCATTCCGGGCAAATTGAGATCAAGCAGGATCAAATCAGGGTTCTCGGTGAGGCTCAGGTCAAAACCCGTGTCACCTCGCATGGCAGAAATTACTGCATACCCTTCTTTCTCAAGATAGGATTGCAGGATCCTGAGTAGTGTGGGTTCATCTTCAATTACTAGTACCTTTTTCATAATCTGATTATATCGGTCAATACCTGAATTAACCTTTCCTTCCACTCGCCAGATTCTGAGTCGAAGCGCATCCAATACGAATTCTTGCCAGTGCGCGTCTGGTAGCCGAGAGGTGGTAAATCTCGAGGCGGGATTCCCTCTGGAGGAATTGGGAAACGCAGAACGATCTGCTCTCCCTCATTAGTGATTGACGCCAAGCCAGCCTGTTCCCCCAACAACCTGATACGTAATTGAAAGAGCAGGTTCTCGACCGGTTCAACGATCTTCCCGAACCTGTCCTTGAATTCTTCGGTTAATTGCTCCAAATCGTGTTCACTGGCAATTGCCGCTATACGCCGGTAAATCTGCAATCGCAGGGTTTGGTCGGGAACATAATCCAGGGGTATGCTCACCGGGAGCGGCAGGTCCACGCTCACCGGGTTGTGTTCTCTTGCAAATTCAAAGATCTTTTGCATGGATTCCAGGTCAGGCTTATCTTTTCGCAGTTCAACCACTGCATTTGAGAGCATGCGGGTATACAGGTGAAACCCGACGCTGGCGATATACCCGGATTGGCGGGTACCGAGCATTTCTCCTGCGCCACGCATTTCCAGGTCGCGCATTGCAATGGAGTATCCCGCACCTAATTGTGTGTTTTCAGCGATCGTCTCTAGCCGTTCCTGCCCTTCAAATGTGGGAAGTCGCTTTCTATGCCTGAAAAAGTAGGCATACGCACGGTGATTGCCACGCCCTACCCTGCCGCGTAATTGATAGAGTTGGGCAAGTCCAAAGGTATCGCCGCGGTCAACGATCAAAGTATTCGCATTCGGGATATCCAACCCAGACTCGATGATCGAGGTACACAACAACACGTCGATCTCAGCTTTGGTAAATTTTGTCATCACAGACGACAGTTCGCTCTCATGCATTTGACCGTGGGCGATGGATACCCTTGCCTCGGGTACAAGCGTCTCGATATGCTTGCGCATGGCTTCGATCGTTTGCACGCGGTTATGCACAAAAAAAACCTGCCCACCTCTTTCCATTTCACGCGTGATCGCCTGTCCCACGATCTTGGGAGAATAGGGTCCGATATGGGTAATGATAGGCAATCTTTCGGCGGGAGGGGTATTAATAACCGAGATGTCCCTGGCACCAGTTAACGCCATGTACAAGGTCCTTGGAATTGGTGTGGCAGTAAGGGTTAAAACATCAACTTCGGTGCGTAATTTTTTAAAATGCTCTTTGTGAGTAACCCCAAAACGTTGCTCTTCGTCAATTATCACCAGACCAAGGTCCTTAAAGGTCACATCGGCGGTCAGCAATCGATGTGTGCCGATGACAATGTCCACTTCTCCAAGAGCCAGTTTCAAAATGATCTCATCCTGCTCTTTAGCTGTCCGAAAGCGAGATAGCATTTCAATACTGACCGGGTACATGGACAATCGCTGCTTAAACGTTTCAAAGTGTTGCTGGGCTAGTACGGTGGTCGGGACGAGGATGGCCACTTGCTTGCTGTCCATGACAGACTTAAACGCAGCCCTTAAGGCAACTTCCGTTTTCCCGTACCCTACATCCCCACAAAGCAAGCGGTCCATTGGGCGGGAAGTTTCCATGTCGTTTTTGACTTCGTTAATGGCTTTCAACTGGTCTTCGGTTTCCACATACGGGAAACTAGTTTCAAGTTCCTTCTGCCATGGTTGATCCTTGGAGAAAGCAAAACCAACCGCGGTTTGACGCCTGGCATACAATTCGAGTAAATCCTGGGCAACCTTCACCACTTCCTGGCGCACATTTTGCTTGGTCTGGTTCCATTCAGTTCCGCCCAGGCGTGTTGGCCGAGGTGGTTCACCATAGGGTCCGATATACCGGCTTATCCGGTCAGCCTGGTGGATGGGCACATACAATTGGTCCCTGTTTTCGTATTCCACCAGTAAGAATTCGCGTTCGATCCCTTCCAGTGAGCGTTTGACCAGGCTCACAAATCTGCCGATCCCATGATCCACGTGCACAACCCAATCTCCAGGATTCAGGTCGGCATAGGAAGATTCGGGGGGTTGATAAGTGATGTGGGTTCGTGCTCGCAAGTGAGGACGTTCCCAGCCAAAAATCTCGCTGTCTGAGAACAGGTGCGCCTGGGTGTCATCATCCAGATTTAAGCACCAGCCTTCAGTTAGTGACCCTTCAAAAAAGGTGAAGTCCCTGCCCTCGCAGGTCCCTTTTTGCCCTTCCCAAATCTCCTTCAAACGGGAAATCTGCCTTGATACAATCGTGACGCGTTGATTTTTTTTGCAGATTTCGTCAAGGAAATCAATAAAGTTCTGTAACTGCCCACCGAAACGGTTTTCGGGTTGAAATATCAACCCCAAAGAGTCTCCATCGGGGTCGTTAGTCCGCCCTAATTCTATCCAGCGTCGTGTTTCTACTGTATCCAGAACTTCTGACCAGGTGACGTAAGGCAGAGGAAAATCGGGGGACATGATGCCCTCTTCGATGGATTCTCTCCGAAGTTTTAGGGCTTGTTCTTCAATTTCTTCACCAAAAGTCTGTAAATTTGCCAGGTTATCGATGATAACCAAGGCTTGTTTAGGCAAATAATCCAGGATGGTTGCCGGCATGGGGTGGAATACGGGGATTTGAGTTTCATCTGGTTTTTCTTGTACATCGGTGGTTGGATGATTCCCGGTCAGAAATTCTCTCGCTGGAGTGATCATCACCTCTTCAACACTGCTCACCGTGCGTTGGGTTGTTGGATCAAATTGCCTGATCGATTCGATCACGTCCCCGAAGAAATCAAGCCGAACAGGAAAGTGTTCAGAGGCTCCCCATATATCCAGGATCCCCCCTCGCTGCGAGAATTGCCCCTGCTCCAGGACGACCTCAACCGCTTCGTAACCTTGCTCAACCCAGGCTCTCCGTAATTCACCTGGCGGTACTGTTTGATTGGCGTGAATTTTCTTGCTGGCGATGATGAAATCCCGCCTCGGGATGGTCCTGGTCATTACCGCACGCAGCGATGTGATCAGTATCGGTGGTTTTTCGGGCTTACCGATGCCGGGAATGTGGTAACTTGCCAGAGTACTCAATGCAGTCAGGCGTTCACGGCGGGTGATCGCACCCCAGCTTGCCTTTTCGTAAAACATCGGGTTTGGTTCAGGAAACAGCAGCCGGGGATTGTCTGGCAGCCAATAACCCAGTTCGTCCAGCATCATCGCTGATCGGTCAGCCCGATCGGTGATTACAAGGATGGGGATATTCAGATCGAGACTCAAAGTAGAAATAATTGCCAACCGCGCCGGGCGGGTTAAGCCTAATCCATAATTACACTGACCAACCTTAATATCATCCAGCACTTGTTGATATTTTGGATGGTTGCGAATAAGGTCGAGCATATTAGATCTTTGGGTTATACCGGTTCATTGCCACTTCCAACCCTTCAGTGACAAAACATCTAACAGCCTCAGCCGCGCGCTCAAGGTACCCGCTCAAACCTTCTTCGTCTTCTTTACCAAATGGCAGAAGAACATAATCAGCCGAGTCCATCCGCCCGGGTGGTTGACCAATACCCATGCGCAACCTCGGGAATGACTTGGTACCCAGCTTTTCAATAATCGACTCAACTCCTTTTTGTCCCGCTGATCCCCCACCAGGTCGAAGGCGTATCTGCCCAAAGGGAACATCCACGTCATCATGAATGACGATCAAATGCTCGAGGTCAATTTTATAAAATCGAACCAAACTGGAAACAGCTACCCCAGAGAGATTCATAAACGTATGGGGTTTGGCCAGGATTATCCTATTCGTGTCCATCCTACACATTCCAACGATTGCCTTTCCCTGCACTTTTGATAATGAGCACTTTAGATTACTGGCAATTTGGTCTACGACCATGAAACCAATGTTGTGCCTGGTGAGTCGGTAGATTCGACCCGGATTTCCAAGACCAACGATCAGGTATGGAAGCGATCCTGAAGCGCCTGGAGATTTTAATGAATGGAATAATTGTGAAAGCACTGATTTTTTCCTTTTTTACTTTAAATGTTTTCGTCTTCGGATCAGTCCTATCCCGAATAAGGACATCAACGAAACTCCAGCAACGACTAATCCAACTGTTGCGCTGCGCTGGAGCGATGCGCTCGAAGTGGAAGCCGGATTGTCAGGTAATGCCGTTGCAAATACGATTGCTGAAGTCGGGCTTGCGATTGTTGCCATGTTAATCGAAGAATCATCTTCCACAATCGGAGTATTCGTCGGAAGGATCGAATAGTTACGCACGATCACCGGATTGATATTGATTTCCTCGACACTTTCATCCCGGTAATGGACGCGCAATTTTAACTGATAGACTCCATCCGTTATCGTGGTTGTATCCCATCTGGCGATCACACCGGAAGTAACTGGTTGGTCAATTCGCCCGATCAAAAACCAGTTCAGATTATCGACTGCAGTATAAGCAAAGAATACCTCAGCATAATTAAACGAACCGGTGGATACTGTCCCAGTAATTTCAACAATTCCCTGGACAGAATCACCAACACCAGGGTAGGTTAATCTGACCGAATCTCCCTGAGCCTGGGGATTCAGACTGATTAAAAAGAAAATTACAAGACTTGATACCAATTTCGTTATCATTGCAATCGTTAAGTTTAACACACGCCACCGGGCAATGCAAATGAGGTTTTTCTGATTCTCCTGGCTGCCCTACTAGAGAATCAGCGGTCTTGACAAAGCGCTATATTCTTTATGCTATAATCATTTCACTATGGAAGATCAATATCAGGAATTTACGGAAGAATCTTCAGAACCAACTTTGCCGGTGCCAGAACGGAAAAGTAAATTATGGCTGTTGATCCTGATCATTGTGTTGATTGTTGGATTGATCATAACCGGCATCTTCTTCCTCGCTCGCGCAGACGCCTCAACAACTGCCCAGGTAAGGGATATTTTCATCATCTTCCTGGCGTTGGAGTCGGTTGTGATCGGGGTAGTAATGGTGGTCCTGGTTCTCCAGGTTTCCACACTGATCAATCTCGTTCAAAATGAGATTAAACCCATCCTTAAATCCACAGTTGATACCGTGAACACACTAAAAGGTACGACCCAATTTTTAAGCAAAAACCTTGTTGGACCTGTTATAAAAGCAAACAGTTATTCAGCAGGGATAAAGCGACTTTTCGATCTATTTAAGATCCTGAAAAAATAATGAGCGTTTACGATTATTGAAAGGAGATAAAAATGTCCGATAGAGATTCATATGGTTCGTTCCTGGTTGGTTTCCTTGTTGGTGGGTTAGTTGGCGCTGTGGTTGCTCTTTTGTATGCTCCCCAGTCTGGTGAAGAGACTCGTGGCGTCATCAAGGACAAAACCATCGAGCTAAAAGATAAATCAGTCATCGCCCTTGAAGAAACCTACCACAAAGCCGAAGCCGCCGGTAAAGAAGCTTACCAAAAAGCAGAAGCAGCTGGAAAAGAAGCTGTCTCAAAAGCCCAGGACTTGATCAAAACTGCCCAGGGTAAAGCAGCTCAGACACTTAAAAAAGGCTCAGTGATTTTGGAAGGTGGTTCCGAAACCTCGACGACCAAGAGCTAGTTCTTCAAGATCTAAAATCTTAATTGACAACCCTTTTGTAAAAGAGAGGGTTGTTCTATTTTAATCGATTCATAACCTCTGGAATTGCCTCTAGCAGATCGTTCAGCATCACGCAGCGCTCGCTGCCAACTTTTATCGCTGCGAGTAGACCGGCATTCGCATGAATCCAGACTCCGGCAGTTGCAGCCTCGTACAATCCTGTTCCTTGTGCAACTAAGCCCGCGATCAACCCGGTTAGCACGTCCCCGCTGCCGGCTTTCGCCAGGGCTGAAGTTGCCACCGGACAAATTGCAACCTGATTGTTAGGAGACGCCACAACAGTTAATGCGCCTTTTAACACCACACATTGCTGCCATTCATTAGCAAATTTCCTGCAAATCTCAATGCGGTCGTTCTGAATTTCCTCAACAGTTAACCCGGTTAAAACGCTCATTTCGCCTGGATGAGGTGTGAGAACCACTGCCTTGCCTTCCAATATCTTCTTCCAATCGTTAATTTTCGCAAGTAATCTTAATCCATCTGCATCAATAACAACTGGTGGCAAGCTGGTAATTGATCCGGGTGAGAGGGCGATATCTGAAGGGATCAGCCCAATTTTCTTGGTCTTGTTTTGATCTCTGGAGGTATCCAATAATCCATGGATAAAGCGCAGGGTTGTCTCTTCACGGCTTATCCCTGGACCTAACGCCATACAATCAACCTGCGAGATTTCTTTAGTGATAATTCTTATTGCGGATTCTGCGATAACCCCATTCTCCTCATCCAATAATACCCAGGTGGATTCGAGGCAGCTGCCTACCACTGCATCGTAGATTCTTTCCGGCACAGCTGTCTTTACCAACCCTGCCCCTATTTGATACGCACTTCTGGCGGAGATTACTGGCGCTCCCGGATAATTTACACTTCCTCCGCACACGAGCACCGTACCGAAGGATCCTTTATGAGAATCCCTTTCTCTTTCCGGTAAAAAACTTCGAGTAATTGAATCGTCAAGGACAAAATCATCTTTACCCGATTTCAAACGCAGTCTTTTCATTATGCCAACATCAACGCACACAAGTTCCCCCACATATCCAAACGCCGGGAACTTCACCAGCCCAACCTTTACTGCTTCCATGCACACTGTCAGAGTCGCTTTCATGGTGTTCGGTGCAATCGCTCCAGTGGAACAATCCACACCAGAGGGACAATCCACGGCGATGATCGTTTTCTCGCTGCAATGCGCGTTAAGGAATTTCATTTTCTCTACCAGTTTCTCGTACATTGGAGGTTTAAATCCAGTGCCCAGGATGCCATCCAACACGAGAGTGGATTCTTTTAAGGCTTCACTAACTCTCTTGTGATCCTCGTCGAATGACAAAACTTCACAGCCTGCACTGTTGACGTCACGCATCACCCAGTCGAGTTGCTCACCTGCATCAAGTAACACAGCCCTTGTTTGCCATCCGGATTGCTGTAATTTCACCAGTGCGATCAATGAATCCGCGCCATTCTTCCCCCCGCCCACGAGAGCGGTGATGAGTTTTTTATCCAGGGATTGCCAGCGCTGGTCTATGATCGCTGCCAAGCCGCCACCGGCAGATTTAATCATTTCAACATAAGAAAACCCTTGCGCATCTGCTTGTTTTTCCAGTTCCTTCATCTTTTCAACACTCAGCAGTAACATAGACCCTCCACACAAAATGATTATACAACCCGCAGGATTCCTGCGCCTGATTTCTCCACTAAGGTATAATTTTCTGAATGAAAAAATACTTGCTTGTGGTCGTGTTCATCTCCGGGCTCGTTTCTCTGGCTGTTGAATTTGCCGCATCCCGATTGTTGGGTAATTATTTCGGTACCAGCAATCTTGTCTGGGCAAGTATCGTCGGCCTAATTCTCATCTATCTCACCCTGGGATATTTCATAGGCGGCAGTTGGGCAGATCGTTCGCCAAAATACGATACCTTGTTCAAAATCCTTTCATGGGCAGCCCTGGCGATTGGGTTGATTCCGATTGCTTCCCGTCCAATTTTACGCATCGCCAGCCAGGCATTTGATAATCTCGCCCTTGGAGTTCTCTTTGGTTCATTTACTGTTGTGATGATCCTGTTTATCATACCGGTCACCCTGATCGGCACAGCATCACCGTTCGCAATTCGGCTATCCATTACGGATAAAGAACAAGCCGGCAAGGTTAGCGGCAGGATCTACGCCATTTCCACCCTAGGATCCTTTATCGGCACTTTCTTGCCTGTTCTGGTGTTGGTCCCCGCAATCGGAACTTATCGCACCTTCCTGGTGCTCTCCTTACTCCTTTTGGTATTCGCCCTTGTGGGGTTGTTCCTTAGCGGCGGGTGGAAAGGTTTCCTGCGGTATGCCTGGATGCTTCTAGTTATCATCGGTTTGTTTATTGTTGGTGTGCGAGGCGGAGATAAACTCACCCAGGGTCAGGTCTATGAAACAGAATCAAGTTACAACTATATCCAGGTGATCGAGGAAAATGGCTACACGCTATTGCGGCTGAACGAAGGTCAGGGAGTACATTCCATTTACAAACCGGATCAATTAAATTTCAATGGACCATGGGAACAGGTACTCTCTGCCCCATTTTTCAATCCTTCGCCAGTTAACCCAGAAGGTATTAAACATATCGCCATTGTCGGGCTGGCAGCAGGAACCACTGCGCGCGAAGCCCGCGTGGTGTTTCCCAATGCAGAAATTGATGGCATTGAGATCGACCCAAAGATTGTTGAGGTAGGAAAAAAGTATTTTGCTCTCGATTCTGATGAGGTAAACATCATCATTCAGGATGGCCGCTGGGCAATCAAGAACAGCACAGAACACTACGATATCATCAGCGTTGACGCCTACCGACCGCCGTATATCCCCTGGCATATGACCACCGTGGAATTTTTTACCACCCTGCAGGAACATCTGTCTGAAGACGGCGTGGTGGTAATCAACGTTGGGCGCGCTCCGGAAGACCGGAGACTGGTGGACGCGCTCTACTCCACCATGAAACAGGTTTTCCCTGCCGTGTACATTACAGACCTGTCTGGCTCTTTTAACTCCCTGCTCTTCGCCACAAATCAACCCACGACCATCACAAATTTTACTGATAATTATCTGCACCTTTACCAATCACAAGCCAGCCATCCTTTGCTCCTGGAAGTGATGGCAGCCACGTATGCCGGTTTGCAGGAAACCCCTGCGCCGTCGATCGTTTTCACAGACGACCTTGCGCCAATAGAAGGAATTACCAATTCGATGGTGCTGCATTTTCTCTTAACTGACCAGGTGGATAACTTACAATGAAAAAATGGTTATGGCTGCCCTCATTACTAATCACCATATTAATCCCATTAATACTGGTTCTTACCTCCATCCGCGTCCTCTTTACGCCTGAGTTCCTTGCCCATGAATATGGACTTAAAAATTTTCCACCCGATGAATACGGTTTTTCAACTAATGAGCGCATGCATTGGGGAACCCAAACCATCGTTTATTTGTTTAATTCCAAGGGGATCGAATACCTTGCAGACCTGAAACTTGATGACGGAACGCCAATTTACAACGAACGCGAGCTCAGTCACATGGATGATGTGAAACTCCTGGTTCAGGCAGCGCTGAAAGTCTGGTATGGTGCGTTAATCCTCTTTATTTTGTTGATCCTAATCGCATGGCGGACAAATTTGCTGCCTCAATTTGTGAAAGCCGTTGCTACTGGGGGATGGCTGACCTTTGGGTTAATTGGATTAATCTTAGCGGGTACGCTCATTAATTTTGATGCACTTTTTACTCAGTTTCACCGCATTTTCTTTACCGGCGACACATGGCTGTTTTATGCAGACGACACGTTGATCCGTTTGCTTCCCATTAAACTTTGGTCTGATGGTTTCTTATTAATGGGAATAATCACTGTAATTGGAGCACTTATTACCGCTCTTGTTATTCCCAAACTCTACTTTCGTTATAAAAAGTAACGGCGGAGAATCTCCGCCGTTTTTCTTATTTCATTTTTGCCTGGTTCGCCACAGCCTCAGCCTTTTTCCTGGCTTCCTCCGGGTCTCCCAGGTAGTAATGTTTGATCGGTTTCAGATCTTTATCGAGTTCATATACCAGGGGAACACCGGTTGGGATATTCAGCTCAACGATTTCACTCTCAGGGACGTTATCCAGGTACTTCACCAGTGCGCGAATACTGTTGCCGTGCGCTGCAATGATCACCTGTTTGCCTGATTTTATGGCCGGAACAGCATCATTGTGCCAGAATGGCAGGAACCGGGCTACAGTGTCTTTCAGGCACTCCGTCAGCGGAAGTTCAGCCGATGTCAGACTTGCATAGCGTGGATCGTTCCCGGGATATCTTTCATCCTCGGTCGTGAGAGAGGGTGGTTGAATATCATAGCTGCGCCGCCAGATAAGCACCTGGGCATCCCCGAACTTCGCTGCTGTCTCAGCTTTATTCAATCCCTGTAGAGCACCGTAGTGCCGTTCATTCAAACGCCAGGTATTGATTACCGGGATCCACATCAAATCCATTTCATCCAAAGCCAGCCACAAGGTTCGGATGGCACGCTTTAGTACAGATGTAAACGCAATATCAAATGCAAAACCCGCTTCTTTCATCAATTTTCCAGCGAATTTTGCTTCTTCAATGCCTTTCTCCGTAAGATCTACATCTGTCCAGCCGGTGAAACGGTTTTGTTTATTCCAATCGCTTTCACCATGTCTCAATAAAACTACCTTATACATATCCACTCCATTGCTCTACTTTTTTCATAAATGTAGCGCAAGATCGCTCTTGCGCTACAAATTGTAACTTGATAATCCTTATCGGACTGCAACAGGATTTTCAGCGTCCTCACCCGGATCAAAGATATGGCTGTTATCCATATTGAATAACACCTGGACCTTGTCTCCAAAAGCGTAACGAGAGCGGGGATCAACACGGGCAACGATCGTGTTCTGTGAGCCGGTCGTCAGGTAGATGAGGATTTCATTGCCCATCAACTCGGTCACTTCCACCTTGGCGTCAACCTTTTCACCATGGATGTTGGACGGTGAAAAGTCCGGATTGTGAATGTCATCTGGGCGGATACCCAAAATGACTTCCCTGCCAACCAGTTTCTGCAATTTTTCGACTTTGGCTGGCGGGAGTTTCACTTTTAATTCCGCGTTGACTGCATACAGCGCTTCACCGTCTTTTTCCAGCTTTACCTTAAAGAAGTTCATCGCGGGAGTGCCGATAAAACCCGCCACGAACAGGTTGTTGGGTTTATCATATAGGTTTTGAGGTGTATCCAGCTGCTGCAGGATACCCTTGTTCATAACAGCAATTCTTGAAGCCATCGTCATGGCTTCGGTCTGATCATGGGTAACATAAACAAATGTGGTGCCCAAATTGTGATGCAATTTGCTGATCTCAGCACGGGTTTGTACCCTCAATTTGGCATCCAGGTTGGATAATGGCTCATCCAGGAGGAAAACTTTTGGTTCGCGAACGATCGCACGGCCGAGTGCAACACGTTGCCTCTGTCCACCAGATAATTCACGCGGTTTCCTCTTCATGAGTGCTTCAATGCCCAGGATCTTAGCTGACTCTTCCACGCGTTTTTGAATGGTCGCTTTGGGTAAGTGGCGTAATTTCAAGCCAAACGCCATATTATCAAAGACGGTCATGTGCGGATATAGAGCGTAAGATTGGAACACCATGGCGATATCACGATCTTTGGGTGCGATATCATTTACCACCTTGTCCGCGATCATGATCCTGCCGGAGGTCACTTCTTCAAGACCTGCCAGGCAGCGTAAAGCAGTGGTTTTTCCACAACCGGATGGACCAACCAGTACCAGAAACTCTTTATCCTGGATCATAATGTCCAAATCCGCGATCGCTGTGAAATCACCAAATTTCTTGACGACATGTTCAAAAGTTACACTTGCCATTTTTTCCTCCTCTCGGAACGAATATAGTGACATAATTATAGAACATAATGGATTAAGAATGCAAGTGTTTACGATAATTTGACGCATTATTCTGGAGGAAGATATGCCTGAATTGCCGGAAATCGCATCTCGAGCCAAAGAAATCAAGTTGTTGCTGGTTGGGAAGAAAATCCGGGGTGTGGAAGTGTTGCAACCGAGATGCTTAAATATCCCCCCAGAGGAATTCAGTACATATCTGATCAACTCGACCATTCTCGATTCCACTTATCGCGGCAAATGGTTAAAAGTTAAGATCAGTTCTGGTTGGTTATTGATTAACCTGGGTATGGGGGGAGATCTGCTTCTTACAGATCGCGCTCACCTTCCTGAGAAATACCGCTTGATAATTGATTTTTCAGATGGTTCATGCCTTACCATCAACTTTTGGTGGTTCGGATATGTTCATTTCTGCACGACTGAAGGAATTCTGCAGCATCCGATGACCAGTAAGCTTGGAGCAAACGTTCTGGACCTTTCCTTTGCAGAATTTCAGACTGCCCTTTCTGGCAAAAAGGGGCGTATTAAGGCATTCCTCTTGGATCAATCAAACGTAGCTGGCATTGGCAACGCTTACATTCACGACATCCTTTTCCTTGCCAAAATTCACCCGAATCGACCGTTAAGCACATTGGACGAAAACGATGTTTTCCGGCTTTACCAGGCTGTCCGGCAAGGATTGATCCCGAGCCTAGAGAAAGGGGGGGCGTTTTATGAGAAAGACCTCAATGGAGAAAAAGGTGGATTTACTATGGAGGATATCCTCATCGGTTACCGTGAAGGTACTCCCTGCCCTGTTTGTCAGACACCAATCCAAAAAATTAAAACGGGTTCCACCAGTTCATTTATCTGTCCATCCTGCCAGCCAGCGCTTTGAACTCGTTACTGGGGCTTCCCTTACCGTACCTCCAGCTATTTGTTCATTGGGATAGGTTTTAACGCGTATTTTTACCTAAGTCCGTTTATAATAAATAGGTTTTGCCATCATTATGAGGTTGTCGCTTGAAAACACCATCTCAAATTTTAGAATTTGACCTGCAAAAGACCATAACCAAAAACCGCTTGGTGGGCTTGTGGCGTATGATCACTGGATTCCGCTTGAGATACACGGGTGCAGTGATCAGTCTTGGCATTTCTGCTGCAGCCAAGACGCTAACCTTCATGCTCCTGCGGTTTTTTGTGGATACCTACTTTGTTCAGGACACCCAAACGGTATCCCTGCCAGTGCTGGCATTGGCATTTCTTGGATTGGCGGCGTTGGAAGGTGGGTTTACCTTCCTCAGTGGTGTACTTTCCTCCCAGACGGCTGAAGGGGTCACCAGGAGGCTCAGAAATTACCTCTATAACCATATTCAGCATCTTTCGTTCACATACCACTCAAAAACGCCTACAGGGGACCTGATAGAGAGGTCCACATCTGACGTGGATGCATTGCGCCGCTTCTTCTCCGATCAAGCCATCAACGTTGGCAGGATTCTGCTCCTGTTCATTATCAATTTTGTGGCGTTATTAAACCTCAATGTTAAGTTGGCGTTGATCTCGATCATAGTTATCCCATTTGTTCTCGTAGTTTCAATCGTTCTATTCAAAAAGGTGAGCAAGAGTTACGAAGCCTACCAGGAACAGGAAGCCACCTTATCCACCCGTTTACAGGAGAACCTTGCTGGTGTTCGCGTGGTTAAAGCTTTCTCACGGCAATCTTTTGAGATGGAAAAATTCGAGAAAGACAATCTCGAAAAGTACGTCCGCGGCAAGAAGCTGATCATCATGCATTCACTCTTCTGGCCTCTTTCAGATATCCTCTGCGGTGCTCAAATGCTGGCAGGATACCTGGTAGGCGCACTTATGGCCATTAATGGCGATATCTCAGTGGGAACCTACCTGGCCTATGCCGGCATGGTCGTTTACATAATCTATCCGTTACGCAATCTAGGAAGGGTAATCGTTCAAACTTCCACTGGATTGGTCTCCTATGGTCGCGTGATGGACATCATCAAAGAATCCAGGGAGCCGCTAGACCAGGGTGACTATTTACCCTCAGGGAATGTGCATGGTGAAATAACCTTTGAAAATGTAGGGTTTGAATATGAAACTGGTGATCACACGTTACAAGATATATCTTTCACTGTAAAACCTGGCCAGGTAATTGCCCTCTTAGGCTCGACCGGTTCCGGTAAATCAACACTGGTAAATCTTCTTCCTCGTTTTTATGAATATACTAGCGGAAAGATTTTATTGGACGGTGTCGAGTTACATCGCTACCCGCGTAAATATCTCAGACAGCAAATTGGCATCGTTGAGCAGGAACCATTTCTTTTCTCCCGGACGATCAGGGAAAACATTACTTACGGAGTCGGACGGGAGGTCAGCGATGAAGAAGTTGAAGCTGCCGCCCGCGCTGCCGCCATCCATGATGTGATCCTTACCTTCCAGGACGGTTATAAAACTCTTGTTGGTGAACGCGGTGTAACGCTGTCCGGCGGACAAAAGCAGCGCGTCACGATCGCCCGCACGATCCTCAAGAATCCCCGCATCCTCATCCTGGATGATTCGACCTCGTCTGTAGATACTGAAACCGAGGCGGAAATTCGCGAAGCCCTCCAGAATCTGATGGTTGACCGCACAACTTTTATTATTGCACACCGCATTCAGAGCATCACCGATGCTGATCTGATCCTGGTCATGGACCAAGGCAAGATCATCCAAAAAGGAACGCACAGAAGGCTTGCATCTGAAAAAGGCATTTACCAGGAAATCTTCAACATTCAGACCCAGATCGAGGTCGAGTTGGAGAAGGAGATTACTGATGCCGGATAATTATTTTGAGGAAGAGGAGTTCCAAAGCAAGTTCGACGGAAAAACCCTCAAACGGATACTCGGATTAACCAAACCACATCTCAAGACAGTGGTAGGATTTTTGCTCACAATTGCCCTGGTGGCCTCACTGGATGCGGTCTTTACCAATATCAGCCGGCACATTGTAGATGATGGCATCGTCGCCAAAAACAAAAGTGTTTTGATCAATTCACTGATAGTGTATGGCTCTCTGATTCTGGTCCAGGCTGGCAGCGTATTTCTGTTTATCTACCTGGCTGGCATCCTGGGAGAACGCATCCGCTATGATTTACGCAAGATGATGTTCAATCACCTTCAAGCGCTTTCATTAAATTACTACAGCAAGACGCCTGTTGGATGGATCATGGCCAGGGTGACCTCTGATTCTGAAAGAGTAGCCGACCTTGTGACCTGGGGACTCGTTGATGTCACCTGGGGATTGATGAGCATCGTCATTTCGCTTGGATTCATGTTCTTCATCAAGTGGCAGCTGGCATTGATCGTTCTAGGTTTACTCCCTATCCTCCTCTACGTGGCATATCAATTCCGCAAGCGCATTATTGGAGAATATCGCAACGTTCGTAAGTTCAACTCCAAAATCGTTGGTGCCTATAACGAAAATATTACCGGTGTCCGGGTCATTAAAGCCCTCGGTCGGGAAAAAGAGAACCTTGAGGAATTTAAAGGTCTCACTGGCAGCATGTATCAGTCAGCCTTTCGCGCTGCCTGGTTAAGTGCCTTATTCCTGCCATCCGTGCAAATCATCTCTGCATTCGCAGTAGGGGCAGTAGTTTGGTATGGCGGTTTACAAGCCAGCACTGGAGGGATGAGCATCGGCAGTATTCAGGCGTTTGTCTCCTATATTACTTTTATGATGTGGCCGGTGCAGGATATTGCCCGTGTATTTGCTGAAATGCAACAGGCGATTGCTTCTGCCGAACGCATGTTTTCGTTGATCGATTCCAAGCCACAGATCGAAAACCGTCCTGAAGCCATTGACCCGGGCTCGATAAAAGGAGATATCATCTTCGATCATGTAAACTTCAAATACGAAGATGACGAGAAATCTGTACTCTCCAACTTCAATCTGCATGTAAAGCGAGGTGAAACCATCGCTCTTGTCGGTCCAACTGGCGGCGGAAAATCAACCATTGTGAATTTACTCTGCAGGTTTTATGAGCCCCGCGAAGGGAAGATCTATATTGGCGGTCGGGATTACACCAGTCTTTCTTTGCATGCTATCCAATCCCGCGTCGGAGTAGTGCTGCAAACACCTCACCTCTTCTCGGGCAGCATACGCGAAAACCTGCGCTACGGCAGGTTAAATGCCACGAACGACGAAATCGAGGACGCGGCCAGGGTTGTGGGTGCTTATGATTTCATCATGCGTTTTGAAAAGGGGTTTGATACTGAGGTCGGCGAAGGCGGTAACCTCCTTTCGGTTGGTCAGAAACAATTGATCAGCCTGGCGCGCGCAGTTTTAGCCAAACCTGAAGTTTTCGTCATGGATGAAGCCACGAGCTCCGTTGACACATTGACAGAAGTGCTCATCCAAAAAGGGATGGCACTACTTCTGGATAATTGCACAAGTTTTGTCATCGCTCACCGTTTATCAACCATCCGTAAAGCAGACCGCATCCTGGTCATAGAGGACGGCAAAATTGCTGAAGTCGGGACTCACGCAGAATTGTTACGTTTTAAAGGGAAGTATTACCAGTTGTATACCCGCCAATTCCGCAGCCAGATGGAAGCCCAGCTAAATATATTTGATCAAAAACCTTCTAATGAACCAGAGGGCTCTGCGTCAGTATAATGATTAATATGCAAATTCGCTTTCAATCACCCAGGGATGATTCTCCAGCAGGATGAACTCAACAAACGAACGAAGAAATCGGCAACGGAACCAGAGACGACAACGCAATTCGGTCAACATTTATTTCGATAGATTTATCCGAATTGTAAGGGGATCTTTTTTAACTTTTGTCCTCACCAAGGGTACAGAATCAGCCGCAGCCCTTGCATTTTATACCTTATTTTCTCTCTTCCCGCTCCTCCTTACAGTTTTTGCTGTGGGGTCATTCTTTGTGGAACAAAGCGTGGTTCAACAGACACTAATCGACCTCTTACCAACAATGATCCCGGTTTCCCAGGATTTCATCATCACGAATGTGCAGCAGGTATTCACCAACCGCGGTGCGGTCACAATACTGGCATTCCTTGGATTGATCTGGTCAGGGACGTCAGTGTTTACTGTGATCATTCGCAATATTAATTCAGCCTGGCCGGAAGCAGCCCCCCGCAGTTATCTCCGCATGCGCCTGTGGTCAATGGCAATTGTAGCTGCCCTGGCAATCTTACTGATCATTTCGTCATTCACGATCACTTTTAAAAATTTACTGGTTAACATTGGCTTGGGACAAACCATTGAGTACCTGGGGACTTTCTTTTCATCTGCTTTATTCGTTACAGTCTTTCCAAATATCATCCGCATGGTGATTTTTTTCGGTTTATATTATTGGACACCACAAATAAAGGTGAAGAAAATGGCTGCGTTGATCGGTGCTGTGGTTACGGTGCTCATCTGGCAGCTGGTTTCCAGCTTATTTAGCTCTTACCTGGGCAGCGGTTTGGCAACGTATGAGGTAATCTACGGGTCACTGGGGAAAATTGTGGTTCTTCTTTCCTGGATCTACTTCAGCGCTTATATCGTCCTCTGGGGCGCGCACCTGACTTCGTCAATCGACAGGCACAGCAAATTATAAAAATTAAGATTAACTTGCGATCATCTTTTTTAATGCAGCAGGGTCTTTGACGGTAAATTCCGTTCGTTTGATATCAATTAACCCATCATCAGAAAATTTATGCAGGAACCTGCAAACCATCTCTCGTGTGGTACCGATTCTTGCAGCCATTTCATCCAGGGTCAGGTTCCGTTCAATTGGCGTACCAATCTCATCTTTCGAAATTCCAATAAGGAATTTTGCCAGCCTTACTCCTACCGGTTGAAACGTCATATCTCCCAGTTTTTCACTCGCCATGAGTAACCTGTCTACCACCAGTTGAGTTAAAGCCCAACTTGCTTTACCTTCCTCCAGAATAAAAGGCAAAAGTGTATCTCTATGCCAGAGATAAAGAACAAGGTTTTCCTGGGTTACAAGTGTTGCGGGCATCAAATGTTGTTCATCAAAGAAACTCAACCCCCAAAAAACATCCCCCGGAAAGAAAGTGGTCGCCACTAGTGATCTTCCTTCTGGAGAGTCCTTGATCGCATCAATGCTTCCGGAGTGGACAAGTAGAAGAAAAGGCCATTTTTCCCCCTGACCAACTATCTGTTCCTGTTTTTGATATTTTCTCTGGATAGCGAGTTTCTCGAGTATCGCTAGTGTTTTTAGCGAGAAAGTCGAGAAAACTGTTGATTCCTGGAATTGATTTTGCAGAGTTTTCATGTCCGACTCCATCCGTTGGGTAATTAAATTATAGTGGAAACATGCATCATTAACTTAACGCAACGAAATTCTCTCATCGATTAAGGATAATGGGGTAGACGTAAAGCGATTAATCACAGCATTTACGTCAGGAAAATCCACTTTCGAAAAGGAGATCGAATAATGAAGAATTACAAACTGGGCGGGATTTTGAGTATTGTGGCAGCACTAATCGGTATATTTGGACATTTCATATTGTTTTTCCAGTGGTATCAAATTGGCATGCACGCTGAATCGGCTGAACCCGGATGTGAAATTCTACTAAAATACATCCACCCCTTCTTAACAGACCTGGGTTTATTGGCTGCAGCCCTCTTTGGCGTGAGTGCCTTTGGATACTTTTCGAAACAGAAATGGGCAAGTCTGCTTGCCATAATCGGCATTATCTTGGCGTTACTTGGCAGTTTCTTTGTTAATATTCCATTTATGGCAGCGGACCTGCCTCCTGTATATATGGCTCTTTTCCTCCCATATTTGCTGATCTATTTCGGGTTATGTGTTTTTGTTGAAAAGGTCTCCTGGAAACGTACACTCGTGGCTCTGGCTACGGGTATTGCTTACATTTTCTGTTGGATGAATGGAGTGTCCTCGACCAGCCGCATCATCACTTCCGGTGCAGACATTTTCGTACTGGTTCAACGCTTGCATTGGGTAGCAATGATCGGATGGGCTGTGGTGACTGGGGTTATCCTATTAAAACCAAAACCCTGGATCCGCCCTGTGGTATTCACCGCTGCGGTGATTGAGTTGATCGTAGGTATCCCTCTGACTGTCGTCACCATGCAGGATCTGGGCAGGTTCTCGTTGTTCGCGCTCGCCCCAATTGCCTCGGTTGCTTTGCTCATCCTCTTTCTCATCCCAAAATTCTGGTTGAGATGGGTGGAGATTGTATCGGACTAAGATGTAAACAAAAAATAAGTCGTAGGAATTAGAGTAAATACATCATTTGTACTCACAACCAAAAGCTGGCTATTCCAAAAAAGGGATAGTCAGTTTTTTCTACCAGATTTTCACTGGTGCGATTCTTAAGAATAAAATGGATAAAATATTTCCTTGTAATAATTAATGCGTTTCATCGATGTCCTAAGCAGTTTAAGGTGTAAAATTTGTTTTTGTTGGCATTCAAAAAATAAGCTCCGCGTCTTGGTGGATGGATTCGGTAATAATTTGGAAAGAAGGAATAAATCTATATGACTTTCAACAATGGCAATCAAAGGACATTATTAAAAAAAGGTTCTCCGTTTGTTTTTATTACTTTAGCTTTCATTTTGTTATTATCAGCCTGTACAGGCAATCAGCCTGGCACAACCGACAATACAATCGTTCAGGCGACTTCAACATTTGTCACATTGAACACCGCTGCTCCAACCATTGCCGTCCCAACGACGACCATCATACCGCCCACGCCAACGAATACCGCGGTTCCTGAGCTGACCATTGGATCCACACGGGTATCTGAAATTGACGGCATGGAACAGGTTTATGTGCCGGCAGGTGACTTCCTGATGGGGACTAATGACATCGAAGCAAAAAGGAGCGAAGAGGGAGGTCGAGCCTACCCTGAGGTACCCCAACATACTGTATACCTCGACTCTTACTGGATCGATAAGTACGAAGTGACGAACAGTCAGTATGCTCTATGTTTAGCCGCGGGAGTTTGCACGGAACCCCACCGTACATTCAGTTTTTCCTACCCCGACTACTTTACAAGTCCCACATATGCCAATTACCCGGTTGTGTGGTTGAGCTGGTTCCAGGCGCGGGATTACTGCATCTGGGCTGGAAGACGGCTGCCAACCGAAGCCGAATGGGAAAAAGCAGCCCGCGGCACTGATGGGCGCAAGTATCCCTGGGGCAACGAGGAATTAACCGGGGAACGCGCCAACTTCTGTGATGTCAACTGCACCCGAACCATAGCCAATCCACTCTGGGATGATGGTTACGCTGACACTGCCCCTGTGGGCAATTACCCTGCCGGTATCAGCCCTTACGGCGCGCTGGACATGTCCGGCAATGTGTGGGAATGGACCAGCACAATCCCTGCTCCATATCCATATGATGCCACAGATGGCCGCGAGGATCCCAATATTGTGGGTGAACGTGTCTGGCGCTCCAGCCCGTTCAGTAATGGGTTCTGGTGGATGCGCTCATCCATCCGCTACCGCGCCCTGGATTACTATTCATGGTACGTGCTTGGCGTCCGCTGCGCAGCGAATCCGGGATAGTAGACGAGCCTTAATATAATAGTTTGATCAGTACAAATTGACCTGGTTTTAAATCAAGTAATACTTTGCTTTTGGTTCGACAAGAAAAGAAGAATTATTACAAAAAGAACATCAAACGCCTGTTGGATGTTCTTTTTGTATTATCCATTCGATTTTTTAGTCAAAAAAGCGGCAAAGGCATTTGTTTTATTGCAACTTGACCCACCTTCAATCGTTAGATCAGTTGCATCGTTGCATTCAATAATCACTCATCAAATTGTATCGGGGTCCAAAATTCATAAGGATACTTCCACTGGTCCCAGGGCAGGTTGCACTCATACCATTCACCAAGAATCACCGGGGTATAACTTTTGGGATCCGTCGGATCAACACCATAGTATGCACCACCTCCGGTTCCGCCAACGATAAAACCATCATGCATTCCTAGTTTGAGATTCGGCAAGAAACCTAAAACAATAATCGGGTTTGGATACTCGAGCACACCGACCTGAATAACATAAACTTCTTTTCCTTCGAAATTACGGTATCCAAACCCAAGTACTACCCCGTCTAACATAAAACGTTTCCCGAAATAATCATCTGGATTAGCGTAAAGATCCGCAGGCGCAATTTGAGGATAGGTTTTCTTTTCTTCGGTAACTGGTTTTTCACCAGCCATTTCTACTGTAGCACTGGATGAGAAAGTTGGCATTATGGTACTTTGCGGTACCGGTGTGTTGGTGGGCAATGGAGAATTGCCAGGTGTTAGTGTTGTTCCAATCTCAGGCGTTGAAGAAGCATTCCCTTGTTCCTGATTAGGCAGAGTAGTTGTCGGTGTGGACACAATCGCACCTCTACAACCAGAAGCCAATAATATGAAAATGGATATGCCAACAAGATATTTCCATACTTTAGGAACTCTATTTACAAACATCAACTCCTCCAAAAAAACAACCCGTAAAACTTTTGTAAACAACTTTAAGGCATCAACTTGCTTTCGTGCCGGCTGCGATTTTCTTAGGTTGATTCCTTTAAGAACCAAAAAAACTTATTCAACGTACAAGTAGTTAATAATCTGATAGTGGAATTACTGCCGATAAAATGGGTCGAAAATCATCTTACCAATATTTACCAATGAATATTCACGAGTGTTCCAAGATCAGAAAATTCGTAGAGCCATTCCGCATCTTCCATACTCATATTGACACAACCATGACTCATTGGAGTGCCAAAATTATGGTGCCAGTAAGTCCCGTGAATTGAATAATTACCGTCATAGAACATTGCCGAGGGCACATCTGGCAAGAAGAAATCAGCTCCATCCATATCAATAGAAGGGAATTTGGCATAAACATGATATTGCCCAATCACCGTGGGATAGAGATGGGTCCCTGTGGATACCAGGAAAGAGCCTTTTAGTTCACTTCCGTCCCATGCATAGACCATTTGATCGCTCAGGTCAATGTCAATCCAATGTCCTTCGATACCGGGCAAAGCCACTGGTGTTGGAATTTTTGCCGGAACTGGTGTTACGTAGGGCAGTTTATCCAGGTTGATCCCATCAAGATTGACAAATGAAGTGTAAAGCCATCCCTCCTGACCGTCTGAGGTTTTTACTTTAAACCAGACCTTATTCCTCACCTGGCCAGTCAATATGAGCTTATCACTCCTGTCCACCTTGCGTATTACATCGGTAGAGTCGTTTGGCTCAGCATAAAGCTTAATATCATCATAAATAACATTAGCGTATATTTCAGGGGTTGATGTGGGAGTCAATGTTGATTTTTGAGTTGGGGACAATGTAGGAGTTACTGTTGCAGCAGCAATTGTAGCCGCAGGTACAGTTTTTGTGGTATTCCCAGCATTTGTTGGACTTGGCGTACTCTGCAATATCCCGGAGTTTGGTACATTCGAACCGTTCACTTCCGATATTCGATTGGAGGAGATAGCTTTTAACCCTAGAAAACCAATCAATAATACAACCAACACACTGGAATAAAGGATCCAGCGTTTTGTAAATTTTTTATTGCCCACTGAGGGCTGAAGTTCAGGAATTGTGGTCATTCAATTTACCTCTAAAAGTATAATACTGGTTCGACAAATTTTTTCTCCGCACGTCCAGATAATTATCCGGATGATGAATTATATGGTTTTTTGATCACAAACTGATGTCACGGTGCCACACCGAGCTGCTCAAGCATTTTTACGCTGGGAGCATATCCCGGATGACACTTCAGGCTGGTTCTCAGATTAGCTATCGCCTTGTCAGTATCCCCCAGGGCATTATAGGATAATGCTTTCCAATAATAGCTCTCCTCCAGCAAAGGCTCCCCCATATTACTTAGGGTTTGATCAGCCAGATCAATAACATCCTGGTAGCGGCCTGCGTTGTAATATGCCTCATAGGGACCGACTTCATACCATAAGATGCGGAAGGGGCGATCTGCTTGAATGATTTCTGGGTAAATTCCGAACGCGGTATCATAAGCCGCGGCTGCAGCGGTGTAATCCTCTAAACACACAAGACTGGTGCCTGCGTTGAACCAGGCGAAAAACTTATCTCTGGTATCTGTTAAGGTGGTAGTTTCTTGAATGGCGTAGTCATAAGCCTTACGGCACGCATCTTTCTCAGTCGCCAGAGGACCAAGAATGCTGAGGACCTCATTTTCTTTTTCCGGTGGATAAACTACGATAAAGACAAAATTGAAGGATCGCCAGTCTTGATCCAATTTGTTATAAAAGTAATCAAAACCAGTGAAAGTATCGTATTCTTCAGGTAAAACTCTCCCCCCCCACGGGGTGTAAATTAAAAGATAGGGATCATGAACTGTAAAAACCTCCTGCTTATCGTCATAACCGACTACCAGGTTGTAATGACCCAGCCAACCCTCGTTTCTTATGTTAAATGGCTGAAAGCTCTTCTCGATCATTACTGGATATCCCGCAGCGACGAGGGCTTTAATGGTCTGCGGGTCTCCACCATAACGCCAGAGAGCCCGCTCTTCTGTGTTTTCATTGACATAGTCTGCTAATTCGTAAGGCATTACATTCAAATCACGTTCATTTGGCTTTAGCTCAATGGCTACCGCAACCTGACTTTTACCCCAGTCGTAATAGGAAAGGTACATTGAAAGCGTTGCCGGTCCGCAGTTATTCCATAATTGTTCTTCACAGGTTATCCCGGTTAACAATACAGACGGAGGCAACGGGATTGAAGTGGGCGTTGGACCAGAGGTGGGCTCAAGAGCAGATTGAGTTTGGTTTGATGCAGGTTGAGTTACAAGTGTGCCTTCAATACCCTCTTTCTCAGTGGAAGGAACAAAGACCGCCTCACTCGGAGGTTTTATCCAATACTTGATCGAGGTATACGCTGCACGGGTATGGTAAACGACTCTTGACCAGACCGGAGGCAGGCTTATCACCACAGCCAGCAAGACAATAATCCCAATAATGATCAATAATTTATTTCTTCGTTTTTTCTCCATGGGGCAATTATATCATTTGGTTATCACCTGCAACCTTCCAAAGACATACAAAATGACAACAGTTTAACGCAGGAACTACTGACCCCCGAGTGGAAAAACTACCTGCAATTGTGGTTGAGAGAGACGTGAATCCTTCGCGCAGCACTTCTGAGCAAAGTGAAGTGCGATGCTATGTGAACCCACAATGATTTTTAAAAGGAGAGTAGCGAGGGTGGGACACGTACCCTTCGCGAAGCACCCCGGAACAAAGTGAAGGGGCGATGGTATCTGAGCCCACAATGTTTTTAAAAAGGAAAGTGGCGAGGGTGGGATTTGAACCCACAACCAATGGCTTATGAGTCCACTGCTCCACCGTTGAGCTACCTCGCCAATAACCAAGAAATTTTACTATAGCCAATTGGATTTGTCAACAAAATACACGATTCTATGGCTACGCGAAGCCTAATCCGCGTTCCTTCATCGATACATATTCCCCCCGCCCGATCACCAGGTGGTCCAGCACCTCAATATCCATCAATCTGCCAGCCTCCACTACCGCCCTGGTGAGTGCCACATCCTCCGGGCTCGGTGACGGGTCGCCGCTGGGATGATTGTGGGCAATGATCACTGACGCTCCATTGTGTTGAATGGCAGCCCGGAACAACTCCCCCACCCGCACCTGGGAGGAATTCAGCGATCCTTTATAGACCTCCTCAATGTGGGTCATGCGGTTGCGCGTGTCCAAAATGATCACCCACAATTCTTCCTGCTTGAGCGCTTGCATTTTATAACGGATGATGTCGGCAGCATCGGAGGGTGAACTTATGCTGTCCTTGATTTCCGGGTTCTCCAATAGTAATCTGTGCCCCAGTTCGATGGCTGCTTTTATCTGGGCAGTCTTGGCTGGACCCAAACCATGGACGGTGCATACTTCCTGGAAATCAGCGCTCTGCAAACCAGTTAATCCCCCGAATTTATCCAGCAGGCGCTGTCCTAATTGGACGGCGTTTTCCCCTTCAACCCCCACGCGCAGGAGTATTGCCAGTAATTCTGCGGTTGCCAGTGCACCGGCACCTTTTTTCTCCATCCTTTCTCGCGGTCGTTCATCCGTCGAAAGGTCGGTAATGCGATAAGTCGAAGGGGTTTCCTTGACCATATTCCTCCAAAGCTGGATTCTTTTTATGCAGTCCAGCAGGTTCCCATTAGCACGTGTCAAATTACGCTTATCACTTGCACCCAATTAATTACTGCTTAAATAATTATATTCATCCCGGCAGTTTTCAGGAATTGGCATTGAGTTCGATAATAATCAAAAAATCTTCCATGCTATAATTCGTGATGGGAGAGAAACCATGAACCTGGATCCGTCAGTACTAAAACAACTGTCACTTTTTGCCACCGGTTTTTCGGTGGCGTTCCTTGCTGCTTTATGGCTTAGCCTCATCTTCTGGGCTTTCCGCGATATTCGCAAACGCACACGGGATTCATTCATGCGCATTCTGGCAGTGATCATTGTGGCTGTTCTCTTCCTCCCTGGAATTCTGATTTACCTGATTCTCCGTCCGCCGCACACACTGGAAGAAGAATACCAACAGTCGCTTGAAGAGGAAGCCCTGCTGCAAACCATAGAGGATGCTTCCATCTGCCCGGGCTGCAACCGCCGCATCGAATCCTCCTGGCTGGCTTGCCCCAACTGTCATACATTATTAAAAAAACAATGCAAAACCTGCGGTAAGGTGATTAACCTCCCCTGGAATCTATGCCCATACTGCGCTACCCCGGTGGAAGGTATGCAAAAGGAACCGGCAGTTGAAGTAGATAATTCGCAACCTCCCCTGGACGAAGATTTTCTATCCCCCTCGTAGGCTGGAACCCGCGTAAAATGAATGAAATTCAAGCCATCGCACCAGTTGATTATTTAATTATCGGTCATATTACCCAGGACATCACTCCAAATGGTCTCGTCCTTGGCGGCACAGCATCCTACGCCGGCTTGACCGCAAGGTCATTTGGGATAAGAATTGGCATTGTCACTTCCTGCCGCCTTGATCTCGACCTCCATTTGCTGGATGGGATCACGATCATTCGAAAACCTTCCGAAGTAACTTCCACTTTTGAAAACATCTATACTCCTTCTGGTCGCATACAACATGTCCACCACGTCGCAGAAACCATTACGATCGAAGATATCCCGGCAGAATGGCGCAATACCCCCATTGTGCACCTGGGTCCGATTGCCAGGGAAATTTCACCTGAGATCGCTCTTTCCTTCCCGAACTCCTTAATTGGAGTCACGCCGCAAGGTTGGCTGCGCGAATGGGATGAGGCAGGCATAGTCTCTTACTGCTGCTGGCCAGATGCCGTAGAAGTGTTGAAACATGCACATGTCGCTGTAATGTCCATCGAAGACGTCCGTGGTGACGAAGAATTGGTAGCAGAATTTGCGGAAATTTTACCAATATTGGTTGTCACGGAAGGAGCCAATGGTTCACGCGTGTACTGGAATGGAGACGTCCGTACCTTTAGACCGCCGGAAGAAACGGAGGTCGATCCGGTGGGAGCTGGCGATATTTTTGCCACTTCTTTCTTCATCCGTTTTCACGCCACAAAAGATCCGTGGGAGTCTGCCAGGTTTGCTACGCTGTTGGCGGCAAATTCGGTTACTCGCCAGACCATCCAGGGTGTCCCTACACCGGAAGAAGTCAGGCAATTTTCAGCTGTTGTAATCGATAATAATCTATGATGACTAAAATTTATACCCTGGTAAATCAAAAAGGTGGCGTGGGCAAAACGACCACTGCCATAAACCTGGGCGCGTACCTTGCTCAGTTTGGTCAGCGAGTTTTACTTGTCGACCTGGATCCGCAGGCAAACGCAACTTCCTCACTCGGAATCAACAAATACACTGTCAAAAATGGCACTTATGATGTGTTAATCGGATCTCTCCCGATCAGTCCTGCAATTTTACATAATCCAAAATTAAAAATCTCATTACTCCCCTCTTCGCCTGCACTTGCCGGGGCAGAAGTTGAATTGATCGAGATGGAAGAACGTGAATACAAGTTAACCCAGGCGATCAAACCCGTAATTGACCGGTTTGATTACATCCTGATTGATTGTCCGCCATCGCTCAGCCTGCTGACAGTCAATGGACTCCTGGCTGCCCGTGATGGCGTTCTTATCCCGGTTCAGTGCGAGTATCTGGCATTGGAAGGAATTGGGCAATTGACCCAAACGCTGAACAAGGTGCGCACTTCTCTCTTCCCGGAAATGAAGATTAGGGGTGTCATCCTCACTATGTTCGACGGCAGGACCAACCTATCCAACGATGTCGTGACAGAAGTGAGAAAATTCTTCCCTAACCAGGTGATGTCTTCCCTTATCCCTCGTTCCATCCGCCTGGCAGAAGCCCCATCCTATGGATTACCTATAGCAAATTACGCACCGGAATCTTCAGCGGCTAAAGCGTACGCCTCTCTTGCGCGGGAGATTTTAAGCCAGGATGGTGTTTCAATCAACCAAATAAATGAGCAGGCAGGTTAAAATGGCAAAAAGAAGCGGTTTAGGCAAAGGTTTAGAAGCGCTGATACCCGGGGATTTCTTACCGCCTTCAACAGCAGCTGAGAAATTTGTTCCGATCTCAATGATCGCTCCAAATCCCAGCCAACCCCGCGGATCCATGAACGCAGAAGATTTACAGGATCTGGCCAGTTCAATTCGAGAACATGGGATAATCCAACCGCTTGTCGTCACTCTTGAGTCCCATACAGGCATCTATACCCTCATTGCAGGTGAACGCCGCCTGCGCGCTGCCCAAATCGTCGGACTGGAAAAAGTACCCGTAATTGTTCGCACCGCCAGTGACCAGGAGCGGCTTGAACTCGCCTTGATCGAAAATGTGCAGCGTTCTGACCTTTCTCCCCTTGAAACTGCTGCTGCTTATCATAGGCTCTCGAGTGAATTTAACCTCTCTCACGAACAAATATCAAACCAGGTGGGTAAAAGCCGCGCTGCTGTAACAAATACACTTCGGTTGCTCACTTTACCTCCAAAGGTAAAAATGTCCCTCGCCTCAGGTGAGATCTCCGAAGGGCACGCCCGAACACTGTTGGGATTGCCAACGGAACAATCTCAGCTCTCAGCATTGCAAACGGTTGTAAATCATAATTTAAACGTCAGGCAAACTGAGGATCTTGTACGCAGATTAACCGGCGAGAAACCGAACAAACCAGCTGTAAAAAATGCCGATCCTATGGCAAAGGAAATCGAAGAACAACTGCGTGGAAAATTAGGGACGCGGGTAACTCTAAAACACGGTGAAAAGGGCGGAACCCTTACCATTCATTATTACTCGAACGAGGAATTAACCCAGATCCTTAAAGTGATTATGAAAGAATAAGATGATCCTTTTTTACAACGGGATTATTGACTCATCTCAGAGGAAAGCAACCGCCCTTGCAGTTGAAGGGTCATACATCATTGCAGTCGGCAGCGATGCCGAAATCCTTAATCTCGCCAAACAGGGTTGTAATAAAGTAAATTTACATGGAAAAACGGTCTGGCCTGGTTTGATCGATTCCCATCTGCACCTGGAAATGTTCTCACAGAGCCTTTCGCAGGTAAAATGTGAGACGGATACTATCGACCAATGCTTGAACCTGGTGAAACAAAAAGCCCAATCCACGCCTGATGGCGAGTGGATCGTCGGACAGGGGTGGAATCAAAATACATGGGGTACCTTCCCCACCACTTCTCAATTGGATTCGGTCACCAGGGGTCATCCCACATTTCTTGCCGACAAGTCTATCCACGCAGCCTGGGTAAATACCCAGGCGTTATTATTGGCTGGTATTTCCAAGCTAACACCAGACCCTGTTGGAGGAGCAATCCAGCGTGATCTAGCCGGCGAGCCGACAGGAATTCTGTTTGAAAATGCCGTTAGCCTGGTGGAATCACTTATACCCGCTCCAACAGAATCACAAATCCTCGCCTGGATGCGTGCCGGACAAATGGAACTTCACCGCCTGGGATTAACCGCTATTCACGATTTTGATCGGGTTTCATGTTTTAGAGCGCTGCAAACCATGCAGCAGCAGGGTGAGTTATCACTTCACGTCACTAAAAGCATACCGGTTGAAAGCATGGATGACGCCATCGCACTCGGTTTGAAAACTGGTTTTGGAAATGAACGACTGCAAATTGGATCAGTAAAACTATTTGCTGATGGCGCTCTCGGACCACAAACGGCAGCCATGCTGGCTCCATACGAAAATACGTCCGCCAATCTGGGGACCTTACTGCTTACATCCGATGAGATCTTTGAAATAGGTATGAAAGCCACCAGGCACGGTTTAAGCCTGGCAATTCATGCCATTGGCGACAAGGCAACGAACCAGGTTCTCAACGGTCTTTCAATGGTAAGGCAGTACGAAATCACCCATAACCTCACCCAGCAGATGCATCGAATTGAACACCTGCAATTGTTACACCCCGATGATTTACATAAAGCCAGGGATCTGAATATCGTAGCCTCAATGCAACCAATCCATATCATCTCAGATATGTTCACTGCAGACAAGCATTGGGGAAGAAGGGCAAAACTGGCTTACGCATTCGCCTCACTTTTGAAGCAGGAAACAAACCTGGTTTTTGGCTCGGATGCACCTGTGGAATCTCCAAACCCATTCCTCGGTATTCGTGCCGCTGTAACTCGGCGGCGGATTAATGGCGACCCTGACCAAAACGGATGGTATCCGGCAGAAAAGATCACCATACAACAAGCCAAACACGCCTACTCTGAGGTCCCTGCACGAATTACAGGTCGGGGTCACCAATATGGCCAGTTAAAACCGGGGATGTTCGCGGACTTGATCATTCTTGCAAAAAACCCTGAAGAAATAGATGCTGATGAATTGGCATCCCTGTCACCCGAAAAGGTGATGGCGAACGGGACTTGGGTTTTCGATTTAGAATAGATGGACATAAGGAGGGATATGTCGCTAACCCCAGAAATCCTCGTTCCACGCATTGGAGATGCGTTGGTTGAGCAACACCTCCTTACTCCGGAACAATTAGCCAATGCCCTGCAAATTCAAACCCGGGAACGGGCTAGGGGCAACGCTATGCTTATAGGACAGGTATTGGTTGAAAATGGATTCATCTCCCAGGAACATCTCAACCAGGCGATCACGCAACAGATTCTCCAATTACAGGGAGCTCTTCAACAAGCCAATGTAACCCTCGAACAACGGGTTAAAGATCGTACCCGGGAATTGGAAATTGCATATCAGAAACTGAGTGAACTGGCGACGCTAAAAGCAAATTTCGTTTCTAACATTTCCCACGAGCTTCGCACACCACTTACGCATATCAAAGGTTACATAAACCTGTTGATCGAAGGGGATTTTGAGTCCCTCAAGTCGGATCAGCAATATGCACTGCGAGTTATCGAAAAAGCTTCCGAAAAATTAAGCAGATTGATTGAAGATCTTATTTTGTTTTCTACTTCCGAAACAAGCACGATTAAGGTCAATCAGGAGAAGTTCAACCTTGTCAGTATGGCTGATCAGATTATTGAACAAAACAAAGAAAATGCAGAGTTTAAAAAGATAGCATTAAGCCTGGATTCTCAATTAAACATTGTTGAAGTATCGTCCGATAGCTTGAAAGTTGCCTGGGTGATCAACCAGTTAGTGGATAATGCCCTGAAATATACATCACCAGGTGGGTCTGTAGCCATAAGTATCCGTTCCGAGCATGAGAAAGCTGAGATTTCTGTTATCGATACCGGCCTTGGGATACCCTCAGATAAAATTGGGGAAATATTCGAACCTTTCCACCAGTTGGATACCTCCTCTACACGCCAACAGGGTGGCACAGGGTTGGGTCTTTCACTCGCAAAAAAGATAGTGGAAGCCCTGGGTTCTCATTTGATCGTATCCTCATCACTTGGTAAGGGGAGTGTTTTCAAGTTTCGACTTCAACAATAGAACTAAATTACTGTATAATTTAATTTATGGGACCAATTAAGGAACCTCAGGGGATGGTAAGTTCAGATTTCTATGCATTAAGCAATATCGCGTCGAGCCCCGAACCGTGGAAAGTATTGCTCGAACAGCTGTTTATCACTGCCCGTAGACACTTTATCTTCGACAATCTTGTGATCTATGGTCCGGGAGAAGAAACAAATCCGACTGATATTTTATATGCAAGAGCAATTGGCAGAGGGAAATCGGCTGAAGCAGATGTTGCCTGGGGTTCTTCAATCGTAAACCGGGTGGTATTGGAAAATAAGGAAATCGTAGAAACCCCTCTAGAGATAAATGAGGTAGACCGCCTAAAATTGCCTTATATATTGGGATTGCCTGTTCCCATTGCCCCTTCAATTGTAGGAGTATTGGTTTTTATTCGTTACGGTGGTCCTGATTATCTTGACGATCAAATCGAGTTCGCTCAATTCCTCTCAACCATCGTTTCCTCCATTCTGCGCCAAAAATACCTGACAGATTTTGCTGAAAACCTCGAATCTGAAAAAAGCACCTCCAAACTCCAGTTTGATTTTGTAAATACAATTTCTCACGAGCTTCGCAATCCATTGGGTTTCATCAAAGGATACACAACTACCTTATTACGTGATGATACTCAATGGGATCGGAACGTTCAAATTGATTTTCTGCAGATCATTGAGCGGGAAACAAATAACCTAAGCGAATTGATTGATAACCTGCTGGATTCTTCAAGACTTCAGAGCGGGCAGATGAAATTTAATTATCAAGTTGTCCGCATTAATTCACTCCTCAAAGACGAGATCAATCGAGCCCTTATTCTTGACCCAGGGCGGAATATTGAACTCGTGTGCGAACCTGATATTCCAACAATTCAGGCAGATACCCGGCGATTGGCACAGGTATTCGACAACCTGCTTTCCAACAGCCGAAAATATGCCCCCAATGCAACAGTTAAAATAATAGTTTCTCATGACACCAATTCCGTAAATATTAAGTTTATCGATAATGGACCTGGTATTCCAACCGCTTACATCTCCAAAATCTTTACGCGTTTCTTTAGAATTCCTGAGAGGTCTATGGATGTGCACGGATCAGGGTTGGGATTATCTATTTGTAAACAGATTATAGAAATGCATAATGGTGAAATAAAAGCTGAATCAAGTGAAGCAGGGACAACCTTCATCATTAAATTACCGCTTGGGCTTGACCACCAATTAAATAGTGAGGTAAATGTATGACCATCCGAATACTACTTGTAGACGACGAACCCCTCTATTTACGTTTATTAAAAGTGAACCTGGAATCCGAAGGCTATGAAATTATTACAGCGCGAAATGGCGAAGAAGCACTTGAAATTGTTTCTCAATCCATTCCCAACCTGATCATCATGGATGTTATGATGCCAAAAATGGACGGGATCTCTGCTTGTAATCGTATTCGCCAGTTTTCTAATGTGCCCATAATCCTATTGACAGCCCTTGGTGAAGAACAGGACCGGGTGAATGGATTAAATATTGGTGCTGATGATTATGTAGTGAAGCCATTTTCTGCGACAGAACTGGTTGCAAGGGTTAAGGCAGTTTTACGCCGCACGCAGGGTCAAAAAGATTCGAATGAGTCCACAATATTTACTCATGGCAACCTCAGGATTGATATTGCAAAAGCTGAAGTGTGGAAGGATGACCACCAGATTTATCTTTCCGCCACAGAATACAAATTATTGATCCACTTCGCTCACCAATTAGGGAAGGTACTCACAGCTGAGGACCTCCTTTCAGCCACCTGGGGTTCTTCATATAAAGAAGAGAAAGAGATACTGTGGGTCAGTATTGCCCGCTTGCGCCAGAAACTGGAGGATGATCCGCATACACCCGTGCATATTGTCACCCGTACTGGTCTGGGTTACCAGATGCCGCTGTTGGATAGTTAAAATTATCGTCCAGAGAAGACGCCGTTATTGATGCTATAATTTTCAATAATCAGAGTTCAAAAGAAGGAAGGACGCATCATGGATTCCCAACTCTCGTCAATAAAAATGAAAAAGATGGGTATGAAACTGGCAATGACTCGCCAGAATTGCGGATATTCATTGACAGATTTAAAGCGGGAGACGGGTATTGAAACTGATGCGCTGGCAGCCTTCGAACGGGGAGAATCTAGTCCTTCGCTGCCTCAATTGGAGAGTCTCTCAGCAACGTATGGACGATCCATTGATGAATTTATTTCCGAGAAACCTTTGGAGATGAAGAAAAAAACAATTGACCCAATGGTTTTAATGAAACGACAGAAATTACACGACCGCATGATTGGATTACAGATAAAAAAACAACGCCTGGACCAGCATGTATCTGTTGACACATTGGCGCAATCGTGTGGCATAACCAATTCTGAGATGGAAGCATATGAATCCGGATTATCTTCCATTCCGTTCCTGATTTTAGTGGCATTATGTCACGAGTTAGGAATTCCCATAACGAAGTTCACCTCCGCAAGACCCGCAGTTCAAAGTGAAAGAATACAAGCGGAGGAACCTCAACAACAAGCCCTCTCACAAAAGCCAGCGCTGGATTTACCTGAAGAGCTTCTGGAGTTTGTCAATAAACCTGTGAATCTCCCATTTGTTGAATTGGCACAAAAAATGAGTGAGATGGACGCGAAGAAACTTCGACAAATAGCTGAAAGCATATTGGAGATAACACTTTAGATGGAAGACACTTACGAACAATTATCCTCAAACGCGTTCAAGGCATACGGAAAAAAAGAATATCCGACGGCATACGAAGGTTTTCAAAAATGCCTGGAATTACTGGGTGATTCCGGCTCAGAAAAAGATATCGCAGAAATGCGCAACAATATTAGTGTTGTCCTGGTAGACCTCCACAAACCCCAGGAAGCATATGACACTGCTATTGGAACAGAACTCGTTTTTGAAAAATTAGGGGATAAGAAAAGTCAGGCGATGGCATTCGCCAATATAGGCACAGCTTTGGCGGAGCTGAACCGTAAAGAAGAAGCACTGACTTTTTTTGAATCATCATCTGATTTGTTCAAAGAAGTTGGCGAGAAACTGATGCGCGCAACAGTCTTGAAAAAGATTTCCGATTTGCAGCTCACCACAGGAAAACCATACCAGGCTATCGCCTCGATGCAGGCAGCATATGATCAAAAGGAAAAAAAATCCCTGAAGGATAAGCTCCTTGGAGGCACGTTGGGGGAAATCATCCGTAAATACTTCGGATGAGAGACCGGCGGAACCTGAATCGTGCAAACTATCCGTCAGGCACATGACCGGGACGCCGGAGCGATAGCAAACCTTGTCTCAGATGCAGCCTTTGTTCACCGCCATCTGGATTGGACACCTCTCCTCGATTGGATAAATTTTTCACCTTTTTTATTGTTGGAAAAGGATGATGTTTTAACCGGTTTGCTTGCATGCCCCCAGGACCCTAAGGACATTACCTGGATTAAGGCTTTCGCAGCTACCCAATATTCCGAACCATTGGTGGTTTTTACATCCTTACTTGACAAGATAATAGTTGAAAATTTAATCCCCTATGGCAGTCTCTATGCTCTCGGGTTGCAGGATTGGTTTATCAAAATACTGGAAAACCATCATTTTGTAGAATTTCAAAAAGTAGTCGTCCTGATGCATGAAGGAATAAAGACCCCTTTACCACCGCCGATAACAGCCCTGGTTCGACCGATGGAGTTGGATGACGTGGAGGAAATTGCAGTGGTGGATCGAGAGTCATTCGAATCCATGTGGGTGATATCACCACAAGCGCTGAAGTTGGCATACCTCCAATCAGCCCATGCATCAGTGGTCGAAGTAGATGGAAAACTAATTGGCTACGAGCTTTCTACTGCGAATGGCGCATCCGCCCACCTGGCACGCGTTGCTGTTCTTCCGATTTATCAAAACGAAAACGTTGCTTCAAACCTTGTGCATAATATGATCAGTTACTTTCATCGCAACAATATTTTTTCCATCACTGTAAACACCCAACAAGAAAATAATTCATCCCAGGCGGTGTATCGGAAGATGGGATTTCACCTTACTGGTGAACGATATCCGATCTATCGATTGACTTTTTAATCCATAATCTTCATTTCATACTGGACAATTTTTATCCTTTATGAGAAAATTCAGGTCTATTGGAGGAGATTAAATGGCCACGCGCAAAGAGATAAAAGAGAAACTGAAAAAGAAGAAAAAACAACAGCAATTGGTTCCATTTTTGATAATTGGGGGACTGGTTATTGTTGTCCTTGCCCTCGTGATTATTTCGCAAATCAAACCAAAAGTAGAATTTGCTATTCCGGAATTCACCAAGGCTGCCCAAACAGATGGCTTAACCATGGGAGATCCCAATGCCAAGGTGAAGGTTGTAGAATTTGCTGACTTTCAATGTCCGTTTTGTGGTACTTATTGGTCACAACTGGAGCCAACCATTATTTCCCAATATGTTGACACCGGTAAAGTCCATTTCACCTATCACCCGTTTTCATTCCTAGGCCAGGGTAATGCGTGGGACGAATCCGTGAAATCTGCAGAAGCTGCCTATTGCGCCAATGATCAGGGCAAGTTTTGGGAATACCGTTCAATGGTTTACGCAAATCAAAACGGTGAAAACCAGGGAGCCTTTAGCCAAAACAACCTGATAGCATTTGCCGAAACATTAGAGCTTGATATGCCAACTTTCACAAGTTGTTTGAAGGACGGAACTCATAATGCCCAGGTCCTGGCTGATACAGAAAGTGCCAGTACACTAGGTGCCAGCTACACGCCTTCATTCTTGATTAACGGCCAAATTGTTGGCTACAACGAACTAATCGCCACGCTGGATGCAGCCTTAAAAGAGTGATTTGCTCCATCTACACCAAAACAACCTGACCATGTCAGGTTGTTTTATTTTATCAATGTGATCAGGAATACGATCAGTGGTGCAATGAACAATGCAGGCAGGAAGCTGGCTGTGCGGATTTTCTTGATTTCCAATAAATTGGAGAGTGCTATCCCGGCAAGTATTACGCCTCCTGTCGCTGTCAACTCCAATATCATGTTATCTGTCATGATGCTCTGAATTTGGCGCGCGAGAAGAGAGATAGCTCCCTGGTAAATGAAGACCATTACGGATGAGAATAAAACTCCCACACCTAGCGTGGAGGCAAACGCCATAGCAGCAAATCCATCCAATACCGATTTGATCACTAACGTGTTGATATTTCCGGTAATCCCGTCTTCAAGTGCCCCTAAAATTGCCATTGGTCCGATGCAAAATATTAGCGTGGTTGTTAAGAAACCATGAATGAACCGATTCCTATCTTCTGCCTCGTTATTCCTTGAAAACTTCGACTCCATCCAGCCGCCCAATTTTTCCACGCCTTCCTGTATATGAACCCATTCTCCCAAGAGAACCCCAACCAGAATACTTCCGAGGACGATCAGTGAGTTTTGGGTTTTTAAGAAAAGTGAGATGGCATACAACAGGGTGAAAACTCCCAATCCGGATATGACTGTTGTCTTAATCCTGTCAGAAAGCCTCGAGCCCAGAAGTAACCCCAACAAACCCCCGAGGATGATTGCGCCTAAATTTATAAGCGTTCCGGTCATTTATCGTTATCCTTCGCAAAGGAAATTTTTCCTGGATCGGATTCGTTTATTTCCTTCAGTTCCATCACAAATAAGAGCGAAGACAACCGGTTTAAAAACTTCACCAGTTGGTCGTTTTGGATAACTTTGCTATCGAGCAGTTCAGCAACCCGCCGTTCTGCCCTTCGAGCAATCGCTCTCGCCACAGAAATGGCCGCTGAAGCTTGCGTATCGCCAGGCAGGATAAATCCCTTGGGATCCGCTAAACCAACTGAAAACTCCTGGATTCGCTGCTCCAGGACCTCAACATTTTTATGCGTAATTTGTCTGAATCGGGTTTGCTGATCGTCAGTTGCCGCTACTTCCGCCATCATTTTGTAAAGCTCAACCTGGATCTCCTTGAGCACAACACCGAAAACTTTCAAGCTGATGCTCCTTGCCATCCCCAGCGCAGCAGATAGTTCATCCAGGGTCCCGAGGGCTTCCATCCTTATGTCGTATTTCTTTACACGCCCCTCACCCAGCAAACCTGTTGTACCATCATCCCCTGTTGCGGTAAAAAACCTGGGCATCTTATCCCTCCTTGAGTTTTGAATACAAGTACCAATAATCCATTTTGGGAAATCCAGGCTCAAGCACCGTATCCCAAATAAAATCACCCTCTCCGATCAGGGTTTTGAGCTTAGCATCCAATTCGTCTAATGTGATTTCGATCGTAGGGTGAAGCGTGTCAACTTCGGCAATTAACAAGGTAAGCATTACCCGGTTGCTGATTTGTGCAGAATAAGAGGAGTCTACACCGTCATCCAGGTAATCTCTCAATGAATTTTTCCAGATATTGATCCGGTAAGGAATTTCAGATTCAATTTTTCTTTGAAAAATGGCTCTATTCTCAAGTTTTACATGGTTAATTCTTTCGATCAACTCCAAATTGCCCGGAGAATCCTCTTTGAGAAACCGAACCCTTTTTTGTGCAAGGAGGATTCGTCCAGCAGTGAACACGCAGGAGAAATTGACCTTCCATTGAAGAGCGGACGAATGTAGATAATTGGTGAATTCCTCAACCGCTGCAAGAAGGACAAGTTGATCTTCTTGTTGCCAACCCATGTTTCTTGTCTAATTTCCCACGGTTTGTGTCGCGTCCAGAACAGTCTTGGCGGTCATGTACCATTTGGTGATAGTGGCAAAACGGCTGCTTGTATCAACAAACGGACCCATTGAGACTCCAAGAATTTGTTTTGTAACCGCATAATTGTAAACCGGGTAATAAAGCGGCAACGCCGGTAACTCATTGACAAAAATGGATTGAAAATTATGGTAAAGGCGTTTTCTTTCTGCAAGGTCCACTGTAACTCTTGCCTGCTCGATCGTATCACTGGCAATTCGATTATTCCATTGGGAATAGTTTTGTCCAGTTACAGCCTGACCAAGGTCCCAAAACGGATAAGGATCCGGGTCTGGAGTTGCACTGAAGTTTAGGTCAACCAAGGCTGCCTGGTATGCTCTCGGTTCTAGTTTCGCCGACAGGAAAGTATCAGGCGGAACAGGCTCAAGCACTACCTCCACCGATAGTGTCTGCCAGTCACTTTTTATCTGTTCAGCTATCTTCTGGTGAATATCATCATCCGGATAGGAGAGGAAAAATCTTAATGCCATTTCTTCTTTCATCCGTACAGGATTTTCCTCCCCGGTTACCACGTAACCGGCGGTTTTTAATAGCAGCGAGGCTTGATCAGGATCATAAGCGTAAACGGGCGTACTCTCCAGGTATGCCCAGGATCCCGGCAGGATAACCCCATTGGCAACAATCGCCTGGGAATTAAAGAAATCATTGACAATTTTTTGCCGGTTGAGTCCCAGGAGAAGGGCTTTACGAATGTCAGCTTCCTGCAGGAAAGGCACCTCTGGATCATTAAGGTTAAACATCACAAGGCTGATCTGCGGCAAACGGCCGGTGTATAGCGCCAGGTCTTGCGCCATCAATGCCTGTGAGATGAGGTGACTGGGGATTTGACTGATTCCCTGCACATAACCATCACTGTAAGCCTGGAGTGCGGTTTCTGCATCAGCGAAATAGAGGAAATTAATCTCCTGAATGAACGCCGCCTCTGGCTGAAAATCCTTAAATGCTTTCAATTTGATTCCGTTTATTTTTGAGTTTTCAACGATCAACTCTGAAAACATAAACGGACCGCTGCCAACTGGTTGAAGGTTAAAATCTGAATTTGCAATTTCCTCCAACGTCAGATCTTGGAGTAAATGTTGGGGTAAAACACCAAAAGCAAGGTAGTCCTGGAACGGGGCATAGGCTTCTGATAACTTCAGTTGCAGATTGAGATCGTCGAGCGGAATAACCTCGATGGAATTCCATAACTTCACCAGGTCATCCGGGAGGTAGCCTTCGCCACTTTTCATTAAAGAAATTGTAAATTCAATGTCTGCAACGGTTAGAGGTTCGCCATCATGCCATCTTAGGTCTTCTCTTAATTTAATATTGTAAAGAAGTCCATCTTCGGAAGTGTTAATTATTTCAGCCAGATCCGGTTCAGCGATTCCGGAAGAGTCGAAGCGAACAAGACCTGAAAAGATCAATCGATCAATGTCACGATCTGCAGGATTGGCAGCATCCAAAAGTGGATTCAATCGTAAAAGTTGGCCAACGATTGCTTCGGTGTAGGTACCACCTTCAACCGGTTGAGGTGTGCCGCCCTGCCCCAACCCACCTCGTTTTTCAAGGATGAGCAGGGTGCCAACTAGCAAACCAGCCAGAAATAGTATGAGTAATTGCCATCGAAATTTTTTCATAATTTTTTATCCAAAAAGCGACTACCCCTGTATCAAGGATAGCCGCCCTCGAATGAATTGGGTCAAAGCGTAATAGTTGATTAACTCAATCAGCCTGTGATTAGAACAGCTGTTACAGTCAAAATGAAAAACAAAACACTCAGAACGATCGTGATCCAGAAGAGGGTTTTTTCAATACCCCGGCGGGCTGAAAATACACCACCACTGTTGTCACCGGTTAACCCGCCTAATCCAACTCCTTTATTTTGAAGGATGACGCTAACGATAAGAGCTAAAGAAGTTATAATTAGGGCAATGTCTACGTAAATTTTCACATGAACCTCCTGAAATTTCAAACATCCGAAATTATACCGTCCATACCACTAAAAAGTCAACCTGATGAAAGAACTCGTTTGTAATCTCCATATCCACTCCATCTATTCAGATGGCACCGGAAATTACTCATCCATCGCCAAAGCTGCCCTGCGTCAGGGTCTGGATGTGGTGATCGTTACCGACCACAACATTCTCGTAAATGGTGTGGAAGGATACCATCACGAAAATGACAAAACAGTATTGCTGCTAACTGCAGAGGAAGTACATGATCAAAACCGGAGACCGCAAAAGAACCATACCCTGGTTATCGGTGCTGGTGAAGAAATGGCAGCTTTTGCTCACGACCCGCAATTATTAATGGATGAAGTCCAAAAACGGGATGGGCTTGCATTCCTCGCCCATCCGCATGAATACGATCTCCCAATGTTTCACGAACCTGATATTTCCTGGGTAGCATGGGATGTGGAAGGTTACACCGGTTTCGAATTATGGAATGGTTTCAGTGAATTTAAAACCTACGCCAGAACTTTTCCAAGAGCCTTGTTCTATGCTTTTTTCCCCGAGTTCATGGCACATTCACCTCACCCTGACACATTACAAAAATGGGACGAACTACTTACTGCTGGGAAATTCGTGTTTGCAGTGGCAGGATCCGATTCACACGCCCTGGCTTTTAAGAAAAGTTTATTCAAGAAAACCGTTCTTCCTTATAATTTTCATTTTTCTGCAATTAACAACCACCTTTTAATAGCGGATGATCTTACTCTTGATCTGCTGACTGACAGCCGCCAGGTATACCTTGCACTTCAAAACGGTCATTCTTTTATCGGGTATGATCTTCCTGCTTCCACAAAAGGTTTTACTTTCTCCATCGAAACTGATGACCAATTAGGGCAAATGGGCGACTCCATAAAATTGATCAAGGGCGGCACTCTGCATGTAAGAACTCCCCGGCGGGCAGACATAAGCGTTATCCATAACAATAAGGTTTTCGCCACCGTCCAAAACACAGATACGCTTACTTTAACAATCACCGAAGACGGTTATTACCGCGTTCAATGCATAATTGATTTCCTCGGTAAAAAACGCGGCTGGATTTACAGCAACCCGATATTTTGTGGTGGTTGAACTCAATGAAAACGAATAATGTAACTCGTTTCCTTGACTCAAAAAAAATCCGTTATCAGATCTTTGAACTCCCACCAGAAAAACTGGGAGCAGTGGAAACGGCCGAATTTTTGCATATACCTGTTCACCTGGTTTATAAATCCATCATCCTCTTGCAGCCAAATTCAAAACCGGTTCTCTGCATGCTGCCCGGAAATGCCAAAGTTGATCTGAAGGCAGTCGCTGACCTTCTGGGACAAAAGAAAGTCCGCTTAACCACGCAAGCGGAGGCTGAAGCTCTCACAGGGCTTCAAACTGGTGGGATCTCACCGCTGGCGCTTCTTCATCGAGGATTCATCATGATCCTTGACAGCAGCGTGGAAGGACTGGAAGAAATCCATATATCCGGCGGAGAGCGCGGGGTAAATATCCGTATGCCGGTTATTGATCTGCAGAATATCGTCAATGCCAGGGTTTGGAAGATATCCTCACCTGCATAACAAACCTTCACAATTAATCCACAATACAATACTTTTTTTCGTTATAATTCATCATCATGAATGGATTGGATTTTTTTGAAAACCAGATTAAGGCATTGATTGAGAAGAGTGCTTCCTTTTTTCCTTGGGTGGATCAGAGCGCTGAGTTGATGGCCAATTTATATGAAGCCATTCGAGATAGTTTGTTCCTTGAGGATATGCAGGTACAAAATCCTCCAAACCGCTTTATTGTGAAAATGAACCCGGGAGACGTTGCGGTTTGGAAAAGAACGGAGAGTTGGCAGGCTAACCTAACACAAGCTTATCAATCGATCCTTAATGAATATGGGTTGAGGTTGGATTTGCTGCCTGCGTTTGAACTGGTTGCCGAGTCCTCATTCAACAAAGGGCAATTTCGTTTTGAAGCCGTCGAAGAAGAAAAAACCATGGAAACTGTGAATATTGTCCATGCAGCTCAGGTAACAGAACCGTCAATGCTATCATCACTTTTGAGACCGCCAGTATTAATTTTTCATGACAGGCAGGAAATCGCCCTAACATTGCCGGTAACCAATATCGGGCGTAAAAGGACCAATGACATCATGATCGACGATATCCGCATATCGAGAATACATGCCCAGATTCGGCGCACACAAAAAGGGTATGTCCTTTTCGATACTGGTTCCACCGGTGGGACATTTGTAAACCACGAAAGGGTTGTGCAAAGAACATTAAATTCTGGAGATGTGGTTTCTCTAAGCGGTTACCAGTTTGTCTTCTCGGATGAACACAACCTCCCGGATGCCGAACGCGGACAAACAGATCAGATTAATAAAGGTGGTGAATAATCACAGCCATTGTTGTTTTACTTTTACGTATTGCCCTGGTCATTATTCTCTACAGTTTTCTCGGTTGGATGATCTATACATTGTGGAGAGATCTACGCTTCAATACACAGCTCATCCAATCTCAAAAAGTACCTGCGATCACCCTGGTACGTCCGGGAACTGACGAAGGTAATATGGAAACCACGTATACGATATCAGAGGTCACCATCGGTCGGGACGAAGGCAATACAATTTTTCTTCTGGACGATACGGTTTCTACAATTCATTCTCGCTTCATTTACAAGAACAAGCATTGGTGGATCGAGGATCTTTCCTCAACGAACGGCACATTCTTAAACGATGAACGCATTGTTAGCCCAACAATTTTAATGTCCGGGGATGAAGTCAGGGTAGGCAAGCAAATTATGGAAGTGAAAATCCCCGACTAAGCGGGATTATGGAGAACACATGAATAAACCTGTATTGGCAATAATTGGCGGTTCCGGATTGTATGATTTCCCAGCCCTGAAAGAGGCAACTCAAATGGATGTTGATACTCCATTCGGAAAACCCAGTGCGCCGATAATCATTGGCAACCTGGAAGGAAGGAAAGTGGCATTCCTTGCACGCCATGGGATTGGGCACACCCTCACTCCCACTGAAGTAAATTATCGCGCGAACATTTACGCCCTCAAATCCCTCGGGGTGGAGCAAATCGTCAGCATTAGCGCTTGCGGATCTTTGCGTGAAGATTTTGCCCCCGGACATATCGTTGTCCCCTCGCAGCTTTTTGATTTCACCCACCTGAGAAAGCGTTCTTTTTTTGAAGAAGGTCTGGTGGCACATGTGAGTGTGGCTGATCCGTTCTGTCCGGTGCTATCAACCCTCCTTTATCAAACACTTTCTTCAGTCGGCGCCGACACGCACCAGGGCGGTGCAATGATCACCATCGAGGGACCGCGCTTCTCTACAAAGATCGAATCCAATACATACCGGGCATGGAGTATTTCACTGATCGGCATGACCACATCCCCTGAAGCGTTTTTGGCACGTGAAGCCGAAATCTGTTATGCGGTTATGGCTCACGTAACCGATTATGATGTCTGGCATTTGACGGAAGAATCCGTCAATGTTGACCTGGTAGTTAAAACGCTTCATAAGAACACTGAGCTGGCTCAGCAGACCATCATGAAATTGGTCGAGAATTTGGGTGAACACCAGGATTGCAATTGTAATCACGCCCTTGAGAATGCCATCATTACTGCGAAATCAGCGATTAATAAAAACTCAATTAAAAAACTCGGCATTTTGGTAGACAAGTATATAAAGTGAGCCTGCTTTTCTCGACAGCCAATTCACAAAGAGATGTGATCCAAATCCGCTTAATAAGGCTTGCGGTCATTTTTCATTTCACCGCATGCGTAATCTTAACCTTTGCTCCAGCGGTTCGCTATCACAGTTGGGCTGCTGATCTGCGATGGCAGCAATGGATTGGTTTCATTGTGTGGCTTGCCGGAATCCTCTATGTAAATCGGCAAACGATCGAGCACCTGCCAGACCGCGATCCCTACCTCTTCCCCCTGGTAAGCCTTCTCACCGCCTGGGGCTTGGTCACGATCTATCGTCTCATCCCTGCATTTGGGTTTAGGCAGACTGCCTGGTTGGCACTATGCCTGGCGCTTTTTTTCTTCATCATCCGCTTTACCAAACTATTGCCCCTCTTGAGACGTTATAAATATGTTTGGTTGTCAGCCGGGTTATTGCTTACGTTATTAACTTTCTTGCTTGGTGTTTACCCTGGCGGCACAGGACCAAATCTGTGGTTAAACTTTTTCGGTGTTTATCTTCAACCGTCAGAAATCTTAAAAATATTGCTCGTCATTTACCTTGCAGCATACCTGGCAGATAACCTTCATGTTCGCTTCAAGTTTCTTCAGTTAATGATGCCCACCTTGATCATTTCCGGAATTGCGTTTCTCATCCTGGTCGGTCAGCGCGACCTCGGTACGGCGTCGCTCTTTGTAGCTCTTTACGCCGTCGTGATATACCTTGCAACTGGTCGCAGGCGGGTTTTATTGATTAGTTTTATCGCCATTCTTGCAGCATTGGTGGCGGGTTATCTTGTTTTTGATGTTATCCAACTGAGAATTGAAGCCTGGTTGAATCCCTGGCTTGATCCTAATGGTAAATCGTACCAGATCGTGCAATCCATTATCGCCGCCGCGAATGGTGGAATTCTTGGCAGGGGCATCGGTCTCGGGTCGCCTGGTGTGGTTCCAGTTGCCCATTCTGACTTCATTTTTAGCGCGATATTTGAAGAGACAGGCTTGCTTGGCGCAGGCGCATTGCTCCTCCTAATCGCATTTTTTTCAATAAGGGGATTTTCCATCGCGCTCCATGCGCCTAATAATTTCCAAAGGTTTCTCGCCGCCGGAATTACCACTACTTTCATCAGTCAGGCCATTTTGATTATTGGTGGTTCGATCCGGCTGCTGCCATTAACGGGTGTCACCCTGCCATTCGTTTCCTACGGAGGGTCTTCTCTTGTAAGCTGTTTCTTCTCGGTTGCGTTACTGCTTGTCATCAGCAATCAGTCAGAAGACCGTCCCGTAGCCCTGGAGCGCAGCCGACCGTACCTGCTCGTGGGGAGTGTTTTCCTGGCTGCTATCGCGGCGTTATTAATTATCGCGGGCTGGTGGAGTACATTCAGAAGTGAAAGTTTGCTTTTGCGCAATGATAATCCGCGGCGGTTTATTTCAGACCAGTATGTTCACCGGGGAACAATTTATGACCGTAATAACCAGGTGTTGGTCAAAACGATTGGTGAACCGGGTGAACTTTCGCGTTCCGTCACCTACCCGCCTCTCAGCGCAGTCGTAGGATACTCCGATGCAGGCTATGGGCAGGCCGGGTTGGAAGCCAGCCAGGATTACCTCTTGCGGGGGGTCATTGAGGGTAATTATACCGATCAGTTTCAGGCTCGTTTGCTTTATTCGCAATATCCTCCCGGGTATGACCTCCGCATTAGCATCGACCTGGCTTTACAGCAGTCCGCGGATAGTGAACTTTTCGGGCAAACAGGTTCAGTGATTGTTCTCAATGCTCAGACTGGCGAAATCCTCGCCATGGCTACTTCGCCAACATTTGATTCAAATCGGTTATCAGAATCCATGGAAACCTGGAAAGCAGATCCTGCGGCACCGCTGTTAAACCGGGCAACTCAAGGGCTCTACCCGCCGGGCAGTGCCACCGGTGGTTTGATACTCAATTTACTGTTGAATCATGACCTCGTATTGCCTCCGATTCCACCATTGATTAGTTCATCCCGCCTAATGGATACAACAGGATGCGCAATGCAGCCAATCGATGAACCTGATCTGGTAGACATGATTGTGGCAGGTTGCCCAGGTGTCTTGGAGGAGATCAGTAGCGCGCTGCAACCCGTTGACATTTACACTCTTTATGAGCAATCCGGTTTTCTCGACCAGTCTGAAATCCAAATTGAGAGTTCGACTCCCAATAATCTCGATTCATTTACTGATTTTTCGAAGCTTTTTCGTGGCGAATCTGAATTACTTGTTACCCCGTTACATATGGCATTGGCGTACACACCGTTTTCCAATGGTGGATTCTTTGTGGAACCTTCGATTGCGCTGGCATACCGCAATGGAGGAGACAATTGGACTCTCATCGATGAGACTCTTGGATCCAGCACTTCCACTAACCTGGATTACACAGAATCCATTCAACAAATGGCGCGTGAAAACCAGGCTGGATGGGCAATCTCTTCGACTGTCCCAATAGATTCCGGTCATTTGGATTGGTTCATTCAGGGTACTCCCCCAGATTGGAAAGGTTTACCAATCGTGGTGGTGGTTGCACTTGAAAACTCAACGGCAATAAGCGCTCAAGAAATCGGGACCAGTATATTTTCCCAGACAACGAATCAATATAAATAAAAAAAACCCCCGCAAGGTTTCACGGGGGATTTTTGCCTACTTGATTAGATTCAAGAAATGGCGCTTCCCGATTTGAAGGACTCCAGTCGATTCCATTCGTGTTGAGGGATCATCAATGACCTTCCCTTCGAATTTCACCCCTTTTTGTTCGATTAATCTGCGGGCATCCGTCTTGCTTTTCGCCAATTCGGTAATCACCAGTAAATCCACAATGGTCTGATTTTCAATTAATTTATATTGAGGGATTTCATCAGGCACAGCACCTTTTTGAAAAGTGTTCACGAAAACACTTTCCGCATGCATTGCATCCCCATCCCCATAAAATGAACCGACAATCTCCCTGGCCAATTTCATCTTGGCATCCCGCGGATGAATGGTCCCATCTTTAACACCATTTTCAATCGCGTTGATCTCAGGAGGGGTCAGCCGGGTAACCAATCGGAAGAATTGACCCATTGCCATGTCCGGGATACTCATTACCTTGCCATACATGTCCGCAGCATCAGTATTGATGGGAATATGGTTCCCCAGCGATTTGCTCATTTTTACCACGCCATCGGTTCCCGGCAGGATACCAAGAATGATGGCAATGTTGGGTTGTGCGCCGAGGTTGGTCATGATCTTGCGCGCGGCGGTCATGATATTAAATAACTGATCAGTTCCGCCAATTTGCACATCAGCCTTGAGCATATAGGCATCGTAACCTTGCATGATAGAGTAAAACGTTTCATGCAGGTATATGGCATCCCCTTTTTCCCATCGAAGTTTAAAATTGTCCCTGGTGAGGAATTGCTGCATCGTAAAATTCGAAGCCAGGCGGATTAATTCCTCAAAACTTAATTCCGATAACCATTCAGCGTTATAACGGATTTTTGTCTTTTGGGGATCAAGGATTCTGAATGCCTGTTCCGCGTATGTCCTCGCATTAGCTTCAACTTCAAGATGGGTCAGCTGGGGTCGCAGGACATCTTTATCTGATGGGTCGCCAATCAGCGAAGTGTAATTACCGATCACAAAGGTAACGTCATGTCCCAGCTCCTGGAACTGACGTAACTTGCGCATCGGAACCGTGTGTCCGAGATGTAGATCAGCTTTGCGCGGGTCGAAACCGCAATAAACACGCAGGGGTCTTCCTTCCTTTTGGCTGGAAAGCAAGCGACCTGCGAGCTCGTCCGCCATATTTTGTTTGAGAGTGCTGTCGCCATATTCAGTGCCCTGCATTAAATACTCGACTTGTTCTTTAATGTTCATTGCGGCCTCCTTTTTTAGATTTTGGTAATAAGTGATTATACCAGTGGAGCAATTATTTTCATAAAAACTTACTTGGTACTCCTTCGTAGACCATAATGGCTATGCGAATAAATTATTTGTCGCCTTTTTCTCTCAATGCTATAATTTGCTGTGTTATGGAAAACCCGGTTCTTGTCCTCAATGCCAATTATGAACCAATAAACGTCTGCCGGTTCGAACGTGCTGTAGGTTTAATGGTTACAGGTAAGGCATTCTTAATCCTCAACGGCCGCGGAACAATCAATTCTCCATCGGCAACTTTTCCAATCCCGTCTGTTATTCGCCTCGATCACCTGATTGTCCGCCCGAGACCCAAGGTTGCCCTATCCCGCCTGGAAGTATTCCGGCGCGATACCTGGCATTGTCAATATTGTGGCTCCCAATCCAGGAATATGACAGTTGATCACGTTCTGCCTAAGCACCTGGGCGGTCAGCACACCTGGACGAACCTGGTAACCGCCTGCCCTGCCTGCAACCATCGTAAAGGCGGCAGGACCCTGCGGGATTCAGGAATGGCTTTGCAGCGTATCCCAAAGGAACCGCCGTCCTCTGCGTCATACGTGTTTTCGCGATATTTGAATGACAATCAGGAATGGGTTGGCTTTTTGGAGGGGTGGTAAATCAGAACAGCTTCATCCCGTCAACAGCCAAACTCACTTCTCCAGTAAAGTTCTTCTGTGCTAACCTTAGCAACTCTTCCCTCCCAACATTCAGGTCGTAATGGATTAATATCAGATGCTTCACATTCGCCGCTGCAGCGATTTCCCCTGCTTGTGCTGCTGATGTATGTCCTTTGCCAGGACCTGCTGATTCCTGCAGAAGGATATCCGCCCCATTTGCCAGTTTCATCAAGTTATCACAGGGTTCTGTATCACAACTGTAAGTTACTGTCTGTCCTGCCGCGAAGTCAAAACGCAGCCCTATTGTTGGGATCAAGTGCAGCACTGGCATTGCGGAGACTTTGAAATTAATGTCCTGGATAAGCGTGGTAGATCCTTCTTCTTTAGCTGTGTTGAAAGTGACCGGATACATGCCAGCCCAATTACTCCAGCCAAACAATCCGAGTAAAGCTTTTGCCCTGTCGAGTGTGTATTCCAGTCCATGGATTGTTAATGGCAGCGTTCTTTTCTCCAGCCACATAGTCATCAAAAATAACGGTAAACTTCCTGTGTGGTCAGGGTGAAAGTGAGTCAAAATCAGGTCGGTGATTGTGTTCGGGCCAACCTCGTTCTTCTTGAGGCTAACCAGGGCATTATCCCCGCAATCAATGAGAATTCGCCTGGTTTCCACCTGGGCATACAGGTGGGTATTCTCCTGTCCGATTTTCGGTACAGCATTCGCTGATCCGAGGATGATAAAACGATTCATTCTAACCTCCTAAAATTAGAGGTTATCCTGTTGATCTGGATAACCTCGATACAATTTTACTCGCCTACCTGTATTTCACTCGGAATTGACGGTTTCTTTATCACGTGGCGCAAGACCAGTGCCACGGCTGAGAGTATTCCGATGACTGCCATAACCACCTGGTTGATGTTGACCCCTGCAATGGGTGAGTATTCCAGACGGATGAACTCTAAAAGGAAGCGTCCCACAGGATAGATGATCATGTAGAGTAGGAACACATCACCGCTTTTCAATTTGTCTGCGAATTTCCTGCCAACCCACAATAAAATTGCCATGTTGAGTAAATTCCACAGGAATTCGTAAAAGAAGGTTGGATGGTAACGCTCCACACTTTCAAAACCTGGGAGTCTGTGTGCCGGGTCTATATAAATAGCCCATGGAAGTTTGCTTGGCAAACCATACACTTCCTGGTTGAAGAAATTGCCCCAACGGCCGATTGCCTGTGCCAGAGCCAAACCGGGAGCGCTAACATCCAGCCATTTACTGAAACTGACCTTTTTTTTCTTTGCATAAAACCAGAACGCCAACGCACCTGCCATCACTCCCCCGGGAATACCCAACCCTCCCTGGCGGAATTTGAAAATATCCAGCGGGTACATGAAGTATGGGTTCTTGCCATCGATTAAAAGGGCTTCGTTTGGTGTTAATACATGCCAGATGCGAGCACCGATAATTCCGGCCATCAGGATCCATGGCAGCACATCCCAGATCAGATCACCAGGCATGCCTTTTCTTTTAGCTTCCCGTGAAATTAACCATGTCCCCAGAAGTGCACCGGCGATGATGATCAATGCATAAAAGTAAATTTTAAGTCCAAATATAGTAAAACCATTAACCATTTTCTTTTTCCTTTCTCAAAAATATTACGATTAAATAAAATTTACTTCAAAACCTGTTTGCGCACAAATAACAACCGCTGAATGGCGGTGAAATTAGCCAGTACTGCAATGATCCATAGTGCCACCATGGGGATATTAAAAACCAGGCAGATGATCAAGATGATCAGACGCTCCACCCTGGTTAAGAGACCTACTTTGGAATTTAAGTTCAACCCTTCTGCGCGCGCTTTTACATAAGAAACCAGCACCGACCCAGCTGCAGCCACGTAAACCAGCATTCCAGCCAGGATGTTTTGTGTATTCAAAAAGTAAAACATCATTCCGCCAAAAACCACCAGCTCGGAATAACGGTCTGTGACAGAATCGATCAATGAGCCATAAGCGGAAGGCGTACCGATCATGCGAGCCATTGATCCATCCACCACGTCCAATGGGGCTGCCACCAGCAGAATCAATCCCGCGATTGTGAATTTCCCCTGGGACACAAATACGGCAGCAACTGTACTTAACAGGAAACCAATTGCTGTGACTGTATTTGGGGTGATCCCAATTTTTAGCAGACCCCTGGCGATTGGATCAATTACATTTTTAAAAACCTTGCGTAGATACATTTCCAGAGACCACTTGCTTTTTACTTTAGTTTCCTGTTTATCGCTCATGCTTTCCTTTTTTCATTAATTAGATTTGTTATCCTAATGGTTGAAGCGTGAACTGTCAAGTTCATCCCATTAAAAATCTTCTGTTGTGGAATCTGCCTGATTATCCTCAGCATCGACCAGCAATTCCCGGTCTTTTCCGCTTCCGACTGAAGGACCGATGATGCCCATTTCCTCCAGTTCATCAATCAGGCGTGCTGCGCGGGGGTATCCTACGCGCAGAACGCGTTGCAGCAGTGATGCGCTCGCCTTACCTGCAGCCTTAACTACGCCAATGGCTTTTTCAATTAACTGGTCCGAAGCCTCCAGGGTTGCCTCGGAAATCAGGCTTTCCCATGGAGCACTCGCTTCCCCCGCCCCGTTCGTCATTTTTTGCCAATGTGAGATGATTTTTTCCACTTCAGCGTCACTGATCATTATTCCCTGGATGCGCTGTAAACCGGATCTTGCTGGGTCCATGAAGAGCATGTCGCCCTTCCCCAACAAATCCTCAGCCCCATTGGAATCCAGAACCACACGTGAATCAACTGAAGAAGCTACGGCAAATGCGATCCTGGCAGGGAAATTTGCTTTGATCAAACCGGTCACAATATCAGTACTGGGCCGCTGCGTTGCCACGATCATGTGGATCCCCGTTGCGCGTGCCATTTGAGCCAATCGGATCAGGCTGTGTTCAGTCTGATCGGGAGCAGACATCATCAAATCTGCCAGTTCGTCCACGAGGATTACGATCCTGGGCAGAGTCTCTTGTTTTTTTTGCAGCATCTTGCGGTTGTAACCTTCCAGATTTCTTACCTTTGCCTCCGCCATTAATCGATAGCGGTTATCCATTTCAACTTGAGCCCACCGCAAGACTGCCAGCATTCTTTCCAGTTGGGTTTCAACTTTGCCTAACAAGTGGGGGATCCCGTTAAACCGCACCAATTCGACCATTTTCGGATCCAGCATTACCAACCTGAGATCATGGGGGGTGTTATTCATCACCATGCAGGTGATCAAGGCTGCCAGGCAAACGGATTTACCTGAATTTGTCGTCCCGGCGATGAGGAGATGAGGCATCTTTCCTAAATCTGCCACCACAGGTTCTCCAGAGACGTTTTTTCCTAACCCCATCGCCAGCGGCGATTTTATGGCCTTGAACTCTTCCGATTCCAGGATTGGTCGCAAGCGGACAATGAAACCATCGCTGTTAGGCACTTCTATGCCCACATAAGACCTTCCCGGAACTGGAGTTTCTATACGTAAGCGTGATGCCGATAAAGCCAGCGTCAGGTCGCGGGTGAGGGCAGCAATTTGAGAAACGCGAACTTTTTGTTTGTTTACCGTTCCATCTGCTGCGGTTTTAATCGTAAAACCCGGTTCAAGAGCAAATTGAGTCACGGTAGGTCCAATCCGGTAACCCACAACTTTAACTGGAAGGCTGAATTCTGCCAGAGTATGTTCAATCGTTAACGCCTTTTCTTTAATCTGGTTGGGATCGGGTATTACAGTCCTCTCCGAGTGCAGCAAGTTGATTGGAGGTAAGCGGTCGTCACGCCACGCTGTTTTGTGAACTAATAATTGTTCATTGACCTTTGGCGTTATTGTTTCCCTATGCGTTCTTTTCGATATTCTCTTTTTCTGATCTTTGTATTCCGATGGATATGCAGGTATGGGGATTTGGCTCCATCCTAAAATTTTATGGGTCATCCTTTTCCATAATCCGGATGCGATTATCAACGATAGCGTAAAAATCCCCAGGTAGACCAGAAATCCTATCCAGCCTGGCAGGAGGTGCATGAAACCCCAGCCGAGGGTCCCTCCGCCCTTACCTGCTTCGGATTCCACGAGGGTTGCTCGCGATAAGAAATTTAGAATGGGCAGTAACATAAAAAACACCATCTCGATGGCAATGAACTGACCAAATCCAAGGGGAAAAGGTTTTCCTGCCTTATAGCGGATGGCCATAATTCCCAGTCCAGCCAACAACAACACCAATCCATACCCTCCCCAACCAAGAGCGCGTCTGACCAATACAACCATGGCGCTCGTAACCAAGCCGCGTGATAATCCCAGCAATCCAAGTAGAATCAATGCCGCAATTAAAAGCAAAAAGATTCCCGCGAGATCCCATCCATATTTCGTGAAATATGAGAGTGCTAGTTTGAACCGTGATTTTATCGGTACACCAGAAGGTAACGGGATTTGCTTGCTGCCAGGGACTGGTGAAGTTTTTTTCCTTGCAGGTTGGTTCATGAATCTTCTACCAGTCCTAATCCTAATCTCCGGCGGTCAGCATCCATGTGCAAAATCTTAACTTTCACTTCCTGTCCATTTGAAAAGATTCGCGCCAACTCATGGCTGTTATGAAAATCCGGAATCGAAGAAATATGGATCAATCCTTCAATCCCTTCCGGCAGCCTGGCAAACATTCCAAACCTCGTAATGGTCGTGATGTTCGCGGTAAGTGTATCTCCAGCATGATAATCGTTGACTAATTTATCCCATGGATTTGGAGTCAAACGTTTAATGCTCAAGGCAATCCTGGAATTGGCATCATTAATGCTTAAAACGATCACCTTAACCTGGTGCCCAATGGAAAACAATGCTTTAGGATCCTCCACACGCCCCCAGGAGAGCTCCGAGACGTGTACTAGTCCTTCAACACCTCCAAGATCAACAAACACGCCAAAATCTGTTACATTGGTCAGGACGCCGCACACAACCGCACCCGGTTTTAACTGTTCAAACAGCTCCCGCCGTTTGCCCTCACCGGCTTGCGCAGCTCGCTCAGAAAGAACCAACCTTTGGCTTGCTTGTTCAAATTCAATGATCTTCAGGTAAAGAGAACGATTCTCGTAAGTTGCCAGGAATTCCTGCTTGTTTTCTTCATTAACATCTAACGGAAGGTCTATCAAGTGCGATATCGGTACAAATCCCTGGATACCCTGTCCGCTAACCAATAAACCTCCACGATTGTAGCCGCTCACTTTAAGCAGAACCACCTGGTCCTGGTCAAAAATCTTCTTGGCGCACTCCCAATCAATTTGGCTTGACTCGGAATTCGCACAAGGGGTGCAATTTAATCCATCCGGCTCTACTTCGAAAGCTTCTTCATCTGAAAGAACTGAACCCCACCAACCTTCATCTAACTCTAAATTTCCGTCCTGTTGTGGATCGTCATCGATTTTCATTTAATTACCCCTCCCGGCCAATAATAACGATTAAGGTGCTAAGATCCACCATTTTTGCCTGTGGCTTTTAATTCCATCTTGACGATTTCCTCTGTGATCAGATCAATCGCCACACGCTGTTTGCGGTAAAGGTCGGCTTCTGACAATGCTAATTTCATGGCAATCTCCCGAACCTTTTTCCCCTCCAAAAATTTCATGTCTAAAATATTATACAATAGCCACTCACCAGTGTAGCGGCGCTCACCGCCGGGACGGATATGATCAATGGCAGATTTCAAGACGCTGCGTAGCGCATTGGTGGAATTTTGCTCACCTTCATAAACCGATTCCTGGATGATCCTCAGTCTGATTAATGGATTGTCGGTCAGGCGCGGCCCCCCCCAATAATGTGTCAGCGCGTCCTTCACTGCATGGCGCAACTCATTCTTCTCCAGGGAAGATTGCAGGTCAAGAATCCCCGACCGGTTGTATCTCCCAGCCACGCGCAACTGTTGGATCAATTCGTTTTGAGGATTCAGATTATCCATCATCTGGAATAGTTGTTCCTGCGTTGCTCGATCCCGCAGGATAATTGCCGCCCGGTCTGTTAGCGTCTTTAATGCCGCCATTTCTTCCAGGTCCATAGAAACTGATGCGCCATGATCGATGATGCCAAGGAATCCCAATGGTTTGTCCTGTTCACTTCTCCCTGAGTCAACAACCAGGGGAATGATCGCATCGGAATTCCAGACAAAAATTGAATCTCCTTGAGTTTTCTGCTCAACAGTTTTTTCGAAATCAGATAGTTCATCATTACTGAATTTCTTTGCACCTGTGGATTCAATTAGCTCGTATCCTTCAGTTTCCTGGGCCAGGAGGTAAGCCCCCTTCACCTGCATCCGGTCGCACACCGCTGCCAGGATCATTTCAAGGAGTTGGCGTAGATCACTGCGGGTAATCGTCTTTTCTTCAAATGATCGAAGAATCTGAAAATCATCTTCATCCTTATTGTAAAACAACCATTTCTCAATATATGGATAGAATAGTGTGATCAGGAATTCAGACACCACAATAGTGATCACCATTACGATCGGCACCAGCGCACTGTAGGGATTACCAAAAACTTCCCCTCCACGCCGCACTATCGTCACGATCGCCAATGTCAAACTCGCAGTGATTGGTCCCCTCAGCCCCCATTTTAATAAACGGCTCTTCACTACCCTATCTGGCCAATGTACACCAAAAAATGCCACCGAATAGGCCATGATTGAAATGAATCCACCCACGATTAGGTTGGCTAAAATTGCCAGCAGCCAGAACAGGAATGTCTGGTTGGCTGCAAAGGTCGACGCGTATAACAGAAATGGGAATGAACCGAAGGCTGGGGCAAGTCCACTCAGGATGAGATAGAACATACGTCTTTTACTGGTGGGTGTGATCGTACGTTGATATGCCCTGATAAAGTTGATCCATGAGAGCACCATGATCACCGCATAATAAATGGTAAACAGGCCTGTCTGAATTGTTGCCCGGTGGTGAGGTGCCGGAGGTTGGTCGAGGACTATCGTCCCCAGGAACCAGGGAGTCCCCAGGAGAATTACCAGGATAAAGGAGACAAAATAGGTTATGCGAATCGCCCATTTACGGCGCCAGCGTGAGGGCAATCCGGTTGTAGCCAGCAGTGCATCAGAAAAGTTTAGATAAGCCGCAGGCAGCATGATGATGCCAACCCATTGAACCCTTAACCACGAATCAATCCCTGCAGGAGTGTTGCCAGTGGTGCTGAATGATTCGGTGGAGAAAACGATCACCAGGCAGATCATGATCAGGGCAAATGCCCGTGCCACTCTATCTCGCAGGTTAAAATTGAGGCTGTACAACAAAATGGAAAAAGCGAGGATGGCAATGCCGGCAGTGAGTATGTCACTGATCGTTACTACTATCGTGATAACCCCGTTCATCCAATCCATGTCAATCCATCCAACCCTCAGATTACTGAAGTAAAAAATATCGCGGTATCCCGGTTCGCATAATAATGGTCCAGGTAACCGCAATAATCCATTTTCAGCTTTCCGGCTAAGGCGATTCCAGCATGATTTTTTGCTTGCACAACCAGATTTTCCCGCCGGATACCTTTTTTCTTAAGCCAGGTCCTGGTGGAAATTAACAACCCGGAGGCAATACCCAGTCTGCGGGAAGGACTATTCACCACAAGATCGGTTATTAGCCCAATTTTTGTTTCCTCAGAGAGTTCAAGAATCAAATAACCCACCAGCTTTGCATCCAACCTTGCCACCAAAAACAAACCATGCCTCGTCCATGAATCCTTCATTGACTCAAAAGGTTTCGGATAAGGCAGCACCAGTGACCTTGGGAGCCTGGTTTCCTTGAAACCGATATCAATATTGCCGTTTGCAACCACTGACTCCATTTGGAGAACATGTGTGGTTTCTACGGTATGGTCAAAAAGAACCAGGTGGGGAATGTCAGTAGAGATTGCGGGGCGGATATCGATTGCGGGCATAGTATTCCTAATCAGGTGAATTGATTGTGATGTTGATAACACATTCAGGCAGGGGTTTGCCTGCAATATCGGTTACGATCAGGCGTAGTTGATAATCGCCGGAAGTGAGTGAACTGGTATCCCAAATGCCTCCCAACGCATCATCAATAACAGGCTTATTGCCCGCTGCAATCGTTGTCCAGTTGTTGGCATCTACCACTGAATATTCAAACTTGTAAAACCCCAAGTTGGGAACATTCACAATACCCTTTAGCAAATATTTCCCGCTGATAATCTCACCGTTGATTGGGTCTGTCCATTCAATTTGGTCAGCCACGCACCCACGATCAAGTATAGCTGTGAGCGTCGGGATTAAACCTTGTGTTGTCGCCATTACGGTTGGTGTTGACAAATCAATCGCAGGTTGTGAGGTCAGTTCAAGCGTAGGCGTGGATACTTGTTGGATTCCCGGAACTGCCGGTGTCACAAATGTTGTTACGATAAATAATCCAACGCCCAATGCCAAAGTAAAGATCAACACAGTGATCCCCTGGTTGATTTGCCTCTGAGTGTGTTCCTTCTCCAAGCCGAATAACGCGATTGACCATTCTTTCCATGCCAGGTAAACCTTGCGAGAAAAAATGATTAATACAATACCCAACAAAATATAAAAGACAATCTCGTATTGGGATAAGAACCGCAGCAACGTCGTCATTAACTATTAATTCTCACTCCGTTAACGATTAACAGGTAGAGACCTCAAAAACTCCTTGATTAAGGTGGTTAACTTTGGCACAATGATGGAACCCGCTGCGATAACTTCTTCGTGTGTTGTTTCAGTGTTCCCATCCAGATTAGCCTTGTTGCTGATACCTGAGAAAGCAAGCACTCGTGTGCGGCCGTGCCGGGCGATGATCGTCTCAGGCACGGTTGACATCCCCACCGCATCCGCACCAATGATTCGCAAGAACCTCAGGTCAGCCGGCGATTCAAACGAAGGTCCGGAAAGACAAACATACACTCCCTCGTGTAAGTTGATCCCGTTTTGCTTGGCAATGTCCCTGCTTTTTGCGATCCATTCTCGGTCATATGGTTGGCTCATGTCCGGAAAGCGTTCACCAAATTCCGAGAGATTTGGCCCGCGCAGTGGGTTTAGTCCTGCCATGCCGATTAATGCGATGTGGTCTGTCAGCACCATCACATCACCTGGTGTGTAATCCGGGTTAATCGCGCCTGCGGCATTCGTCAGGATAATAGTGCCGGCCCCAATGCGCTGCATCACCCGTATAGGTAACGTCACCTGGTCCATGCGGTAACCTTCATAATAATGGGTTCGACCTTGCATTACCATTGCAGGAACCCCAAACAGGTCTCCGATGACCAGTTGTCCCTTATGCCCGGGAATGGTCGATAGCGGCCAATTGGGAATATCCTTGTACTGCAGAATAACCGGGTTTGTCACCTCGTCTGCAAGTCCACCTAACCCGGATCCCAGTACTAAACCAACAAGCGGTGTTTTAGTAATGTGTTTACGAATGAAATTGGTAGTGATATCAATATCATTTATCGTAATAAATTGATCCATATTTACAAACCTTTCAAATTGAACTTGAATTCCAATTTTTGATTATAACAGACCGGGTTAATTGATCTTCAACTTACGCCCCGCGGAGTATTTTCTGGAATGCTCCAACTGTTTTATCGATATCCTCATCAGTAACCCAATAGTGGGTTACCAGCCTGAAACTCCGTGGACCAACAACACCCACTTTGATTCCCTCGGCGGCTAATTTACCACTCAAGGCACCAGGAGTTAGGTGGACAGAATCAGCCAGAAATGGAAATACCATATTTGTCGCCGGTAATCCCATCTTGAATTCGATACCCTTTATTGGGTTCAAGCCCTCAGCTAGTTTTTTTGCACGCCTGTGGTCTTCTTCCAGCCTGTCTACCATCGAATTTAAGGCTACCAATCCAGCAGCTGCCAGAACACCCACCTGCCGCATCCCTCCCCCCAACATTTTTCTGATTCGCCGTGCCTTCTCGATGAAAACAAGTGATCCGCACAACACCGAACCAACCGGCGCGCACAACCCTTTGCTTAAACAAAAAGTTACACTATCCGCTTCCTTAACCAATAACCGGACATCAGTTTTGAGGGCAACTGCAGCGTTAAAAATCCTCGCACCATCAATGTGAAATGCCAACTTTTGTTCATGAGCAAACTGACCCACCCACGAGGTATATTCAAGCGGCAGTACCACACCACCGCAGCGGTTATGCGTGTTTTCCAGGATGACCATGCGTGAATGCGGATGGTGGACATCATCTGGTCGGATTGCACCTTTCAAAGCCTCCTTATCCAGGGTGCCGTCAGGCAGGTTCTTGAGCGTGTGGGGAAAAACTCCTCCCAGGGCAGAAACCCCGCCCCCCTCGAATAGAAATGTATGCCCCAGGTCCCCCATGATGATCTCGTCACCCCGCTCACACTGTGCCAGAACCGCGATGAGGTTACCCATGGTGCCTGAAGGGACGAACAAACCAGCGGCTTTCCCCATCCTCTCAGCAGATTGCTCCTGGAGTCTCTGAACTGTCATATCTTCCAGGTAAACATCGTCACCAACTTCAGCTGCCGCCATCGCCCTGCGCATCTCTTCAGTCGGTTGTGTCACGGTATCGGAACGCATATCAATAATTTTCATAATTGTGACCTCTTCTTAGCGCACTTGATCAAGGATCAATTTCAATTCTTCCGGTAATGGTGCTTCAAATGTTCGTGGAGTAGTTTCGCCCGGGAGGGTGATGGTGAGCCTGGCGGCGTGCAAAAAATGTCTATCAATTTCCACACTTGGGCGGACTCTGCCGTAAACTGTATCCCCTACAATCGGGCATTTCAAAAAAGCCAGGTGAAGGCGAATCTGGTGAGTTCTTCCCGTTATCGGATGCGCTTCGATTAGTGTGTGCTGTAAGTATGATTCAAGTGTTTTATATTCTGTAACCGAAGCGCGTCCTCTTCCAGTTGACACAATCGCCATTTTTTTCCGGTGAGAAGGATCCCTGGCGATGGCCGCCTCCACTCGCCCGGTCGGGGTTGGTGGTTTTCCATCGACCAGCGCAAGGTAAATTTTTTGCACCTTGCGTGACTTGAACTTCTCCTGTAAATCGCGCATGGCAGAATCATTTTTCGCCAGGATGATCAACCCGGAGGTGTCTTTATCCAGGCGGTGCACAATCCCGGGCCGGATTTCTCCATTGATCCCGTCAAGGTCGTCAAATTCTGATAACGCAGCATGTACCAAGGTCCCCGTGGCATGCCCTGCAGCCGGATGGACGACCATACCCGCAGGTTTATTGACCACTGCCAGGTCATCATTTTCAAATATGACATCCAGGGCTATGTCTTCAGGGATCAGCTCAGAACTGACAGGTTCAGGAATGGCAATCTCGATCTGGTTTCCGCCATTTACAACAAATCCACTTTTCGTAATTACATTGCCATCTACTTTAACCTTTTCTTCGCGTATCAATGCCTGTATTCTCGACCGTGAATGTTCGGGTAAATTTAATACGAGAACCTTATCCAGCCGCTCAGTTGACCCACCAGGCACTAAAATTTGGAGCACTTTATCATTCAATTTTCTTACTCGGTTCCATAATTGTTACACTCTCTGCATCCGCTGCGAGCTTGAGTTTCTTCTCCCGTTTTTCCTGCACCCACATTCCGATTATTAAGACTCCCACGCCAATCGTGATCGAAGCATCCGCCACGTTAAAAACCGGGAAGTTACCCACGGAAACAAAATCTGTAACATGTCCAATGGCAATTCGGTCGATCAGGTTACCCAGTGCACCAGCCAGCTGCATGGATAATGCCACCCGGACAATCCAATCTTTTTTGGATACAGAAGGGAAATAATAGATGATCGCTCCCGCAACAATGACAGCCAGGATCATGAATATGGCGTTCGCGCCTTTAAACAATCCGAAAGCTGCCCCTGTATTGGATATATGAATGATCCTCGCGTATGGCAGCAGCCAATCCCAGGGCATCCAAATTTGACCGAATTCCAGGTTGGAGCGGACCAGCCCCTTGGTAATTTGATCAAAACCAATGATAACCGCTGCCAGGATGATCATCAAGCCATAAGTTCGGGTAAATTTTTTCAACAATTCCTCCAGAAATCAGTCCAATTTTACCTTAATTGCATGCTTGCTCGTGTCGGTCTCCTCACGGAGCCCGATAATTAATTCTTTTCCAGTGCGATACATACTCGTTCGCCGTCAAATTCATCTTCAACCTGCACCCATGATTCGGGTATTTCCCCATTGACCAATTCAACTGCCAGGGTCTCAGCCATGATGAATGTCTTGAAGATCGTCACTGCCCGGGATAACTGATCACTTGCTGAATACACAACATTTATGCGGTCAGCAATATCCAGGTCAGCAGTTTTCCGCAGGTCCTGCAGCCGGCGCACAAATTCCCGCGCTAAACCTTCCTCGATCAATTCCGGAGTAAGTTCAGTTACCAGCGCTGCCACGTATGCACCCTCAGAAGCCACGGAGTATCCTTGTTTCGCCTGGATGCGTACTTCCACTTCCTCCGGCAGTATTTCCAGCAGATCATTTTCAACCTTTAGGGACAAGCCTTGTCCGGAAAGTAGTGCTGTCGCGGTTTTTTCGACATCCAGCGCCAATACTTGTTTCCGTATCTCCGGGTATTTGTTGCCATACTTCTGCCCCAATTGCTTCGGCAGTGGATTAAGTGAGTAGCTGACCGCTTCTGCTGCAGAGTTCAACGCGCGTACCTGCTTGACATTGAGCTCATCTTCCAGCAACTCCGCATATTTCTTGAGGGTTCCTTCTTCATCACGGCTCGACAGAGCGAATGCAATTTCAGAAAGGGGTTGGCGAACTTTTCGGTTGCCCTTGTTGCGAGCAGCGTGACCTAATGAAGTTAACTTCATCACCAGGTTCATATCCCGATTCAGTTTCTCATTGATTAGCACGGGGTCATACTGCGGCCAATTGGTAAGATGCACGGATTGGGCAGACTTGGGATCCAGGCTTCCAACCAGGTTCATGTACAGATCATCAGCGATAAACGGCATCGTTGGTGCCAGCAATGAACTTACGGTGGTTAGCGCTTCATACAACGTTGCGTAAGCCGCATTCTTATCGTTGTCCGAACCGCTCTTCCAGAAGCGCCTTCGTGACCGGCGCAGGTACCAGTTGGAAAGTTGGTCAACAAATTGCTCTATTGGGCGGGTTGCCCCCACCACATCGTACGTTTCCAGAGCAAAAGTCACGTCTCTAACCAATGCATGTAAAGAAGACCTTAGCCATTGGTCCAGTGAACTGTATTCAATAACCGCGTCTGGATCCGGCTGCCACCCGTCAAGGTTGGCATAAGTGACAAAGAATGAATAGGTATTCCATAAGGTCAGCGTGAAGTTACGCACAACCTCTCCCACCAGGTCACTCGAGAATCGTCTTTCCTGCCCTGGAGGGCTTGAAGTGTATAAATACCAGCGCATCGCGTCCGCACCGTGTTTGTCAAGCACTTCCCACGGGGGAACGTCATTCCCTCTTGATTTGGACATTTTTTGTCCCTGGGCATCAAGTATATGCCCCAGGCAGATCACGTTTTTGTAACAGATTGAATCAAATAACAATGTACTGATGGCATGCAGCGAATAAAACCACCCGCGGGTTTGATCTACAGCCTCGCAGATATAATCTGCCGGGAAACTCTCTTTGAATTGTTTTTCATTCTCAAATGGATAGTGCCACTGTCCAACCGGCATTGACCCGGAATCGAACCAGACGTCGATCAGTTCCGGCACGCGTTTCATCCGTCCACCGCACTCGCTGCACTTGAATTTGATCTCATCCACATGCGGGCGGTGCAGGTCAGATTTAGAAAGATCATAACCAGCTTTTTCGGAGAGTTCTTTCACTGACCCTACACAGGTCTGGTTGTGGCAGCTCTCGCACTCCCATACCGGCAGTGGTGTACCCCAGTATCGTTCTCGTCCCAGTGCCCAATCCACATTGTTCGCAAGCCAGTTTCCAAAACGGCCGTTTCGTATATGCTGCGGATACCAGTTGATCTGGTTATTCAGTTCCACCATGCGGTCTTTGAATTGACTGGTGCGGATATACCATGTGGGTCTCGCATAATACAGCAGCGGGGTATCGCAGCGCCAGCAGAATGGGTAGGAATGCAGGTACTCTTCTTTTTTAAAGAGCAGCCCGCGGTCCAACAGATCGCGCATGATGTATGGATCAGCATCTTTTACAAATTTGCCTGCCCAGGGTTTTACATCCGAAATAAAAGTCCCGTCTTCAGCTACAGTGGAGAGGATCGGCAGGTCTTCGTCAATCGCTACCTGCATATCGTCTGTACCAAACGCCGGCGCGATGTGCACCAACCCGGTGCCATCCTCTGTCGTCACAAAATTTCCCATCACAACAAAATGCGCTGGTTTGGTGGTTGCCAGAAAAGTAAACAGCGGGAGATATTTCTTGCCTTTTAAATGTTTTCCCTTGAAATGTTCAACCACCTTCACTTCTTCACTCCCGAATACCTTGGGGAGAAGTTTTTCTGCCAGGATCAAACGCTCGCTCCCGCCTTCGGGTAAATTCCGTTCCACAGTAACGTAATTTACGTCTTCTCCTGCCGCCACAGCCACATTTGCCGGCAGTGTCCATGGTGTGGTCGTCCAGACCAATAACGATGTCCCCGGGGTATCCGCCAGTGGCATGCGCACAAAAACGGAGGGGTCACTCACGTCCTTGTACCCCTGCGCAACCTCGTGGTCCGAGAGCGGCGTTCCACAACGGGGGCAGTAAGGAACCACCTTGTAACCCTGGTATAAAAGGTCGCGGTCCCAAAAATTCTTGAGGATCCACCACACTGATTCGATATACTCATTCTTGTAGGTGATATAGGCAGATTTCATATCCACCCAGTATCCTATGCGATCGGTTAACTTCTCCCATTCCTGGATATAGGTAAATGCAGAATCTCTGCAAAGTTCGTTAAATTTGCCAATGCCATAAGCCTCGATCTGGCGTTTGCTGGTAAATCCCAATTTCTTCTCAACTTCGATCTCCACCGGCAAGCCGTGAGTATCCCAGCCTCCGCGGCGGGACACATGAAAACCCTGCATCGTTTTATAACGCGGGAAAATATCCTTGAAAACACGTGCAAGAATATGATGAACGCCTGGTTTTCCATTGGCGGTTGGAGGACCTTCATAAAAAATATAGTCTTTACCGCTTAGCCTCTGATCAAGACTCTTATGAAAGATATCCTGGCGCTGCCAATGGCGTAAAACTTTTTCTTCCATTTCCTTTACATCAAGTTTAGGTGTTACTGGTTTGAACATTCATCCTCCAAATAAAAAACCGCCCCTCACCAGGGGCGGAAAATTCCGCGGTACCACCCTGCTTCTCAAAAATCGAGCGCTCGGTCAGGTGCATCAAAAAAGAATAGACCTGCTTCAGGATAACGGATGAAGATTCGGCTCACTTATTGGCGGATTTCCGCGTTCAGATCACAGCTCCGGAAGGATTTTCAGTCAGTCTCACCTGCCCGGCTTGCACCAATCCCGGGTTCGCTGAAGGTTCGTATCGACTTACTCGTTTCCATCAACGCTTTTGTAGCCTGATTATCTCATAATGTCTGCGGAAAATCAAATAAATTTGTCCTTAGCTGATCACTTCATAGAACAAAGGTAAGGGTTCACATGCAGTATCGCTCCACTTGCATGCGTGAAGTACCCGCACCTCCGCGTTCTCCATCGATTGAGTATCCCGGGCATGCAGCGTAAACAACACATCTCCCTGTTTTACATGGTCTCCGACTTTGTGATGCACAATGATCCCAACCGTATGATCGATGGCATCCTCTTTTTTCACCCGACCCGCCCCCATCTCAACTGAAGTTTCACCAATCTCCTGCGCATTGATCTCCTTGAGAAAACCATCCCGGGGAGCATGGATATCGACGATCACTGGTGCGAGTGGGAATTTTTCAGGATGTTCCACGTAGGAAGGGTCACCCTCCTGGTTCAGGACTAATTCCTTAAGTTTGGCAAAGCCGCGCCCATCGCTGAGGGAGTCCTGTACCATCTTCCGGGCGGATTCCAAATCGGCTGCTTTTTCGCCAATAACGAGCATATGAGAACCAACAACCAGGCAGTGTTCCAGGAAATCAGATGGACCATGTCCCTTCAGCGTATCAATGGCTTCCTTTACTTCCAGAGCATTACCTACGGCTTTTCCCAGCGGCTGATTCATATCAGAGAGCAATGCCACCACTTTGCGACCGCTCAATTTGCCAATTGCCACCATTAACTTTGAAAGTTGCCGGGCTTCGTCAAGATTCTTCATGAAAGCACCGTAACCCACTTTAACATCCAGCACAATTGCCTGTGCTCCGCCAGCGATTTTCTTGCTCATCACACTGGATGCAATTAATGCGATTGATTGCACCGTTCCGGTAACATCCCGCAGGGAATATAATTTTCCATCTGCCGGCGCCAGATCGCCGCTCTGACCGGCCAGCACCAGTCCCTTGGTTTTTAACAAGTGAATGAATTCTTCCTGGGTTAATGCGGTGCGAAAACCGGGTATGGATTCCAATTTATCCAATGTACCGCCACTGAAGCCCAATCCGCGGCCCGACATTTTTCCAACTGGTAATCCACACGCTGCCACCAGTGGCTCCACCACTAGCGTTGTTTTATCCCCCACACCGCCAGTGGAATGTTTGTCCACTTCAATGGGCACAACATCCGAAAGATCAAGAATTTCACCCGAATGCGCCATGGCAAGGGTCAGGTCGGTGGTTTCCTGGTCAGTCATTCCATTTAATAACACTGCCATCGCCCAGGCAGCCACCTGGTAATCGGGGATTTCACCATTCGTCATCCCATGGATAAAGAAGGTGATTTCTTCTGAAGTTAATTCTTTGTGGTCGCGTTTTTTGATTATCACGTCAACAGCATTCATCTCGGTCCCATCCTTATCGATTCTTCGAAGGAAATTTTACCATTTCAAATCATAAAAAAACCAGGTTCTTACGAACCTGGCTTTGGTCTACTCACTTTTTAGCGAGATGGTCACTTTTCTGTAAGGCTCCTCACCAGTGCTTTCAGTGAATACCTGGGGGTGATCCCTTAATTCAAGGTGGATGACTCTGCGCTCGTTGGCAGGCATGGGTTCCAGCACCTGCTTTCTTCCAGATTGGATCGCTTGTTCTGCCATCTTGCGCCCCAATTGGCGTAACTGCCGGTTGCGTCTCTCGCGGTAGCCCTGCACATCAATCATCAAGGGTACCCACTTGTTCAGTTCTTTGCTGACAATAAGGCTGGTGATGTACTGCAGCGCATTTAACGTTTCGGATCGACGTCCAATTAAGATGCTCAAATCATTTCCCTGGATATCGACCAGGATTACCCGGCGGTCTCTTTCATCTTCAGGTTCGACATAACGCGGCGTAATACTGGCTTTTACGCGCATCCGCTCTAGGAGTTCTTCCACCACGGTCTTGGTCACCTTGAGGTTCTGTTTTTCCTCGTCAGACAGTGAATCCTGTTCAACGCTCTTGATCGTACTGATATCCAGCTCTTCTTCTTTTTCTGGTTTGTCTTCGAAGTGCGGAACCGCGTCCTCCAAAGATGAAGATGATCCCTTCACCGTCAATTTAACGCGCGATTGCCGTCCGCCGATTCCCAATAAGCCTTTGGAACCGCTGTCGAGGATTTCAATCTCAACCTGGTCTTCAGTTAATCCGAGCTGAGCTAATCCATTTTCGATTGCCTCTTCAGTGGTGGGTGCAATTACCTCAAGTGATGTTTTTTCCAGGGACATATCCAATCTCCACTTTCCGACTACTTCTTAGTCGTAATTTCCACTTTTTGTTTGAAAGGAATTATGTTCTTCCAGTAAATTTTGCCAGTGATCGCATATTGGGCGATCTGCACCAGGTTGGAAACCACGAAGTAAAGTGCCAAACCTGAAGATAGAGACCAGGCAAGCCATCCCATCAGGACGGGCATGTACAGGTTCATCATCTTGGTCATGGCAGCTCCCTGGTCATTTGCACCAGGTTGCGGGGGTGGAGAAATTATTTTCGAGGAGATATACGTTGTGATGACAACGATAATTGTCAGAACCGGTATACCAAAATTTAATCCGGGGATGAACAGTCTTTCCGGCTGACCCATGTCCATCCAGAGGAACTTGGTATTGAGGGGGAATAATGCTGCAAAATCCAGGAATTTCGGATAAATGTGCTTGGAAAGTTTAAGCAAGTCCAACGGAGCCGAAGCAATACTTTGGATCAATGCCTGGTAAAGTCCAATGATGATCGGGAACTGGAGTAAAGTTGGCAGGCAGGAGGAAAGCGGGTTGATCTTCAACTCCTGGTACAACTTCATTTGTTCCTGTGCCAGTTTCTCTTTATCGCCCTTGTACTTGGTTTGGATATCGATGTAGCGTTTATTCTTCTGCAGCTCCTGCATCGCCTGGGCACCTTTGATCTGTTTGGCAGTCAAAGGATAGAGTACAACGCGTGTAAGGATGGTAAACAGAATGATCGCGACGCCGAAATTCCCGACTAGGTGATAAATGCCGAGAAGCATATTGATGAACGGTTGAATAATAATCGTGTCCCACATAGGTTAATCCATCCTTTATTTCTTGGTAGAGAAGTACCAGGCTTCATTGCCATTTAGATCAAGGGCAATGAGAGGTTTATCGCTTTTAAAAGCCAGAACCACCAACCGCTCCCCGTTCACCACCAGGTTGGAATAAATCGAACCACTCTCAAGTGTCATCAATGGGCGGCTCTTGCCTTCCATGTCGTAAAGCACGATCTTGCCAATTTCGGTACCGAAAGCGATTCCGTCCGGTAGCAGAGCGCCAGACCCTAATACAGGAGATCCTGCGTCAACGGATAGGATCAATTTCCCGTCTTCAGCAGAAAGTATATTAACTTTTCCGGATTGGTCACCAAAGTAGAGTTTTCCATCAGCCAGAACTGGTTTTGCCCAAATTCCGCCGGAAACTTTTTGGCTCCATACAATTTTACCGTTAGTGGCATTGATGGCGAAGAATTCACCAACCAGGTTGCCCACATAGACGATCCCGTCATTATAAAGAGGCCGGGCCGATACTGGAGCCAGCAGATCTGTTTCCCAAATTTGGTTACCGCTGGTCAGGTTAATGCCATAAAACATGTGATTCAAAGAGGGTACGAACACAATTTTTCCATCAGTTGCAGGTTGTGCCCAAAAAGCCCCGTCTTTTGTGAATGTCCAGGCAAGTTTGCCTTCCAGGTCTAGCGCGTAAACATTGTTATCCGAGTTTGGTGCAATCACCAAATCGCCTTCCAGGAGAGGTGTATCGATATACCTGCCGCTGGCACCGTCAAACTGCCAATTCTCAGACCCGTCCCGGGTGCTGACGCTTGTCAGTAAGGATCCATAATCTCCAAGAATGAGTTGTTCACCCGCGATTAAGGGTTCAGCCATAAACAAGCGTGTGCCGGATGCTTTTTCGGGGTAGGTCCAGGCTAGCGTGTAGTTGGTTCCGGAGTCACGCAAAGCATAAACCTGGGCTCCACTAGCATAATACACCACAGAATCAGCAATAGCTGCGCCTGTCCAAGTATTCACCGCAGTTCCCGCAGATGTACACGATGTGAGTAGCAACCCTAATGTTAGAACTGTAACAATTACTAGTAGTGTTTTTATTTTCATGCTTTAAGTTTTCCTTTAAAGTAGTTCGTTAACTTATTCAGGGTACAGGGTCAAATCCGCCGTGATTATATGGATTGCACCGAATTACTCGCCAAATCGCCAACCCAGTTCCTTTGATTGCGCCATGCTTATAAATCGCCTGGTAGCCATAATGAGAACAAGTAGGATAAAACCGGCAGGTATCTTTAGGCAGAGCCGGAGAAATCACGAACTGGTATCCACGGATCAATGCCAGTAAAAAAAACCTTGGTAAATTCCAAACCGTGAAAGGTAAATCCCGCAATCTGGGTTCAATTATCGGTACTTGTTGATCTTCTTGTATCACATTATTCCAGTATTATTTCTGCTTTCAAAAAAACATCCCTGATCGCCTGCCAAATCGCCTGGTATGGTGCTTCGCGGATTGGCTCACGAGCATACAGCAGGATGTCAACATCTTGATTCATATTTTGAATGAGCTCGCCTGTAATAGCACGTAGTCTTCTTTTAATAAGGTTGCGGGTCACCGCATTACCGATTGTCTTATTCGTGACAATCCCCACCCTCTTCTGACCCTCGACACCTTTTGCTATAACAATGACTACAAGCGGGTGCGTGAATTTCTTTCCTGATTGACGCACTCGCTTGAAGTCAATTGATCGGGTAATTCGATACTGTCGTTTCACCCATCTACCTTGCTCGCAATCACTGTGACTCTCATTGTCCAAAACACCTGAGCGTCACAGATTCGATCTACCAGTTGAGCTTCTTTACATGGTTGTTACTGGTTACTGCAAGTTTATAGCGGCCTTTGGCACGGCGGCGCTTTAAAACTTCTCGCCCATCGGCAGTTGCCATGCGCGATCGAAAACCATGTACGCGAACGCGGCGGCGAATTCTGGGTTGATAAGTACGTTTGGGCATGCTACTTCCTCTCAAAAAAGCGTATTGTTAACACAGCAAACTTGGATTATACCTCAGGGTACTGATAAGGTCAAAGGTTTTAGCCCTGGAAAGCGAATAAGTCAGCGAGCATTTTTGCCCCTTCAGTATCGGTAATCGCCAGTACCTCATCACCGATCTCGAGTGTGGTAACCCCCCGCGGCACGATTACTTCTCCTGCCCGGATAATGGCAGCGATCGTGCAATTCCCCGGTAGTTTCAAATCCTTGATGGCCATGCCAATTGCCTTGGCTTTTGGCGGTATCTTTTCCTCAACCAGTGCATACTTGCCGCGCTTGAGTTTTAGAAGGGTCATCATATCCCCCATTGACATCTCTTCCTCGATCAGTCGTGAGAGGATATCCGCGTGGTTGACCGCGACATCCACGTGAAATTTACTGTCAAAAAGCCAGGCATTTCGCGGGTTATTGACCCTGGCGATAGTTCGTTTTATCCCGTATCGTTCACGTGCGATATAGCAAAGTGTCAAATTCTCGGCATCCGATGTTGTTGTTGCAGCGAATACATTGGCATTCTTGATGCCCGCTTGTTCAAGGATCTGGATATCCAGGGGATTCCCCGGGAAGATTACTTCCGTCGGTAATTCCTTGTGGATGCGCGCTAAAACTTCCTTGCGATAATCAATCACATGGACTGTGTGGTCACCATTGATCAGGGATCTGGCTAATTGTGCGCCCGTTCTTCCACCGCCTGCAATAATTACAAACATATTAAAGCTCCTTCTGAAGTGCGAGGAGATGTTCGCGTGTTTTCTGAATGCCCTCGAATGTGGCAGCCACAGTTAAGATATCCCCAACTTCAAGGACTGAGTCATCTTCGGGTATCGAAGCTTTTCCTGCCCGGGTGATGGCAATTGGTTTACAGGTATTGCAAACCATTAGTTCTTCCAGGGTTTTTTTATCCAAACCAGATGAAATTGGTAATTCGTATACCTCAACCTCACCATTGCCCGCAGAAAATACTGTGCGTCCATTGGGATCGGTTAATAATTCTTCTATCCTTTGCGCGCCCCAGCTTGTGGAACTGACGACCTGGATTCCAAACGATTCAAATAATGGTCGTACAGTCGGATTATAGTTCCGCGCGATGACATTCGGCACATGGTATTCGACTTTTGCCACATGCGAGACCACCAGGTTGAGCGCGTCACTATCAGTTACAGCTGCAAAAGCATCGCAATGGGCAATGCCGGCACGCGCCAGTACATCCTGGTTCATGGCATCACCTTCATGCAATCTTCCCTGGAAATCAGATGGGAGATTGTCAAATGTTGTATCCAGTTCATCGACAACAGAAACTTCATGTCCGCGCTTATACAGGTTATAAGCAAGCTGCGAACCGATTCGACCACAACCAACTACTATTGCTTTCATATTTCCTCGATCTTCCTAGTCTACCTGGTAAGGGACTTCCATAATGACAATGTCCTTATGAAAAAGGAGTACTCTTCGCAGAGTATCCGCAGTGCGCGTGTGTAGCCAATTGCTCCAAAAATGCTTTGGAACAAATTGTGGAACCACTACAGTGATGATCTCATTGGGCAGCTTGTTCGTATCCAATTCTTCAATATAAGAAAGCAATGGCTCAATGAATAAACGGTAAGGAGAATCAAGCACCACCAGGCGGTAACCATCTCCCCAAATTTCCCACTTCTCCTGTAACCTTTTTGTTTCGCCTGGATCAGTGGAAACGTGAACCACGGTAATGTCATCTGAAAGGGTTTTGGCAAATCTTAACGCGGCAAGTGTACCCTGGTGGACTCCGCCAATGGGCATGACCACCTTTTGGTAACTGATCCGGTTTGGCGGTGAATAATGCTCAAGAGACAGATTCTCAGCTAATTTCGTGTAATGGTTATGAATGGCATTAAAAAGGAACACGAGTGTTGGAGTAAGCAATATAACAAACCAGGCACCATCCTTGAACTTTGTCACAGAAAAGACCAGCATCACGATGGCGGTTACAACCGCGCCCAGGCTGTTCACGATCATCTTAAACTTCCATGCCTTGTCATGTTTCAAAACCGAACCGCGTTCTTTTACTTCCTGACCAACAGGCAACTTCCCGGATTTCCACCACCTTTTTGCCATACCCGATTGTGAGATCGTAAAGGAAAGGAATACCCCGATAGCGTAGAGTGGAATTAATCTCGTCACACTAGCCTGGGTAAAAATGATCAGGCCGCAGGCCACCAGGGCGAGCAGGATAATTCCCTTCGAGTAAACCAGGCGGCTTCCGCGATACGTTAACTGCCGGGGGAGGTACCCGTCAGCAGCTGCGATTGCACTGAGCCTTGGGAAATCAGCGAAGGCGGTATTGGCGGCCATTACAAGAATAATGGTCGTCGCCGATATAGTCCCGAGGTATAAAATTCCACGATTGTTATATATCGTCCGTGCCAGTTGGGAGATCAGTGTTTCTTCATCGGATGGTAAGGCACCAATTTGATTCGCTAAAAAGGTTATGCCAAACATCATTGCACCAAGGATGAAAGCCATCATGATCAATGTAGTGCCAGCATTTTTGCTCCGCGGTTCTCTAAAGGCAGTAATTCCGTCAGAAATAGCTTCGACCCCGGTTAACGCCGTTGTTCCGCTCGAGAACGCTTTTAGAACTAAAAAGATGGTGATCGGTGCGATGGTTTTATGAACTTCCATAATGTCTTGCGGAGGAAGATCCACCAACCCTAAAGTACCCGCGAAAAACCGCACCGCGCCGATAATGATTGTTAAAAACATCATTACCAGGAAAAAATACGTGGGGATTGCAAACGTAACTCCTGATTCTTTGACCCCGCGTAAATTGATCAGCATTACAAATAAAACCAGGGCAACAGCGATAATTACGCGGTGAGGGTAAAGTGCCGGATAAGCAGAAATCAGTTGAGCTACACCTGATGAAATGGAAACCGCTACTGTAAGGATGTAATCACTCAACAACGCTGCTGCAGCGGTTAATGCAGGAAATTTTCCCAGGTTGTCTCGCGCAACAATAAATGACCCGCCCCCATTTGGATAGGCGTGAATTGTCTGTTCATAAGACAGCGTTAAAATGATGAGTAGTCCACAAATCCCCAACGCCAGTGGAACAGAAATTCCAAACGCACCCACACCTGCCGCGGCCAGGATCATCAACATTTCCTGCGGTGCGTATGCCACGGATGACATCGCATCCGACGAGAATACAGCTAGACCAAGTGTTTTTCCTATGGTTTGATGAGGGGCGTCTGCGGTCGATAGCGGACGGCCAATGAGGAAATTACGCCAATTGCGTCCTGGTTTATACTCAGATGGTCGTTTGAAAACCGTAGATCCGTTGTGTTCTTCGAGGCTCATTAACTCTCTCATATCCTGAATATCTATAAAGCGAGTGATTATACCTCAAATTCTGATTGCTTCATCACCCGGTAATACCACCATTATAGTGTCAAATTTCTGCCCCTATCTACTGTCTGGCTTCACATCTGTCCAAAAATGATTCCCTGGTAAGGAAGGAGCCGGATGACACCTTTTTCCGCTAAAATGTCGTGATCAATGTTTGAGAGGATTACTCTCCCGGATGAATACGGATTACCTTCAGATGAGACATTCTGCAGATTTGGGCTCAGGTTGAGTACAATGGTCATTTTCTCATCCCCATAAAACCGCTCAAATATCAGTACGTCTTCAGCCACCGATTTTACTTCGCGGTATTCCCCAATGGATAACGCCAGGCTTCCCTTCCGTATGTGCAGCATCCGCTGATAAAACTTCCATAGGGAATCATTGATTGCTTGCTGCTCTTTTACATTGGTTCCCTTGAGGTAATCCGGGTTCACTGGCAGCCATGGAGTGATCCCCTCAGGTGAAAATCCGGCGTTGGCAGCATTCGACCACTGCATCGGTGTGCGGCATTTATCCCTTCCGCGGTTGGATCCGATTTTTATTGCCTCTTTTTCGCTTAATCCTAGTTCTACCTTTGCCATCTCATAAAACAATAGTCCGAGAGGATCCTTGTACTGCCCGGCATCTTCCAACAGATTGTCAGACATGCCAATTTCTTCACCGTTATAAAGGAATGGTGTTCCTTTCAGGCACAAAAGCAGCATCAGGTAGAGCCGGGCTTGAAGATCATTATTCTTTCCATCACCGTAATTGGAGAAAACCCGTGAGCTGTCATGATTCCCGAAGGTATTGCACGGCCAAGCGCTTGCAGGGAGTGCTGCCAATCTCTCTTCCTGGTTGGATCGCACATGTTCAGCAGTGATCGCAGGGGTGCGCATTAAAGGAAAGTTGAAATTTAAATGCAGTTCGTCATTGTTTATGCCATAAAAGGCTATATCATCCGTTTCGCCGATTAAAACGCGGTCTTCATACCCATCGATCATCTTCCTCAGGTCGCGCGTTACCTGATGTACCCCGGGTTGATCCACCTGGAAATGGAACATTTCCATCCAATGCTCAAGCACCTCTGCGTTTTCCTCCGGTGTCCTGGCAAGATGGGACAACTTGAAGAGTTTTTCCTGGGTCATTTCACCGGTGATGGGCAAATAGCGCTCATCCTCAAAAATGGTTCCAACCGCGTCCAGTCGGAATCCATCAACTCCCATGTCCAGCCAAAAGCGCGCTTCATTAAACATCGCCTCCTGAACTGCAGGATTCTTCCAGTTCAGATCAGGTTGCTCCTTGAAAAAATAATGGTAATAATACTCATTCGTCAACGCATCCAATTCCCAGGCACTCCCCCCGAATGTGGAATACCAGTTCGTCGGTGGTCCTCCCTTGTGCGCCGGCTTCCATATGTACCAGTCCCGTTTCAAGTTGGTCTTATCCTGCCTGGATTCTTCAAACCAGGCATGCTTATCTGAGGTATGGTTGAGAACCAGGTCTACTACAAGTCTTATCCCGCGGTCATGCGCCCCGTTCAGAAACTCCTTGAACTGCGCCATCGTTCCATATTCTGCTGCAACCCCGCGGTAATCGGAAACATCATACCCGCAGTCGATGTACGGCGATGGGAAATGCGGCGACAGCCAAATCGCATCAATACCGAGATCCTTTAGGTAATCCAGTTTCTCGATCATCCCTTTAAAATCACCAATACCATCTCCGTTACCATCTGCAAAACTGCGCGGGTAAATCTGATAAAACACGGCGGATTGCCACCATTTTGGTTGATTATTCACTAGGAACGCTCCCAATTTGATTGTCTGCATCCATGATTTGTCCGGTTAATACATCCCCAGAGAGGCTCTTCAACTTTACAGCGTCAATTTCGTTCCATTTCTTTGAAGATGCGGGTGCCTGGATCCTGGCGTAATTTTCGCTTAATCCTTTCAACATCCATTCCCCATTCTGGGTTTGCCTGGCTGTTTCCCATAGAACATGTCGGGTTTCACCAATTTGCTCATTCATAAATCTTTTTTCAGACTGCTCGAGCACCGCACGAACATGCCTGGCGCGTTCACGTGCCACCGCACCGGGGACCTTTTCCGACATTTTTGCTGCCGGGGTTCCTTCTCGAATGGAATACTTAAACACATGTCCGCCTGAAAACGCCATTCCCCGGATGTACTCCAGGCTTTCTTCGAATTCCTTTTGCGTCTCCCCGGGAAAACCCACTATGACATCTGTCGTGATTGCTGCCTCCGGGATCATGCTGCGGGCGGTCACTACCAGGTTGCGATACTTTTCAGGTGTTGTGTTGCGTGCCATTCTATGCAGCACTCCAGCCGAACCTGATTGCAGGGGTAGATGAAAGTGGGGGCATAATCGCGCGTCTTTCCATAGCCCAAAAAAAGGTTTGCCCAGATCCCACGGCTCAATCGAAGACAACCGCATACGTTCGAGCTCGGAATGATCCAATAAAAACTGGATCAGATCATTGAGTTGCTCTTTCCCGTCCAAGTCCCGTCCCCATGAACCCAGGTTTACGCCTGTAAGGACCACCTCTTTGGTTCCACCGAGCACAGCCTGGTTAACCGCCAGCAGGATTTCACCTCTTTCAAGGCTCTTCCCTCTTCCACGAGCCAGCCTGGTCACACAATAAGTGCAGGCGTTGTTGCAGCCATCCTGCACTTTAATGAACGCTCGTGTGCGTTTGTGGGCTCCTGGCAATGGTTGCCTGGCGATTGGTTCTACTTCCATCATCCTGCTGTCAACATTGATAAAGCGCAGTGGGATTTCCAACTTATCGAGATTGCTCACTACCTGGCTGACGCCTTCAAGGTCCGCTCCCTGCTCAGGGTACAGCGTTGCCCAGCATCCCGTCAGGATGATGGTGGATACCCCCTTGGCATGCGCCTGGTGAACTTTTTGCCTGGAATCTGAAGCTGCGGCAGCCGTTACCGCGCAGCTGTTAACAACGACCAGGTCAGCACCATCCGGAGACCCCAATATTTGGTGGCCGTCCTGCCTCAACTGACCTGCCATTTGTTCGATCTCTGCCTGGTTCAATCGGCAGCCAACTGTATCAAAAAAAACTTTCATCTTGCTCAGGGTTGCGTAACAATTAAATTATCAAATAACACTTTTACACCGGCATTCTCGTATGCCCCTGCAATCAACCCCACTTGTCCCTCACCAAAAGAATTGTCAAGTATTTCTGCCAGCAAGGTGTCATTTACAGTGAGTTTGAGAATTTCACCCGCGCATTCCGCGGTAATGTGATTCACCACTCCCCCCTGGCGGATCACCTCGGTATAATCCAGGCTGGTTTTATCATTGGTCATCATCATCTGACCGTTGAGCATTTTAAAGATGCCATAGTATCCATCATGTGTCACCAGGAATCCATAAAAATTCTGGTTATCCACGAAACGACAGATTACGCCGAAATTATCGTTCACAGGTCCGTCCAGTAACACCGCGTCCACATCGATCCTGGAATCGCTGTAGCGGGGATGATTGATGCTCCAAACCAGTGAATTTGGGGTGATTACATTTAACACCAATCCCTCGTATTCAAAGAGGATTTCTCCTCCATCTCTTCCCATTGTTCCCCAACCGTTTGGTGGTGTCGAAAAATCATCCGAAAAGAAGATCCAGCCTGAATGTGCTGGTTCTTCGACAGGATTCAAGGGAGGGATTACTGAACATCCTGTAGTAACAAGTAAAAGGAGAAACGGCAGGAGAAGGGATTTCAAAGCAACTTTTTTCATTGGACTCCAGAATGATTCAATAGGCGAATTATACCAACGCAATTCACTTGCTGTTGATTTCCCGCAAGAGCTGGCTGGCCAGTTCCCGCAACCGGTTGCTCGGCGCAAAATCCATAGCGGCTTGCAGGTACTCGCGGGCTGAACCATACTCCTTCTGCAAGACTTTAAGCTGCCCCAGGTGTATCAATACCGCGGATTGGTTCGGATCCAGACTGGCCGCCTCCAAAAGGAAACGTTCAGCGCTGTCATAATCGCCAGCCAGCATCAATCCTGCGCCCAACAGGTCAGTTAACACTGGTGACCCGGGATTCAGCGTCAGGGCTTTGCGTGCCGCCTGCAAACCGGTTTCTTTTACCTCATAATTAAAAGTAAAGCAGAATACTGCCAAAGCTTTCCAGGTTGCCCAATCCTTAGGCGCAAGATTGACTGCTTTAATGAAGGTTTCGTAGGCTAATTCAAGATTTCCCATTTCCTGGTAGGTATTGCCAATTTCGATGAGCCATACACTTTTTGCGGGTTCTGTTTCTGACGCTCTTTTAAGATAAATGAGGCTTAATTCATATTTCCCCTGCCGGCGGTAATACAAGCCCGTTAACCCATTAACAATTTCGTTCTCCGCATCCAGCTCTAACGCTTTAGCTACCGAATCGGAAGCACTTACCTCCAATTGCTGTTGTGCCTCAGCCAGGAGTATCCAATTAAGCCCATTTTCAGGATCTGTCGTCACAGCCGAATGGAAAGCTTGTGCTGCCACATCCCATTCATAAAAAGTAGACAGCACCTGGCCAACCTGCCTGAATCGATCTGCAGAAGATTGTGTTTCATCAGCCCCTTCGATAGTCGCAACCAGTGCATCGCGCAACAACTTTTCGTTTTCTGACAGGTTCACCGGTGTCGACAAAAATCGCACTGCACTTTCTGGTTGGGTAGTACTCACCATTAATCCTAAAAGGTAACTGATCTCCTCATTCTCGGGGTAAAGAAAATGGGCTGAAAGCAGGGTGGCTTCAGCGCCATAGACATCGCCAATTCGTCTTTGCAGAGTGATTATTTGCCGTAATTTGAACAATTCTTTTTGTTCCGCCGAAACTTTCCGGAGTAAATCTTTTGCTTCGCTAAGGTTTTCATTTGAGATTAATGCATCAGCCAGCCAAATCTCGCCCTCGTCGGTTAAGCCGCCTAATTGCCGGCTCTTGATAAACGCATCAATTGCCTCGCTGTACTCTCCGTTGTCAAGCTTTACGCGCCCGAACCTTTCCCACAAATCATTTCTCCAGGGTTCGTAGTCTAGCAACAATTGTAAGGACAGAGATTCCTCGTTATTTCTTTCGATTGGGGAAGAGTGGAACACCTGGTTGGCATCAAGAACTTTTTCCGCGACAGGGGAGGTTGGAAAAATAGTCAGCAGCAGGATGGGTGAAAATATTAACGTACCTGCCAGGAGTAGATCCAGCTTTTTCATTTGCTAATTATATCCAACGCTTCGGCTCAGGAGCGCTTGACATTCAAATCTCTTGATGGTAAATTTTTACTATCATTGACAGCAAGGGAATCCTGGCTGCAAATTTCTATGCAAGATGGAGATAAAGAATGTCAGAACGGTTTGTAGGGACAGTAAAATGGTTCAATCCCGCCAAGGGGTACGGCTTCATCGGCCGTGATGGTGCAGAAGATGTTTTTGTTCATTTTTCTGCGATTGAAATGGAAGGTTACCGTGTTCTGAAAGAAGGTCAGCAGGTGGAATTTGCTGTCGAGAAAGGTCCTAAAGGACTTCAGGCTGCAGAAGTCAAACCAATTGCATAATTTAGTAACCCTTATAAAACAGAGCCCGCTGGGCTCTGTTTTCTTATTCCATTGACTGTCTCATTCGTACCAATGCATCTTCCAATACAGATCGGCTGCAGCCAAAATTCAGCCTAACGAATCCCTCACCTTCTTTTCCAAAGATTCCACCGCAGCTCAACGCCACTTTTGCCTTTTTTAAATAGAATTCATAGGGTTCTTCTGGCAGACCCGCTTGCCGGCAATCCAGCCATGCCAGGTACGTAGCCTGGGGAGGATTCATCTTGATTTTTGGCATCGTCTCTTGGATGACCGTGCACAAAAAATCTCTATTCTCCTCGAGCGTGTTCAATATAGCATCCAGCCACGGTTGACCATGCCGGTATGCCGCCACCGCAGCCGTTACTCCCAGAACGTTTACCCCTCCCAATATTCCGCGTTTCGCTTCCTTAATTTGCTTCATTAACTCTCTGTTCTCACAAATCAGAATGGAACAATCCAATCCGGCGATATTGAAAGTTTTACTCGGGGCGATCAGCGTTACTGTATGTTGCCCGATTTCCTTATCCAATGATGCTATCGGTATATGTCGGTGACCTGGATAAACTAGGTCTGAATGGATTTCATCAGAACAGATAACCACATGGTGTGCCAGGCAGATTTCCGCAAGTTTTGTTAATTCTTGCCTGGTATAGACCTTTCCCACAGGATTATGCGGGTTGCAGAAAAGGAAACATCTTGTATCTGCTTGAAGTGCTTTTTCAAAAGCCGAATAATCCACCTGGTAAGTCCCGTCATCCAGTTGTACCAACCCGCATTGGATCTCGAGCAAACCTGCGTTTTTTGCCGCCTCGAAAAATGGGGGATAGATCGGTGGCTGGATCAATATTGATTCGTCTTTCTGGGTCACTGCCTGGCAAACCAGGTTAAACCCTGAAATTACTCCCGGCAGCAGCAGGATATCCTCAAGGTTGATTTTCCATCCGTATAATCTTAGCATCCGCTCAACAACCAGTTCAGCCAGTGTTCGGGAATCTGCAGCGTAACCGAAAACCCCGTGAGAGACTCTTTCATGCAGTGCTTGGATCACTTCAATGGGTGAGGAAAAATCCATATCTGCCACCCATAGCGGGATTACGCCATCACCATACAATCGCCATTTCACTGAATCTGAATTCCTGCGGTCCGGTTGTTTGAATAAGGCTTCGGGCATAAAATCTCCTATCGGATATGCATCTTTCTTATTATAAGAGGGCTGCAAAAATCCGCATAAAAGTAAATTCTTTTATTTGGTGGATTATTCCTATCCTGATATACTCAGTAAATCCAACACTATGACCACTCAAACCTTCTCTTTCCCCTCGTTAATCCTGGAATATCCGACCACTTGGAAAGACTATATCCTTTTGGATAGCGGTGACGGTTCAAAACTGGAACAATACGGACCATATCGATTATTGCGTCCGGAACCTGAAGCTGTGTGGAAACCTGCCCTGGCTGAATCAGAATGGCAGAAGGCAGACGCATCTTACAAACCATCACCTGAAGAGAACGGCGGACACTGGGTGTTTCGCAGTGATTTCCCCGACAGGTGGCAAATGAAATATGGGGCTCTGCGCTTCCACGCCCAGCTCTCCGGGTCTAGGCATGTGGGTGTATTCCCCGAGCAAGCCTGCCAGTGGGATTGGGCTGACAATATCATTCGATCGGCCAAAACCAAACCGAAAGTCCTTAACCTGTTCGGTTACACTGGTCTTGCATCCCTGGCAGCAGTGAATGCAGGAGCATCAGTCACCCATGTGGATGCCTCAAAAAAAGTTGTGCTGTGGGCAAAGGAAAACCAGTTACTCTCCAGCATTGACCAGTTATCCATCCGCTGGATCGTGGATGACGCGGTTAAATTTGTCCAACGTGAAGCCCGGCGCGGCTCACTGTATGACGGTATCATCCTTGATCCTCCCAAGTTTGGCCGCGGTCCTAAAGGTGAAGTCTGGGAGTTTTACAAATTGTTGCCTACGCTGCTGCAAGCTTGCCGCGAAGTCTTGAAACCGAAACCACTTTTCGTTCAACTCACAGCTTACGCGGTAAAAGCATCCTCCATCACCCTGCTTCAAGCAGTCGAAGAGATGATGAACGGGTTTGATGGCATCACTACTGCCGGCGAGATCGGTTTACGCGAACAATCAGCAGGACGATTCTTATCCACAGCAATTTTTGCCCGATGGGCACAAAACTAATTTTTGGAGGAACAATGTTGACCGCCTTCGGTACCAGTTGGAATATGATCAAAGCCAGTTTCAAAGTGCTCCAATCCGACAAAGAATTGATTATTTTTCCGATTTTTTCAGCTGTCGCCATGCTCGTTCTTACTGCCTTGTTCGCTATCCCCATGTTTATGGGTGGTTTCCTCGAAGTTGTCAGCGCACGCGGGATGCAATTTGCTGACTACCTTGTACTTTTCCTGTTCTACCTCTTGCAGTACCTGATCATATTTATGAGTAACACTGCCCTGGTGGCAGCTGCCATGATCCGCTTACGCGGTGGAGATCCAACCGTTGCCGATGGATTAAAGGTCGCGTTCGATAAGATCGTGCCCATTTTTCTCTATGCATTGATTGCGGCCACGGTTGGAATGTTGTTAAGCGCAGCCAAAAGAGAGGGAAAAGTTCTCACCAACATAGTCGTTTCCCTCCTCGGCTTCGTCTGGACGGTTGCCACCTTCCTGGTTGTTCCCATCCTGGCGATGGAGGATGTCGGTCCAATTGAAGCCATCAAACGCAGTGTAACGTACCTCAAGAAGACCTGGGGAGAGCAGTTGGTGGGTAGTTTCAGCATCAGCGCAGTCTTCAACCTTGCCATCTTTCTAGTTATCTTATTAACTGTTTTTGCCATCATGTTCCTGCTGCAAATGACCACTCTTTTATGGCCGGTTGTGGTCATAGGTTTGATTGCTGCTCTGATTGTGATGATGATCAGCCTTGCGAGCACCACACTGAACGGCATCTATACTGCGGCAATTTATCAGTACGCATCCACTGGTGATACCGGTTCATTTTTTGAAAAAGAAACCATTCAACAAGCTTTCCGTTCCACTGCAAAGTCACAAATCTAGATGCACATCGTTCGAGTTTCAACCCAGGAAGAGTTCCTTCGATTTGTCCGATTTCCCTGGTTGATCTATAAGGATGACCCTTTTTGGGTTCCTCCGCTTGTAAAGGAAATGCTCAATCGGCTCGACGCTGGCAGGAATCCGTTCTGGAAAACAGCGGATCGGCAGTGCTGGCTTGCTATGGATGGCAGTGAAACTGTCGGGCGGATTTGTGCGATCGCTTATCATCCCTCAAAAGAACCTGCAGCTCCTGTCATGGGTAGGTTTGGGTTCTTTGAATGTATCAATAACCGTGAAATAGCTTCGTTATTGTTTGAGACTGCAGCTGATTGGTTAAGAATCAAAGGGTTTTCGACCATGGTCGGACCTTACAATCCAAGCCTGAGTGATGAGATCGGCATCATGATCGAAGGTTTTGATAAGCTCCCGGTCGCTCTTGCCGCTCATAACCCTCCCTATTACCAGGAACTTTTCGAAACCAACGGGTTTATTAAGAACAAAGACACTGTCGCCAGGCATTATATTCGTCCGGATGGGATTACGTTTGAAGATGCCTTTCCGGAGAAGTTGATGCGGGTGGTGGAAATTGCCCAAAAACGGCTCGACGTTTCTTTGCGGAATCTCAAATTGAGCAAATGGAATGACGAGATCCACATCGCAACAGATATCTTCAATGCATCTCTTGCGGCACTCCCGGGGAATGTCCCGATCTCTTACGAAGAATTTTTGCAGCATTCACAGAACCTCAAACCTTTTTTGGATCCAAAGATGGCGATTATCGCAGAGATTGGCGGACACCCGGTTGGCTATGCTGTTGCATATCCCGATGTCAATGAAGCTCTTCAAAAAGCCAATGGTAAATTGGATTTCTTCGGTACATTAAGATTCTTCATTAAATTGCGATCAATAAAAAGGGTATCTTTCAAAATCCTCATGGTTCTTCCGGAATTCCACGGCAGGGGGATTGAAGCGCTCTTGGTTCACGCGGTTGCCCGTAGAATCTGGCAAAGAAAATATCGTGAAGTGGATATGTCTCTTGCAGGAGAAGAAAATATTAAAAGTAACCGCTTTACAGACAATCTCGGTTTTAAGGTTTATCTGCGATACCGGATTTACGAGAAAAACATTTAGGAGTATACAGTGGCCATATCTTCATCGACAAGTTGGCAGGACAATGATCGATTGCCTTTCCGTACAAAACTCATCTATGGTCTCGCAGATTGGGGAAATACCACCACTACCACCATCGTGGGTTTTTTCTTCTTGTTTTTTCTCACAGATATTGCTCTTCTTCCTGCCAGGTACACTGTTCCGGTTCTTCTACTCGGGACAATCTGGGATGCGATTAACGATCCATTAATTGGCGTATTCGCAGACAAAGTTCACACCCGTTGGGGCCGGCGTCGTCCGTTTTTCCTCATCGGTGCCATTCCATTCGGTCTGGCATTCATGATGCTATGGTGGGTTCCACCTTTTGCTAATCCATTGATATTGATGGGTTATTACACTATTGCGTACATACTTTTTGATACTGCATTTACTTTTGTGGTTGTCCCCTATGGCGCACTGACACCTGAATTGACCTCGAATTATGATGAACGCACCCGCTTAACTGGTTATCGTATGGCAGTAAGCATGGCCGGCGGATTGATAGCCGCCATTTCAGTTCCAATCTTAGCCGACTTATTTAAAACTCCGCGCACTGGTTACCTGGTTATGGCTGTGTCCTTTGGAGTCCTGGCGATGATTCCATATTTTGTTTTGTTTTTTAGTATTAAGGAACGCTACACACAGAGACCATCCAGCCAACTTTCTCTAGTGAAAAGTTTCTTGTTAACCTGGAAAAACCGGGCTTTTCGATATGCCGCAGGTATCTATGTAACCTCGTGGATGACCGTTGCCTTGGTCGCCGCGCTTTTCCAGTACTATGTCACCTATTGGATGGGAATGGCAAACCAGCTTGAGGTTTTGCTTGGTCTGGTTCAATTTACCGCTTTGCTGTGTATTCCCATTATTGTTGCCATGTCTGGTAAGCATGGCAAAACCCGCACTTATATCCTCGGTGTGATTTGGTGGATTGCAGTCATGCTCGCCCTTGCTTTTCTTCCTTCAAAGGCGCACACAATGGGATATATCATCGCTGCCATGGCGGGATTGGGCATCGCTGCTGCCCATGTCATCCCCTGGTCCATCCTGCCCGATGTCATTGACCAGGACGAGTTGAAAACCGGGTCCAGGCGTGAGGCAACTTATTACGGTTTCATGGTTTTTCTGCAAAAATCCGGTACTGCCCTGATGCTCGCTTTAATACCCATGGTACTGTCAATGACAGGTTATGTTCCAAATGAAGTGCAGAATAGCAGCACATTAAACGCGATCCGTTTTATGATAGGCGGTATACCTGCAATACTCCTTTCACTTTCAATATTTTTTGCCTGGAAGTTTCCCATCACACGGGAAAAGTTTGCGATAATTAGAGGGGAAATTGATACCCTACGTGCAAGTGAAAGCAAGAGTTGAAAGGAAGGATATGAAAAGATCATTCCGCCATTGGTCGCTGCGCTACCTGCTGGACCGGTCAGCAGAAAAAGACTATCGCCGAACACACCCGGGGGTTCCTTGGATCGCGCCGGCAGCAGTGGAATTTCTGGGAGGTTATCTCAAACCCACCGATCAAATGCTTGAATTCGGCTCCGGACGCAGTACGTTGTGGTTCGCTGACCGGGTTGGTCATATCACCTCGGTTGAACATAATCCAGATTGGCATAGTAAAATCTCCACAAAAATCGCGGAAAAAGGATACTCGAACCTCTCCTATTTCCTGCATCCAAAGCAAGCGGACTCTATCCCAGCAAGTCACAGTAATTATGTCCTCGTCACCGAATCCTTCGTTCATCAAAGACTGGATATCGTCCTGGTGGACGGCATCTACCGCGCTCAATGCGTTCTTCATTCGTTACCCTTGATTATGGATGGCGGCATTCTTGTCATTGATAATGTCAACCGCTACTTGCCCAGCAACTCAATTGCACCCAACTCTCGCACACCGCAAGAGGGACCTGTTGACGATGAGTGGCGGCAGGTTTTAGAGCTGATCGGTGGTTGGCGCTTTTTCTGGACGAGTAATGGCGTTTCGGACACCGCGTTCTATTTCAAACCCCGGTGATAGGAGGCAATTATGTCATCAAAGAATGCCGTGATTAGCCAATTCAACAGGTTCCCATTCGCGCACACTTATTCCATCGTCGCCCGCGATCCTGCCACCGGGCAGATGGGCGTTGCAGTTCAATCTCATTGGTTTTCAACCGGGTCATTGGTTACCTGGGCTGAAGCCGGAGTAGGTGTTGTCGCCACCCAATCCATGGTTGAAGTGAGCTATGGTCCTAAAGGGTTGGCTGGCATGCGCAGTGAAAAATCACCGCAAGCAACCCTGGAGCAATTGCTTTCGAATGATGACGGGCGGGAATTGCGCCAGGTGGCCATGGTCAATACATTGGGTCAGGTTGCAGCCTACACTGGTGCCCGTTGTATTGCAGAAGCAGGACATGAAATTGGTGAGCAGTTTTCCGTCCAGGCAAATATGATGCTTAAAAATACTGTCTGGCATGCCATGGCTGAAGCGTTTACAACCACCAGTGGAGAACTCAGTGAACGCTTGATGGCCTCATTGGACGCAGCCCAGGGCGCAGGAGGTGACATCCGCGGAAAACAATCTGCTGCCATGCTGGTGGTAAAAGGAGAGAAATCCAAGAATCCCTGGCAGGGAATTCTTGTTGACCTGCGTGTGGAGGACCACCCCGAGCCATTGCAGGAGTTGCGTCGTCTGTTGACTATCAATAAAGCTTATGAATCCATGAACCAGGGAGATGCCTTCATGTCAGAAGGGAAGATCAGCGAGGCATTTGTTGCCTACGACACCGCAGCCCGTTTAGCCCCTGAGATCATCGAACTGCCTTTTTGGCAGGCGGTCACCCTGGCTGAAAGTAACAGGATGGAAGAAGCTCTGCCAATCTTCCGGCGTGTATTTAATGAAGACCCTCATTGGCTTGAGTTGGTAAAAAGGCTGCCGGATGCGGGTTTATTAAAAGTGAATGCAGATGATCTTCAGAAAATCTTCATAGTGAAGTAGATGTATTGGTTATTCTTATCAGCGAAAATCAATTACCAGAAAAATCCCGTTCTAACGATTTCACTGATCAGAATTACCTATGTTTAATAGATTGTTGATTTAAAACAGTAAGGGTTGCATATATTGATCTCCTCCGGACTTAACCATGCCCACTACAGTCACAACCGACCCTCCAATGCAACAATCTCCTAGCAATAGATCAATTTTTATTTACATGTGCAGTCATAATTTCTGGGAAGGTCTTTACGATACCGTTGATATTGGATTAATTTCTAATCTTTTTGCGCATCACATATGCACCGAATCCACAGTGTTAATGACCACCATTGTTCCACAACGGATTTCGAAAACCAAATTTGATGAATTAATCAGGAAAGAAGAAAAACTCAAAAGCGTTCTCCTCCCCTACGGAACATCAATCGAGTTCCTTCATATTCCCGGGCGAACATTAACTGCAGTGTTTAGAGCATTAAGAGAAATTCGGTCCAGAATAAGTCCTTACGAAAAGAAATTCATTTGGGCAAAAAACTACTTTAATTGTTTTATCAGCGTGTTGGTGAAGAGGCAAACCCCGGGAACCCGCCTCCATTTTGAAATGAGCGGCTTGGTTCCTGAAGAAGAGCTTTTTTATTCCACATCCAGTATTGCGTCTAGGGTCGCTAAGTTCATCGTTTTACGGTTATTGGAAAGAATCAATTTATTCAACGCCGATTCAATCTCAGTCGTTTCCAGGCGGTTTAAAGATTATATCGTGAGGAGATATCGCATTAAACCACAAAAAATCGAGATCCTTCCTTGCTTCTTCGATCATCAAAGTTTCTATCCCGACAAGATTCTGCGGATGGAATATCGCAAAAAATATCAAATTGCTGAAGACCAGAAGGTCATTCTCTACAGTGGAATGCTGCAAAAGTGGCAAGAGCCGGACATATTATTTTCGTTTTTAAGGAACATTCAAGAACAGGATATCAACCAGGAATTTCGCCTGATGCTGCTTACGTTTGATCAGGAAAAAGCGCGGCAGTATGCCGTAAAGTATGGTCTCAAGGATATGATTATTGAAGCTGCTGGCGGAGATGAATTAAATGCCCTCTATAATGCTGCTGATATCGGGCTCGCGTTTAGAAGTGCCGACATGGTTAGTTATGTTTCATCCCCGGTTAAAATTCCCGAATATCTGGCAACTGGTAACAGCTTGGTCATGCTTGAATATATTGGCGATTTTGGTTTGGATTTTCAAGATAAAAAATATGCACTCCTCAAGAAAAATAAAGCTGACCTCCTGCGAACTACCATTCAAGAAATCCAACGTCTCGAAAAGCCTGAAGGTCTCGAATTGGAAGAGATTCAAGAAAAGTACAGCATCCGCAGCAATTTGCCTGGAATAACCAGGGTCTTCAAAGGAATTTATGATTAAGAGTTTTATCCTCCCTTACATCATTGAATTACATTTGGTTGACCACTGCAATTTAAATTGTGCCGGGTGCAGCCATTTTGCACCGTTGGTGAAAGATGAGGTTTTTTCAGAATTCAACACTTTCAAGCGTGATTTATCAAGGTTGAGACAGGTCTTTGATGATGTCTATGAAATTCGTCTTATGGGAGGGGAACCGCTTTTACACCCGGATATCAACGGCTTCGTTGAGTTTTCTCGTCAAACATTCCCAAAAGCCAACATTTCAGTATCAACCAATGGGGTGCTGCTTCAAAAAATGCCGGTCGCTTTTTGGCAAACTTGTGCCGCCAATGATGTTCTTGTAAAGCTCACGAATTATCCGATCCACTTGAATTTTTCAGCCATCAAACAACTTGGGAAGCCTTACCATGTTAGAGTAAAAATCCCGAAACAGGTCAACGCCTTTTTTCAGTTCATAAATATAAAGGGCGATTCCAACCCATTACAAAGTTTTCGAAATTGCCGCGCTATGTACACCACCCCATTCCTGCGCGATGGAAAGTTATATTCTTGTTCTTTTGCTCCCCATGTTCACCTTTTTAACAAGTATTTCAAGCAGGAAATACCTGTAACAGAAAACGATTCCATCAATCTCCTCGGTGACGTGACCCCTCAGCAGGTGCACAATTTCCTGGCAAATCCGATTCCCTTGTGCCAATGGTGCAAAACGAAGCGGCCCTACACCAATTGGCACCGATCAAACAAAGATATCAATGAGTGGTTAAGTGGAGAGGCGGATTCCTTCTCTCACTTTTTTGAGATCAACAGAAATGCCGCGATAAGTGCTTACCATAAAGTTAAGCGACTACGCGAAATGCGCGAGAGGAATAACCATGAAAATTGACGCCTGCCTGGCTTTTCTCAAACATCCTGACTCAGATGCAAATCCAGGATTTAAACTTATTGGTGATCACCTTGTGGATAGCATAACCGGCAAAAAATACCCGGTTATCCATAACATGATCGATTTTCAGGGAGTTATCCATTCCGCTACCACCAGGGAAAATAAGGGAGTGTTCTTTAAACTAAACACTTTTTACAGTGATTATCTTGATCCATGGATCCGTACTTCTATCTTTGCCGGAGGCAGTATCGCTTTCATCAAATCAAGCCGTAAAATGAAACATTGGCTCGATCAATACGCAAAGGGTGAAACACTGTTTATTGAGCCTGAAGATGACCGTCTGATTAAATACATTGGCTTTGATAAATGTCTTACCACTGAAGACTTTACTGCCAAAAACACTTTCCCATTGGCATCGGATTATCCAAACCTGAGCGCCTCACCGGAACAATTACCGATCCAATCCTCCTCCTTTCAAAACCTCATCAGCAACTATGTCCTCGAGCATATTAAGAATCCCCGTCTGCATATGCAGGAATTGGCCAGGATTCTCAAACCGGGCGGTTACGCCATTATCGGTGGCCCAGGGGATATCTACCCTTCCCATCGCGTGCCTTACAATTATTTCAATATCATCCGCTTTGGGTATTATGAAATGTTCAAAGAGAACGGTCTCGAACTGGTGGAAGAATACTTCCCGGCAAAATCTTGGATGTCGATCCTCTACATCTGTTATTCAACTGTGGTGCGTAACAGCTGGTTTAATAAGAATCAGTTCTCCAAATTGGTTCAAGTGTTCTTCCTGGGCTTATCTCTAGTTATTTCTCCGATTCTTAATCTGGTCGCCCTGTTCCTTGACCTCATAACCCCTTTCGACAAGCGGGGGTATTCTGTGTACCTGGCTCTTGTAAGAAAACCAGTTGATATCTACAATAAATAGAACCTTGGCAGCAGTGATGCATGTTTTGTTGTTGACATTTCCTTTCACTTCTCCTACACTGAATCCATGCTTGCTAAAGTAAATGCCTGTGCGGTCATCGGTTTGGATGGGGTTATCGTCGACGTTGAGGTTGACCTTACTCCTGGTTTCAAACCGCCTATTGTGATTGTCGGTCTGCCGGATGCCTCGGTGCAGGAAAGCAAGGAACGCGTGCAATCTGCCATCCGCAATACCGGGCTGGAGTATCCCCGCAAGCGTGTGCGCGTTAACCTCGCTCCCGCCACCGTCCGCAAAGAGGGCTCCGCTTACGATCTGCCGATTGCCCTCGGTATCCTCATCGCCAATCGGCAGCTTCCGCCAGATTGCCTGCGCGAAAGCCTGGTGATGGGTGAACTGTCCCTGGACGGCAGTGTGCGTCACATCCGCGGTGTGTTGCCCATGGCAGCCGTCGCCCGCCAGCAGGGCTTCAAGCGTGTCTTTGTTCCCGCTGAAGATGCCCCTGAAGCAGCCATCTTTGCCAACCTCGAAGTCATCCCGGTCAATTCGCTGCTTGACCTTTACACACACCTTATCGGGCAAACCATCATCCCACCCCAACCCGTGTTGGAAATTGAGCAGGTACAAGCCCAGGTGCAAACAGATTTTCAGGAGATAAAAGGACAGGAGCACATCAAGCGCGCTCTTGAAGTTGCCGCTGCTGGCGGACACAATCTTCTCATGATCGGTCCTCCTGGAGCAGGTAAAACCCTCATGGCGCGTGCCTTACCGTCCATCCTGCCGCGCATGTCAGTTGATGAATCTTTGGACGTCACCCGTATCTATTCTGTTGCTGATGCGCTGCCCGCCGGCCTCCCCCTGATTAAGAATCGCCCATTCCGCTCCCCCCACCACACCATCAGCCACGCCGGCCTCGTGGGCGGTGGCAACTGGCCCCATCCAGGTGAGATATCCCTCGCCCACCGCGGTGTTCTTTTTCTGGATGAATTTCCCGAATTCGGCGCTCGTGTACTGGAAGTCCTGCGCCAGCCCCTGGAAGATAAGGTGGTCACCATCAGCCGTGCCCAGGGAACTCTCACCTTTCCTGCCAATTTTCAACTTGTGGCGGCCATGAACCCCTGCCCATGCGGATACTACGGTGATGCCACCAAACCCTGCACCTGCTCTTCCTCAACTGTAACCAAGTACCAGCACCGCATTTCCGGTCCGCTCCTGGATCGCATCGATATTCATGTGGATGTTCCTCGCGTGGATTACGAAAAACTGAGCGATATCCGCCTTGGAGAACCTTCCATCGTCATTGCACTAAGAGTGGAGACCGCCCGCCAGGTGCAGCGTGAACGCTTCGCCGGCACCTCGCTTACCTGCAACGCGGATATGCATCCGGCAGAAGTGCGCCTCTATTGCCCGCTGGATGAAACCTGCCGCAGCCTCATGCGCGCTGCCATGAACCAGATGAACCTCTCTGCCAGGGCTTACCACCGCATCCTCAAGCTTGCCCGCACCATTGCTGACCTGGCAGGTTCACTGCCAATCTCCCAGGTGCATCTCGCTGAAGCGCTCCAGTACCGGCCAAGAGTCAGTGATCTATAACAACTTACTGCCGAACCGGGACACGCATTTCCAGGAACATCTTCTTGTTTCTTCTTATCCAAAGGATTAATACTTGCGACCGTCGGTCGATCGATCAACTTCAAGGTTCATTATGCAGATCGATGACAACATCGAAAGTTCCGGAATTATTATCGTAACAACCGGCACAGTCATTGACGGTTAAGAAAAGCTCTCCGTTTTCAGGGATAATAAAATCGGAATAATCAACGTTTACCAGGAAAGGCTCGCCCTCGTTTATCTTCGCTACCAGCACTCCGTAATTCTTTCCATTGATAACGCAATTGTTGTCGCAGATCGAATCGGATACGCCCAACATGCCAAATGAATTGGCATTCCAATTCGGGTCGTCTCCTTGAAGATTGTAACCACCATAACCCGGGATTATCATTAACTGCTGTCCTTGATTGACGTAAATGCCTGTGTCAACCCATAGGGCATTAGTTGGAATTTCCAGGTTTACGACCCCTTCTCCTGGCTGATTTTCTGACGCCACGATTTTTGAGCGAATAATTTCTTTGACCCGAAAACTACATACCTCAATCCCATCTTCCATTTCATTTACTGGTTCAAGAATCGTGGTAACCATATCGAGGTAAGTCAATTCTTCGCCGTCATCGGCTTGAACAATCAAATCAAATGTGCGGTAAGTTTCTGGCAAGGTTTCCATTCCATTTTTGCCTCCGGTTTTTACCCAAATATCCAGACCGCCGTATTCCTCGTATCCCAGGAGAACCTTACAACGTCCACCATCTCCATCAGAAATACAAACTGTATTTTCACGGATGTTGAGTGGACCGCTGATGGAGGCATTTTGATGATCCGATAGCAGTAACGGACAATCATTCTGCAAGACTTCGTAATCATCGTAGTCCACTGGCGGCTTTGAAGATGTCGAGCAGCCTGCCAGGGTGAGTACAAGAATAACAAGGGTGAAGAAAATACTCGTGATCATAAACTTACTGGGCAAGGGGTATTTATTATTCAACATATTTACGCCTCTATGAGGATAAATGAAAACAGAATCCTTTACTTCTCTGTATTATTTTTCGATATTTACATATATTATAGTACTCTCTAACCCTGCCTATGGTTAAACTACAGCATGCACCTATTATTGATCGATGATCATTTCCGTATGCGTATAAACTCCCCATTTAGGCGAGCGAGCGTGTCCTACCAAACATATTCCCAGGGTCGCACCGCTTTCAATTGCCAGGCTGCTGATCGAATGCAGGGAGACCACCAGCCTCACGCCTATGCGGTCAGCCTTCAGCACCATGTCCGAAGAGGTCCTGCCTGTTTTTACCTTAAGGCAGCCTTGAATCCCTCTCCAAAGGCTTCATCGTCAATGTGAATTTGAAATAATCAGGATTTGGTCTTCGGGATTGAGAAGTAATCAGACCTGAGAAATCAGATTAATATGTTTTTATCTCTAAATAATTGAAAATGCCAAGTAGAAAAACTTGAGGGGATTACCGAATATTCTTCAGCCACTTTAAATCTTCTAGATATTCCTCTTCATTTTCATACAATCCCAATTGACGCACAAGTTCGAGTGCAAATTCTACATAAGCTTGCCCTTGAGCTGTAACAAGGTTTCCATCGACAACAACATGTTCTTCACAAACTATTGACTTGGAGTAATATATATAACTGCTGTTTTTTGAAGTTACGCCCGAAGTCATTCCTGTACATCTTTTGCCATTTAAGATCCCAAGACCTGCAAGTAAACTGGATCCTCCACAAATTCCTCCGATAATTTTTTTCCTTTTATTCAATTCTTCAATGAAGCTCTTCAATTCCAGGTTCTTGATTAATTGGACTGGATTTCCTCCAGGAATGATAACCATATCTATAGACTCAACGTCAACTTCCTTTATGACCTTATCAACATTGAATCTTTGTCGTTCTTCACTTATATATTCCCTATTCTCTAGGGAGATTGAAAAGAAGTTTTGGTCTTTAAGAAGCAACGCAATTAGTACAACCTCAAATTCTGAAAATCCATCATAATAGAATAATCCAATGTTCATTACCGGAAACCTTTCATGGAGTGTTATTCATTCTATAACAAGGCTAATGCAGAAACTACTCCGATGCCGCCAAACTATGAATCCATTACTGATTGATGATCATTTCCGCGTGGGTATACACTCCCCATTTTGGCGACCTCGCGTGCCCTACTAAACACAACCCCAGGGTTGCTCCGCTCTCAATCGCCAGGCTGCTGATCGAATGCAGGGAGATCACCAGCCGTACCCCCATGCGGTCAGCTTTCAACACCATATCAGAAGAAATCCTGCCTGTTGTCAGTAAAACAGGTTTCACGAGGCTTTTCTTTTCGCGCAGGCAATCCCCCGCGATTTTATCCAGGGTATTATGCCGCCCGATATCATTACTGCGGGAGATCACTTCAACATCATCCAGGAGCATGGTGCTGTGAACTCCGCTTCGTAATTCTCCCATTTGACCAAGTGAGGCCAGGAAGATCTTGATTTGATCTTGAGTTTCCGCAACCGTATAAGTTTCAGAATTTTGTTTTGCTTGTACACCTATACCCGTCCTTTGGCTCACTCCCCCCTGGCAGCCGGAGGTACGATTCCAGGTGAGGGGTTTTTCACAGGGGTGATTCAGCCAAATATCCACACCGTCAAGGCTCTTGCATACCGTTACCGAACTGATTTCATCTGCAGATTCAATGAACCCTTCGTTGAACAAAAATCCCGCTGCTAGGTTTTCCAAATGGTCTGGTGAGCAGTGAAATCCCAGCCAAACTTCTCCATTGACCGTTAAGGCAACCTCCGATTCCACTGCAATTTGAGATCGCCTGGTTTCAAAACCTGTGCCTTTGGGTTCGATGTATTCAAATTCCTGGTGTGTCAGATTTGTCATGAGGCGATTTCCAATTTCACCGCGCAAATTTTGTATTCGGGTATCTTGGCAACCGGGTCGAGTGCGTTGATGGTCAGCACGTTGGTCTGGCTTTCAGGGAAGTGGAAGTTGGCGTAAATGCTTCCCACGGGTACCCGGTCAGTGATCCAGGCATAGGCTTTCATTTCTCCTCGCCTTGAAACAACCCGTACTGGCTGCTTATCTTCAACAATTCCCAATTTAGCTGCGTCTTCAGGATTGATCTCCACCAATGACAGTGGGTACACTGCTAATAGTCCGCGCGCCCGCCGCGTGAGCTCCCCGCCGTGCCAATGATATAACACCCGACCGGTATTCAATAATAATGGATATTCCGCGTCCGGCAGTTCTGCTGGAGGTTGGTGTGAGGTAATCGCGAAGACTCCTTTTCCACGCGTAAATTCACTTGTATGCAAAATCGGCGTTCCTGGGGCTTCATTTGACTTTACCGGCCACTGCAATCGTTCCCCATTTTTCAGCCGCCGATGCGAAACTCCCGCGTAACTTGGCGCGAGAGCTGCCGCCTCCTCCATGATCTCAGATGGTTTTTTATAGCGCCACCCGCCAAATGCTGCAGTCTTAAGAGGTTTTCGCTTACTTTTCTTTATTACCCTCCGTGCCAGGTCACTGGTGATCTGCCAGTCCTGCCGCGCCTCTCCAACAGCTTTAATAGCAGGGTTCACCAGTTGCACACGCCTTTCGGTATTGGTGAATGTGCCGCCTTTCTCGGCGAAACTGACTCCCGGCAGCAGGATATCCGCGTAGGCAGCAGTTTCACTGGGGAAGATTTCCTGCAACACCATAAAATCCAGTTCTTCCAGGCAGCGGCGCACGTGATTTGTGTCCGGCTCGCTCATCATCGGGTCTTCACCCAAAATGTAAAGGGCCTTGATCTTCCCCTCTTCTATACCTGGTATCATCTCTGTAACAGGCAATCCAATCTTTTGGTTCAGGTCGATTCCCCATGCTTCTTCGAATTTCTTCCGAGAATTCTCATTGATCACGGACTGGTAGGCGGGGAACACGTTCGGCAGCGCTCCCATGTCACAGGCACCCTGCACGTTGTTCTGACCTCGCAGCGGATTCACCCCGCCTCCGGGCAGACCAATGTTCCCCAAAAGCATTTGCAGGTTGGCCAAAGTCTGCACATTCTGCACACCCGTTGTATGCTGCGTGATCCCCATTGCCCATAACACCGCTCCTGGTTTTATCTTGCCCAGTAGTTGCCCAGCCTGGTAGAGTTTCTCCACAGGGATCCCCGTGAGATCGGACACCCATTCAGGGTTGTACTGTTTTACATTGGCGGAAAACGCTTCAAATCCTTCGGTGCGTTTGCTGATGAATTCCCGGTCTTCCCAGCCGTTCTCAAGGATGATATTCATCAACCCATTGATCAAAGCCACATCGCTCCCCGATTTCATCCGCAGGTGAAGGGTAGCGAATTCGGTCAGGTCGATCTTACGTGGATCTGCCACAATCAGTACCGCTCCGCGCTGGAGCACCGCCTGCCGGATCATCGTCCCAAACACAGGGTGCTGCTCAGTTGTATTGGACCCAGTGACAAAGATCAAATTCGCCTGTTGGGCGATATCATCCATGGAATTCGTCATAGCTCCGGACCCAAATGAAGCCGCCAGCCCGGTGACTGTGCTGGAATGGCACAACCGCGCGCAGTGATCAATGTTGTTCGTTCCAATCACCTGCCGCGCAAACTTATTCATCAGGTAATTCTCTTCGTTGGTACATTTGGCTGAACTGAGAATGCCGATACTATCAGCGCCGTGTTTTTCCTGGATTATAGAAAGTCGCTCCGCTGCCAGATCGATGGCGGTTTCCCAATCCACCTTTACCCAGCCGCCACGATCACCACCAGCGCGTCGGGTTTTTTTCTCCAGCAGGTACTCCCGCACCATCGGTTGGGTCAAACGCTCCTGGTGATGCACAAAATCGTAACCATAGCGTCCTTTCACGCACAACCGCATGCCATTAACTGGTGCTTCAGTTGATGAACTTACCGACTGGAGTTGGTTTTGGCGCACGTTCAAGGTCACCTGGCAGCCAACACCGCAGTATGCGCAGGTGGTCTTCACCCTTTTTTCAACCTTACCAGTATCGATTGACATTTTGTTGGCTAATGCCCCGGTCGGGCAGTAGGCTACGCACGCCCCGCAGGATTCACAGCGGGCATCGAGCAGTGGTTGATCCATCCCTGCCACAAGTTCGGAATCAAAACCACGGTCCTTGATTCCCCAAACAAAACGACCCTGGATCTCAGCGCAAGCCCGCACACACCGCGTGCATAAAATACACTTGTTGAGATCAATCCAGACAAAAGGATTGGGGTCACTGTCGATTGGGAATCTTGGGGGTTTACTGGTTAGGTTTCCGATGGGCACACGGTAAAACTTTGCCCATCTTATCAACTCGTTTGGATGATCATCCTCTTCGGCATACCCGCTGTCGCTATAATTCGACAGGATCATTTTCAACAGCTCTCGCCGTCCTTTTCTAATTACGGGTGTCTCGGTTTGTACAATTAATCCAGGCTTCGTTTCGTAAGTACACGCCTGGACGGGTCTGCGTTCGCCCTCCACCTCGACCAGGCAGAGTTGGCAGCCTCCGTAGGGGGTTAAATCCTTGTGATAACATAGCGTCGGGATTGTGATACCGGCTTGGCTGCCAGCCTCTAGAATTGTGCTTCCGGGGTCAGCCGTGATTTTTTTCCCGTTGATGGTTATTTCACTCACCAGAACCTCCACTCATACCAGTATTAGTCTTCGGTGGCAAGTAAATTTCTTTCAGGTCGTGAAAATCAATTTCAAGGAATATAATCTTATCAGGTTCAACTGAAATTATAGTCTGAAAGCGAGGAATTATCTTAACGGTTAGCATTCTGGCAGGTGGTCGCTCCAGGCGCATGGGTCAAAATAAAGCCCTCATGTCTTTTCATGGAATTCCTTTGATCCAGCGCGTCGTCAACCAGGTGGTGACTGTTGCTGCTGAGGTGAACATTATCTCGAGTGATGAGCCTGACTACCGATTTTTGAATCTTCCAGTAATCCCGGATCGTATCCCGGGTAAAGGGGTCTTGGGCGGGATTCATACCGCCTTGCTCGTCAGCAGGTTTCCATTCGTAGCGCCGGTGGGTTGTGATCTACCTTTTATTAGCGCAGCACTTCTCCAGGCTGAGTTAAACCTGATCATGGATTGTGGTGCTGATGTGGTTATTCCTGAATCTCAAAACGGTCTTGAACCGCTTCACGCTGTCTATCGTCAGAGCACTTGCCTCCCCCTGGTTGAACGATCCCTTATGAAGGATGACAACCGCATCGTCAGCTGGTTCAGTAATGCTGTGATCAGGGTGTTCTCGCTAGCAGAAATATCCCGGGTTGATCCGGATCCGCGCATTTTCCTGAATCTTAATCATCCTGATGAATTCATTCAAGCAGCTGATCTTCCTGGAATTGATAATAAATAAGCTCGATATCAACCTAATACGTTATCCAAGTAGAACGATTCCCAGTATCAATAGAACTCCGATCACAGTCCAGGTGATCCATGCCCAACCGTGTGGATCTGAAGCTCCCGCGCCTAAACCGGTTGGTGTAATTCGGATCAATGGAAAATCCGCAGTCTCGATCGCGAGTTGTGCATCTTCGATAGATTTTGGGTTGTACCCTTCAAAAAGCCCAGCAAAACCGGCGTTCTTGAGGATTTGCCGGATGATCAACAGCCGTTCTTCTCCACGGTAGGCAGGTTCCACTTTTCCGAAAATTGCTCCCCCCGGCATGATGATCTCGATTTCCGTATGGGCGACCAGATTTTTGTACCAATCCGCTGATGCCCCACCGCCAGAAATACAATAAACATTCCCTTTCCAGATGGCATAATTCACCGGAACAAAGCGCACTCTGCCGCTCTTGCGCCCGATCGTTTTCATCACCATGATGTACCCGGAAAGGGGATTTGTCATCACAGGTCCAAGTCCCAAACGGAATACTGGAACCATGAAGTAACGATTTAAGAATTTAAAAAATATTCTCATCCCTTTTGACATTTTTTCTCCTACCCAACTGACTGTAACATACCGCAAAATAATTCTATACCAATCACGAAAAAGAGTTACTTATACAAAAAGCCGCCTCTTCCGAGGCGGCTCTTTGTATTTCGGATTCTTCTTAATTCTTATGGCGTTGCAGCCAGGGCAGCATCCGCTGTGATCAGTCCTGATCCAGTTGCGTCATCGTTCCAACACACTTCTTCTGCACCATAAGGGCTCATAATATCTCGGCATCCGGCAGGTAACGCAATCGCTGCGCCAGTGAGGATAGATTCTGCCTGGCTTGCAGTTAATCCAGAGTATTTGTCTGCCATCAGAGCCACAATACCTGCCACATGCGGGCTGGCCATGCTGGTTCCGCCCAGGTAATAGTAGGACAACTGCCCGCTGTTCACCTGGTATGGACCGAGTACCCACGACCCTGGAGCTGCTACGTCCAGATCCTGGCCAGACTTTTCCCGGCTGGAAAAATCTGTGATGTAATAATCATCTGGGTTTGTGGGGTCTGCAACGTTTACTGCATACCACCACTTCCCTCTATCTAGACCTGTAAGTGACCATTCGCCAACCCACCCTGAAGCTGCCACTGAGATTACGGGTTCATATGCTCCCGGATAACCCATCCCCGCGGTTCCTTCATTGCCTGCTGACGCAACAATGATCACGCCCTGCTCGATTGCGTAATCGATCGCTTCTTTTTCCACAGCATCTAATGCTGAACCGCCCAGGCTCATATTGATCACAACCGGGTAATTCGCCAATTCATCCGCTTTTAGATCAGCAATATACACAATTCCACGTGCGATCACGGATGACCAGCCTGAGCCATTCTGGTTTAAAACTTTAACTGGAATAACTTTCGCCAATGGCGCGACGCCATTTATCGGGCTTATTCCAAAGGTGTATCCGAGGATGGTACTGGTCACATGCGTACCATGGGAGTTTTGGTCGTGTTCCCATTTATTGGTGGGTTCAGAAACATTCCCATTTTCTCCACCGCCACCGCCAAATGCCTTGGCATATTCTTCAGCGATACGTTCCTGTGGGAAATATTGCCTCCAGGAGTCTACCAGTCCAGTATCCAGGACTGCCACATACACACCATTGCCATCGTATTGTACCTGGCGGTTATCGTATCCAAAATCGGTTACATTAATGGCATCCTGGTCCCAGGTGCTTAATCCATCCATGAAATCTTCAACCTCTATAGTGTCAATCGGTGCGCCTTTACGCTCGGCATCCGGATTGGCTGCCGCCACGTACGGCAGTTGCCTGATCACATCCAATTCACTAGAGCGTACCTGCATGGTGATGGCATCGATCTCGAAGATCACATCCCTCACCTTGCCGTGCCCGCCCAGATCAGCCAATATCATATCAGTAACATCTGTATTGAGCAGGATGTTAATCCCGATCATTGAATTACCACTGGCCGCATCGGCCGTTTGGAAATTCAATACGAGTACACCGATCAATATGACGGTTATTACAATACGTTTGAACATTGATCCCTCCTCAAGGATTTTTTGTTGCACTGAACCATCCTAACAAATTTGTAAGGTCGTTTCAAGTACCTGCCCAATCTTTTAAGGTTCGCCATCTTGTGGAAGATGAAATCATCATCATATTTAATTTCTGTTATAAATAGGATATTATTGCTTTATTATGGTTTACTTTCTATTCTTTCTAAAGTGATTTTCCAGGATCCCAGTTGAAAAAGAAACTTATACTGTTAATTGTCCTGGTTCTTTTGCTCATTTCAGCCTGTAATTTTCCGCTCTGGTTCTCCTCCGGGCAAACTCCTGGATCCGGCACTCCTCAATCCCTTTTCCGCACTCAAATTCCCCGCAATGTAAACTTCCCCACCAGGATCCCGCCTATTATTCTTCAACCCTCACCGCCAATTCTTGGAGACTTGGAGGGTTTTTACGTTTATTCTGCCCAATCTGGTGATACATTGCCGGTTGTTGCCAGGCACTTTGGCGTTGATTCGACTCAGATTTCATCACAGGAAAATATTCCTGCTGCCGGTTTCATCCAACCCGGGAAGCAGTTAATAATTCCAAAAACACTTGCCGATTTTTATTATTCCGATGTGCTCCTGCCAGACAGCGAGGTCATCTATTCGCAAACAGCCAGGAATTTTGATGTAGCACAATTCGTTAATTTTGAAGGGGGGTACCTGCGGAGTTACCAGCAAACAGTCAGTGGTGAAGTATTGTCTGGCTCCCAAATTGTCGAAAGGGTGGCTCAAGGTACTTCCACCAATCCCAGGTTATTATTGGCGGTGATCGAGCTTCGCTCTCATTGGGTAACCCAAACTCCGGCAGAGCCAAACTGGGCTCATCCGTTGGACCTTGGATACAAGGAATATGAAGGGCTATACATGGAACTATCGGTGGCAGCCCGCTTGATCAATACCGGTTACTATTCCTGGCGCAATGGTGAGATGACCGAATTAATCTTTTCAGATGGCACTTCTGCGCGCATTGCACCCAATCTAAATGCCGGAACGGTCGGCATCCAATATTTGATGGCACAACTCTATGACAAACCCTCCTGGGAAACCATGACCTATGGACCTGAAAATATCATTGCCATTCACATGGGATTCTTTGGAGATCCTAACCTTCGTGCGAGCACGATTGAACCTCTATTTAATGAAGGGCTTTCACCGCCGTCTCTTGAGCTGCCGTTTGCTCCCGGAGAACGCTGGGCACTGACTGGAGGATTGCATTACGGTTGGACAGCCGGAACACCGCTTGGGGCACTCGATTTTGCTCCCATCACTGGAGAACGTTCTTGCGTAGTATCCAGGGTCTGGGTGCTGGCTTCTGCCGCTGGAAAAGTAATTCACGCTGCCAACAATATGATCATCCTCGGACTGGAAGATGCCAATGGAGTACCAACCGGTTGGGAGATCATGTACATGCATATTGCCAATTTTGAAATGGTTTCACCAGGCTCACGTTTGAAGCTGGATGATCCCATCGGTCACCCGTCATGTGAAGGCGGAGCCGCTACAGGTACCCATGTCCATATCTCTCGAAAGTACAAAGGTGAATGGATTGGTGCCGCTGAGCCTTTGCCATTCATATTAAGTGGTTGGCAGGCGACCCCGGGTACAAAAATTTATAATAGTAACCTGGTCAAAGATTCCCAAACGATCTATGCCAGGCAGTACGCCACATCAGAATCTTATATCCAGCGTTGATTTTTACTTCACTTTAACCAGAACTGAATCGATCAGCATCGGAGATCCATCAGCCATGCTGACTTCCATTAATTGTATTTTCACCAGCGCTCCTGATGGGAAATCAGTGATCGGCATTGTCACATTAAAGGTAGCTGGCTGACCCATATCTATTGCATTAACCATAAATGAACCCACAAAGGAAGGCATCCCATTTTGCCCAATGAACTGCACCTGCAGGTTGTTTTCAAAAGGGGCAATTGCCATAGTCCCGGTAATCGTAACGCTCCCGCTGACTTCCTCATTTTCTGTTGGGGTGTTAATCTCGATGGAGCGTAGACTTCCGTCAGTTAACAACGTCGTCTGCCGCCATAAAGACAACCCATCGTTAAAGAAATGGTATGTTTTTGTCATCGCTACGCTTGGGTTGACCATCGGATCGTCGAAGGCGTGAACATTGGCATTCAGGACGACCTCGCCATTTTCGATGATTAATGAATGAATGATCGCCCGGTCATCAATGAATAACGAATTGGTTTGCGTGAATCCCATGCTGCCGCTGATGAAAGCGGTTATGGAATAAAATATCCCGGTTCCTCCCATGGATTCCTGGATCAGAAGTGCAGAATCATCGACCCCATCATCGTTAATATCCCCAAATGCCACATTTTCGTTAATGTACACCATCAAGGTTGATCCATCCGGCATATTCTCGGAAAATTTCCCATCCGTCAGTTGAACAGACCGTTGCGATTCAGGGGCGTTGACCATTGCGTTTTTTAACATTTCAATCGTCAGACCTGGAGCTGCAGCAGGTGGTGCCACAGTCGGCGTCGGTTGCGCTGGAAGATCAGTGGATGTCGGCACGGTCATCACCGTGGGGGCGGCTGTGGGTGCAGGGTTAATGACAATACACCCCGACAGGATCACACCAATAACCAGGATAACGGCTAGTTTTCTTGTTTTCATGTCATATCCTCCATCAATCGCGAGTTTCCAAAAATCATGGTAATCAAAGGGATTCGGTCAAAACACACCATTGGATATATAAAAATCCTTAATAAATCAAATACCCCTTGTATTTCTTTATAAAATCGTTATAATATTACTAGAAGTGGTAAATAGTGGGAAAAAGTGGAGCGCCGGAGAATTCCGGCGTTCGGCATAATTAGGAAAGGTAGAACTAATGTTCGCTGGCTTCTTCGGCACTTTTGAGCACAACATAGACGAGAAGAACCGCATTACCTTCCCTGCCAGGTTTCGTGACCAGCTCGGTGACGGTGCATTCGTTATGCGCGGGTTTGATGGAAACCTGGTGATCATGAATGCCAGCCGATTTAAGCTTCTTTTTGACAAGGTCAACAGCCTCAACATGGCAGATGCAAATACGCGTAATTTGCGCAGGTTCTTATTTAAGAACGCCAATGAAATCGAATTTGACAAGAACGGTCGTTTCATCATTCCTTCAGTTTTGCGTCAATACGCTCACCTGGATGGCGCGGCAACCGTGATCGGAACTGGCGAAGACATCGAAATTTGGTCGCCTGGTTTATTGGCAAAACAGGATGAGCAGTTTGACTCTCCTGATTTAGCAGCAGATCTGGCTGAGAAGTTCGATCTGAGCATCTAGTGACTACCAAATCCGACAGTGGCTTTATTCCGCCACATGTCTCAGTTCTTTACCAACCTATTATAACTGCTTTGCGTCCTGGAAGTCCGGGGCTATACGTTGATGCGACCATTGGAGCTGGAGGGCACGCCTGGGGAATCCTCGAAAATAGCTCACCTGATGGACAACTGCTTGGCTTGGATGTTGATCCCCGGGCGCTGGAATTGGCAAACCAGCGCCTCTCGTCTTTTAAAAACCGCTATCATCTTGTTCGTTCCTCCTACACCTCCCTTTCTTCGCAGCTGCTGACGCTTGGCTGGGACAATGTTGACGGTATTCTCATTGATCTGGGTATTTCCTCAATGCAAATTGACACGCCCGAACGTGGTTTCTCCTTCCTCAAAGATGGACCGTTGGATATGCGTTTTGACCCGTCCCAGTCCGTCAGCGCTTCAGACCTGGTCAACAATAGCTCCGAAGAAGATCTGGCCAATTTGATCTGGAAATATGGCGAAGAAAGATCCTCTCGGAGAATTGCCAGGGTGATCGTAGCTAACAGACCCATTTCTTCAACCCTGGACCTTGCTGCATTAATCGCCCGCTCAACAGGAAAACCATCAGGGAGAATACACCCCGCCACACGAACTTTCCAGGCACTGCGCATCGCCGTCAATCACGAGCTGGATTCGCTGGAGGATTTTCTTCCCCAGGCTGTAAAAGCCCTTGCAACTGGCGGCAGATTGGCTGTCATTTCCTTCCATTCGCTGGAAGATCGCATCACAAAGCAGTATTTTCGGCAGGAAAGCCGGGATTGCATTTGCCCGCCAGAACAAATTATCTGTACATGCAATCACAAGGCCTCGATCAAAGAAATCAACCGGCACCCGATTGAAGCTGACGAAAAGGAGAAATCTGAGAACCCGCGCTCCCGCAGCGCAAAATTAAGGCTAATCGAGAAGTTATAACCATGACAGATATTAACGCACGCACACCGAGGAAAACAAGGCGCTCAAAGGTGAGGGTAACCCTCACTCAAGCGTTCAAACAAGCCCCCTGGAGGAACCAAGTCCAGTTCGCGGGCTTGTTCTTGCTTGCACTCGTTGTGGTTATCCTGGTGGCGAGCGTCTATCTTAGTATTAGTGGTCGTGCAGCGGCTGCGGGGTTAAACGCTTATAACTTAAATCTCGAACGCCAGGACTTGGAACGCGGGATCGCGGATAAGAAAGCCCAAATTGCCATTCTGACCTCCTCAAACGTGATGGAAAGTCGGGCAAAGGAATTGGGTTTTCAAAGGATCAATCCTTCGCAAGCTGTTTACGTCACCGTTCCCGGGTATCTCGGTAAACAACCTGCAGTCTTGGCTGCCCCTCCGGGACTTGGCAATTCCAGCGTTTCACTTATCAGATCCGTTTATCGGCAGTCATTGTGGGATTGGTTGTTTACAGGCATTACACGATTAAGTGAGAGTGTTCGGGGGGGTCCACAATGAAACTGTTGCCTCTCACCCGCCCGAAACTTTTAGGATTCCTCCTTACTGCATTCGTTGCAGTGATTGTCATCCAGATGGTTCGCATTCAAACCAGCACGCATGCAGAATACCTCGATACCTGGGCGCAGACCTACGGTGTTGAGATCCGCACCATCCAGTCCGAGCGCGGTTACATCTACGATCGCTGGGGTCATCTTCTGGCGGGCAATAAAGAAGTATATGAAATTGGCGTCGAACTCCAATTTGTAAGGAACCCGGAATCAATTGCAACAGCTGTCTCCACGATTTTTGGCACTGATTATGCCAAGGCTCTCGAATCCGCCAGCAAACCGTTCGTTAGTGGTGAGAGTGTCTACATCACCATTGCGGATTTCATCACTTCAGACAAGCTTGAAGAATTGATTAACCTGAAAAAGCAGTATGAAGCTGCTAATCCATACGGTGATGACCCCAATCTACCCTCCCTTCGCGGTCTCACCTGGACTCCCCACCTTCAGCGTACTTATCCAGAACAAACTCTTGCTGCTAATATTCTCGGCTTTTATACCTATTATGAACGTGAAGATGGCAATGGCTATTTTGGTGTCGAAGAGAAATATGATGACCTTTTAGCCGGTACCAAACAAAAAGTGGTCATTGAGCTTGACCCCTATGAAATGAAGGAAATTCCCATTGCCCCTGCCGGCGCAAGCCTCATTCTCACCATTGACCGCGAGATTCAGCGGACAATTGAGAAATTACTGGATGCAGCCGTAAAAAGTAACGGTGCCGCCAACGGCACGATCATTGTTATGGACCCCAAAAATGGTGAGATTCTCGCCATGGCAACCACGCCTCGTTTCAATCCAAATACTTATTGGGAGTACGACGACATTTTCACTGCTGGTATCCCGTTCAACAAGGCCGTCAGTCAGGTTTATGAACCGGGTTCTGTCTTCAAGGTTCTCACCATGGCTGCAGCATTGGATGCCGGCGCAGTCAAACCTGAAACTGAATTCATCGACACCGGCGTTATCGAAGTTGGCGGTTGGGATATCTACAACTGGGACCGCAGTGCATGGGGAAAACAAACCATGTTGGGTTGTATGCAGCACTCCCTCAACGTCTGTCTTTCCTGGATAGCCACTCAATTGGGAGCTCCAAGGTTTTATGATTATCTTAACCGCTTTGGTATCGGGCACCGCACCAACATCGACCTCGCCGGCGAAGAAGTCTACCCCCTGAGCGAGCCTGATGATCCCATGTGGTACACCGTCAACCTGGCCACCAATTCTTTCGGTCAGGGCGTGGCAGTTACTCCTATTCAAATGATCATGGCCGCTTCCGCCATTGCCAACGATGGTAAAATGGTCGCTCCCCATGTTTTGCATGCCTACATCCAGAATGGTCAACAATTCAATACCAGTCCTCAAATTGTAGGTATGCCAATCACTGCGGAAACTGCTCACACCTTGACTGAAATGCTGGCAACATCTCTCGAAGAAGAAGCTTCCGATGCGCTGGTTGAGGGTTATCGTGTTGCGGGCAAAACCGGTACCGCTGAAATTGCTGTGAACGGTCAGTATTCCAGTTATGCCACCAACGCCTCATTTGTCGGCTGGGGCCCAATAGACGATCCTCAATTTATTGTTTATGTCTGGTTGGAAAAACCAAAGCGTTCAATTTGGGGTTCCATCGTGGCTGCCCCTGTTTTTCGTGATGTTGTAGAGGAACTTGTTGTCCTCATGAACATCCCCCCGGATGAACAGCGGCAAAGCCTGCTGGCGGAATGAGGAATTTGATGCTTACTTTGGCAACTTTGATCGAATCAGAATTGGGGGTCAAAACTGACCGCACCACACCGGGAATCACCGAAGCGGTTGTTGATTCCCGTGCTGCCATTCCTGGTTCTCTCTTCATCGCCTATGTTGGCGGAAAAGTTGACGGTCATGCGTATGTTGCCGATGCCTTTGATCATGGTGCAAGCATGGCACTGGTGGAAAAAGCCATTGATCTGGGCATCAGGGTTCTTGATCTCACTAAACCATTCACATCAACGACCATAATCCCTGAAATCCCATTTGCAATCCGGGTGAAAAATTCACAAAAAAGTCTGGAAAACCTCGCAGCTTTTTGGCGCCGCAAGTTTGACCTCCGTGTCATCGGCATTACCGGTAGCGTGGGTAAATCCACCACCAAGGAACTCGTCAGCGAGTTGCTCTCAACGAAATTCCGCACGCTCAAGAACCAGGGAAACCTGAACAATGAGATTGGTTTACCCCTCACCTTGCTTCGTCTGGGACCGGGATACCAAAAAGCGGTCCTCGAAATGGGGTTCTATGTCCCCGGGGAGATATCTCAACTATGCAATATCGCACTCCCCCAGGTTGGCATCCTCACCAATATCGGCACAGTGCACGCTGAACGTGCCGGCTCACAGGAAGTCATTGCCAGGGGTAAAAGTGAACTGGTGCAGGCGCTTCCTCCTGCCCCTGAAGGCACTGCCATCCTCAATATGGATGATTCATGGATCGTCCCCATGGCTGAACTCACCAAAGCCACTGTATTCTTCTATGGATTGAACCCGAATGCCGATATTTGGGCTGATGAAATTGTCAGCCAGGGTCTTAGCGGAATTCGTTTCCATTTACACTATCAGGGTGAAACCTTTGCCACACAGGCACCGTTGATTGGGCACCATTCCATTCACACGATTCTTCGGGCTGTGGCTGCAGGTCTCGTTGAGGGGATCCCCATAACCGAGTTGATCTATGGTCTGCAGCATGCCAGCGGTCAACTTCGATTGGTCACGACGCACACCAAGGAAGGCGCGTTGCTTCTGGATGACACCTACAACGCCTCCCCCGAATCCACGTTGGCGGCGCTGAATCTCCTCTCCGAACTTCCGGGCAGGAAAATTGCGGTTCTGGGTGGTATGTTCGAGCTCGGAGAATATGAGAAAGCAGGGCACGAAAAGGTCGGGCTCCGTGCTGCTGAAATTGTTGATCAGTTGATTACTCTGGGTGAACAAGGAAAAATGATCGCCTCTGCTGCCAGGGAAGCCGGATTATCTCACAATGCCATCTCAGCTTTAGATGAAATCGACGAAACTGTGGCACTCTTGCGCACGCTTCTGCATGAAGGCGACGTAGTCCTAATTAAAGGCAGTCATGGTCTGCGTATGGATCAAATCGTTCATGCCCTGGAGGTTGAAGAATGAAAGAGACTTCGCTTGCCATCGCTCTGAGTGGGTTGGGTTTCATCCTTGCTGTAATTTGGGGCAGCCCCCTGATCCGCATCCTCAAACACTACCGTCTGGGCAAAATGATCCGGGTAGAGGGTCCAGACAGTCACATCACAAAAATGGGCACGCCTACCATGGGTGGACTGATGGTTCTCGCACCTGTTGCAGTCGTCACGATTTTATTAAATGCCGTGGAACTTTTGGGTATTAATGTTCTCGGTCGTTCGGTGTTGCTCCCGCTATTAGTTATGGTCACCTTTGGGTTTTTAGGTGCCATTGACGACTGGGAAGGTATTCGCGGACCGCGTAAGGGGTTGGGGATGCGGGCACGAACCAAGTTTTTCATCCAGGTCATTCTCGCAATCGCCACCGCCTATATCCTCAAGAATGTCCTTTTAGTACCCCAAATGTATTGGCCAACCTCCGATGTCCCGTTCGATTTGGGGGTTTGGTACATCCCCCTGGCAGCTTTCATCATTGTAACCATGTCCAACGCGGTCAACCTGACCGACGGCCTGGACGGTCTTGCCGGTTTGATCTGTGTCACCGCCTTTGCAGCTTACGGAAGCATCGCCTTAATGAATGGCAACCTGTTCGTTGGTCGCTTTTGCTTCACAATCGTTGGCGCGCTCTTCGGTTTCTTATGGTTCAATGTTCACCCCGCGATGTTATTCATGGGAGATCTCGGTTCACTCTCCCTTGGGGCTGTCCTGGGTGTTGTGGCATTGATGACCGGGCAGTGGCTCCTTTTACCCTTGATCGCCGTCATTCCGATTAGTAATGTTCTCAGCGACATTTTGCAGGTCGCCTATTTCAAACGTACAAAAGGGAAGCGCTTGTTCAAAATGGCACCGTTGCATCACCACTTTGAACTTATCGGCTGGAGTGAAACCCAGGTCGTGCAGCGCTTTTGGTTGATCAGTCTTTTATTTGGCATATTCGGCGTGGCTCTCGCGCTGGCATGAGGTATTGATGACGAATTGGCAAGGTTTAAACGTGTTAATAATCGGAGCCGCCCGGCAAGGGCAGGCTCTGGCACGTTATCTTGCTGCCAGGAAATGTCATGTCATCCTCAATGACAAACGCACCCCTGATGAATTTGGTGAAGTCGTTACGAACATGGTCGACCTGGGAGTTGAATGGGTGCTCGGAGAGCATCCGCTTACCCTTTTGGACAGGGTTGATTTAGTTTGTCTCTCAGGGGGTATCCCCCTCTCTCTTCCAATTGTAAAAGCCGCCATCAAGCGTGGCTTGCCCATAACCAATGATTCACAGATCTTCATGGAATCCGTTAAAGCGCCGGTTATTGGCATCACTGGATCAGCCGGGAAAACCACAACCACAACTCTTGTCGGGAGAATTGCACAAAAAGCCGTCCAATCACCTGCAAAAGCCTGGGTTGGCGGAAATATTGGCCTCCCATTGGTGGAATACCTTGAAGAGATCAAATCGCAGGATTGTGTCATCCTCGAGCTTTCCAGTTTCCAACTGGAGCAAATGACCATAAGCCCGCATATTGCTGCCGTCTTAAACATCACGCCTAATCACCTCGACCGCCATTTATCTATGGACGCTTATACCGCTGCCAAAACACGTATTCTGCAATTCCAATCAAGTCGGGATATCGCTGTATTGAATCGTGAAGACCTTGGTTCGTGGTCACTCAAGCAGATTGTAAAAGGCAGCCTGGTAAGTTTTGGTCTCCAGCGTCCTGAAATCACTGCAACCGCTACATTCATCGAAAACGACACCGTCTACGTCCAAAAAGATGGCGTTGTAACCGAGGTGTTGCCCGTCAGTGATGTCCAGCTGCGCGGCAAGCACAATCTGGTTAACGTTCTTGCTGCTGTTGTGATTAGTATCGCCGCCGGTTTCCCCCTGGAAGCCATTAAATCCACGATCAAACAATTCACTGGCGTGGAACATCGTCTTGAGTTTGTCAGGGAAATCAATGGGGTTTCCTGGGTGAATGATGCCATCGCCACAGCACCGGAGCGCACCAATGCTGCCCTTGAATCTTTTGATGAACCTCTCGTCCTCCTCCTCGGTGGCAGAGATAAAGACCTCCCCTGGGGCGAATTATCCGCCAGGATTCACCATCGGGTCAGTCGGGTGATTATTTTTGGTGAATCCACCGCAAAGATTGCCGCAGCCATCGGCAAACCACAACCAGGAGATGTACTTCAACAGGTGGTCATTACTCAACTTATGTCAGAAGCGCTTGCCGAAGCCGCCAGGCTGGCAAAGCCGGGTGATGTTGTCTTGCTCTCCCCGGGGTGTACCAGCTACGATGCCTTCCGTGACTTTGAAGAAAAAGGGAATTATTTTAAGAAATGGGTGAATGAATTAGCATGAATACTACTTTGAATCCAACTCTCGCCCGCCCTTCGACAAAGAAACTCTCATTTCGGGAGAATTTCGACCTGCCGCTGGTTCTGGTTGTTCTCACCCTGTTTCTCATCGGTTTGCTAATGGTTTACTCTGCCAGCTGGCAGTTTGCCCAGCAGTTGGGCAACTCAGAATACACCACTGTTCTCAGACAGTTTGGCTACGGTCTTTTGGGAATCGCTGTGGCAATTTTCTTTACCTTCTTCGATTACCACCAGTTCAGCCGTTGGGTGGTTCCTGCCATGATGGTGACCATCCTTATGCTCATCGGCGTTTTCATCTTTGGACAGGAAACTGAATTCGGAGCCAAGCGAGGTCTTTTCGCCGGTTCGATTCAGCCCTCTGAACTTGCCAAACTGATGATCATTGTCTATCTCAGTTTTTGGCTTTACAGCAAGAAAGAGACGATGAATCAGTGGTCATTTGGTCTCATTCCTCTCATGGCAATTGTAGGTTTTACAGCCGGGTTGATCCTGGCGCAGCCGGATGTATCAGCAGCAGCCACGGTCATTCTCCTTGGCGGTATTCTCTTCTTTATCGCCGGTGGAAAGTTACGCCAGATCCTCCTTGTGGTGGTTGTAACCGCAATTCTGGGCAGCCTGGTTGTCTTGGTTAACGATAATGCCTCCCGCAGGCTTACAGATTACTGGGGCGGGCTCCAAAATCCTGAACAGGCGTCCGACCATGTGAAATGGTCCCTCGAAGCCATCATTAATGGTGGTCTCTTCGGTGTCGGAATTGGTCGCTCCACTACTAAGTTCATCGGCTTGCCTGTGGCACCCACCGACTCGATCTTCGCTGTCATTGCCGAGGAAATCGGCTTGATCGGTGCCGTTTCCATCCTCGCACTTTACGTTGCCTTTTTATGGAGAGGATTAACCATCGCCGGCCGCGCCAAAGATGATCTTGGAAAATGGCTGGCAGCGGGCATCACCCTTTGGATCACCATCGAAGCAGTCATCAACACCGGCGTTTTGGTCAACCTGCTCCCCTTTGCCGGAAACGCCCTTCCATTGATCAGTTCAGGTGGCTCCAGTCTTGTAACCACTTTTGCCGCGATCGGCATCTTGTCTGGAATTGCACGTAACTCGAAGTTGGTAACCACCCCAACCTCAGAAAGGAGCCCTTCTCATGCGGTTGTTGATCTGCGCAGGGGGGACAGGCGGCGGAGTGTACCCCGCCCTGTCAATCCTTCAAACCGTCGGTAATCGAGCCGAAAGTGTTCTTTGGGTTGGCAGCCAGGGTGGGATCGAATCCAGCCTGGTAGCCAATGCAGGAATCGCCTATCAATCCATCCCTGCTGCTGGAGTGCATGGTGTGGGTCTGCGTGCGTTACCCGGAAATATCGCCAAACTTATCAAAGGCATTGCGGTATCCCGTAGGATCCTGCGTGAGTTTAAACCCGATGTGCTCCTCTTTACAGGCGGTTACGTTGCCGTTCCCATGGCAATTGCCGGTAACCGCACAAACAGTCTATTGTATGTCCCGGATATTGAACCGGGTCTTGCCCTGCGTGCTCTTGCCAGGTTCTCCAATAAGATCGCCCTCACCTCAGAAGACTCCAGGCAGTATTTCAAGTCGGGTAAAAAATTGGTCGTCACAGGCTACCCCACTCGAATTGATTTCACCCCGAAGAATAAACTCGAATCCATAAAAAAATTAGGGCTGACTTCTGGTAAACCGGTTTTATTGTTCATTGGCGGTAGCAAAGGAGCCCATTCCATTAATGAGGTGGTTTTCTCACATTTATCTGTCTTGCTGCAGGATTTTCAATTGATTCACATCACCGGTAAGGATGATTTTACCCAAAGCCAGCTTCTTAAAGGACAATTGGCTGCTGAACTGGCTGCCCGCTATCATCCATTCCCATACCTGCACGGTGAGATTAGCGATGCCTTCTCTGCTGCTGATTTAGCCATCTCGCGCGCTGGTGCCTCCATCCTGGGAGAACTGCCTTTGATGGGGCTTCCAGCCATCCTCATTCCCTATCCGTATGCCTGGCGGTATCAGAAAGTAAATGCCGATTTTCTGGTCAAACACGGCGCGGCCAAACTTATCAAAAACGAGCATCTTACGGAACAATTGCTCCCGGCCATTCAAGCTCTTTTTGCAGATCCATTTGCACTTCCATCCATGCGGTCTGCGGTGAGTAAATTGGCAACACCACAGGCAGCCTCACAACTCGCAGAACTGGTTATCACCTTGGGTTCCAACCCGGGAGGAGGATCCAAATGATTAGTTTACACATCATTCTCCTCATCTTTGTGATTTTGTTTGGAATTATCGGATCCATGCGGGGCTGGGCAAAAGAAGTGCTGGTTACCTTCAGCGTTATCCTTTCCATGTTCACCCTTACCATCCTGGAAACTTTTGTTCCTTTCTTCAAGGAAATTGTCAAAACTGCCTCTCCAGCTTCCCTATTCTGGATACGTTCAGGCATTCTTTGCGGTTTGGTTTTCTTCGGTTATCAGACTCCAAAAATCCCCCGGCTGGCGGAAAGCGGTAAATTTATCAGGAATCTCCTGCAGGATACGCTTTTGGGTAGTTTCTTGGGAATGGTTAATGGATTCCTCGTGATGGGCACCGTTTGGTATTTTCTTCACACCAGCGGCTACCCATTTGAGTTCATTTTGGCTCCGGATCCTGCCACAACCAACGGGATTGCCTCCCTCAACGTAATTCAATTCCTGCCCCCGTCATGGCTCATGACATCACCCACGATTTATGTCGCCGTGGCAGTCTGTTTTGTAATTGTTTTGGTGGTGTTTATCTGATGACACACGTGCATATGATCGGCATCGGCGGTACCGGAATCTCTTCCATCGCGCGCGTACTCCTCGAGAGAGGGTACAAAGTGAGTGGATCTGACCGTGTTCTTTCTCCATTGGCCCTCGAACTTCAGGCCGTGGGTGTTACCGTCTACGAGGGTCATAATGCCGCCAACATCCAGGGTGCCGATCTCGTCGTCCGCTCCTCCGCGATCCCTGATGATAACCCTGAAGTCCAGGTTGCACTTGCCCGTGGTATTCCGGTGCTCAAACGCGCAGATTTTCTCGGTAATCTGATGGCAAAAGATTTTAGTATTGCTGTTGCCGGCTCGCATGGGAAAACTACAACCTCAGCCATGATGGCCTGGGTGCTCTCCAGCCTAAAGCAGGACCCCACTTACATTCTAGGCGGTGTCAGCAATAACCTGAAGGCCAATGCTCATGCAGGCTCTGGAAAATACTTTGTTATCGAAGCTGATGAATACGACCGCATGTTCCTGGGGTTAAATCCGGATGTTATCCTGCTGACAAACGTGGGATACGACCACCCCGATTGCTTCCCGACTGTTGAATCCTATGAATCAGCATTTCGTGATTTTGTCAGAAACACCAAACCAGGCGGTTTGCTTGTCGCCAGCCAACCGGATGCCTCCCGGTTGCATATCCTCGAAAACCTCCCTGCAACAGTTCATGGGATCTCTTATGGGTTTTCTCTGGACGCAAATTACCAGGCGGCGAGTTTGAAACTGAATAACCAGGGTTGCTTCAACTTTGAGGTAACCACTTCAAGTATCGGTAAAAGTTTGGCAGCAGTAAATATGTCAATCCCAGGAGAGCATAATGTCCTCAATGCCCTGGGGGTATTCGCAGTGCTGCACCAATTGGGCTTTGCAGAAGAGAAGATCGCCAGCGCTCTTGGCAGTTTCCTCGGAACCGGCCGGCGATTTGAGATTGTTGGTGACGTATCCGGGATCACAATTATTGATGACTATGCGCATCACCCCGCCAAGATCAAAGCTACACTGGCTGCCGCGAAGAACCGTTTCCCCGGTCGCCGCATTATCGCGGTTTGGCAGCCTCACACTTATTCACGTACCAAAGCCCTCGCGTCAGAGTTTTCAGCCTCCTTTGAAAACGCTGACTTGGTCATTGTTTCTGAGATCTATGCTTCCCGGGAGAGAGTGGAACCTTACTCCTCCATTGAAGTGGTTAACGCCATTGCGAATACCGAAGCCAGGTACATCGCTTCTATACCCGAAATCTCAGCATTTCTGGTGCGAGAATTGCATCCCGGTGATGTAGTTATTATTCTCAGCGCCGGTGATGCTAACCAGGTATGCACCGACGTCCTAACGGCTCTACAGGAAAGGAAGGGATACAATGGTTGATCCTCGTAAAAGCAGCTACAACACAGCAACAATGGAAAGCGATTCTTCCCGCTTCTTTTCGGATTTTCCCAGGATTCAGGTAAAACCGAAAAGAAGTTACCAGGAACCGGATTTCAAAGCGTTGCCCACTCCTGAACGCCAGGAATTACTGTCGCGCCTTATCGATCACGTGAGAGACCTTTAAAGGATTTTCTTGTGAATTTGTCTCTTTTGCATCATCACTTTACCGACCGGCTGCAGCAAAATGTCAGCCTGTCAAACCATACCAATGCAAAAGTTGGCGGTATTGCCGCGTGTTTTGTTGTCGAAACCAATTCCGACACCCTTGCGCATGACGCTCAATGGCTTTGGGAGCATGAAATTCCTTTTCTTGTCCTGGGAAGCGGTGCCAACGTCCTCGTCAGCAGCGGGCTCCTGGAAATGGTTGTTTTGCTCAACCGTACCAACAAAATGGAACTCATTGGTGACGCTCAGGAACCTGTCATCCGTGCGGAATCCGGATCTATCCTGGCTTCTGTCGCCCGTTTTGCTGCTCAAAACAGCCTGGCTGGTTTGGAATGGGCATACACCATCCCTGGCACGCTGGGTGGTGCCGTCTATGGAAACGCAGGAGCCTTTGGTGGCGACATGAGCAAATCACTCAAAATGGCACACATCCTGCACCGACAGAGTGGCAGGACTACCCTCTCCGTTGAGGAGATGGCGTATTCCTATCGCTCAAGCGCTTTAAAACGCAATCCGGGTGATGCCATCATCCTCAGCGCTGACCTATTCGTACAACCAGGAGACGAAGCAGAAATCAGATCCATCATGGAAGCAAACGTGAGCAAACGCAAAGCCACTCAACCTGGTGGCGCCAGCATGGGGTCAACCTTCAAGAATCCCGTTGGTGACCACGCCGGGCGTTTGATTGAAGCTGCCGGATTTAAAGGTTACAGAATTGGCGGCGTACAGGTCAGCCCGGTGCATGCCAACTTTCTGATCAATGACGGAACCGGTACTCCGGAAGATTATTACCGTCTCATCACGCTCATCCAGGGCACAGTGCTGGAGAAGTCAGGCGTAAAACTGGAATTGGAGATCGAATTATTGGGAAACTGGCAGGATTTGGCATGAGTGATCGATTAACCGTCGCGTTGATTTTTGGTGGCCGTTCGGGTGAACATGATGTTTCTCTCATGAGCGCACGATCGGTACTTTCGGTATTAAATCCTGATAAATATAATGTCATTGAGATCGGGATTTCACGCGAAGGATTGTGGTACACAGGCAACAACGTTCTCCAGGCGTTGGAGAATGACGATTACTCCTCACTCAAATCTGTCGTTTTGCTTCCGGAACCGCACACTCAATCATTGTTCGCCTATGACGGTAGTAAATTGAATGTTTTACCTCGTGTAGATGTCTTTTTCCCGGTTACCCACGGCACATTCGGTGAAGATGGCACGCTTCAGGGATTGTTTGAAATGGCCGATGTTGCCTATGTCGGTTGTGGTGTGCTTGCCTCAGCCGTAGGAATGGATAAGTGCCTCTTCAAAGATGTGATGCGCTCCAATGCCATCCCCGTGGTGGACTCCATCCTCGTGAGTCGCAGTGAAATCACCTCCTCAATGGATACTGTAATTCGCCTCATAGAACAGACCCTTACCTACCCTGTGTTTGTAAAACCTGCCAACCTTGGTTCATCAGTCGGCATCACCAAGTGCAAATCACGATCAGATGTTTATGAAGGATTATTGGAAGCCTCTCAGTACGATCGGCGTGTTTTGGTTGAGCGTGGTGTCAATGCACGCGAGATTGAGGTGAGTGTCTTGGGCAACGAAAATCCCATCGCTTCGACTCCCGGCGAGATCCGCCCCTCGGACGATTTTTATACCTACGAGGCGAAATACCTGGATGATGATTCAGAACTAATTATCCCTGCCAGGATTGATGAACAGCTCGCCCATACATGTAAGGACATGGCATTGCGGGCATATAAAGCAATTGATGGCGCGGGTATGGCCCGGGTGGATTTCCTCCTCGACCGTGAAACACAGGAAATTTTCTTGAGTGAAGTAAACACCATCCCGGGGTTTACCAGGATCAGCATGTATCCGAAATTATTGCAGTTTGAAGGCATCTCATATGAAGCCTTGGTGGAAAAGCTGATTCAATACGCCCTTGAACGAAAACTGGACCGCGACCACACCTTGCACACTTACGGGAGGAATGCATGACCGACCGCACCCGTAGTGCAGCAAGTTCAAGGGCTCAGGTAGTGCGTCAGCGGCGCAATGAGATAGTTCGTACCCCTGCCCCGACGACAAGCAAACCAGAGGTACGTAGTACAGTTGCTCAGGGATATAAGTCACCGGTAAGACCCCCGGCTCAACCTGGTTCTCGTCAGCCAGTTTTGACCTCTCGTTATGGTCAAAACCTGCAGCCTTTACCCCAATCATCCACTGCCAGGAAGATTCGCTACCACGTTGGCGCTAATGGCGTTGAGACGCGCTTATTCTCCATGCCTGTCCTTAAATTCAATTGGCAGTGGGTTTCCGGCAGTCTGGCAGTTGTTATTCTCGTCGTTGTTCTCATGTTGACCAATATGTCTGCATTTGTGGTTAATTCAGTCAACATCAGCGGCTTGCAGCGCCTCACATCCGATGATCTTGCCCCAATCGTTCAGGTAAATGCAGGTTCAGTCTTCATGCTCGACCGCGAAAAACTGACCAGAGCCATCGCCATCGCTTTTCCTGAACTGCAGAATATCCAGGTCAAAGTGAACCTTCCGGCAGCTGTGAACATCTCAGTTACCGAAAGGCAGCCTGTTATGGTTTGGTCCACAAGCGAGAGCAGTCTGTGGATTGACGCAGAAGGTGTAGTCTTTACACCACGTGGCGAACCCCCCGCAGTGGTAAATATTTTCTCTGCCAATTCCCTTCCTCTGACCACCACGGTCTCAACCCCCAGGAGTGCCTTGGAGTACGCCGCCATGGTTATCGACCGCCAGGAAAACCCTTTGACTCCGGAGTCGATCATTCTCTATATGAATCCATCTGTAATGAAAGCCGCCATGGATCTCAGCACCCAGATGCCCCAGGGTGCCACCCTGGTTTACGATTCAGTTTCCGGTATGGGTTGGCAGGATCCCCGCGGCTGGAATGTGTTTTTTGGGACAACCCTGGAGGATATGCAGACAAAGAATATCGCATACCAGGCAATCGTTGAGCGCCTCACTGCAATGGGGATTACCCCCACAACGATCAGTGTCGAATACGCTGATGCACCATATTATCGTACGGAGTAAGAGGATCTTATGAATGATCCAATTGTTGTAGGAATTGATGTAGGCAGTAATAAAATCTGTACCCTCGTCGCTCGCCTGGAAGGTGAAAGTGACCAGCGAGTTCTTGGTGTTGGCATTGAGCCCTCCCAGGGGATTAAATCCGGTGCAGTCGTCGATCTCGCTGCCGCTTCTCAATCCATCGCCAGGTCGGTGGAAAAAGCTGAAAGAACCTCAGGGCTTGAGATCACCTCTGCCCTGGTCAGTTTGGCGGGTGCACAGGTCTCTGGCATCAACTCACGCGGTGTCGTCGCAATCTCTGGTGGTGTCATCAATCAGGAAGACGTCTGGCGTGCATTAGATGGCGCACAAGCGGTTGCCATCCCCCACAACCGCGAAATCGTGCATGTTATTCAGCGTGGGTTTACGGTTGACGGTCAGGAAGGCATCCAATCCCCCATCGGCTTCTCAGGCTACCGCCTCGAGGTTGAGGCCCATGTCATCACAGCTGCTGCCGCCACCATGGAAAACCTTCGCCAGTGCGTTCAAACCGCCGGCGTGGATGTGACCCAGTTCGTCCTCAATCCGCTTGCTTCTGCCGAAGTTGTTCTGAGTAAGACAGAGCGCGATATGGGCGTTTGTGTCTGCGACATCGGTGGTGGAACCACCAACCTAGGTATTTACATCAACGGAGATGTCTGGCATTCTATGATCCTCCCCGTTGGTGGCAATCACATCACTCAGGATATCGCCATTGGTCTGCGCATCACTCCTGACCAAGCTGAACAAGTCAAGAAGCAGTATGGCTACGCCATCAAGAATGAGGTCAGCGAAGAAGAATTCTTCACCTTGCGCGGGTTCGGTGAAGACGCCCCGTCCCAGGTGAGCCGCCAGGAACTTGCCCACATCATTGAAGCCCGCGTGGATGAGATCTTCCAACTCGTTTTGCAGGAGATCCACCGCTCAGGACTCAACAGCCTGCTGCCAGCCGGTCTGGTTCTCACCGGTGGCACCAGCCTCCTGGCTGGCATCCGCCCGCTTGCCGCCCGGGTACTCAACATGCCTGTGCGCGTCGCCAAACCGGAGAATCTCGTGGGTTTGGTGGATCAACTCCAAAGCCCAGCCTTTTCAACCAGTGTTGGGTTGTTGAAATGGGCTGAACTGATGAACGAAACTTCAGGAACTACCGCTCACGCACCATCCCGCCGTCCCGGGGTTGGTATACCCTCCCCCAAATGGGATGATGTGAAAGAGTGGCTAAAACGTTTGTTACCGTAATCAACCAGGAATTTTTCCTGGACAATGAAGACCAATAAATGGAGGAAAATACGATGGAGACCAACAGAAACAACCAGAACCAGCCCGCTTACCGGAACCGCCCAGTGGAACCCGTGAGCAGCCAGCCAAACGAAGCTTTCGCCCGCATCAAAGTGATCGGTGTCGGCGGCGGTGGATGTAACGCTGTCAATCGCATGATTGACGAAGGTGTTCAAGGTATCGAGTTTATTACCGTAAATACTGATGCCCAGGCGCTTCTTCAATCCAAAGCTCAGATCAAAGTACGCATTGGCGACCAGACCACTAAGGGTTTGGGCGCTGGAGGAAACCCGGATGTTGGACGCAAATCCGCTGAAGAATCCTCAGAAGAACTCTACGAAACCCTCAAAGGCAGTGACATGGTGTTCGTCACCGCCGGCATGGGTGGCGGAACCGGCACCGGCGCAGCCGCCGTGGTTGCCCAGATTGCCAAAGAAGTTGGCGCACTCACTATCGGTGTGGTCACCCGCCCCTTCACCTTTGAAGGACAAAAACGGCTGCAGTCCGCTGAACAGGGGATTGCCCGCCTCAAGGAACATGCGGATACCCTCATCGTCATCCCCAATGACCGTCTGCTCCAGATCGTCGACAAGAAATCCTCGCTGCAGGAATCGTTCAGGACCGCGGATGATGTCTTGCGCCAGGGTATCCAGGGCATTTCAGAGGTCATCACCGTTCCTGGTTTGATCAATCTTGATTTTGCTGATGTGAAAGCCGTCATGTCCGAAGGTGGCGCTGCCTTAATGGCAGTTGGCCGCGCTTCAGGTGAGGATCGTGCCCTCAAGGCTGCCGAACAGGCTATATCCAACCAGCTCCTCGACATCACCATCGATGGCGCTCGCGGAATCCTTTTCAACATCACCGGTGGATCCAGCCTCAGCCTGTTTGAGGTCAACCAGGCAGCCGCTATCATCAAGGAGACTGCCCACCCGGATGTCAATATGATCTTCGGTGCGGTCATCGACCCGAATATGGAAGATGAACTCCGCATCACGGTCATTGCTACGGGTTTTGACCGGGCTGGTGCCAGGAAAACAGTCAGTGTACCAGCCTCAAAAGTCGATGGCTATCAAATATTGCAGCAAGCCTCTCAGCGTGAGTCTGTGAGTGTTGGTGCCTCCCGCGAACCTGGCATCTCTTTTGGCCAAACTACCATCGATACAGATATGCTTAACATCCCTGCCTTTATGCGAAAAACGCTCGATAACAGGGACTGATCGCAGGCTACATGAACACCAGAATTAGTATTCCTCCATAATGGCCAGGGCTTGCTTAACCATGGCAGGTTCTCCCATGCAGAGTCACAGGCTGGCGGCTGGTCCCCGCCAGCCTTCATTTTAAAAACCAATATTTCTTTGCATAATTGTTAAATCATTCCGTATTTGGAAATCCAATTGTTAAGTGGTTGTTAGAAAAACTTTACGTAGTATTTACACGGGTGATTAGTAATGTATGTTACTATTCGGTTAATCTCAATGGAGGAGAAAATTATGTTCATCAAAAAAAGTGTTAAGCTTTTTGTATTGGTCGTATTGGTGTTGGCCCTTTCAGGGTTCACCTATGCTTTCGCTGCGGCGAACACTGTTCCCGAATCTAAAGCTGGTGATGGTACTGGTGTTATTTCAGGTTACGCAGTCTCCAACATACACTACATTCTAGATGCCTCAAACCCCACCATTATTGACACTGTCACATTTCAATTAGACGATGTTGCCACGACTGTCTATGCAAAAGTTGGACCCACCTGGTCTTCCCTCTGCACTTTGGCAGCTTCAGTTTGGAGCTGTGATGCTCAGGGAGCAACAGTTCAACCAGCACTGACTCTTCAGGTTGTCGCATCCAATTAATTGTGATTCAAATGATCTCGGGTCAGTCAGATTGACTGGTCTGTATCTCAGGAAGATCACAATTAGGTTATCCAGGCCATCCATTTGGTACGAAGAGACGCGTAACCAAAAGATGGTCTGGATTGCAGTAAAGCACAAATCTTGAAAACAAATCGCCGTTGGTTGTTAGCTTTTCTTTCAAGCGGATTCCTCATCCTGGCTTTCATCGCATGGTCGCTCTTCGCTCCATCCCAAGTGGGTGGAAACGTGGAATACGTGATCATCAATGGCAACAGCATGGAGCCTGGGATCAGGCAAAATGACCTGGTACTCATCCGCAGTGCTGATCATTATCAGGTTGGTGATGCTGTCGCCTATCGCAACCCCGATTTGGATCGTGTGGTTTTCCACCGTATAATTAACGGGAATTCCCTCCACTACACATTACAGGGTGATAACAACACCTGGCTCGATTCCTTCCAACCATCGCAGGCGGAGATCATTGGCAAACAATGGTTGCATATCCCGGGAGCTGGAAAAGTGGTTGAATGGGTTCGAAAACCTATTCTTGCCGCAGCCAGTGTAGGTATTGTTGGAGGATTTATAATGACGATGATATTTTTTAAAAAAAGGTCAGGCAAAGTGAAAATGCAGGCAGCACCTTCTCGCGATTCCACTTCAAGGGAATTATCTGCTTTTTTACCTGGATCTGGTGGATTGACTGCTTCTACTCCACAAAACCAAATCCCTGCCAGGAATCCGAACAAGATAAGTTTTAATGTTGAGGGCAGCTTCTTTCTCCTCGGCTTTTTTGCTATCATTTCGTTGATTTTTCTCTTAGTAAGCATGTTAAAACCAATTACTCGGCAGGTAACCCGCGAGTATCCATATACGCAATCCGTCACGTATGAATATAACGCTCCCGCACCTGCAGGTGTTTATGATTCCCCGGCATTGGTTTCTGGTGATCCCATATTTACCAATCTTACCTGCCAGGTTAACCTGTTGATCTCATACCAGGTTGTGGGCGTTGGGCTGGCCAACCTCAATGGCTTTCACCAGGCAAAAGCCATATTATCCGAACCCGTTAGTGGATGGACCCGTACTTTTCCGCTTGAAACTCAACAGGGTTTCACCGGGAACACGTACTCCAGCGCGGTTTTGTTGGATTTATGCCAATTACAGTCCGCTGCTCTTCAGATGGAGTCGCAGACCGGAACAACAACCCATACCTATACTGTTTCCATTGAACCGAATGTCACCGCGCTCGGCGTCCTGAATGGTGAAAAGCTAGACACTACTTTTAATTCACCGTTAACCTTTCAGCTTGATGCAACTCGCGCCTTCCTTAAACAAGGTGACCCGGGTGCAAATCCGTTGCAGCCTGTTGAGGAAAACGTTCTGCCGTCAGCTGCGATTGAAACAAATACTGTCAATTTGATCTTCATGAAGATCCCCGTTGCTGCATTACGCATTTTGTCATCCATTCTCTTGCTTCTCTCCACGGTGGGTTTGTACTACTTGATCTCCAGGGTAACCAAAGCTTCAAAGCAAGACAAGGATATGCTTGTGCGTATGAAATATGGCTCCTCGTTGGTGGATGTTGAAACTTCCCCTTCGCTTGACAACGGCAACTTTGTCCGCGTCCGTGATATCGATGACCTGGCAAGGTTGGCAGAAAAGCTCAGCACTGTCATCCTCCACCACAATGACAATGGCCAGCACGTTTACTATGTGGAAGCCTTTGGATTGACCTACCTCTGCATGCTGGAAGATAAAGTTCAGTTGCTCTCCCCTCCACCGTTTCCAGGTCAGGCGCCATCTGCCATCCAACAGGGGCTTATCAACGGCGAGTTCTCCATCCACTACCAGCCGATCATATCCATCCACGATCGCAAGCTTGAAGCAGTGGAAGCTTTTGTCCGCTGGAATCATCCGCAGCGAGGAATTCTCTCCGCCGCTGAGTTCATCCACGAAGCCGAGGACTCTGGAGACATCATCAAGTTGGGTGAATTTGTATTCTCCGCTGCCACAGATCAGTTGGTCTGGTGGAAAAATAACAATATCTTCACTAAAGTAGCCATCAATCTATCCAAAATTGAGTTACAGCAGCTACCGGTTCAGCAGGTCGTTCGCACAATTCGCAGGGCAGGCTTATCCCCATCCCAATTCCAGATCGAGTTTTCTCAGGAGTTTCTACTGGATGAAGATAACCGCGTTCTGCACACACTGCACCAACTACACGAAGCGAATTTCTTGTTGGCATTGGAAAATCACCGCGCTCCTCTCAATCCTGAGATCTTTGACGAAATAAAGTTGGATTTTATTAAAATTGACCGATCAGTATTAACCCACCTGGACCAAACCCAGATCACCACTTCCTTGCGTGTGATGATTAACTCGTTTCTTTTGCGCGGTATCAAGGTAGTCGCTAACGGAGTGGAAACGCGCTCCGAAATCAATACTACCCGCGACCTGAATTTCACACACGCACAGGGTTACCTCTTCGCCAGACCTGCCAGTGGCGTTGAGATCACCCCGGTTTTGAAGAATATTATTGATAAAGAGATAAGCGGGTAAAAATCATGTTCCGCAGGTTCGTAAGCCCCAGGTTCTTTTTGATCTTTGCCCTCCTCGTTTTGCTTGGGGTAATTCTGGTTGTTAGCTACACCGCCTTATCCGCATCCAATTCTGTCCCCCTCACCCGCCTGGGATTGACCACGCAGTCCATAACAGCGAACGATCTAAAACCGGCAGCCTGCAGTGCCATCACTGTAACCAACGTTATTTACTGTGCCGGGGGTGCTTGTAACGGTACGGATGCCAATGATTTGATGTTTGGTACTTCGGGTGTCGATAATATCCAGGGAGGAAAAGGGAATGACTGCATCCTTGCCGGTGACGGTAATGACGACCTGAAAGGTGAACAAGGCAATGATGTCTGCCTGGGCGGTCCTGGAACCAATAACTATCACCCTACCTGCGAGGTTTCCTCGCCGTAATCCGCTGGTCATCCATTCCATTTCAATTTAAATTCCCTCCCCGGCATTCGCCGCCCGGTGAAGTGTTCAAAAACTTTTTAAGTTTTCTCATCCTTTTTCATCCTCGCCTATTTCAATCACTTTTCGCCCGAAATCCGGTAATTCTCCAGACTTAAGGTTTTATTTGCAGTAATTTAACCGATTTTTGACCTCTTTTCAATCCTGGTTTTTTGGTAATCCCCCGGTAACATGGTCCACATTTTAAGGTTAAGATTTAACCCGGATAATTGAACTGTGGTTCTATTTATGCTATGATGTAGTAGCATATCTACGGTTGACTGGAGGTACTCCCCCCATATATGGGGGATTGTTTTTCCAGTAAGTTTGTCCTCCGTGGATGGGTTTCACCACTAACGTAGGAGGGTCATGCGCTGTCCATACTGCCAGGACGATAATTCCAGGGTGCTCGATACCACCCACGATAACCGCGGGGGCATTCGCCGCCGCCGTGAATGTGAAAAGTGTGGACAACGTTTTTCGACCTATGAACGCCCCATCCTGGCTACCCCGCTGATTGTTAAGAAATCCGGCGCGCGTGAGGAATTTGATCGCGAGAAGCTCCTCCAGGGCATCCGCCTTTCCTGCACCAAGCGCCCCGTATCTGCCGCCGAGATCAGCCACCTCGTCGGTGAGGTCGAGACCAACCTGCAAAAAATGGGCCGCGAGGAGGTATCCTCCCGCATCGTGGGGGATATGGTCATCGAAGGCCTCAAGCAGCTCGACCACATCGCCTATATCCGTTATGCCATTGTATACCTGCAACTGAGTGACCTCGTTTCCATCCGTAAAGAGATTGATCGTCTATTAGAAGGTTAGGAGTAAAACATAA
>CAZHMD010000004.1:0-186596 GCA_964533735.1 uncultured Anaerolinea sp. | reverse complement strand
TGACCTGCCGCTTACAAGGCGGCTGCTCTACCAGCTGAGCTATGTCGGCAGACCTTTGGTCCGAACTTAGGTTTATAAAGAGCGTGCTAGATTATACCAAAGCCTTGACCCTTCGACAAGGTAAGAGGCTGGTCTAATTTAAAAATTCACCCTCGGGTGAACGGATTGTTTATATCTTACTCCCCCTAAAGCGTCAAGGAGCAATTGTTCTATTCGATGGACAGCGGTACATCACCAGATGAAAGGGACAATGCGCTTTGTGCGGGTCTGATATTCTGCCCATGGCGAGCGAATGGTCGTTAAAAGGCTTTCATCCTGGGCGTTTACAAAACCAGCAATAACGATAACGGAGATCACCGCGATAAAAATCCCAGCCCAGGCATTGAATACCAGGGCGGTGCCAAAGGCATAAAAAATAGCAGCAAGCGATTCGGGAAAGCGTATCACCCTGAAGATCCCTCCCGTGGGAAATAGCTTTTGCGGGTTTTTTTGAAACTCCAGCCTGCGCGAAGCGCCAGCACAGGCGTAAAGGAGCAAGCCGATCAACAATAAGGCCATCCCTATCCACCGGGGTGATGAGCCTGCACCAATGGGAAGAATACGCATGCAATCACTGAAGACCGACAACACCAGCAAGGTTTCCCACATGACCAGGCGCGAGTGGTACCAGCTGCGGGCTCTCTCATCCGTGACCAGGGCCGTGCGAGGGGCCAAGAAGGTGATGATGACAACCTCGATGATCAAGAAAACCAGGAACGCGATGCGGAAGGGATCTGCAAAATAATTGGACTGCCGCCAGGAGGAAATTGTATGCCCCTGGAGATACCACCCCGCCAACCAGCCAAAAGCGACCAGCAACGCCGTTACCACGAGGCGGAATATCGCCCGATTGAGGATGAATCCGGTATGTTCGCTCTTCTTATTGTTGTCCATCACTCTTTTTTGTTCCTTCCGTGACTACCTTGCAGCGCATGAAGAAAAAATCGCGGATATCGATCCATCTTAAGATCGTGCTTACCGGTTGCCCGAAGGCTTTTTGACCGATCTCCTTAGAGACCCACTCAGGAGATACCAGTTGAATCACCCTACCGTTCACAGTCAGTTTGCCTTCACCGGAGTGAAGAACGTTCCGGTACCAATCGACCTGCGGACCATAGGTGAGGGCAAACATGTATCCGCCGCCGTACGCGGCAGCCAGGAGCGGAACGCGGTAGAGCCTGCCACTCAGCCGGCCCACATGCTCCATGATGACGATAGGGCTGTGTTTTTTGCCGGCAATTGGCATCATGAGGTGGTTAGTGAACTTCTTGTTGAGATAGCGTACTTTGTTGGGGATTTTCACAATTGATATCTCTCCCTTGAGAATGACTAAAGCCTGCCGGCTTTTTTGAGCAGACCCAGCGCCCTGACAGACACATGGTCATTTGATTTAGTTGTACCGACCGGTCCCCATTTTACCGGCGAGAGTCCGGAAACCTCGCGGTCGGTCACCTGGTAATATTTCACTTCGGCTGCAAAGCCGCCATCCGGAAGCTGTTTGGAGGCTAACAGGTCCAGCGCATCCTTGCAGCGCGGATCGCTCAATTTGCCGATTTCGGCCATCACACGCAGCCCGGCGAGAATGTCGTAATGCCAATAAGGGGGAAACGCCAGCTGGGTGAATCCTTTAACCATGATGGTTCCATCTTCTTTGCGTTTGTACAGGTTCCTGGAGAGAAAGATCTCGGCTGCACGCGCAGCAGCCTGCCGGGCTTGCTTATTCTCAAATTGTTGTGCATAAGCGTGCAGAGTGCGCAGGGGAAGCCAGGTTTCGTAGAAGGAGGAATGGGATGCGGTCGGGTTTTTATCGCAATTCCAACCGCCATCGGGCCACTGCCACTTCAATAGCAAATCAATAAGTTGGTGTACCCTCTCATCCATCAAGTCCAACTTGATGGCGGTAAGGACAACACTCGCCTCCTGCAGCGCGCAGCGGCGGTATTTGCCATCGATCTGGGGGATGCGTTTTAAGCGGTCGGCATCCAGGAGCCAGGCATAATTCTGCTCCATGAGGGGCAGGAGGGATTGGTCTCCCGGCGGATAACCCAGGTCGACCAGCTGGAGAAGCGTCCAAAACGCACCGCGCCATTTGGAGTAGGCATGCCATGGGAAGGTTCCATCTGAATTGCGCGGCGCCAACATCTGGACAACATTGGGCGAGCTCACGATGGCCTGCCGGACAGCTTTGACCTCAGGGTCATCCACCTCTTTTCCGAGGACCTCGGTGCTAAAAATATAGCGGATGGATGGATCCTCTGAATTTGCCAGCCGTTCAAGAATTTCCAATGCCATAAACCCTCCTGGTTAATTCTTCGACAGGAATTCAAGCGGAATGTGGACGCGTTTGCGCCAGTCAACCTCAGAATGTTCATGCCCTTCGAACTTCCGGGTGATCCAATTCTCCCCTTGAATGTAGCCATTCGCCAGCAAGATATTATCCGCCCGGCGCTGGTACTTCTCGTACGCCTTGTCAGTGGTGCGGGTGCCATAGTCAAAATAAAATTTATGGGTTTTTGGGTCAGGGAGATTTTCCTGCATGTACTGCAGGACAATGCCACGCCCAATGGGGAAATGGGTGGAGACACAGCCGGCTCCGCTAAAAACAAGGGGATACTCACACACAGCGTAAAGGGAGATCAGCCCGCCCATGCTGGAACCCATGATGAAGGTGTTGGGCTGGTCCGGCAGCGTACGGTAATGCGCATCCACATAGGGCTTTAATTCTTCCACGAGAAAGCGCAGGTAATCATCCGAGCAAATTTCAGATGTAACCCATTTATGAATCATCCGCCTTAGGCTGGTTTCTGCCGGGGTTTGGGGTAATTTCTGCGGCATATATTCCGCTACGCGAATGTCAGTTGACCAGATGCCCACGACGATTGTCGGTTGAACCTTGCCTTCGGTTATCAAGCGGGTGACCGTTTCATCAATTCCCCAGTCCATATGGCTCCATTTTGAACTTGATGAATCAAAGATGTTTTCGCCGTCATGCATATACAGAACTTTGAAACGCTGCGAGGAATTTTCTGTATAAATGGGAGGTGTCCAAATATCCACCCTGCGGGGAATAACGTATTTGGACGCAAATGAATCAAAGCGCTGGATGTGTCCAACCAGACCGTCGAAGGAGTAACTGCTCATCCCGCTCCTTTGTAATAATTTTCCAACAACTCGCGTGAGATCATCCTGCCTGAAGAAGCTTTAACACTGCACTTATAACGCGCGGCAATCTGACCTCGAAAGATCGATTCTTCCAGGGGTAACCCATCGAGCACATGACTGGAGAGGAAAGCCACTGCCAGGGTATCCCCCGCGCCGTTGGTGTCCACCAGCGGCAGATCCAGCGCAACCGGCGGGAAAAAGCGGATGCCTTTCGTGGTACCAAGTGCACATCCGCGCTCCCCCATGCCGCAAATGATAACCAATTGCGGATTCAGCGAAAGGTAGTGAAGGATCAGAGGAGAAGGATTAGTATGATTCGCGGCTGAAAAGAAAAGGAAGTCCGCGGCGCGGATAAAATCCTGGCGGTAGGGGTCATTCATATCCACCACATCCTGGATATCGCATGCGATCTTGAGCCCAGCGTTTTTTGCCGGCTGGAGGAGTTCGCGTGCCCAGTTGGGGATGTTGAAATGCGCCAGCCTGGGGCTGCTGAACAGCTGTTCACACGGCGCTAAAGGGGGATGAAGGGTCATGTGGCTTTTGCCATCGTAACAATTCCTGCGCTGGCCGTTTTGATAGACGAGATTGATACTGCGGCTGGTTCCCTCAGGATCAATGAAAACCGCGCTGGTATCAATCTTTTCCTTTACTAAAGTTGAGCGGATGAAATCGCCCGAATAATCTGCCCCGATATAGCCAATGAAAGCAGTCTTATAGCCTAATGCGGCGTAACCATGGGCGGCGTAACCACCGGCCTGCCCGATGCTATCGATGTTGGTAGTGAAATTTGCCTCAACCGATAAATCAATGCCATCGCCGGAGAAATAGACATTGGTATCGATGCCGATGTTGCCAACCACCACCACATCCTGTTGGGAATTGACCAATTCTACCTCTCCGGGGAATGAAGCTGACCTGAAAAAACGGTCAGCGCCTGTCCGCTGATATAGGTGCGCTCACCGCTAACGCGCACGTGCAGGGTGCCACCCCTTGCAGAAGCCTGGTAAGCGGTCATATAGTTCTTGTGAAGTTTGTTACTCCAGTAAGGACCCAGGATGGTGTGTGAAGAACCGGTGACTGGGTCTTCATCAATGCCTATCCACGGCGCAAAATAACGCGAGATGAAGTCAATGCCGGGTTTTTCTGAACGGGCAGTGACGATCAACCCGCGACCGCTGTACTGGCGCAGAATATTAAAATCCGGGGTCATCCCGGTAATTTCAACCTCGTGGGGATACTCAAGCAGCCATTTCTCGCCGCTGCGGAAAATGAACTCGGGAACGGGTCCGAGGGCAGCAATGATCTCTTCAGAAATGTCCCCGGGAACGACTGGCGCGGAAGGAAAATCAAGCTCGATCATGTCATCCTGTTTGGTGGCGCTCAACCAGCCGGACAATGTATTGAAGCGGATCTTGACCCCCGGTGCAACCATGCCGGATTCCCAAAGGATATGGGCAGCAGAAAGGGTGGCGTGCCCACACAACTCCACCTCGGCTTGCGGGGTGAACCAGCGCAGCCCAAATCCATCCGCGCGCGGATGGACAAAGGCAGTCTCAGACAGGTTCATCTCGCGGGCTACCAACTGCATCCATTTGGGGTTTGCGGCTTTGGTTAACAGGCATACCGCCGCCGGGTTACCTTTGAACAGCTCGCCTGTGAACGCGTCAACCTGGAATAGAGGAATGCTCATTATGAAGCTCCTTGTGAAATCAATACTAGTATACAAAAGAATAACGTTTTAATTCTAATTAGTTATTATGTTCTAATTATAGTGGATTATGCTACAATCAAGCCATGGATTTGTTTGACCACGCTTTGAACGAAAGAATGCAGACCGAATCCCCGCTGGCAGCACGACTGCGCCCGCGTACCCTGGAAGAATTCGTTGGCCAGGAGCATATCATCGGTGAGGACAAACTGCTGCGACGCGCCATCAAGGCAGACCGCTTCTTTTCATCCATCATTTTTACCGGACCGCCGGGAACGGGCAAAACGACCCTTGCCCGGCTGATCGCGCTGCACACACAGGCACACTTTGAAAGCATCTCCGCAGTGCTGGCAGGGGTGGCTGAATTACGCCGGGTGATCACGGATGCCACGGATCGGCGCAAGTTATACAAACGGCGCACGATCCTTTTCATTGATGAGGTGCACCGCTGGAATAAAGCCCAACAGGATGCCCTTCTGCCGCATGTGGAAACCGGAATGGTGACGCTCATCGGCGCCACCACTGAAAACCCCTATTTTGATGTGATCCCGGCGCTGGTATCGCGGTCGCGAATCTTCCAGCTGGAGCCACTTACCCAGCCTAACATGGAGACCATATTCCAACGCGCGCTGGAGGATAAAGAGAACGGCTACGGCTCGCGCAAGATCAAGGTAGACGAGAAAGCCCGCGAGCATTTGACTTACCTTTCCAACGGTGACGCGCGCAATTTACTTAACGCCATCGAACTTGCAGTGGAGAGCACGCCGCCGCAAGAGGACGGCACCATTCATATCACGCTTGATGTTGCGCAGGAGTCGATCCAGAAACGCGCGCTGGTGTATGACCGCATGGGAGATGCCCATTACGATACCATTTCAGCATTCATTAAATCCGTGCGCGGCTCCGACCCGGATGCTGCCCTTTACTGGCTTGCCAAAATGATCCTGGCTGGCGAGGACCCGCGTTTTATCTTACGGCGGCTGATCGTGCTGGCCGGGGAGGATATCGGCCTGGCTGAACCGCTGGGGATCGTGGTAGCCTCCTCAGCCGCCTCGGCTTTTGAATATATCGGCATGCCGGAAGGCATTTACCCCATCGTGGAGGCGACGCTCTTTTTGACCACCGCGCCTAAATCGAACTCCGCGACGCAGTTCTTTGCGGTCAAACAGGAAATTGAAGAACACGGCACGGGGGCTGTCCCTACCCACCTGATGGACGCCAACCGGGACGCCAAAGGATTTGGGCACGGCAAGGGATACCAATACCCGCATATGTTCGAGGGGCACTTCATCCCGCAGCAGTACCTGCCGGAGACGCTTGCGGGTAAACGCTTCTATGAACCTTCAGACCAGGGATACGAGGGGAAGATGGCGGGCTGGCTGGAGAAATGGCGGGAAGCGCAGGAAAAAGTGTTAGCAGATTCTACTGTAAAACAAAAACCCAACACCCCAACCAAAAAAGGCCAGTAATTTAACCCCAGGCAAGCAGTTGTGGAATAGACAGATTCACCGCCAGTGCCCGGTGACTGAAGTCGTTTTTCTCTTCCAGGGTTAATTCTGCCATGGTTTTACCGGCTGCAGGGATAAAGAAAATGCGGTCGTAGCCAAAGCCGTGTTCGCCGCGCTCCTGCGGAATGATCTCTCCGGATACACTTCCCTCAAACGTGGCGGTCTCTCCTCCGGGGCGAGCCAGGGCGGCCACACACATGAAGCGCGCCAACCAGGGGCGCGGGTGAACTGCCAATTCCTGCAGTAAATGCACTCGCCGGTCTGAATCGGACCTGGCGGTTTCCCCTGAGTACCTCGCGGAATACAACCCGGGTCTACCCCCCAGCGCATATACCTCCAACCCGGTGTCATCCGCCAGGGTGATCAATCCGCTGGCGGTGCATAGAGCCCGGGCTTTAAGGAGAGCGTTTTCAGAATAGGAGCTTCCAGTTTCTGCCACCTCCAGGCTGATGCCGATCTCCTCCGGGAAAACCAGTTCGAAATCCCTCCCGGCAAGGAGGGAGGAAAACTCCTTGCGTTTGCCTTTGTTGGTGGTAGCGATCAACACTTGCATCATCAATCCTTAATATTTATGAATTTATTCATAAAAAATTGACTTCATTAAGCCCCTATGCTACAATGTTTTGCAGTAACTATTATATCTTGCCTGGTGATGGGTTACTTTGAGCAGTCAACGATTTCCTTTAAAAATTAACGTCGGTTTCTTTTTTAATCTCCCTGTCGGCAGTTATCGCGACATCCATTTTGAGACCCAGGATATTCACCTCAACCCGGACCTGGATTTGAAAGATTTTTCCGGGGTGGTTCACATCAGTAGAACGCCGCAGGGATTACTTTGCGAGGGCAAGTTCCGGGGGGTGTTGTCCTCTGAATGCGTGCGATGTTTGGAGTTGTTTGACCTTCAGATGGATATCGAATTTGACGAAGTATTTGCTTACAAATCTCACACATTTACCGAATCGGGGTTGTATGTTCCCGAGGACGGCAACATAGACCTGGGGCCGGTTGTGCGTGAATACATGATCACTGCCAGTCCGATCAAGCCATTATGCAAGCCGGAGTGCCTGGGATTATGTGTGGTATGCGGGGAAAACCTGAACATGGTTACCTGCGAACACCAGGCCAGAATCCAGGTGGAATAAACCGCTCAGAACAATTCCGTTATCGTGACGGGACAATACAAGAAGGAGATCCTCTTTGGCAAATCCTGGAAGGCGGGCGCGGAGTAAAGAGATCCTGAATCTGCTGCTGGAAAAAGCAGATGTTCAGGGTTATCTGACGACCGAAGACCTGATGGAATTCTATCCCGACGTCAGCAAGGATGCCGAGAGGATCGAAGCCGTTATGGTGGCGCTGCGCCGTCGGGGAGTGGAAATCCTCGATGGAGATGCGGATACCGAGCTTGCAGAACTCGAGGTCAGCCCTTCCGTCTCAGATATGGATACCTTTTCCAACCTGGATACGATCTCCTCTGATGACACGATTGGACTCTATTTAAAGGAAATGTCGCGTGTACCTTTATTGAAGGTACAGGAAGAGTTGGATATTGCCCGCCGTATTGAAAACGGACGCAGCAGTAAGTGCGAGTTGGACCGTTCCAACGGCGGCTGCCCGGCAGACCGCAAGCTGGAATTGTTGGGTGAAGTGGAGGACGGGGTGCTGGCGCGCGAACACCTGATCAAAGCCAACACCCGCCTGGTGGTAAGCGTGGCCAAACGCTACATGGGGCGCGGCGTACCTTTCCTGGATCTGATCCAGGAGGGCAACCTGGGATTAATGAAAGCGGTCGAAAAATATGATTACCACCGCGGTTTTCGTTTTTCCACATACGCCACCTGGTGGATCCGCCAGACGATCACGCGCTCGATCGCGGACCAGGGACGCACCATCCGTGTGCCAGTGCATATGGTGGACCGCATTCGGCAACTCTACAAATTGTCGCACGAATTGGAACAAACACTGGGGCGCATCCCCACCACGCAGGAGTTGGGTGAAAAATTAAACGTCACCACCGACAAGGTTGAATGGATGCTGCAGGTTTCGTGGCTGCCGCTCTCCCTTGAAAGCCCGATAAACGAAGATGAGGAAGACTCGGAACTCGGTCAGTTCGTTGAAGACCAACTGACACCGACACCCATTGAAAGCACCTACGCCAAGTTACTGCGGGAGAAGATCGACGAGGTGCTGGATACGCTTCCACCGCGTGAAGCGCGTATTCTGCGGCTGCGATTCGGGTTGGAAAACGGTCATAATTACACCCTGGAAGAAGTGGGTGAGAAATTTGGTCTAACACGCGAACGCATCCGGCAGATCGAAAGCAAAGCCCTGCGGCGACTGCGTCATCCGCGGCGCTCTCGGCAGCTACGCGAATACATATAAAAACACCGCCCTACGAGCGGTGTTTGTTTTTCTTAACGAGAGCGCAGTTAATCGGGTCCCAATTTTCCCCTTAACGAGGCTTCTTTTTCCCATTTGGCAGCCGCAGCCTTGATCAATTGCTTGGCTTCGGGATAAGGAATGGCTTCCACTCCATCAAATTTCTCCATGCCAATCCATACATCCACGCCGTGATCTTCGCGCTCGATCAACTTGATGCCTTTTTCACGCAGTGAACTGTTCTTGACCATGTCTTCCAGGATGAGGCTAATCTGGCCGGCAATCGTCCGCGGTTTTATAACCAGATTCTCGTCTGGTTCTTCATCTTCCGCGGATAAATAGTTTTCTGTTTCATTATCCAACGAGCTCATCGCCTGGGGCGTAAAAGCATTGGAGGGCGGTGTAACGCTTTCGACCTGCGGCGCTTCAATGAAAGGCGATGGTTGAGACTCTTCATCGGCAGAGGGAACAGCTGTAAAGGGTGAAGGTGCGGGCGTTTCATCAATCGTTGCCACAGGCTGGGCAACTTCCGGAGGAATTTTCCTGACCCATTCACTCAGCAGGTCAGCGATACGGAAAATCTTCTTTTGCCGATCGGTAGTAAGCGAGGCGTGATCCTGAATGAATTCTCCATCCAACTCCGGCAAGATACTTTTGCTGGTTGGGCTGTACCATAGGCGGGCGACTTCCAAAAAGCCTTCCTTTTCCATCTCAGGCGTGGGACGGCTCGTTTTTCGAGCTTTGGCATCACGGTTGCCAAACAAGCCGGAGACAAGAAGTCCGACGAACAGGCCAGCAAGACCAACAATAATCAAAACAAGAGTGCTTTGAGTAATCATTTTTCACCTCGACAGGTCAACCCCCCTTACGTCAATTTGGTTATCGCTTAATCTTATTAATAATACAATATTTTAAGGAAAATTACATCTTTTTTACAACTTTTACATTAATGGCTGGCAATGCGGACAATAATGCGTTCCACGCTGCCCAACCACGATCCTTTCGATCCTGGTTCCGCAAACGCTGCAGGCTTCGCCGGTCCGCTGGTAAACGCGGAAGTAATTCTGGAAATCGCCACCGCGATAAACCCAATCGATACTGGCGCCATTACGGCGAATGCCTTCCTCGAGCACAAAGCGGATCGAACGCAAGAGGCTTTCCGCCTGGAGTACGGTGATGGCGCTGCCTGGTGTTAAAGGGTGCAGCCCGGCGAGGAACAGAGCTTCATCAGTATAGATATTGCCCAGGCCAGCAATGCGTTTCTGATCCAATAAAAAGGGTTTTATCCTGCGTGACGAAGAATGCAGGATCTGGTGAAAGGATTCTCCGGTCAACAAATCCGAAAAGGGTTCGTCCCCCAGGCTGCCTGTCACTTGCGCGGGATCCTGCACCAGCCAGACCCTGCCAAATTTTCGCGGATCGTTGAAAACGAATTGCACGCCGTCCGTAAACCAGATCACTAGGCGGTCATGCTTTCCCGCACCATCGACCCGGAAAGGCTCCACGCGGATATCCCCGCTCATGCGCAGGTGGATGAACATCCAATAATCATTAAACTGAATGACGAGGTATTTCCCCCGCCTGCCGACCGAAATCACTGCCTTTCCCCTGAGGATACTGTCCAGTTCTGCAAGCGTGGGGGTCACGAGACTGCGGTTCCATAATAATTCCACAGAAGAAACAACCCGTCCGACTATACCCGGACGGGTTTGGATTGAACTAGAATTTTCAAAAGGCAATTCCGCAGGATTACGCAGCGAGCGCGCAATTGTTTCAACCTCTGGAAGCTCAGGCAAGAGGTATCCTGTATATTTGTTGATTTGAAGATTGATTCTTATTCATTGAATAGTTCACCCACGCTGCGGCCTTCATTGGCGCGCAGGATCACCTCGCCAAGCAAAGGTGCAACTGAGAGGGTAGTGAGGCGACCTTTAAACTTTGCGAGTTTTTCGGGAGCGACTGGAATTGTGTCGGTAGTGATGAATTCAGTCACCGGTAACGCAGCCAAGCGATCAGCAGCATCGCCAGAAAAAACCGGGTGAACAAACACCATAAAAATGTTGCGAGCGCCGCTCTGTTTAACCAGGTTTACAGCCTGGATCATCGAGCCGCCCGTATCCACCTCATCATCAACAATGAGCACATCCCTGCCCTTAACATCACCGATCAAGGTTAATGCCTGTGCTTTTGAGTCATTACTCGCACGGCGTTTTTCAATAAATGCCAGCGGGACATCCAATGACTCAGCAAAATTACGCGCTTTCTTGGCAAACCCCAAATCGGCGGTGACCACAACCGGTTTGAGCATGTGCGCTTTTTTGGCTTTGAGGTATTCGATCAAAATGTAATAAGCGGTCAACACATCCCCGGGGATGGAGAAAAATCCCTGGATCTGCCCTGCATGTAAGTCCATGAACATGTAGCGGTCTGCTCCGGCAACCTCGATCATATCCGCCACCAAGCGCGCCGTGATGGGAATACGCGGCTGGTCTTTCTTGTCTGAGCGGGCGTAGCAGAGGTAGGGGACGACAGCGGTGACGCGCGCAGCGGAATCCAGGCGGAGGGTTTGGAGAAGGATCAACAGCTCCATCAGGTTGCGGTGCACAGGTGCAGATGTGGTTTGGATGACATAACAATCCTGCCCGCGCACGCTTGAATGCAATTGCACAAACAGGTTGTCATTGGGGAATGAAATGATATCCCTTTGCATTAAAGGCAGGTTCACGTGGGTGGCGATACGGGTGGCAAGTTCCGGGCAGGAGGTGCCCGCATACAACTTGACATCACCGTACTTCATACGCTCATGCCGGCCGCTACTTTTTACTGGCATTTTCCTCTCCTTACTCTCTTGCCTTATTCCACTCTGATTGAAGAATACTCATCTCAACTTCGTTAATATAACTGCCGTTCTTGAAAATAGCTTCGCGCAGCACACCTTCCTGTACAAAACCTGCGGCTGTGTAACAGGCGATGGCGCGAGTGTTATTCTGATAAACGCGCAGGAAAATGCGATGGAGATTAAGATCATCAAAACCATGCTGCAGGGTCAATTGTGTGGCTTCGCGACCAAACCCCTGGTTCCAGTACGATTTTTCGCCAATGAGGATGCCGAACTCACCTGAACGGTTAACTGGGTCCACCCTGTGGATGCCGCTATTGCCAATGTGCACCCAATCTTCTCCGACTTTGGCTTCAATTGCCAGGACCTGTCCTTCGTGTGGAGGATTTCCAAGCTGACCTTCAAACCATTTTTCTTCCATGGCTTTGGAAAACGGGGAGTTGACCAGCAGGAACTGGGTGACCTCACGGTCATTCAACCAGCGCACAAAAGTGGGGATGTCTGCCCTTTCAATTGCCCTTAAGCGTACCCTTTTGCCAGTTAGCATGGTGTATTTCTCTCCACTAGCCTACGGGTTCAGGCGGGTTGGTCCGCGGAAGATGTAGACCGATTCGCGAATGTTATTCACATTCAACATCACCATCATCAAACGTGAAAGACCCAGACCGAATCCGCCGTGGGATGGGCAGCCAAAGCGGAAAAAGTCCAGATAGAACTGGATGGGCTCCATTGAAAGCCCTTTTTCACGGGCTTGTTTCATCAGCACTTCCACGCGGTGTTCACGCTGCGCGCCGGTGGTGATCTCGAGCCCGCAAGCAATGAGGTCAAAACTGCGGGTGAGGGTTTGGTCTTCCGGAATGCGCATGTGGTAGAACGGACGAACACCGATGGGCCAATCGGTGAGGAAGACAAAATCATGGTTGTATTTCTCTTTTACGTAAGCCGCGATCTCACGTTCACCGCCCGGGTCAATGTCACCCTTTTTGTCAGCGGGCATGGCATAGCCGCGCGATTTGAGGATCTCGACCGCCTCGCGCATGGGGATGCGCGGGAAGGGGACTGTAGGGACCACCAGGTCAACCCCAAACTGTTCCTTGATGGCGTCACCGTGAAGTTCCTTAACGCGCGTATACACGTAATTCAGCCAGTTTTCCTCGTTCTGCATCACGTCTTCGTGAGATTGTACCCAGGAGATCTCCACATCCACACCGGTAAACTCTGTCATATGCCTGGAGGTGAAGGATGGATCAGCGCGGAAAACAGGACCGATCTCAAAGATGCGCTCAAACCCTGCCGCCATGGCCATCTGTTTATAAAACTGCGGAGATTGCGCGAGGTAAGCCTTGCGTTCAAAATAATCCAGCGAGAAGAGCTCCGCGCCGCTTTCACTCGGAGTACCCATCAGCTTGGGAGAATGGATTTCAACAAAATTGTTCTTGATCCAGTATTCGCGCATGGCCATTTCAACGGTTGTTTGAACCTGGAAGAAGAGCGCATTCACCGGGCGGCGCAGATCCAAATAGCGCCAGTCCAGGCGGTAGTCGAGCGTGGGCAGTGTTTCAGCAAAAGGGTCAAAGGGAAGCGGGATCTCGGCTGCGTTGATCACCTCGAGGGACTCAAGCTGGACTTCGAGCCCGTTCAATTTGACCACGGGATTATCAATCACCTTGCCGGTAACCCGCAGGGCGGTTTCTGTTCCCATTTTGGCAATCAATTCCGCCAGGGCTTCGTCGTTTGGTTTCCAGTGTGCCACCTGTGCGAGACCTGACGGGTCGCGCAGGATGAGGAATTGGATCTTCTTCTGGTCGCGCAGGGTTTGAAGCCAACCTTCCAATAGGACGGTTTCCCCGATCCTGGTACGTAAATCTTTAATCAATATTCTGTCCATGCTCGTTCTCCTGACCGATGATTATAAAACCAAACATGCCAAATCCGTCTACAACAATTGCTCAACTGCCTGCTGCGGTGACCATGCGCGGCTATAAACCTTATCCAAAACCCGGTCGATCTCCGCCGGCGCGTGTTTTTGCTGCCAGGCATGCAACAAGCGAAATTTCAATAATTGTTCAAATTCGACCTTAAGCCGTTCCCGGTTCCTGCTCTCAAGCACTCCGGAATCCTTCATATAGTCGCGGTGAGTAAAAATTGCTGCCACAAGTTCCGCAATCCCGGCAGCGCGGATGGCAACTGTTTTAATCACCGGGGGCTGCCAGCTGTGAGAATTCGAAACTTCACCCGCAACCGGCTGTTGATGACCAGCTTTGCCATTGATCCCCATGGGGTAGCCCAACTCGAGGTTAGCCTTGAGCGCACGTTCAGTGCTCTCGACCCCGGGAAGATCTGCCTTATTGAGCACAAGAATATCCGCGATCTCCAGTATGCCGGCTTTGATCGCCTGGATATCATCTCCGAACCCGGGAGCTTCGACCACCAGAGTGGTATGTGCCAACCGGGCAATCTCCACCTCAGACTGCCCCGCGCCGACGGTTTCAATGAGAATTACATCAAACCCGGCGGCATCCAGGATCTGCACCACGCCCGCACTGGCGATTGCCAGGCCGCCCAGGGCACCGCGTGAAGCCATTGAACGGATGAAAACCCCTTCGTCACCCGCGAGGTCGCGCATGCGCACGCGGTCTCCCAGGATAGCGCCACCCGTGAAAGGGCTGGAAGGATCAACGGCAACAATAGCAACCGTAAGCTGTTTTTCTTTGCGCAGGTACTGCGCCAACTGGTTGACCAGCGAGGACTTGCCGGTACCAGGTGCCCCTGTGACACCGATCAAAAAGGCTTTGCCGGCATGCACAAAGGTTTCATCCAGCGCGTTTCTGCCGGCCGGGGTGCCGTTCTCAACATCAGAAATACGGCGCGCCAATCCAAGGCGGTTGTCCCTGGAGAATTTTTCAGGTTGAACCATATTACTACCTGCTAACGACTAATTTATTTACGTCCTCAATGATCTTCACTGTGGATGTGCCCGGGCCATAAACAGCACTTACGCCCGCATTGAGCAGCTCCGGTACGTCCTCTTCAGGGATGATGCCGCCGACAAAGAAAACAACATCTTTTTGCCCATTTTGGCGGACGAGTTCAACAATGCGCGGAACCAGGACAAGATGCGCACCGGAAAGAATGGATAACCCCACCGCGTCCACATCCTCCTGCAAGGCAGCCTCGGCGATCATCTCGGGGGTCTGCCGTAAACCAGTGTAGATCACTTCCATGCCAGCATCACGCAGAGCGCGCGCGACCACTTTTGCCCCCCTGTCGTGCCCGTCCAGACCGGGTTTTGCCACCAACACACGAATCTTGTGTTCCGCCATGTAGTTCTCCTGACCTATGATTTGCTTAATTATACACTTGAAGCCGGCGGCAAATTTTTGAAGGGTGTAACTGCAGACCCGGCTTGAATGTATAATGGTATCAAAACCCAAGGAGGGTGATATGAGTGAATTTGATTCCAATGTCTTACGCAACGAACCAGTACCAACACCTAAAACCAGCGGTCTGGCTATTGCCAGCCTTGTCTGCGGGATCACCGCCTGGACAATACTGCCGATAGGACTGACAGCCATCGCCGCAGTGATCCTGGGACACCTGGCCAAAAAGGAAATTCGAGCCAGCGGAGAAACGATAGCAGGTAATGGCATGGCAACAGCCGGGTTGATCCTGGGGTATGTGAACATTGCCTTATTCATCGTTGCGGTATGCGCTTTCACCTTCCTGATGATCAACAGCAATTCCATCAGCGGTGTCTTTAACGACATCAGCAGTACTTTGCAGCCCTGATATTTGACACTTTCTGCCCTGATTCACGTATATATTGGTGAAATCAAAAACTTTTGCAACCAATAGGAGATAGAAATGACAATACCTGAATCAATTCAACCTGCACCGGAATTCCCGGTTGCAGCTGCCAAAAAAGACAGCGGACTGGCAATCGCCAGCCTGGTGTGCGGGATCGCGGCATGGATCATCTTCCCGGTTGTGGCTGCCATCGCAGCCGTGGTTACCGGTCACCTTGCCAAGAAAGAGATCCGCGAAAGCGGCAATACTCTCGGCGGAGATGGAATGGCACTGGCCGGTTTGCTGATGGGCTACATCCAGCTCGGTCTGTTCGTGCTTGCAATGATCATCGCAATCCTGGCAATCCTGTTTTTCATCCCGACGGGAGTTTCATAACCCGGGTAAGCTGTCAAACGTAATAATCCGACCAACAAAAGCCAACCTGAAGGTTGGCTTTTATGATTCTGACCCTGTTTTAGAAAAATCCGCTATGGTAAACTTACGGGGTAACTAAACTTTTTCAAGGAGAATGACTCCTATGCCAGCCATTTACCCATTTACCGCTGTTGTCGGGCAGGAACGCATGCGCCGCGCGCTTGTGTTAAACGCTGTGGATCCACGCATTGGAGGAGTCCTCATCCGCGGGGAACGCGGTACCGCCAAATCAACGGCAGCGCGCGCCCTGGCAGCCCTGCTGCCCAACGTGAAAGTTGTGAATGAATGCCGCTTTGGATGCGACCCGGAAAAACCCGGGACGTGGTGCACTGAATGCCGTGAGCGCTCGCACAGCGGCGAAAAACTGGAATCCATCACCCGCACCACGCCATTCGTTAACCTGCCGGTTTCCGCCACTGAAGACCGTGTGGTGGGGACGCTGGACATCGAAAAAGCCATCCAAAAGGGTGTGCGCGCTTTTGAACCCGGTGTGCTGGCGGCTGCGAATAGAGGATTGCTGTATATCGATGAAGTCAACCTGCTGGATGACCACGTGGTGGATGTGCTCCTAGACGCCGCCGCCATGGGGGTGAACATCGTTGAGCGTGAAGGCATTTCCTTCTCGCATCCGGCGCGCTTTATCCTGGTGGGAACAATGAACCCGGAGGAAGGCGACCTGCGCCCGCAACTGCTCGACCGCTTCGCGCTTTCAGTTGAAATACGCGGCATCCGCGACGCGCGTGAACGTGTGGCTATCATGGAGCGCAACCTGTCCTTCGAGATGGACCCGGTGGAATTCCGCAATGAATTCCAGGCAAAGGAAGATGACCTTTCCCTGCAGATCGAAAACGGGCGCAAACTGGTAGACCAGGTAACCTACACCCGCCAGAATTTACTCTCCATCGCGGCGTTAACCTCTTCATTAAATGTGGATGGACACCGCTCCGACCTGGTGATCCTGAAGACCGCGCGCGCCCAGGCAGCTTTTGACGGACGAACTTCCATCACCGATCGTGATATTGCCCTGGCAGCCGAACTGGCACTGCCTCACCGCCTCAAGAGCAGCCCCTTCCAACGCGAAGAAATGGGCATGGAAGAACTGCAGGAACGCATTGAACAGCTGCAGGGGGGCAAGACCTCAAACACAAAGCAGGAATCGACTTCCGACCTGGGTGACGACGAATCCAACAGCCCAAAAAAAGTGTAGCGCCGGAAGAAACCGGCGAGCAATCCCCGGACCAGGGTCCGCCACAACCAGCGCAGCAAAATGTCTTTAATAAAAATGATGCCCAGTGGTGGGCGGGCGGTCAGCGCATGCCTGATGGCGAGGAATTTAACCCGCGCAAACTGGATACCCCGCTTGATAAGATGATGCGCTCGTATGCCGGGCGTCGTTCGGTGACGCGCACTGAACGAAAACGCGGACGCTACATCCAGTCGCGGCCGGCGATGGGCAAGACAAACGACCTGGCATTTGACGCCACCCTGCGAGCCGCAGCTCCATTCCAGCGAGAACGCGCGGAACTGCGCGCGCGCAACCGCGTGGCTTTTGCCATCCGCCCCAACGATTACATGAAGAAGATCCGCGTGCGCAAAGCCGCCAACCTGATCCTCTTTTTGGTGGACGCTTCCTGGTCAATGGCAGTGGCAGAACGCATGTCCGCCACCAAGGGCGCCATCATGAGCCTGCTGACTGACGCCTATCAGCGCCGCGACCGGGTGGGATTGATCGTGTTCCAGAAGAACCTGGCGACATTGGTGCTGCCCCCCACCAACTCCGTGATGCTGGCGGAAATGGCGCTGCAGGACATCCCGGTAGGCGGGAAGACTCCGCTCAGCGCCGGCTTGAGGATGGCTTACGAGGTAATCCGCAAGGAGAAACTGCTCCACCCTGACATCATGCCCTTGCTGATCGTGCTGACGGACGGCGCAGGAAATGTTGCCATGGGGCACCTGCCGCCGCAGGAGGAAGCCTATACCACGGCGGCGATGATCTCCAAGGAGAACATCCACAGCGTGGTGATCAACATGGAACACGCCGCCTTTGACCAGGGATTGGCGCAATCGCTGGCAGACAACCTCGACAGCCCGTGCTACACCATCACGGACCTGAAAGCCGAAAGCCTATTCGTGACCGTGCAGCAGGAGATCCGCCAGGTGAACAACCCGGCGATGGATTTTAAGTAATTCACAGCCCCTGAAAGAATACCTCTGGCTTGCCCAGAATTTCCCGGCATGATAAACTCAAGTCAACATTTATGTTTACACCCACGGATCCCATTAAAAGACAGCGCCTTAAGAGGACACTGATCATCGTCATCCTGGCGACGATCCCGTGTTACCTGCTGGGATTGATCATCGCCTGGATAGGCAATACGGTGAAAAATCAGCCTACGCGAACGCCGACCGTTGAGTTTGTCGTTACCGAGAATCCAGTGTACTATACCCCCACGCTACCGGTACCCACGGTGCTCTTCGCCACCGCCACTTTAACCCTCACACCAACCGAAGGTTCCACCCCAACCCCGAGCGCAACCTACTTCGTCCCTTCCCGGACGCCATCCTTTACACCAACATTTACTCCAACCTTTACTCCAACTGCAAGTGATACCCCGCCGCCGCCAACGGAAACCTCAACTCCTGAACCTACGGCTGCGGGCTCATAGAATCAAAACAGGAAAAACATGAATGACATTGTGCCCTTCCTCCGTTCCCTGCTAGACAGCCCCGGACTCTCCGGTTTCGAAACGCGCACCAGTGACCTGATCGCAGAAAAATGGCGCCCCCTGGTGGACGAACTCACCACAAGCCCGCTGGGCAGCCTGCACGGGCTGCGCAAGGCCAGCTCGGACGCCAAAGCCCCGCGCATAATGATCGCCACCCACATGGATGCCATTGGGTTAATGGTGAGCAAGATCAAAGACGGCTTTTTGCACGTCACTCACATTGGCGGGGTGGATCCGCGCATCCTCCCCGGACAGGCGGTCATCATCCACGGGAAACGGGAGATCGCGGGGATCGTGCAGCTTGTGCCCGACGGGCTGCTCGACAAGCAATCCTCCGGCCACCCGCCGGAATACAAGACTCTCTTCGTGGAAACCGGGCTAACCGAAGTTGAAGTCAACAGGTTGGTCCAGCCCGGTGAACTGATCTCCTTCGCCCAGAAATCCTTCGAGATGGAAGGCGGGTACGTTGCGGGGCACAGCCTGGACAACCGCGCCTCGGTGGCAGCCCTTACCATCTGCCTGGAAGAATTGAAGAACTATAACCTGGCATGGGATGTGTGGGCAGTGGCAACCATCAAGGAAGAACTGATGGGAATCGGCGCGCTCACCTCGGCTTACGCCATCCGGCCGGATATTGCGGTAACCATGGATGTAACGTTTGCCAAGGGTCCGGCGTCAAACGATTACCGCTCCTTCGCGTTAGGCAAAGGTCCCTCCATTGGGGTAGGCGCGAACATCCATCCCGCGCTTTATGACTCGTTTATAAAAATCGCCAAGGAAATGGATCTACCCTACGGGGTGGAAACCATGCCAGTGAGTTCCGGCACAGATTCAATGATGATGCAGATCACCGCTGAGGGAATACCGAATATGGTATTGGGAATCCCCATCCGTTACATGCACACCTCGGCGGAACTGGTTTCGGTAAACGACATTTACCGCGCCGGCCGGCTGCTGGCGAGATTTATCAGCCAGCTAACGCCGGAATCCTCCACCTCCCTTTTTGAGAAGTTTACTCATGAATAATTCGATGCTCACTCCATTTAAAATCACCCCTTCCCATTTGAAATTACTTGAGAGATTAAGCAACGCGGATGGTGTGTCAGGAAACGAAGGCAACGTTCGCGCTATTATATGTAAAGAGATCAAATCTCATTGCGATGAGCTTAAAGTGGATGCCATGGGGAACCTGCTGGCTCTCAAACGCAGCAAGACACCAAATCCTGTGAAAGTGCTGGCGGCAGCCCACATGGATGAAGTGGGATTCATGATCGTGGATGAAGATACTGATGGCTTATTCTCCTTTGAGGTGGTTGGCGGAATTGATGAGCGCCAACTCTTATCCAAGACCGTCACAGTGGGTAAGGAAAAGATCCCCGGCATTATTGGCAGTAAACCCATTCACCTGATGGAAGACAGCGAGATGCACAGTACCGTCCCCATGTCTGCCATGCGCATTGATGTGGGACCGGCCAACTCCTCCAAAGTCAAGGTGGGAGATTACGCCGCTTTTGCCACCCAGTTCCGCCAGGCAGGCGGTACGATCTTTGGTAAAGCGCTGGATGACCGCCTTGGGGTAGCCAGCCTGATCGAGCTGCTCAAACAGGTACCTGAGAACGTGGAGTTCCTGGCGGCATTCACCGTGCAGGAGGAACTGGGTCTGCGCGGGGCGCGCGTGGCGGCTTTTTCCTTCCAGCCTGATTTCGCATTCGCCCTCGATTCAACACCCGCCATCGATCTGCCGCGACCGGATGGGGAGGAAAATGTGCAGTACAACTGCTGCATAAACGCCGGTCCTGCCATTTACCTGGCTGATGCCGGCACGATCTCCGATCCGCGCCTGGTGCGTTTCCTCACCGAAACCGCTGAGAGAAACGGTATTCCATACCAGTTCCGGCAACCCGGAGGCGGCGGTACGGATGCGGGCTCGCTGCATAAGACGCGCGCTGGCATTCCCACCATCTCCATTTCCGTCCCGGGGCGCTATGCCCACACAGCCATCATGATGGCACGCGTGCAGGACTGGGAGAACACCATCCGATTGATGCAGAATGTATTTGAGAGTATCTCGCTTGAAATTCTCGCGGTTGACCGTTCCTGAACCGTAAACAACAATCCAAACAGGGAGAACCAATGAAAAGCCTCATTCAAAAACTCACGCAAACCCCCGGACCTTCAGGTTACGAGCAGGAAATTCGCAAAGTCATCCGCGAGGAGATCGCGTCATTGTCCAAATCCATCCAGGTGGATGCGCTGGGCAGCCTGATCGTGCGCATGGGTGAGAAAAAGACCGGCGGGCTGCGGGTGATGGTAGCCGCACACATGGACGAGATCGGCGTGATCGTGAGCCACGTGGAGAAAAAGGGATTCGTGCGCTTCAGCAACCTGGGCACGCTGCTCCCGCGTTACCTGGCGGGTGGAAGGGTCAGGTTTCTCAACGGTACCCGCGGCGTCATCAACCATGACCGGACTGAAGACCTGGGCAGGATCCCCGGGATTGAAAAATACTTTATTGATGTTGGCGCAACCAGTGATAAGGATTGCCCCGTCAAGGTGGGTGATGTGGCAGTATTCGACCGCGAATTCCTCGATCTGGGTAATCGCGTTTCCACCAAAGCCATGGATGACCGCGCTGCCTGTGCAGTACTTATCGAGACTATGCGCAACATTAAAACCACTCCCAACGAACTGGTGTTTGTCTTCAGCACACAGGAAGAGGTACAATCGCGCGGAGCGCAGACAGCAGCTTACGCCATCGAGGCAGACTTGGGAATCGCGGTTGACGTGACACCTTGCGGAGACATTTTGGGAGTGAAGATGCAGGTATATCTCGGGCAGGGACCTGCGGTCAAGGTGCGCGACGTGGGGATGATCGCTGATCCCAAAGTGGTTAATTGGATGGTAGACACGGCTAAAAAGAATAAGATCGCCGTCCAGATGGAAGTTCTCGATGTGGGATCAACAGATGCACGTACGATGCAGATCGCACGATCCGGTATGCTGGCTGGCGCGCTTTCCATCCCCTGCCGCTATGTACATTCACCTTCGGAATTGGTGGACATGGAAGACATCTCGCAGACCGTCAAATTACTCACTGCGTTATTAAGCGAGCGTATCAAGTTATAATGTACCCTGTGGTACCCAAACGGAAATTTGCATCCGGCATAATTCTTACTGCCCTCCTCGTGATCATGTTGATCGCGGGGTGTGAAGCCATCAGCAAGGTCGAGGCTTTATTGGGAGTCACAGATGCTCCACCAAGCATGACCGCGATTCCCACCATTGAGACCGTCCAACCCCCGTCCCAGACAGCTCCGACTGAAGAGGAAAGAGAGTTGACCCTTATCCTGTGGGTCCCTCCGCAATTCGCGCCAGCAGTGGATAACCCGGGTGGGAAAGTACTCATGGACCGACTGGCTGCATTTGAGCAGGAGAACCCGGGGCTTAAGGTGGAAGTACGCGTTAAAAGCCTGGAGGGCAACGGCAGCCTGCTGGCATCATTGGCCACTACCACTGCGGCCGCGCCTGAAGCATTGCCAGGATTGGTACTACTCAACCGCACTGATTTTGAAACCGCAGCCTTAAAAGGATTGATCTTCCCGATAGCCAGCCGCGCAGTTGAATATAATAACCCGGATTACTTCTCATTTATCGTGGATTACACTTCTTTCCAAGGGATTCAGTACGGATTACCGCTCTTTTTCGATCCCCTGGTGATGGCGTATAACTCCAGGTTAATCGCGTATCCACCCAGGACATGGTCAGAATTAATCACACAGGGTGACGTGGTTCTTTTCAATGTAAATGACCCCAAAGCTCCAATTCCTTTTGCAGTTTATCTTTCAACAGGCGGAGCACTGCTAACTGAAGAAGGCACTCCTATTCTTGAGCCCGACCCCCTCACCAGAACTTATCAATTCTTCTTCAACGGGGCGAATTCTGATGTCTTTCCAGCATGGCTGCCGGACTTACAAAGCGTCAATGAAACCTGGGACGCCTATAAAAAAGGCCAAGGGATTTATGCCCTCGTCTGGGCGTCGCAGGCTCTACGCAATACTGCGGACAATACCACCATCACGACCGTCCCTGGAAGCGCAACTTCCCCAGTTTCGCTTGTGGACGGGTGGATGCTGTGTATCACAAACCCGACTGCAGAACGCTCCAAATATGATATGATGCTGGCTGATTACCTCCTTGAACCGGAATTCCTGGCGCAATGGTCAGAATCGGCCGGTTATCTTCCAGCACAGCGCTCCGTTCTGGCATTGTGGACAGATCAAAGCGCGGCTGAAACGCTGACTCTCGCGGCAGACCAACCTGTGGTCTTACTGACGAATGAAGCGCAACAATTGCTTGGTTCGCTCTTAAATCAATATGCCATCAGCCTGGTGCGCGGGCAGACGAGCCCGATGCAAGCAGTAGCAGATACCCTCACAAACCTGGAAAGCCAGTAGAAAGATTCATGATGAAATTCTTACGTGACCTGACCAATTTACTGAAAAAGGACCCGGACCTGACCGGCAGGATAGCCCTGATCATCGGGATCACAGCGGTGCTCGCCATTGCAGTTTACCTAAGCGGTCCAAAACCAACCTACGAAGAGACTTTGACCTCCACGCCCATTCCGACCAACACTGGCGCTATCACCGATACTAATACTGTGGAATTTCCGTTTGACAGGCCGGTTTCAGAATACGCTCAAACCACAGGTGTAGCCGTAGGGGTAGGCGCCGTAGTAGTGATCTTGTTAATTGGTACGGTACTGGAATTGGTGAGAGATAGCGCAAGAAGACGTTCCGGTAAATAATTCCGTCAGTCCAACAACATATCAAGGTATCGGTCAGTGACATCCTGGATATTAAAATTGGATTCTGCGTACGCCCTGGCCTGTTGTGCATATACTGCCTGGTTGTTGATTACTTTTTGAACAGCGTCTGCGAGGGAGTGGATATCGGGTTTGTCCAGCTGCCAGACATCTCCTCCGTAAGGCGCAGTTTCCCCCGTTCCGGAAACCACAAGTTCGTTCAGCGCTCCGGTATCATAACCCGCAACTGGAAGTCCACAGGCCATGGCTTCGATGACGGAATTTGGACAGGCAGCATTGATGTCGGTGGAAAGTAACACATGCGCCGAACGGTCGAGCTGCGGGATATCCTCCCGGCTGACGATACCCTTCCACACTACGGGAACTGCCAGACGGTTAATAGTTTCTTTTAATACGTGTGGGACATTTCCGACGACCATCAGTTCAACATTCTTTTGCAACCGGGTTGCCAGAAGTTTGACACAAGCCGCAGCAGACTCCAAGCCCTGCTCGTAGCCTCCGCCAAGATTCCCTTCTACGATCAGAATCCTAAGGCGGTCATCGGGTTTTTGACCGGGTCCAAACGGCGAATAATCCGCGAGGTCAACCCCGTTATAGACCACTGCCGTTTTCGCTTTTACTAGTCCGCGTTCACGTTCCCACCAATCCCGGCTGAATTTGCTCTGATAAATAATTCCGTCTGCTGATCTGCGTATGCTGGCGAGAATGGCATTATTTATCTCCGCCCGCAGGAAATGTTTTACTCCGGTACGGCGCTTGCGGTGGACCCAGTTCATGCCGTTCAGACGCTGGACGACACGAACCCCGTGCCGTTGCGCCGCGCGCAACTGGTGGATGTTTTTTGTCCCGCCAATTACAAGGACGGCATAATTGGTTGGATCCATCACATCGTGAGTAACCCGGCATCCCCGCGTGTTCAGCACGCGGGTCAGCCTGGACTGGAAGGAAGCTGGTCCGCCCAGACCGGGTCGATGAGGGACGATGCAAATGGTATTGGTCATCGCTCCCGGCTATCTTTTATAATCGAGGATCGCCTGGACGATGCGTTCGGCGGCGTGACCGTCACCAAAGGGATTGGCTGTATGCGCCATTTTTTGCCACGCAGCGGGATCGTCCAACAATTGAGAGGTTTCAGTAATGATCGTTTTGGTGTCCGTACCCACCAATTTGAGTACACCCGCAGTGACGCCTTCTGGGCGTTCGGTTTTTTCACGCAGCACCAGGGTGGGTTTCCCCAGACCGGTGGCTTCTTCCTGGATGCCCCCGGAATCAGTAAGGACAACGGTGGCAGCCTTAAGCAAATGCACCATTGGCAGGTAGTCCACTGGCGAAAGCAATGTCAGATTGGGCAATCCACTCAACAGCCGTTTGACGGGTTCCTGGATTTGCGGATTGAGGTGGACCGGGTAGACAAAATGCGTGTCTCGGCTGTATTTGGCTGCCAACTCTTTTATGGCGGAGCCTATATTCTCGATCGGGGTGCCAAAGTTCTCGCGGCGGTGCGCAGTGATCACCACCAGGCGTTTATGCCCCGGGGTAACACCCCACTGCTCCAGCCACTTCTCCACTTCGACGGGCGCGGGTTGACTGGAGACCTGGTTGAGTGCATCAATAACCGTATTGCCCGTGACCAGTACCTGGTCGGCCGAAATCCCTTCGTTGAGCAGGTTATTCCGGCTCAATTCTGTTGGTGCAAAATGAAGGTCTGCCAATACGCTGGTGAGACGGCGGTTAATCTCCTCGGGGAAAGGCTGGCGTTTGTCACCTGTGCGCAAGCCGGCTTCAACGTGCCCCACGCAGATGCCGCGGTAGAACGCCGCCAGGGCGGCTGTCATCACGGTGGTGGTGTCGCCCTGCACCAGGATCCAATCTGGTTTTTCTGAATCGAGTATGGGGATAAGACTGGTGAGGATTTGAGCCGTCAGATCAGGCAAGGCCTGGTTGGGGCGCATAATATTCAGGTCAACATCCGGGACGACATGAAACAATCTCAGCACCTGGTCCAACATTTCACGGTGCTGCGCGGTGACGCACACGCGTGTGATCAGCTTTGGAGTTGCCTTGAGCTGTTGGATCACAGGGGCAAGTTTTACGGCTTCGGGTCTGGTCCCAAAGATGACGAGGATTTTACGCGGAGTTTTCATGAGATATTTTTTCCGTCCCCAAGGCGATAGTACTTGAAACCAGCACCTTGGAAAGCTGCACGATCCCAGCCATTGACGGTATCAAAGACCATGCGGGCGGATGTCAGATTTTTCAAGTCTGCAGCATCAATGGAACGAAATTGAGAATGGTTGACGAGGAGGAGGATCGCATCAGCTTTTTCCACTGCAGCTGCGAGGGTTGCGGTCATCAAAATCCCGTCGTGCTTGAAATCCGGTTTAAAGGGTTCGAATGCCAATACCGTTGCCCCCGCCTGGTGACATTTGTACGCCACCTCAACGGCCGGGCTTTCTCTCAAATCATCAACGTCCGCTTTAAATGCCAACCCAAGGACTGCCACGGTTTTTCCGGACAGGCCGCCAAGCCTTTTTTGGAGCATGTTCAGTACAAATTCAGGCTGACCATCATTCACCTTGCGGGCATTGAAAATCAACGGGGAAATATCCGGAGCGGCTTCAACAAGGAACCAGGGGTCAACGCTAATGCAATGCCCGCCCACTCCCGGACCCGGATTGAGGATCTTGACGCGGGGATGGCGGTTAGCTATTTGGATCGCCTCCCACGCATCCACCCCAAAGCGGTCAGCCAGGCGCGAAAATTCATTGGCAATGGCGATGTTAATGTCACGGTAGGTATTCTCCATCAATTTGACCATCTCCGCGGTAGTGGCATCCGTTAGGATGATCTCTCCTTTAACGAAAATCTGGTAAAGGTCTCGCCCGGCTTCAGCAGAAGCCCGGTCGATGCCTCCGATGACGCGGGCATTTTCGACCAGTTCTTTGAGGATTTGGCCCGGCAATACGCGCTCCGGGGAATACGCCAGCATAAAATCAACACCCGCCTTCAATCCGGATTTTTCAAGGATGGGGAGGACATGATCACGGGTGGTTAACGGCGGCGAAGTGGATTCCAGTACCACCAGGTTTCCGCGCTTCAGAACAGGCGCAATGGCTTCCGCGGCGGAATGCACATAACTCAGGTCGGCTTTTTTCTCTCCGTAAAACGGTGTTGGAACAGCAATGATGAACGCATCCGCTTCGACCGGACGTGAGGTCACAGAAAGCAGACCTGACCTGAGGGCATTTTGTGCAAGTTCCCCCAAACCCGGTTCGAAGATATGGACCTTGCCATCCTTGAGGCTCTTGATCACATCAGGATTGTTATCGACGCCGGTCACCTTGATACCCCTCGCAGCAAATGTGCTGGCAGTGGGTAATCCGATATATCCAAGTCCTATGATACAAATGTGGTTGAAATTCACCAGAACACCTCGCAAAAGAATGGGTGGAATGATTATGCCATAGGATGGAAAGGTTGAGGAGGTGTAATCCCAAATAATCCGCTTGCACCAAGACGAGGCACGTGATACACTTTTTATATGCAACGATCAATACTTGCAGTTTCACCCAATCTGCAGTTTCTTGAGCAGATCCGCTCACACCTTGAAGAAGGCGGACGGTACAGGGTGCAGGGGGTTACTTCAGGCGCCGATGCCCTTGCTCTGGTCGGAAGTACTTATTATGACCTGGCAATACTTGACGCTGAATCCAGCGATGTGCCTTTTGTTCCATTCACACGCGACCTTGTAGCCACACAGCCGGGTCTAAAATTACTGGTATTCCCGCCGCAAAATAATCCTCATCATCCAGTGCTGGCTGGACTGGTCTCCAATGGATTCCTCAATAAGCCATTCTTTACACCTGAAGTGAGCAGGGCATTAAAGAATATCTTCCAGGAACCAGTGGAAGAACCCGAAGTTGAACCGGAACTCACCAACGATCTGGCAAAATTATGGATGCAGCGACCGGAAATGGGGATCAAACGCGTGGAACAACTCCTCGGTTCCACCACCGCCCAGACCGGACTGCTGGTTTCGCAAGGAAAAGTTATTGCTGGTTCTGGTCCATGTGATGATACGACAATCCAAATGGCCTTAAACCTGCTGGACATTCACCAAATCGGCAAAGAAGCGACTGAATTAATGCGCTTTATTCCGCTCGAGAGCGAGGGCGGCGAATTACTGATTTATGCTTCGCAATTAATAAATAATGTCACCCTTGTATTATTCTATCCTCCGACATCTTCCATTCAACTTGTGCGGCAGGAAGTCTACCAGGTAAAGGAAGAATTTAAACAAGCTTACCCAACAACCGGGGAACTGCGACGCGACCTGGAGGTTGAGCCGAATATTTTGAATGAGGATAACCTCACTCAAAAAAACGAGAGTGCACAATCTGCACCTGTTGGTGCGGTGATGACGGAACCCGGTGAAGAGGTGTTAATCCCGCTGGAAGACGAGATTAATTCTGATGAACTTGATTCCATTCTCGGACTTATTGAATTAAAGAATCTCGATGCGATGCTGGCAGATATGCCCGCTCCTGATCCTGATCCTGATTCTGAACAACCTGTCGTAGAAGAAAGCATCACCGAAGAAGCTGTAATCTCAACCGATGGGGTAGAAAATTCCAGCTGGATACCTCTCGCTGAAGCGCAGGAGGAAGCGGCGCAGGAAATCCCATCCGCAGCAGAACTTGCGGAAGTAACAATTGATTCCCCATACACGCTTGAAGTGATTGAGGAAATGGGAATAGAAACACCTCCGCCCCTGCCGGTGGAGTTCCTGGATCAACACCCTGCCGAATTTTCACCCGAAGCGATCATTGCTGACAAAATTGAATTTGCCCAAAACGATGCGGAGCCCGCGGACACAGCGGTCGCCGAAGAAGAAAATGTTGGAATTATTGAGGATAGCCCCGTGGTTTCACAGGCTTTCCCGGATTTTGACTTCAACCTGCCGTGGGAATCTGCAGAACAGCAGGCGGATAATCCAGTTTCTCCCCCAGCTTCCATCAAATCTGAATATGAATCACCAGCCACGGCTCCAGACGATCAACTCCAAGTACCCGAAGTAACCAATGATTCAAAAGATTTGGACTTCAGCGCATGGTTGGATGAAATTATCCCCCCTGCAGCTCCTGCAGAAAATGACGCGGTTGAATCTCTAGTCGAATCTGATGAGGTTATCCCTCCCCTGCCGGTTGATGAGCAGGTAATCGAATCTCATACAGAACCTGTTGCCGCTGATGATGATATTTCTAACCTTTTTTCTGAGTTTGAACCGCTTCCAGAATCGATCGAGTTCGAGGCAGAAATACAGGAAAGTGACGAGGAAGAAGGGTCTGTACCCCTGGTCATCCCGACTGAGTATGAACCCGCCGATCAGGAATTAACGCAAGCGTTAACCGCTTCCTTCACACCTGGTGATACCGGGATTGAAGATCAAACCACAGAAGAACCAGCCGAAGAGAGCATGCAGGCACCGCCTTTACCTGTGGATTCTTACAACACAAATCTCTCCTCAATGCCAGGTACCAGTCCGCTTGGTGTTAGGAACTTCCGCTTTAATTACTCCTGCCTGCTTATTCCCCGCGATCCACAACAGTTCCTGATTCGCGATCTCTCCGAAAGATTAAGTTTTCTTATCCCACAACTACACCTTGAGTACGGCTGGCGTTTGACCGGAATCACCATCCGTCCGCAGTACATGCTATGGTCAGTAACACTCCCGATTGATGTCTGCCCGGTTCGCCTTGTGCGAGACATCCGCCGGCGCACCACCGCGCACATTACTTCAAACTTCACTGATCTGACTCCCGTCGGCAACGGTGATGATTTTTGGGCTCAGGGATTTCTGATCCTAAGCGGAAGCACTTCTCCCACGGTCAGGATGATCCATGACTTCATCAGCCTGACCCGCACAAACCAAAGCCTTAATGATTGAATCCTGTTCATAAAAATTGGAATAAAAACCATGCCTCCTATCCTTTACTTGATCGATGGACACGCCCTGGCGTACCGCACCTACTTTGCATTAACTGCCGGCATCCCGAACGAACGCATGCAGACGAGCAAAGGCGAACCTACCGCCGGGATATTTGGTTTTGCCAATGTGCTCATGCGCTTGCTGGAACAGGAAAGACCCGAATATCTTGCAGTGGCGTTTGATACGGGCAAGACCTTCCGCAATGACCTGGCGCCAGATTACAAAGCCACCCGCGCCAAAATGCCGGATGATCTGCGCCCGCAAATTGAGCGCATCCGTCAGATGGTAGACGCTTTCCACCTACCGCGCCTGGAACAGGAGGGCGTTGAAGCAGATGATGTGCTTGGCACGATCGCCTACCAGGCAGTGGAAATGGGTCTTGGTGTAAAGATCATCACCGGTGACCGCGACCTGCTGCAGCTCGTCAATGACCGTATTGTGGTTAACCTGGCGGGCTCCAAACTTTCGGAGGCTAAAAGTTACACCGCAAGTGATGTGAAAGCCTTCCTCGGGGTTGATCCAAACCAGGTGGTGGATTACAAGGCACTTGTTGGGGATCACTCGGATAACATTCACGGAGTACCCGGGATCGGGCAAAAAACCGCGGTTACATTGCTGGAACAATATCAAACGCTGGACGCCATTTACGCCAATATAGAATCCATCCCCCCGCGTTACTCAGCCAAATTAATCGATGGAAAAGACTCGGCCTATCTCAGCCAAAAACTTGCCCAGATCAAAACTGATGTACCTGTCAAACTCATCCTCGAGGATGCAAAGACCGATCATATCAACATCCCCGCGGTGGAGACCCTGTTCCGTGAGCTTGAATTTCGTACATTAATTCCCCGGCTGCATGCTATTGTCTCCCCCATGGTTAAGCAACCCCCGAGTGGACAAATGTCCCTTTTTGGCAGTGAGGTTAAAGAAATCAGTGTTCCTGCAGCCTACGATTTAAAAGTGACAGTGGTGGATAACGAAGACAAGCTGGCTGCAATGCAGCAGGTATTGGAAAGTTCCAAGAGAATCGCACTGGACACTGAAACATCCTCGACCGACCCGATGCAAGCGCGCCTGGTGGGAATCTCCCTGGCGGTAGCCGAAGGAGAAGGTTATTACATCCCGGTGGGGCATTCCGGACTGACAACCCAACTTCCGTTAGACCAGGTTATAAAAGCGCTCACCAAAGCACTCACTGACCCAGGCATCGAAAAGGTTGGCCATAACATCAAGTATGATGCGCTGGTGCTCAGCAACCACGGGCTGGATGTTTTCCCGCTTAGTTTTGACACGATGATCGCCCAGTGGCTGATCGATCCATCTTCGCGTGTGGGGCTTAAGGACATGGCGGGGGTACATCTGAATGTCACCATGACGCATATCGAGGAATTAATCGGCAGAGGGAAGAATCAGATCAACATGGAGATGGTTCCCGTGGAATCCGCTGCGCCTTACGCTGCAGCTGATGCAGAAGTATGCCTTCGCCTTGTGCCCTTGCTGCAAAAGAAACTTAAGGATAACAACTCGATAGATATCTTCAAGGATATGGAAATGCCCCTTATTCCAGTATTAATGGAAATGGAGAAAACGGGTATTTCACTTGATGCAGAATTTTTAAAACGGTTAAGCGGAGAGGTCGGCGCGCGCCTACACGAGATCGAGATTGAGGTACATGAGTCAGTTGGTTATCCGTTTAATTTGAATTCCACTCAGCAGTTATCAAAGGTTTTGTTCGAAACGCTGCGGTTAACTCCCCCCGGCAACAAAAAAACCGCCAGTGGTCATTTTTCCACTGCGGCGGCAGTGCTGGATGAATTAAGCGGGCAGCATCCTGTTGTGGACCTGCTGCTGGAACATCGCGAACTCTCCAAGTTAAAATCAACCTACCTCGAGGCGTTACCCCTCCAGGTTAATCCTCGAACAAAAAGAGTGCATACCAGTTTCAACCAGACCGGGTCAGTGACCGGGCGCCTGGCTTCCTCGGACCCCAACCTGCAGAACATCCCTACACGCACAGAAACCGGACGACAAGTACGGCTTGGTTTCGTGGCCGGAGCGGGCAATCTGCTGCTTTCAGTGGATTATTCTCAGATCGAACTCCGTGTGGTGGCGCATATGTCTAAGGATGAGCGCATGCTGGATGCATTCAGAGCCGGACAGGACATTCACGCTGCCACCGCAGCCGCAATTAATAATATTCCGCTGGAACAGGTGAGCAGCGACCAGCGCCGTAACGCCAAGGCGATCAATTTCGGTTTGATCTACGGTATGAGCGCGTTTGGATTGAGCCGGGGAACCGGCATCACCCTGGGGGAAGCAGAGAATTTTGTACGGGAATACTTCAATGATTTTCCAGGCGTGAAGCAGTACCTGGATGGTATAAGAGTGCTGGCTACGCGCCAGGGATACGTGGAGACGCTTTTTGGACGCAAGCGCTACTTCCCCAACCTGGCGAACCCGGTTAATGTGGTCATGCGCAACCGTGAAGAAAGAGAAGCGATCAACGCGCCTATACAAGGAACAGCAGCAGATATACTCAAAATCGCCATGATCAAGCTTATACCTGCTCTGAAATCAAGCGGATTGAAGGCAAAACTACTCCTCCAGGTGCATGATGAACTTGTCCTTGAAGTTCCGAAAGACGAGGTCAAAGAAACCGCAGCACTGGTTCAAAAGATAATGACCGAGGCAGGAACACTTTCGATTCCGCTCGTCACAGATGCCAAATGTGGTGTAAACTGGGGAAGTATGCGACCGCTTTCCGAGTTCAAATAAAAACCAGGTGAAGGTTATGAGCAATGAGTCAGCATTATTCCAGACATTGATGAACCAGGGACATACCGCCGCCTGGGATCAAGACTGGGAAGAAGCGGCAGAAAAATATCGCCAGGCGCTGGCAGAAATACCCGATCACATTTCAGCCTTAGCCAGCCTGGGACTGGCAAATTTCCAATTAAAAAAATACGATGACGCGATGCGCAGTTACCAGCGATGCTCTGCGCTCACCCCGGAAGATCCGATGCCATACGAAAAGATGGCTCGCATCCAGGAACGGACAGGTCTATTAACCGATGCGGTAAAAACTTACCTCCAGGCGGGTGAAGTCCAATTAAAAGCACGCAATGCAGAGCGGGCAATCGATAATTTTAGAGAAGCTGTCCGGTTGAATCCCAAAAACCAGACTGCCCATACAAGGTTGGCGATGATCTTCGATCGCCTTGGGGATAAAGCCGCATCGATCAATGAGTACATGCTCACTGCTGCACTCATGCAGACCCTGGGTGACCAGAAGAAAGCCGAGCAGGTGCTTCAATATGTGCTGCAGCAATCACCTGAAAACCAGGAAGCCAAAGCCGCCCTGGCGAAAGTTGTCACCGGGCAGCAGCTGCCATTACCAGAAAGCCAAAAAGGAAGCAACGCACCTGCGCGTATGGCACAGGTTTTGCAGTTGGAAGAAACTCAACTGCCTGTTGATGCCACCCCCAACTATGATCCGCTAACCGAAGCCAGGCTCACAGCCCTCAAACAGATGGCCGGATTGTTATTTGAAAGCGAAGAAGCCCCTCCTGCGGAGACACAGGGCGCGCGTAAAAGTTTGCTTTCCCTAGCCCGCGGAACAGGAATGCTCACGGCTGAAAACGCGGAACGCACGAGGATCCAACTCCATATCAGCCAGACTATTGACCTGCAGACCGCCGGGCAGGATGACCAGGCAGCAGTGGAATTGGAACGGGCGATTGACCTGGGTCTCAACCAGTCCGCCTCCTTTTATGTTCTGGGACTTCTAATCCGTGCGCATTCTCCGCAAAAAGCGCTCAAATACCTGCAGCGATCCGTCAAGAACCCTTCTTATGCACTGGCATCCTATCTTTTAATCGCAGAGATATACGAACGCTCCGAACAATTCAAGGAAGCGTCACTTAATTATTTGCAAGCTTTGAAACTAGCTGATATGGAAACTGTTCCTCCTGCCCTGGCAGAAGAACTGGCGCAATTGTATGAGCCGATCTTTGAATCTCAATTACGTGTTGACGAAGAGAAGGATCTGCGCAACCTGTGTACAGTCATCAGCGGACAATTATTACGTACAGATTGGCGTCAATTCTTAATCGAGGCGCGCAATCAACTTCCGCCGCAAAATGAAGGGAACCCGCCACTGCCGCTCGCGGAAATGCTGTTGGAAACGAGCAGCAGCCAGGTCGTTGAAGCGCTGGCGCTCATCCGTCAGCTCGCGGCTGAAGGAAAGACGCGCACGGCTATGGAAGAAGCCTTTACTGCTCTCACCTACGCCCCAACCTACCTTCCCCTGCATATTCAAATGGGAGAAATGTTGATCAGTGAAGGGCGCATCACTGAGGCGGTGGAAAAATTTCAGGTGGTGAGCAACCTGTACAATCTGCGCGGAGAAACGGCGCAAGCCATCCGTTTGTTAGGCCGGGTAACCAAACTCGCCCCGATGGATCTATCCATCCGCAGCAGCCTGATCGAATTGTTAAAATCGATTGGAAGGGTGGATGACGCCATCCAGCAATATATGGACCTGGCTAATGTGTATTACCTGCTGGCTGAAATGGATATTACCCGGCAGACTTATCTCTCGGCATTAGCACTGACACAAAAATCCGCCAGTGTACGCGAATGGTCGCTAAAGATACTCAACAAGCTGGCAGATATTGAACTACAAAGCCTGGATTGGAAACAAGCCATCAAGTATTTTGAACAGATCCGCTCTTTGGATGGTTTTGATCCCAATCCGCGAACCATGCTGGTTGACCTTTACTTCCGTATTGGAGTCCCCACGGCTGCATTAAATGAATTGGATGCCTACCTGAGAATGCTATCCACTTCAGAACAGCCTGCAAAAGCAGCATCCTTCCTGGACGATCTGCTGGTTGAACGACCAGAGAATGTGGAAATCCAAAAACGCCTGGTAGCCTACTACCGAGAAAAAAATCAACTGCCTTATGCCATTGAAAAACTGGACGCACTGGCTGAAAAAACACTTGGCGCAGAAGATATCCCGGGCACACTGGCAACGCTTGGGCATATCATTTCACTTCAACCACCCAATGTGGGGGATTATCAGAAATTGTTCCTTGACCTGAAATCGAGGATTAAAGTATAAAGAAAAAAATCCCCGGCAAAGCGCTGGGGATTTTTCGTTAAATAAGTGAATTTACCACCACAATCTGAACCACGAATTGCCCAACGAAGACTCACCCCGAAGGCTGATCTCTGCTTCCACATTGATGATTGATCTGGCTGGCAAATTGGCGACAGTAAATGTAAATTGACTGATACCAAATTCATTAGTTTCAGTCAGGCGGTAGAATTCTGTATTCCCGTCTGGAAATGACAGGGTTACGCCAACCTGGGCGCCATCGAGCGGACGCAAGTATTGGTCCTGGGCGACTACATACACCGTCTGGCTTTCACCGGCGCCTACAAGTGAACGCAGGACAAAGACGCGGGTAATGGGTTTTATCAGGTTACCGGCGATATTGGCGGGTGGATCTGATTTTAATAATTCCGGGTTGCCGACAACCCGGTCAAAATACAAGCGTCCGACATCTGTTAAAACCACGCGCTGACCACTGGGCTTGTCCGGCCACCATTCCATGCGAGAATTCTGGAAATATTGCATATAACGCCCATCAATGACCTCAACGTCAGAGATGGGATTGCCAAAGAATTGAGCGCCGTTATTGGCATCGTAAAATTGGAGGAAGGCGTAACAGACAGAAAACCCAGTTGAGAACATACGGCAGGTTGGACCTTCTTGCGGGATATCCGCAAGGACCGCGCCGGATTCATGCAGAAATTCTCCAATTGGAGCAATTTTCGCCTGGGGTCCCTGCAAAGTGTCTACCAGGTCAAAGCGGGCGCGCTGGAAATACTGGACACGGGTCCTGGTAACCGGATCCACAAAATCATCCGTGATGGGATAACCGTAGATAAGCAGCGGGTCGGGAGTACTATTATAAAGACGCAGGAAATCTCCCCAGATCCAGTGACCAGTCTCGGAAACGTAAATGGAATCTGAGGATTGGGCTGTGACTGCCTTAGATAGTCCGAGGGCAAGCGCGGCCAGGATTACGATTCCCAATGCAATACGAAGTATTTTCATCTACTTCACATTATACAGAATTATTCGGCTATTCGCAATAGCGCTGATTTTTTCCGCTTTGAGAAAAGGAAGAACAACCCGGCGCCAACGAATCCGAGCAAGCCCGCGCCGATCCACGTGGCTGAAGGAGAGATCTGGTCATTCAAAACGCCACCAATGAGCGGACCGAGCGCCGTACCAATACTCCAGGTGATGGTATACAGGCTCATGTAACGCGCGCGCTGATCCTCAGGTGCCAACCCAGACACATAATTGGTCGATGTTGGCATAAGGATCATTTCGCCAATGGTGGCGATCACCATGCACACCCAAAACCCCCAAAACCCTGTGCTGAACGCCACGCCAAGCACAGCCACGCCGTAAAACGCAGCCCCAAGTGTCATCACAACCGCAGGTTCCCGTCTTTTCACCAACCGCGTCACCAGGATTTGAAAAAGAATGACCATAACCGCATTGGTAGTGGGGATAAATCCAAACACATTTTCTGCAATGTGAAAATTGGATTTGGCGTGTACAGCCAGGAGGAGCCAAAGGGTGGCTGAACACATGCGATTAAAAGTCATGGCAACAAGAAAGCTGAGGAGTTTACGATCTTTTAAGGCTTTTGAATAACCCTTGTCCTGGGGGACTGCACCTTGCAACGGGCGATTGTACTTCGGCATCGTTTCGATGGAAAGGAACAAAATCAACAGGCCGCACAATACCAACCCAACACCAGTGAGCGTAAATGAAATGTCGTACGAAATGGCGGCGATGAAGCCGCCAATAGCGGGTCCGAGCGCAACCCCGATATTATTCCCCATGCGCATGATGGAATACGCCTCAATGCGTTCGTCCGCAGGGACAAGGTCGGCAATCATGGCATCCGCAGCCAGGCGGTAGAGCGGTGTGGTGGCACCGTTTAATGCCATCAGGAGGGCGAAAATGGGAAGTGTATCTGCCATGCGGAACAGATACCAGGACACGCCGGCAAACAGGAACGAAAAGCCCATCACCCATTTTCTGCCAAAGCGGTCTGCGATTGCGCCGCCAATAAATGTAGTAACCAGCCCAACAACAGAATTAATGGTCAATACCAGCGTAACCGAAGTAAGAGGCTGGTTTAATTTTTCACTGGCGAAAAGAGTGAGGAATGGCCAAACCAGGCTGTGAAAGGTCCACGCCAGCATCATGACGATGGTGACCAACCAGAATTGCCTGGAAAATGATTTGAAAGTGGAGAACGCCCTGGAAATCACGGGGATAATTCTATCACGGCTGCTGGAAACATCTTCATTTTGGAGAATTGACTTTGGAGCAAGATTCCAGTAAAGTTGAATTACCAATTAAAACAGGAGGCAATATGCTCAAAGAGTTTAAGTCATTCGCAATGCGCGGTAACGTGATTGACCTGGCAGTGGGTGTGATCATCGGGGCGGCCTTCGGGAAGATCATTACTTCATTTGTAAACGACATCCTTATGCCTCCTATTGGACTACTTCTGGGAAAGGTTGATTTCACTAATCTATTTGTAAGCCTCACCGGGGTAAAATACACCAGCCTGGCTGAAGCTCAGGAGGCAGCGGCACCGACCCTCAATTACGGTCTTTTCATTAAGAATGTAATCGATTTTATAATCGTGGCGATTGTTATCTTCCTGCTGATTCGGGCCATAAACCGTTTGTCGCGAAAGGACGAAAAACCAGCTGAGGTAACCACCCGCGATTGCCCCTTCTGCCAGACAAGCATCAGCGTGAAAGCCACGCGCTGCCCGAATTGCACTTCGGAAGTGACACCCGGCTTGCCCAGTTGATTAAAAAGACCCTCGTTTTTGAGGGTCTTTGCATGTGATTTCTAAATACGGTTTTTCGTTTTCCGAGGTTTGCCACCGGGGGATGCCCCTCCACGGTAGGACGGGGCGATGATCTCGTAGATGGCGCAGATGCGTGAGTCCAGCATGCGGCTGCGGATGCGTGCATCCAGGTCCGCCAGGTTGCTGCTCATGGTGATGACCGTGGGGAGTTTGGCGTTATAGCGCTCGTTAAATATCTGGTACAACTTTTCACGCGCCCACGGGGTGGCGCTCTGGGTACCCAAATCATCCAGGATGAGAACAGGAGCGGATTTTACCCGGTTGAACATGCTGTCGTAGGAAGTATTACTGGTGGGGCTAAAGGTGGCGCGCAGGTGATCCAGCAAGTCCGGCACAACCACAAATATCGGCTCGTCCCCCATCCCTTTGCGGTAGTTGCCCACAGCGGCTGCCAGATGCGTTTTCCCGCAGCCATAGGTTCCAGTGAGCACCAACCAGCCCTGCGGGTTTTCTGCGTATTCCTGTGCAGCCCGGAACACACTCTCCAGGTTCATCTGAACTTCAGGTTCAAGGCGTTCAGGTTCGCGCAGGCTGAAATTCCCGAATGAACGGTCGCTCAGCAGCTGTAATTGATAAATAAGCGGATCCTTGCTATCTTTGATGGGCGCGCGGTAATCCGGCGCGGAGATGCGTACACGCGTGCACAGATCCGGGTCCTGCAGGCGTGAACGGATGCGATCGTCCATATCCTCGAGGGTCAGGTTGGTGGTGACCACCAGCGGTAATTTACGGGCGTAACGATGATCAATGATCTGGAACAGTTTTTCGTTTGCCCATTTGGTGGTATTTTGCGCACCCAGGTCATCCAGCACCAATAAGCCCACGTTGCGGATCTCATCAAAACGCTGTTCAAAATTGGTATCGGTTGAGTCAAAGGAATTGCGCAGCCAATCCATCAAGTCGGGCACGGTGAGGAATAAAGTGGTCATGCCAAATTCCACGCAGGCGTTGGCAATGGCAGCTGCCAGGTGCGTTTTGCCGCAGCCGTAGGTACCCATCAGCGCAAGCCACCCGCGAGGTGAAGCCGCGAACTGCTGCGCCTGGCTCAATGCGTATTGCAGGGAATGAATCTGTTCATCTCCCAGTCCCAACCGCCCTTGAACAGAAAAGGAACTGAAAGTCATCTTATTAAAGGCTTCGAGGTTACTCGCGTTATAAAGACGCTGCTGAGATGAGCGGTTGATCTCGTTTTGCTTGCAGATGCACTGGGTGAGTTGCCCGAATTCAGGGTGACTCACGGGCAGATCACGGCGCAGCCAGCCTACTCCACCACAAATCGGGCAGACCGGCTCTGTGTTGGTCGTTTTCTCAGTGGCGGACGAATTCACCGAATTCCCCTTCGCTATCTCGTTTGCGACTTTCCGTAGAGGATCGTTGATCTTTTTCATCTCGTCCTTTCTCTTTCCAGGAACGGAGTATTGCCTCAATGAAACGCCAGTTACGCGCGTTGCGTTCTACAGCGATCTTCATGGCTTCTTCGATCCACACGGCTGGATAGGTTTTTTCCGCGTCTACCAGTGTATCTGCGATGATCGGTGTCAGCAAGCCGATATTCTGTTCGTAAAGCGTGAAAATATTGGGGCGCTCATCCGCGAGTGAAATGGCGGGTAAGCCGGTTTCTTTTGCGCGCCAATCTCCCGTATTCAGGCCGGATAATAATGCCTTGCCGCGCGGAGAATTGATGAAGATGTACTCTTCTTTATCACGGAGGGCGGTTAACAACACCCCACGCTTTACCGCCTTCTGGATTGCGGCTGTAAATTTCTTCTCGCGATCTTTCCTATCTGTACCAAACGCTTCGGCCACAACAGGATCAGCCAACAACTCTTTGCGGGTGGCATAACCGGTGTTTTCTTCACGCGCCTGCAGGTACCAGAATACGAACAAACTACTCTTCAATTCTTCCAAATCGTCCAACTCCGGCAAAACCCCGGTAAAGTATTCCTCCGGAATTTGGACAGATAATCTTGATTTTCCTTTAAATCCCTCGAATTTGGGCATTAACGATGCCTACTTCTTCTTCAGTGCCTGGTCAAACTCGCCGGTAAATGTGGCAGCATTCTCAAACTTAGCCAGGTTCTCGATGAAGACCAGTTTGATGCCCGGATGGGTGGGACCATTACGATGTTTTGCCACGATCAACTCGGCGATGTTCTTGCTGGTGGATTCCTTATCGAGCATATCCGGGCGGTGAATGAACATGACGATGTCGGAATCCTGCTCAAGGCTGCCTGACTCGCGCAGGTCTGAGAGTACCGGCTTTTTATCGGTGCGCTGTTCCACCGCGCGTGAAAGTTGGGCGGCAGCCAGCACAGGTACATTCAACTCACGCGCCAGGACCTTTAGACTTCTTGAAATGAAGGAGACTTCCTGAACGCGGTTTTCTGTACGTGTATCGCTGCCCATCAACTGCAAATAGTCCACAATGATCAGGTCAAGGTTTTTTTCCATGTGCAAGCGCCGGCATTTGGTGCGCAACTGCAGCGGGGTGATCGCGGGAGTATCATCCAGCCAGATATTGGTGGCGCTCATGCTGTCAATTGCCCTGGTGAAAATCGGCCATTCGTCGCCTTTTAATTTGCCGGTGCGCAAGCGCTGCGTGTCTATGGCGGTTTCCTGGGCGATCAAGCGCTGCACCAACTGCTCATTGGACATCTCCAGTGAAAAGAGAGCCACGTGTTTTCCATGTTTCTGAGCAGCGTTCTTTGCTACTGAGAGTAAAAAGCCGGTCTTACCGGAACCGGGACGGCCGGCGATGATAAGCAAATCGGATTTCTGCAACCCCCCCAGCAAACGGTCGAGATCAGTGAGACCTGTGGGTACTCCAAAAATCTCATCGTCCCGTTCTGACAGCTGGTCCACATGGTCATAATAAGCACTGAGCACTTTATCAATTGGTTCAAGGTCATGGCGGATGCGACGCTCACTCAAACCAAAGACCTGGACTTCGGCTTTATCGATGATGAGGTCAACATCTTTTTGCTGATCATAGGCTAACTTGGCAAGTTCATTGGCTGCCACCAGCATACGCCTGCGGATGGATGCCTGCTCAACGCTGTGAGAATACGCCTGGGCATGCAGAGAGGTCGGGGTTTGGTTGACTAATGAAATGAGGTATGCCTGCCCACCGATCTCTGTGAGTTGATTCTGGCTGGAAAGGTCTTCACTTACGGTCAGGATATCAATCGGTACACGGCGCTCAAAAAGCCTCACAAAAGAGGCCCAAATCCACTGGTTGCGGATGATATAAAAATCTTCGGCTCTCAGGATTTCCGCGATCTCAAAATACGATTCGGGATTGATCAGCACAGATCCCAACACGGCTTCTTCAGCCTCGCGGCTGTAGGGTTGGGATTGGATCTCTGTTGTGGTCGTTTCACGCGGGGCGGATAGATCGCTCATGCCTGTCTCAACTTTCGTTTGGACTTAAAATCCCGATGGGGTAATCCCCTAATTATCTGACAACGGAGGCAGTTGGTCATCCTCTGGAGAATCGTCCTCCTGGGAGTCCTTGTCGCCAGAATCATCCAAGTTTACATTCTGCAAAAAATCCTCGAAAACACTCAAGCGTTTTTTGGCATCCGGGCTCTCTGAAGCCTCGTTTTCCAAACCGGCTTCCTCATCCTGTGAGCTTTGAAGATCCTCTTCAGGAAGGATACCAGCCAGATCGAGCACACCGCGGCCAACTAAAATTGGTACATGCGCCCGGACCGCAACTGCCAGGGAATCTGAAGGACGTGAATCGATGTGGAGAATTTCCTCTCCGGCTTGAACGACCAGGTTGCCGTAAAAAACGTCACCCTTTAGCGCAACTACTTCAACCCTGAGGAGTTTTCCCTTAAGCTGCTCAATACTGCGCATGAGTAAATCATGTGTTTGCGGGCGGGCAATCTCGATTTCCTGCAGGGCAATAGTGATGGATTCGGCCTCATATGGACCGATCCAAATTGGAATGTAGCGTTGAGCATTCACTTCGCGCAGCAGGACAACGCGCTGTTGATTTGTCAGGCTAATCCTTATGCTATCAATAACTACTTCGACCATTTCTACCATCAAGACTCCCTGTGCTTTTTTACCTATTGTATTCTAACACGCGTGAAAAACAGGTGCAACTCAGTGGATGCTGCCAGAGTATTGTTTTAAGAATTCCTTTATTTTCTCTTGCATTTTTTAAGATTCGTGTATAATAGCAAGACCTTTGTGTAACACTTGTTCCTTGTCACGTAATATTGAAGCAAAACGCATCGCAGCCTCTGGCACTTCCCCGGGGATAAAAAATATGAACTGGCTGCAAGCTCTTCACCTAAATGCTTCGGAAATAACCCAACCTTAAAAAAGTATTTAAAGTTAGTTTGAAGGTCTCTACATTTTCAGACCAAATCTTAATATCTTAAAAATGGGGTATGATTAAACCACATGAAACCAAGAGTTTTAATCGTTGAAGGAAAACGCACAGAGCACCCTTCCTTTGCTGCTGGTCTGGCAAAAAAAGGGTACCTGGTAGAGAGCGTCCTCAGCGGCAGCGCGGCAGTCGAGAGGCTCGATGCAGTTGTGCCGGATCTGGTTATCATAGATGCCTCTTCTATGCGAACCAGCGGCAAGCGCATCTGCCACTCGCTGCACGAAAAACAACCTTACCTGCCTGTCATCCTGGTGATAGATTCCAGCGGCGACCCGAACGATCATTACGGATCCAATTCCGTTCTGGTACTCCCCTTTACGATGCAAAAATTACTAAACCGGGTTAAACACCTGCTCCCGGTGAACAACAACGGCGGGTTGGAAGCAGGCCCATTCACTTTAGACATGGAACAGCGCCGCGTCATCATGGATGACAAGCAAGTTCAATTAACTCCCAGGCTGGCGGGTATCTTCAAGATCTTGATGGAACATCCCGGCGAAGTTATTGAACGGGAAGCTCTTTTTCGCCAGGCATGGGAAACTGATTACACCGGGGATACCCGTTCGCTGGATGTTCACATGAGCTGGCTGCGGCAGTCATTGGAAGAAAATCCGCGTCACCCGCGATATATCAAAACCATTCGCGGTGTGGGTTACCGCCTGGATATAGAAGTAGAACCCAAAGCAAAATTAAGGAAACGTTAACTCCCTTGAAATAAACAAAGAGACTGGTCATTCCGACCAGTCTCTTTTTGTTATTTTACAGGTATTTATTTAAGTAACTCGACCCAGGACGGCTGCTGGTAAAGTTCAGCACCTTCCATATTCATGAACATATTTGCAGTACCTGAGAATGACACCCTGTTCCCAATGATCTGGGTATTAAAGGTATCAGAAAGTGATGTACCGTTAATTTTAAAGTTCGAAGTAGGCCCAAAAATTGTCCCAACATAATCGTTGAACGCACTACCATTCAACGTTACAGTAGCCTCATTTTCAGGCGGGATATACATTAACAATCCGCGAACGGCAGGACCAACACCGCAAGCAGATGTCTCACAATTGGGCGCAGTAAGATGTAATTCTGCGGTACCGTTGAATTTGGTTGTGCCTGAATTGAAACGCAGGGTCACATTTTCAGCCCATATGACAGCATTGGCGTTAACATCGAAATCACCTTTCAGACAATACAATCCCGGCGAAAACGTAAGGATATCGTTGGAGTGTACATTTATACCGTTATAGTTTCCAGGTGTGATGGTATCGCCGTTAGGCGCATTTACGTATGCTGTGTTTGTACAAATGGGTTCCTTGATATTCAGATCGGGTATTTTCTCTGTTACCTGCATGGGGCAGGGACTTATTACGCCCGGGCAGGAACCGGTGTATGAGGTATAGTACAATGCGTCACCTCCTACTATTGACACACCGGCGCTTCCACCTCCATAGATGCAGGAGTTGGAGAATACACCGCCTTTGTTGATGTTGATGGTTGAATTACCACCAAAATCAATGCCGCCAATGTTACCGCAGGAGTTTGAAAGAGAAACAATGGCATTCCCGTAGGCTGCCGGTTGTTTGGGATAAACCCTGGCGGTAGATTCCACCCTGGTGGTTAAAGTATCCCGTCCGACAACCTTAGCAAAAGTGGTTTCCATTTCAGTGGTCACCATCACGCGTACATCCAGGTAGGTGGCAAACAAATTTTTACCGCAGGTCACCTGAACACCATTACCAGTGGAGAAGTCGTTGATCACCAAATTAATATCGTCAGCCAGGGCAGATTCAACAGCTGCATTGGCTGCATTGGTGGAGGCAACTGCTCCCAGGGATGATCCGCAGTAAAAACTGGAGGGGGCCGAATCTTTCATCGATTGGGCAGCAGCCCCGGCACCAGCCAGTGCGGCGGAATCGGTTGTGCTCTGGTCAGTGCGGCGTTCATTATAGATCCTGCTGCCATCCAGGGCGAGCGCTGTCAGCGCTAAAAGCCCCACCAAGCCCAATGCCAGAATGATGATGATCTGTCCTTTTTCACGATTAGTTTTAACCATATTTACCTCTATTTATTCAGTGGGCGGTTGCGGGCGCAGGATAATCCCGTTGGCGGTTGTTCTCAAAGGGATCGTTTGCCCGATAATCGCCCCCAGGAACGGCATGGTGATATTGAAAGTCTGGGAGACCTCAATTTGCAACTCCTTGCCGGCATAGACCTCCGCAAAAGGAATGCCAGAACATGGAGCATAAGAACCGTTGTTACGCTCGATCGTCACGACCACAGCAATATCATCCGGGAGCACTTCATTTGAAAGGTTGTACATGATCCTCTCGCGGATCTGGTCACAGTGGGTTGGGAATGCCACCCCGAAAATGATGCCTTCCTCGGCAGCATCCTGAAGCGCGAACAGAGTGAAGATTGCCCGCCCCAGGTCAACAATACCGGCAAGCAGGGTGAGCAGCAAAGTCAGGGAAATGGCAAGTTCCACCAGGCTTTGACCGCGTTCACCGCGCTTATGGTTGTTTGAATCCGATGCTCTAACCTGTGTCTTTATCATTTATTGGTACCAATACTGCACATAGCAGCCATTTGAGAGGATCACTTTTACAGCACCCATAGTGAAATTATTCGACAGGAATGTGAATTGCAGAATGTTAGAGAAGGTTTGGTGTGGTATTAATAGGTCTGCAGGTGCAGTGTAATAGAAAGTGAGGATTTGTGGAGAATAGACTCCAAGATCCTCGATCCAGATAAGCCTTTCGCGCATGGAGGCTTTTTCCAGCTTGTCTCCACCCCACCAGAACATTTGAACTGTAAAAATCGAAACATCCTCAGTCGCTGAGGCATTTTCAATATTAGCATTCCACACGTTGAGCCCCCGCGTTGGATTAGTCATGGTGAAGTAATCACAATTCGATACCTGGGTGGGTGTGGGGGTCTTGGTAATCGTGGGGGTGCGTGTCGGCGTCAATGTGGCTGTAGTCGTCGGTGTCTTTGTATTTGTAGGTGTTCTGGTAGGAGAGGGGGTAAAAGTAACAGACGGCGTCAAGGTCTCAGACGGAGTCAGCGTGATGGACGGTGTCAGTGTAATCGAAGGTGTTAATGACGGTGTTTTGGTCGGGGTTATTGATGGTGTCAGCGTGATCGAAGGGGTCAGAGATGGTGTTTTGGTAGGTGTAATCGTTGGGGTATCCGTAACCGTTGGGGTATTACTGGGTGTTGAGGTAAGAGTTGGGGTAGCGGTATCAGTATGGGTTGGCGTAAATGTAGAAGTCGCTGTAGAGGTATTCGTCGCGGTAGAGGTCCTGGTTGGTTTTGGCGTGTTGGTATGCGGCGGCGTACCCATCACCTCAAGCTTACTAATGACGGTTCTTGCCGAGGTGGATGTAATAGGAATATCAGGGAAATTGAAAAAGTGCACAATCGGTTCGTATAGTGTTGTTACTGAGACTACTACGCGGTCACCAGACTCAAGTTCTTGCGGAATCGGGCAGACAGCGTTAATCGGGTCTACAGCGCCATTGTTGTCGGGACCATGGTCATAGGATATTTCCACGTCATCTGCTGTCAGGTTGGCAATTGTTCCGCGGGCAATGGCTCTATTAATGATGCCGGTACAATCACGGTAGTAAACTGCGCCACCGGGTGTGATTTGGCCAACGCCTGAAGCATAACGTGCTCCTTCGCGGCTGGCAGTGAACACTGAGCTATAGAGGAAGACCAGCCTGGCAATTTCAAATATTCCTATCATCAGAAAGAGGAAGATAGGCAAAGTCATAGCCAGTTCAACCATAGCCTGGCCTTTTTTCCTTTGTTTTGTATTCCTGGTGAAAAGGTATTTCATTTACTCGACCTTGCCCTATGAACTAATGAATGCAAGCGGTATGAAAGTATTATAGACGTACAATCCGTCTGGTTAGATTATACAGTGGGATTCATTCATTTTGGGGCAGCATTGCAGATTTGTTAATCCTGCGGGGCGACCTCTTCCCGCTCATTGCGTTGTTTGAAGAGGATTGGGAGCACCGGGGCAAGCATGGCAGAGGAAGTCAATAACCCTGCGGTAATTGATACCTGTTTTGCCACTACACCCACTATCGGTCCACCAAGCGTTTGCCCAACCGCGTCCATCTGGCTGCTAAAAGACAACACAGTCGCCCGGACATTCGCCGGTAAACGGTGGTTTACCCACGTGGTATAGACCGGATAAATCACTTCGCGCGCGACCCCAATTACCAAAGCGCAGGCGAGGGCAGCCAGCAGTTTGCCGGCTACTGCAAATCCGATCAGACCGCCGAATAAGACCAGGCTGAGCAGCAGTAAACGCCGCGCCAGAGTGTTCATCCTGGGGTGATGTAGTTGTGTCTCTGCGATCTTCGTGGCAATGGCAGCCAAACCCAGTAAAACCAGTTTGAAGGCTGCGTTCCAGAAGGTTGCCGTCATCTCCAGGCCGGTAAATCTCAACTGGAAAATTTTTAATTGCGGCAAGTCAAAGCGTTCGAGAATGTGTGCCTGCCACAATCGATCGTAACCTTCACTATATAAGCCAAATATGAATCCCGCTGCCAGGATGCCAATTAATGCCGGACGGACTTTCAAAACGGAGACTCCCTGCTTGAAAGTGCCGAAGAATTGCTGCCAGGGAGTTCTGGTATCAAGGGGTTGGGGGGTGTATCCATCTTCAGGCATGAACAAAACAAGATAAATGCCAAGCACGAGAAATAATGCTCCCCCGGCGAGAATGGGAACGCGGATGGAAACCAACGCCAGGAGGACGCTCAGTATCGTTCCCGCAATTCCACCCCACTGATCCCAGCGGGCGGCACGAATATACGCCGCTCCTGCATTTTCCTCCCCGATCTCGTCACTGATCCACGCTTGCGAGGCGCCGCTGGTGAAGGTGTACCCCAGCCCCCATAAGACCTGGGCTGCCATGATCACCCAAAAAATCGGCCAGATTCCGTTCACAACAAAAGCCAGCCCAATGAGAAATACGCCGATGATCACCGAGAGACGCCGGCTGACGCTGTCTGCCAGTACACCGGTGGGGACCTCGAAAATAAAAATGGAAGCCTCCAAGGCGGTTCCCACCAGTACTAATTGCAGGGGATTCAGCCTGGCAATAAAAATATAATACAGCAAATTCACCGTGAAGATGAGTGAATACAGAACCGAGGTGACGAAACTGGTTGCGAAGTAAACCCGAAGGGGTGGATGTTTTTCCATCAGGTGAGTAATTTCAAAAGCGCAAAAATCAGAATCGCAGCTCCTGCGCCTTTAATTGTGCATAGCAAGTTGACGATATCGTTGGTCATCCATTGCCTGCCCCGCTGCAAGCGTGTTTCAGCACCACAGCCGTGGAGGGGGTGTTTCTCGGTTTCCTGGTTGCACTGCGGGCAGAAGTAGATTGCCTGGAGTGTCGCCCCGATCCATGAATCCGCGAGGCTGCCAACAAATCCACTTAGCGTTACTACGATCAAGAACAACCATGATTCAATTTTCAACACTGCCGGCGCAAGGAGAATACCCGCACCAGCGATGACGAATGATCCAAGGAGGGAAGCAGCCATCCCGAACAGGGAAACGCCTCCTGATGTGCCTCTTTCTACTGGTTTAAAGGTGGATATGAGGACAGGATTTCTTTTTGAAAGGGACCCCAATTCGGTTGCCCAAGTATCCGCGTTCGCAGCGGCGAGTGCGGTGCAAAACCCCAACCAGGGGATTGAACTTTGCGGAATAATGAGCGCAAGGATTACAAACAAGCCTGCCAATCCGCCATTAGCAAGCACCTGGTGGTAGTCTCTCACTGAGCCCCCGGCATATTTTTTTTCCGCGCTGGCTTTTCGGGATCTAAATAGGTAAGACAATCCGCTTGAGGAGAGAAAAAACAACATTAAGACCACCGACCAGGTTAATCCTCCCAGACCAAAAACCACCGCTCCCAACAGGAATGCCACCAGCGCTCCGCTTTTTGAAAGCAATTTGAAGCGGAAAGCCAGGATCGCAATGACTGCGGCTATCAGAATGCCCAACCCCAATTGAGTGATATTGAGAGTCAACCTAAAAACCTCGGATAATTACACTAGAAAAAGGATGGTTGCCAGGATTAACAAAAAAGGCGCTAATACTCCCCCAGCCCACAACAAATAGGAGACAGGCCGGGTTGCGTCTTTGCGGAAGATGTAAGCGCCTCCGATAAGGCTGACAAGGTAAAGCAGGATGCCGAGAATGGGAAGCATTAACATGCGCGCCGCCGGCACAGCCTCCAATGGCAGACCCGTTGCATCATAACCTAATGAAATGGCAGAACGCCCTGGGATGATTATGCTCACAATTACCAGCAGCGCAAACCACAAACCAAACCCGAGAGGGATGAGGATACGGGCGAGTTTATCTGTAGTGACCTGGCGGAGGAAAACCGCGGGTTTGGTGGAGTGGGGTTCAATCGGAGAAAGGCTGCCCATTTCGATGGTGCGGTTGAAGCGCTGGATGAAATCGTCTTTTTCATCCGGTGAGAGGATGACCACCTGGTTCATGGTTGCCACGATGACGAGGTTTTGCGCTGAGGAGGCGATGAACTCTAATTTCCCCAGGTCAGGATGATAGCCCTCTCCGAGGATAGCCCCGGGTGTCGAAAAAATAGGCATTTTAAGCGGGATGAGCAGATCTTCAACGGGACGCACCCACTCCACTTCGGTGATGGGAATATCAAGCGAGCGTAACCCCCAACGGATGCGCAATCCATCTCGTTCCAATGTGTAATTGGCATGCAGGAGGGCATATCCCCGATAGGCGAGGAATGGGAGTGTGGCCATCAGGAGGAATGCTGCGGCCAGGTACAGGATCAGGCTCAACCCACCAGGTTGCCCAAATGCCATCCAGAGTAGAAAACTGATCCCCGCCAGCACCAGGATAATCAGCGTGGCATGGAAGATCAATCCAGGTTTTCGCTTGGGAAGAAATCTCTGCGCACCTGTCATTTGAACACTATTTCAACGAATCGAGTCCCGTAAAACGAGGCAGACCAGGTCAACCTGGTCCTCGGTCATCATGCCGGAGAAGGGTAAAGCCAATCCGCGGTTGCCAAGATCCTCGGTGACCGGAAAATCACCAACCCGGTAACCGAATTGCGTTACCATGTATGGCTGCAGGTGGATGGGGATGAAGTAAGGACGCACCGGAATGCCGCACTCGATCAACCTGGATGCAATCGCGTCGCGGTCCAATGCAGCGTCAAAACGTACCACGTACACAAACCATGAGACGCGCGTGGTATCGGGAACAAGAACCGGCGCGCTAACCCCGGGTATCTCTGCCAGACGGTCAGCGTACCAGTCCGCCACCTGCTGACGTTTGGACAATAATTCTTCAATGCGCGTCATCTGGACACGTCCGAACGCAGCGCTCATATCATCCAAGCGGTAGTTGTATCCCAAGTGGGTATGCTGCAACCAGGTATCACCGGGGGCACGCCCCTGGCTGCGCAGCGAACGCATGAAGTCAGCAGCTTCCCGGTCATTGGTGACAATCATCCCGCCTTCACCGGTGGTGATCTGTTTGTTTGGATAAAAAGCAAACACGCCGTAATCACCAAACAACCCGGTGCGCTTGCCCTTGTATTCAGCTCCCAGGGATTCACATGAATCTTCGATCAATTTCAAGTCGTTCTCATGGGAAATATGCTGCAGGGAATCATAATCCGCCGGCTGACCGAACACATCCACAGCCAAAATGGCTTTCACTTTCCCTGATGCTCCTGCACCTTTACGCGGCAGCCATTTTTCAGCCCGCTCTCCTCCGTGCTGAAGATCCTTTAGCGCCTGTTCCACCAGGTCAGGGCGGATATTGCCCGTCTGCGGGTCAACATCCACAAACACTGGGATGGCTTTTTCGAACAGGACGACATTGGTCGAAGCCACAAAAGAAAATGGGGTGGTGATCACGAGATCGCCTGCCTCGATACCTGCTGCGCGGACACACAGGTGCAATCCTGCTGTACCGGAATTAATTGCAATGGCGTGTTTTGCACCGACATACTTCGCAATGCTGTTCTCGAAAGCATCGATCTGCGGACCCATGCTCAAATTTGGAGACTGCAGCACCGCCATAACAGCAGCGCGTTCAGCGTCCGTGATATCAGGGTAAGACATTGGAACAAGAGGGGATTTTGAATTTGTCATCGCGTCAATTTTACTCTTTTCTCAGGATGCCATTTCTTTAAGCGTCGCGCGTACAACATCCGGGCATTCTTCAAGGGGTACGATCCAGGCATCTCCACCGGAGCGTTTCTTCAATTCCAAGCCGCCGTTTTTAAGCGCACGTTCGCTCACGGTCACACGCAGCGGGCAGCCGATCAGGTCAGCGTCATTGAATTTCACGCCGGCAGATTCCTCACGGTCATCCACGAGCGGTTCCAATCCAGCCTGGATGAGCTGCTGCTCGAGCCATTCTAAGGCTGGTGCCACATCCACCTGCCGGCCGGGGAGTACCACGATATGCACTGGATACGGAGCAATGCTAACAGGCCAGATCAATCCCTTGTCATCATGATGTTCCTCGGCGGCGCAAGCCAGCAGGCGCCCCACCCCGATGCCGTAGGATCCCATGATGACGGGATGGAGCAGTCCATTCGGATCGGTAAACGTGCACCCCAGCGAATCACTGTAGCGCGTTCCGAGTTTGAAAATATTCCCCACTTCCACCCCGCGTTCAAGACGCAAGGGAGCGCCGCAGTTCTCGCAGGCGTCGCCTTCACCAACAGAAGTAATATCCGCGATGATTTCTGCAGTGTAGTCCTTTCCATAATTTACATTGAGCAGGTGAAACCCGCTTTCGTTCGCGCCAGCCACAAGGTTGGGTGAATCCGGTATCAGCTCATCTACAATTACTTTCACATTCTTCAAACCCACCGGTGAAGCGTACCCCGGGACTGCACCCACCTTACGGATCTCATCCTCAGTAGCGGTGCGCATTTCTTTGGCTTTGACCAGGTTGGCGATCTTGGTCTCATTAACTTCGAAGTCTCCTCGCACCACCGTGAAAATGAATTCCTGCTTCGTTCCGCCGGAATCGTCGCTAACCTCCGCCATGAAAAACACCGCCTTGGCTGTTTTGGACGTGGGCAGGTGGAGAAAATCGGCTAATTCCGCGATCGAAGAAGCATTGGGTGTGGCTACCTTTTCAACAGGTTGCGTTGCTTCCTGGTCAGGCTGCGGCTTGCGCGCCTTGGCAACCTGGCGGTTGGCTGAGAGCCCGCACGCATCACAAAAGAGCAAACTGTCCTCGCCAATCGGGGAAAGGTACATGTATTCATGCGCCATTTTTCCCCCCATCATGCCGGTATCAGATTGCACCGCCACCGTTGGCACGCCGCAGCGCTTGAAAATACGGAAGTAAGCTTCGTAATGCGCCTGGTACTGGGCATCCAATCCATCCCAGTCGGCATCCAGGCTGTAAGAATCGAGCATGGTGAATTCGCGTACGCGGATCAAACCGGCGCGCGGACGCGGATCATCGCGCCACTTGGTTTGCAGGTGGTAGATCAATGCCGGCAACTGACGGTAGGATTTGATCAATCCTCGTACCAGGTCTGAGACCACTTCCTCGTGGGTCATCGCCAGCACCATGTCGTGATCGTTCTTGTCCTTGAAGCGGCCCATCTCGCTGCCAATTTGATAGTAGCGCCCGGTTTCTCTCCACACATCTGCGGGCTGTACCACCGGCATGCAGATCTCCTGCCCCCCTATAGTGTTCATTTCCTCGCGCATGATTCCCATGATCCTGGCGAGGCTGCGCTGCGCAAGCGGGAGATAACTGAAGATTCCCGCTCCAAGCTGGCGCATAAAACCAGCCCGCAAGAGCAATTGATGGCTGGAGACTTCGCTGTCTGAGGGAACCTCTCGAAGGGTTTGTGAAAAAAAACGCATCATGCGCATGGTAAATCTCTTTTCTACTTATATCAATAAGAGCCAGCCGGCTGCAGCACGGAACAACAATGGAGCGATAACATGCCCGCTCTTGCGCATAATCCAACCGAGCAGTAATCCCTGCACTGCGGCGATCACCAAAATATGCCAGTAATCACTAATCGGGCTCACCCACAACCTTCCGGGCAACTGCCACATCACAAACAACCCGGCTGTGGCAAGCCATCCCCATACCGTCCCAAAGAGAGAGATCAACCTGCCCTGGATATATCCGCGAAAAATGGACTCTTCAGCAAACGCCAATAACAACCAGACCAACAGCAGGCTGCCCTGTTCGGGTGTGATGCCGTGGAGGAGGGTGGTAAATTTTCCACGCAGGAAGATTGTCACCACCACCAGCAGTAAGCCGAGTGTTACGCCGACCTTAAAATTGTCCTTCCCCCATCCGAAGCTTTTGAGCGGCTGACCGCGAAAAACCAGCGCGAGGATGAAGGGGACCAGGCAGATGACTGCCAGGAACATGCGTTCGGCAAGTTCACCGCCCGCAAAAACTGCGGCAACGTCTTTTACAAAACCAAAAGCAGGATTCGAATAATATTGGAAGGCCGCCAGGTAGATGAGTGCAAACACTGAGAGGGCAAACGTGGCTTCACGCTGTGGAAAACGATATTCAATTTGCCGCACCTTCTTAAAAATTGGCGCAACGCCGGCGATCATGGTTACCGCAACGGCACCGAGCCATTCACTTAACATTCCCAACCAAAATATACCATTCACTGTTATCTACTCACTTTTCGCAATTTTTCGAATCTTTTTATCAGGGGTCGGGGGTGTCTCTATTTCCATTTTCTCCGGAACAACAGCTCCCTGGGGTTCCACTTCGCTGGCGGGCGGTTTTTCCTCGAGGTTAAGTTCCACCTTGTCTTCCATGCGTACCTGACCGCGCAGGAAGGCGCCTTCCTCTGTAGCAAACGCCACAGTCACCACGTCCCCCCACACACGCCCGGTGGAACGGATCTCCAGCTTTTCAGCGGTGATGTTGCCTTTGACGGCACCTGCCACGACCACGTTATTGGCGCGCAGGTTCTTGCAGGATAAACGCCCTGTTTCACCGATCACCACCAATCCGCGGATGGATATCTCGCCTTCAAATGTGCCTTCAATGCGGATACCGCCTTTGCCGCCAAGGTTACCGGCCCAGTTAATGCCGGGTCCAAGCACCGAGGTGACACGTTCCATGACAGGTTGAACCGTTGGTTCAGTTGCAGGAGTCTTCTTGAACATCAATTCCTCCGAAAATATCCTGATGAAATACTGAATCGAGAATTATCATTGGGGATCTGCCGGCCAAACCGTGCCGGCCCGGACGATTCCATTTTCCGGTACGTCTGCTTTGACGACAGCACTGTTGCCAATGCGTGCGCCTGCGCCGATCTTCACATTCAGGTTAATCGTCACCCCCATCCCAACAAGGGTGCGCTGCTGCACGGTTACCGCCCCTGCCAGTATGGCTCCTGGGGAGACATTGACGAAATCTTCCAATACACAATCATGCGAGAGGATGGCACCTGTGTTGACGATGCAACCATACCCCACTATTGCGTCACTGCCCACGTAAGCGTTAAAGAAGATCTGCCCGCCATCGGCGACTTTTGCAGTGGGTTCAACGAATGCCCGCGGGTGGATAACAGTCGGGCAGGTAAACCCGGAATTTTTTAGCTTCTCGTAGACCATTAAGCGCGGGGTGATGTTGCCAATCCCGCCAACCGCGTTGACCGCCAGACTGATCCCTTTTTGCCTCAACTCCGACAGGATGTCACCACTGCCGAGGACCGGCACATCTATCACATCTGTGCCTGCAGAGATTCCATCATCAACAATTCCGGCAATGATGTATTTTCCCTGAGCGCGAATGAGATCGATCAAGGATTTGGCGTGCCCTCCGCCGCCATAAATGATCAAGGTGTTCGGATTGTCAGACGCAGGTAAGGGATTGAGCTTTGCGCGCACATCGGCTTCTGTAATGAGCTTCCCCTTCGGAAAGGTTTCCGGATCCACCCCCAGTGAGCGGGCTAACGCCAGCGCGGGTTGGGTGATGCGCAGATCCCCGGGGAGGGTTGTCTGCTGCGATGTTTTTTGAGTTTCACCCCCGGGTTCGTCCAGCGGGAGGATCGCGTCCCTGCTGTCAGCCAGGTAACACAAGCGCTTTCCTGCAGCCAGGTTATCGCCTTCCTTCATATGAAGACCAAGAATATAACCCTCGCTGTCGGCAGTTAGTTCCAGGGTGGATTTGGTGGTCTCAAACACCGCAAGCACTTCTCCGCGTTTAACCTTTTGCCCCTCAACAACACAGAGTTGCGCCAGGACGGATTCCAGCTCGTTGGGATTGACCAGCGGTACATAAACCGGGGTAATCTTATCCATGTTATCCAACCTGCTTTCTCACCGCGGTGACGATATCCGCCACCTGCGGCAAAGTGACTGATTCCAGTGTGGGGGCTGCCGGGATAGGTGTTTGACGCGCAGCCACACGACTTACATGGTTTAATCGGCTCCCCAACGCTTCCGCGGTTAAGGCAGCCACTTCCGCACCCCAGCCAAGGGTTTTGCTGCCTTCTTCAACGATGACCAGGTTCCCGGTTGCCTTCACGGACTCAAAAAGGGCAGTCGTATCAAAGGGAGACAATTTGGTCGGGATCACCAATTGGCAAAAGATCTCGTACTCATATGCCAGTTTCAACATCGCTTGTTCGCACAATTCACTCATGTAACCGTAGGAAACCAGGGTACACACCGGTGCTGAAGCCCCGCGGACGGTCAGTTCCCTGATGGGAAAGAGATGCGTTGAATCTGGTTTCTCAAATGTCTCGTTAAGTTCAAAATCTGCCAGGTCCTGGCCGGTTCTTAACAGGAAAAGGTATTGTAGTTTATTCTCAATGAATAACACAGGTGAGGTCGACTCAAGGATCAACCGCTTTAATAGCAGGCCGGGTTCACCGTCTTTGTTTACATTTATATGGTTCGGTGCTACTACGGTTAGCCCGGGCACACCGAGATACAGTTTTTCGAGGGTTTGTGAATGCGTGGGGCCGTAACCGCGTCTTCCACCCATGGGGGTGCGGATGAGCAGAGGGACTTCAACCGAATCATTGTACATCCAGCGGAATTTGGAGATGTGATTTACCAGTTGGTCTGCCAGCAAGGTCATAAAATCGCCAAACATGATCTCCAGTACAGGCCTGTAGCCGCGCAGCGCTAAGCCGGCTGCCACTCCGGTTAACCCGCCTTCGGAGATTGGCGTGGTTAAAACCTGCTGCGGGAAGCGCGTGGAACAGCCACGTGAGACCTTGAAGGCGCCGCCGTACGGATCGAGGATATCCTCCCCCAATAGCAGAACAGTTGGATCCCCTGCCAGGGCATTGAGCAAACCAGCGTTAAGGGAGTCAAGCACAGTTTTACTCATGCAGACTCCTCAGCAAACGCCGCAGGCGGATCAGCCAGTGCATTCTCAAATGCCTGCCTTACTTCTGTTTCCACTTCCTCGGTAATTTGCCTGACTTCATTCGCAGGCAAACGGTTTGATGAAATCCTTATTGGATCGCGATTCTCTTTCAAGTAATCAAGTTCCTCATTTGAGCGTGTATCATCGCCTTTAGAGTGAGGACCAAAACGGGCTGTGTTCAGGATCAGAGCCCGCGGAGAGACGTGCTCATGCACTTCAGCATACATCTGGATGGCCTGCCCGGTAATTTCCATCACATCGCTTGTGTCCAGTTCCACGGCTGGAATGCCAAAGGACTCAAAGCGGGCTGCCAGGTCCCCAGCGATGGCTAGGTTTGATGGTGTGGTTTGGGCGATATGGTTGTTTTCGACGACTACGAGGAGCGGCACCTGCCATAGGCTTGCCATGTTGAAACCTTCGTAGATCGCTCCTTCGCCAAATGTGCCATCCCCGATGAACACCGTCACGGAGGTATCCTTATTTTTGCGTTTTTCCGCGAGCGCCATACCCACCGCGATCGGCACGATGCCGCCCTGTACACCATTGGAGTAAAGGTTGCGCCAATGAATATGCTGCGAACCGCCGCGACCAGCACAGATACCTGTGCTTCTGCCCATCAGCTCGGCAAATAACGCCCGCATATCCCCGCCGTACGCCAAAAAATGCCCGTGGCAGCGGTGGTTGGTAACGATCACGTTGTCTGGAAGCATCTGGCTGATCACACCGACCGCGTTGGCTTCCTGCCCAAGCGAGGAGTGCGTGGTACCGGAAAACAATCCGCGTTTGAACTGGTCGAGGATGGTTTCCTCGAACCTGCGGATGCGCAGCATGGCGCGAAAAAAATTAAGTTCCTGATCCATCACAATTTTAATCCCGTCATCACGGCGTTGAAACGCCAAGGCATACTCAACCATGGCTCCGGAGTCGCGCCCAAACCGATGCGAGCCGTGGCGTAAACTTTTAAATCTGGAATGGGCTCACCTTCTTCTATCCAAAGGCTCCCATCCGGACTGGTGAGATCGACGCCATTCAAAGTGCCGGTCACCTTCAGTGCCTTGGTTAACTTCCCTGGACCATTGGTCCACAACGGCTCACTCCTGCCCGGCCGGTTTTGGCGGATGATCTCCAGCCCTTCCATGGGCTGGATACTGCGTACGAGTACCGCTGCCGGGAAACCTGCTTCTGCGCAAACCACATTGAAAAGCCAATGCATTCCGTAAGTGAAGTATATGTACGCCTTACCGCCAATCCCATACATCACTTCAGTCCTGCGGGTTCTGCCGTGGCGGGCATGGCAGGCGAGATCCTCTTCACCGCGGTACGCCTCGGTTTCGACGATTAACCCTGATACCCTTTGGTCACCAATCCTGCGTACCAGGCGCATGCCCAACAAGTCGCGTGCCACAAGGGTTACTTCGCGGTTATAAAATTTTTGCGGCAGGCAGGACATAGAGGTATTATACCCAATCAAACCGCTGGATTAATTAAACAAAAAAGACGCCGCAGCGTCTCCTGTCCTATTCCTGGGGGGGTATTATCTCCCGCTCAAGGGTTGTTTTTAAACCCTCCATCAAGGGAGTTTTGGGTTGATAACCCAGCTTTTCCTGCGCCAGGGTGAGATCAGCGCACAGTCTGCTCAAACCACCCTCATTGCGCGGGTTATACACAATCTCCGGGTTACCGCCTGTCACTTCGGCGACCATTTTTGCCAGATCGCGCACGCTCACCTCTAAGCCGCTGCCGACATTTATCGTCAGGGTATTGACCTCAGGCGCAACAGAGGCGGACACCATGGCATTGACTACATCATCGACATACACGTAGTCCCGCGTCTGTTCACCGTTGCCGTGGATGACAATAGTGCCGTTCTCCCATGCCTGGCGTAAAAAACTGGGGATAACCGGGGTATGTACGGGCGGATGATGCTGACCAGGACCGTAAGCATTGAAGACACGCAGGCAGACCGTTTCGATACCCCACAACGCCCCAATGGATTTGGTGTAGTACTCAGCCGCCAGTTTGGATACGGCATAAGGCGAGCGAGGATTGGGGATGGCGCTTTCTTTCACAGGCTGCATGGATTGATTGCCGTAGACCGTGCCGGAAGAGATAAAGACAACCCGGCGGACACCCACATCGCGCATGGCTTCCATCAAGGTGACTGTACCGCCAACATTAACCTGGTTGTATTCACGTGGGTAAAGGACAGACTCGGGTACGATGACCCTGGCTGCCAGGTGATAAACGCAATCGACCCCCTGCATGAGAGTCCATAATTTCGGGCGGTCGTTGACATCTCCGCGAGTAAACTGGACGGCGGAATTTAAAGCTTTGGGATCGCCCGTGGAAAGGTCATCCACACCGAGAACGGTGTGACCTTCCGCGGCCAATCGATTTGCAAGACCAGAACCAAGGAACCCAGCAGCCCCTGTAACAAGAAATCGCATCATCTTCACCTGTAATGGAATGTCTTAAGATTATAGCACGCCAGGTTTTCTTGAACCTTTCAATTAGTTTTCTTTTCCATCAAACGCTTTTTTTCTTCTTCATTCAGAAATGCGGCGGTCAGGGCATTACGCTGCGCCAGTTCACACTGCTCCCGTGTGAGCCCGGCCAGCGGAGCGGCTACATCGTACTCGTAGTGCAGATCGATGGCACTGATGCCGGGGTCGTCTGTGTTAATGGTGGCAAGCAAGCCTTCCTCCAGGAAAAACCTGAGCGGATGGGAAGGATAATCGTGCACAGTGCTGGTTTGCACATTGCTGGTCAGGTTGCACTCAACGGCAATGTGATGGTCTCGCATGTAGCGGATGAGGGCTGGGTCTTCCGGTGCGTGAACCGCGTGACCGATGCGCTCTGCTCCTAAATCCTTGATCGCCTGCCAGACGCTTTCGGCACCGGCAGATTCACCTGCATGGATGGTGATGTGCCAACCGGCTTGGCGTGCCTGCCTGAAGTGCTCAACAAACAAGTCACCGGGGAAATTGGCTTCATCGCCGGCCAGGTCGAGCCCGCAAAAATCCTGCTTGCGGGAGAGAAGCGCAGCCAATTCTTTAAAGGCGATCCCAGCACCGTAATGGCGCGAAAGGATACCCACCTGGTTGGCGCGGATCGAAAAATCCTTTACACCGCTGCGTACGCCGTCTGTGACAGCGTCGATGACCCCTACCGGATCAAGCGAGTGCGCCTCCGCCATGAACCACGGACTGTAGCGTAATTCAATATAATCCAGCCCCTCATTGGCAGCATCGGCGACATTTTCATAAGCCACGCGCCGGCAGGCATCGTAATCCACCAGGACAGCGGTCATCCATTCAAATTTCTCGATGAACTTCATCACACCCGGCTGCGGGGTAGATACCTGGACGTATGGGCGTAACCCTTCCAATGTGGTTGCCGGCAGCTTTAGATTGTGCTTGAGTCCAAGGTCGAGGATGGTCTCCAGCCGCAGACTGCCATCCAGGTGGTGGTGCAGGTCAATCAATGGGAGATTTGGATTGATCATGGTTGCCATGGTTAATTGTCCGTCAGTGTTACCAGCGTTATTCCGGCGTCATGGCAAAAATTTACAACTTCCTCCACAATCTCCTCCGGCGGGTAGGTGAAGTAAAGCGTGTTGGCAGGTACTTCCCCTTCGAGGTTCATGCCGCCCCAGTTGATCTGTTCTCCGCGTGGAAGGCGCTCGAGCACAACTTTCAAATCATCAATACCTCGAACGGTAATCTTAATCAACGCATCCGTGGAATATTGGTTTTCGGCTGAAAGAATTTCTTCAAAGGATTTTGCACGATTGGTGCCGGTCATCAGCGTGAACACCCAATCCCCTTTATAACGCCAGGAGAGTAATTCGTATCCTTTGAACGCGACCGGGTACGTTTCAGACAGGGAACTCATGTCCAGGGTCGGGATGTATTCCGGCGTAGAGATTGGTATTGGGGTATTCTTAGGTAAAGGTATAGTTTGTGATCCTGTAGAACGTTGAACCGTCAAACCAGGTGTGCCGTTTATGGGTGACCAGGCGGAGCGGGTGGCGTTTCGCTCACAGGCAGTCACAAGAAAAAAGAGTAAAAGCATAAGCAAAATTGCGAGCACAATTCTTGTTCTCACAAGGTCAACTCCAGTACAAATCGTCGTTCATCCTTCATAATAAATTTAAACCCGGCTTTTTCGAAAATCGAGAGAGGTCCCGTCCAGATATCTTCTTTTGGAAGATCTAGTGCAATTTTTGGGTACGCTTGAAGGCGTTTTACTCCTTTGGACTTAAGATCATCAATGATTAGCGCCAGGATCTTGTGCGCCAATCCCAGCCCCTGGTACTGCGGAGGGAGTGCCATGCAGGTGATCGCCCAGGTATCTTCATCCGGTTCCAGACTAAATTGATTCATCAGCAAGGTGAACTGGTCACGTTTGCCCACCTGGCACCACCCCTGGGGCTCACTGTTAATATAGACAACGTAACCATCGTATATCTGATTCGCGAATAATTCTTCTCGTAGAGCGCGGTTTTCCTGGCTGGTGCGCTCCCCGAAACCTTCCCAGGTGGTCATCCACCACGCTGTGCAAAAACACCAACCACCACAAATTTGTTCGCTGTGCACCTGGTAGAAATCCTGCCGGTTTTCGTTGCTGAGTCGTTTTATGGCTATTTCCATCAACAAGGTCCCCCGTGTTCTTTACAGCCGACATTGTGAGACATCAACACGATCTCAGGGCGGGTTACCCAGCCTTCATTCTTCCAGAAGGTCAACCCGAGTTCATTGGCACCGAAAACCATGATATGGCACTTCTGAATCCCCTGGAGCGCGAGTGCCTGAAGTGCCTTCTGCGCGAGAATGCGCCCGATCCCTTTTCTGCGTTGAACAGGATCAACCGCCAGATGGTAAAGATAACCTCTGCGTCCATCTGATCCGCAAAGGCAGGTGCCCACGATGCTTCCATTTTCCCTGGCGATAAAATTCAGACCCGGATTCTTAATTAAAAACGCGGTCAGGGGTTCACGTTCGTCCGCATCACTCAACCCAATGCCCTCACAGCGTTTCCACAACGCGATGGCTTCATCATAGTCAGCGGCTGAAAAACCTAATATCTCGATGGTCATTCTGCCTCCTCATTGCCATTTCCAGTGTACCCCCGCTTGATGCGTATTCCTTTTGGATCGGATGGCGGGAAGGCCTCCCAATGCACGCGCTGTTCCTCGAACTGCGTACGGGGTTCCTTGGTTTCCGCGGGGTAGCCAAGAAAAATGAGATTTAAAGGGGTCACACCGTTCGGCAGGTTTAATACTTTAGCAACTGCGCGTGTAAAGATGGCAACCGGATGCACGCCCACCCATACCGATCCCAACCCCAGAGCGGTGGCAGCCAGCAGGATGTTCTCGGTTGCAGCGCTGCAATCCTGTACCCAAAACCGGGACCCGGTCTTATTCTTCTGCATCCGTTCGCTGCCCAACACGCAAATGGCGGCGGGGGCGTTCATTTTGGCAAAGATCAGGCTTTTCCGCAGGGATGCAAGCGTTTTCGGCTCGGTGATCACCATAAATTCCCAGGGTTGGGCATTCATGGCGCTCGGGGCTGCCATGGCAGCCTTCATAAGCGTTTCCAGTATTTCCCTGGGAACAGGTTGATCAGTATATTTGCGGATGCTGCGGCGCGCCAGGATCACATCAATGACATTATTCATCATTCTCTCCAATATCAGTGCGTTTTTGCTCAGGGAAGGCATCCCCTGCCACCAGGTGTAAATGCAGGTGGGGGAAGGTCTGGTTTTTTCCGCCGTTGGTAATGAGGCGGTAACCGGCAGGAGTCAGCTCAAAATCGCGGATCATAGTTTGGGTGAGTTCAACAAATTCCCGCAACATTTCAGCGTCCCCGGGATCAACAGCCAGCCAATCAGTCCATTGCTTTTTGGGAACCACCACAATGTGCACCGGGTATGTGGGATTCGGATGACAAAACGCCATCCAGTGTGTGGTCTGGCGCAGTGGTGTTATCGGAAATAAGAAGGGTGCGTACACTAAACTCCAACTTGCCAGCTTTTGGGTTAACTTACAATTCATCAGTGTGCGCAAAATGGAATTCTTTTTCTGTTGAAGCATGCTTTTAATTGCCATTTGGCGTAATTATACGGTCAATTATTCTTAAGTGGTACAATACCTTAATTATTAGGACTAATTTTGTCCTATTATACGAAGTGGAGACTCCCGGGATGCTTGCCAATATCGATCGGAATTACCGTACCGCATTCTTCTTGAGCCTATTCACGATCATCGCCAACCTGGTGGAAGGCGTGTTTTCAACTATACTTGGGCAAAAAGACGGCACACTGGCATTGTTCGGTTTTGGCCTGGACAGCTTCATTGAAGTGATCTCAGCCGTCGGAATCAGCATGATGATCCTGCGCATTGCCAGGGCTCCGGATTCTCCCCGGTCAAAATTTGAAATCACAGCGCTCAAAATTACCGGGGTAAGTTTTTACCTGCTTACCGCGGGATTGGTCATTACCGCCATTTTAAACCTGGTGGCAAAATCAAAACCAGAGACTGCCACAAGCGGTTTAATTATTTCGATCATCTCCTTGAGTGTGATGGTCTTCCTTTATCTTGCCAAACTCAAGGTAGGCCGCAGACTCAATTCCGATCCGATCATCGCTGACGCCAATTGCACCAAAACCTGCATTTACATGTCGGTAATCCTGCTGGGATCCAGCCTGGTTTATATGATCACCGGATTCGCTTTTATTGATGTTGTCGGCGCGATCGGAATCGCCTGGTTCGCGTTCGGTGAAGGACGCGAATCCTTTGAAAAAGCTGCAGATAAGGAAGACTGCGACTGCTAAACCCAAAAGGAGTGCTGGAGTTCCGCACTCCTTTTTTTATCGCTGCTTTTTCCAAACGCGTCGATCTTCTTCTTTTTCAGGGTCAAGGTATAACGGGTCCAATGATGGGTTGAGTGGACGTCCGCGCGATTGCCACATTTTTTGTGCCAGAGATACCGGATTACTCTTCACTCCCTGCACTGCGAAGTATTCACTCACCCGTGTCACATCCCGTGAGAAAATGCGGAATGCATTGGTGTTTTCGTCAGGATGAATCGCCTGGGGAAAATCGATCAACGAGATCTCACCTTCCCAATAAAGGATATTGTAAGCCGACAGATCAGCGTGGATGCGGTTGTGCATTAACATTAATTCAATGTTATGCAGCGTGCGCTGGTAGAGCGGCCGGGCTTCCGTTGGTGTGAGGCTCACTTCATTCAAAGCCGGAGCGTGAGACAACTCGTCACCAACATACCCCATGAGGATGGCATTATTTCCGCTGACCAGCGGCTTGGGGATGTCTACCCCGGCTTCGAAGAGGATCTGCATTGTTTTGAACTCATGACCCAGCCATGAGGTGTGCAGCAATTCCTTGCCAAACTTGGTTCTTTGCTGCATGGCATGTAAAGCGCGGTCATCCAGCACAATTTTCCCATTTCCATCCAGCTGGCTGCGACCCTCACGGTAGAGGTGATCCTTCTTGAGATTGCGAAAACGCCGCGGTCGGTACACCTTGGCTGCCAGCAGGTGCCCCGGCTGGTTGGTGGAGGTGCGGCACAGGTACACGGAGGCTTCCTTGCCGCCCTTGATCGCCCGCAGGATGTCATCAAACCATTTCTGATCGTAGAAATCACTCAAGGAGTCCAACAACCACACTGCTTCATGGCGGGAAGCTGCGTAACTGAACTGATAACGGTCATCCGGTTGAAAACCGAGCGCCTTGCTGATATCAGGCGACAGGATCGCCTTATCTGGCCCGGATTTTCCTTTATTTTTTTGTGTATTAGTCCTCGCATTGCGGATCGGTGCGGAAACCCCGATCTCATCAAGGTCAAATGCCAGGTCTTCATCATTTGCATTTCGTATGTTCATCGTAACTTGATTCTCCAGTTAATTAACAAAAAACCACAGGTGCGCGCACCTGTGGTTAATAAGGTAAAGATAAAACTTTACATCCGTAACCGGGTGAAAGGTGCGCAACAATAGACAACGTGTTGTAGTCTGACTCTTCTCATATTGTTGAACCTCCTTTCAAAGTTAAGATGATTTAGTTTACCCATTTCCTGAAGAAAGGTCAAGAGGGATTAATCGTCCGCTGTTTCCTCTTCGATTTCATCAGGGGCTTCAGTTCCTGCTGGGTGTATCACAACTCCAGCCGCTGAAGCAGGTGCGCCGGTGACGTCCCTGGGGGAGATTATCGTAACCAGTGTGCCAACCTGCAGTTCCGCCATACGTTCCATGGGCAGGTACTTGGTATTCAAATCCAGGAGGTAGACGAATATCTCTCCTTTTTTATCCGTGATCTCGATCGAGACATCCGGGGTGTAGGCTGAAACAACACCAACGTTGCTCATTTTTACAGGTTTACCCGGAATGACGGAAATCTTTTGAAGGGTCAGGGTACCGTCTTCCTCAAGAACACCTTTAACATTGACCTTCAATCCCACGAGCAAACCAATGGGCAAGTCTGATAGTTCTGTATTTTTACCAGGAATTTTTATGATCGAGTCCTCAGTGAGGGTCACGGTCAACAAGGTCTCATCCTTGAGGCTGATCACCAGCGAACCTTCAACAGCGGATACTATCTCGCCTTTACGGTTGACTGTCTTTTGGGGTTTGCCTTTTTCTTCATCAAGCACATCAAGGTCAGAACCAGCTTTTTTCACGGCCTGGGCGGTTGCCTGGGCACCCGGTGTCTTTTTGGCAGACAGGGTGTCTTCACTGGACGCTGCAACCTGGTTGATCGAGAGGACCATCATTAAGACGGTCAGAACAGCCATTATGGCAATCACTTTTTTCATTTTTTCTCCTTTGGATCACGTAACCAAACATTTTGATGTATATTTCTGCCAGATTACGAGCTCCCTTTGCATTATACGGCGTAAACATCTCCGGTTTTTACGCAAATTTTACGGCTTACACTTTTGTTAGGTTTGATGCTATATTGGATTAAATTCGCAGCATACAAAAAGACAAGACCTTTATCGTCTTATAGTAAACTAATCCTGCTTTATGAATTCCACACTCACTCAAACCTTCTCGTCACTTCAACACCCCAATTACCGTCTGTGGTTTACCGGGCAGGTGATTTCAATCGTTGGCACCTGGATGCAAGCCACTGCGCAGGGATTCCTGATCTACGAACTGACACAATCCGCTGCATTTCTCGGTCTTGTTGGATTTGCATCGGGAGCCCCGAGTTGGTTGTTCACCTTATATGGCGGCGTCATCGCTGACAGGTTTTCCAGGCGCAGGCTGCTCATCATCGCGCAATCCGCCATGATGGTACTGGCGTTTTTACTGGCTTTTTTGGTATTCACCGATCTTGTTAAACCATGGCACGTTGTCGTGCTGGCTTTCCTGCTGGGGGTTGCCAATGCCTTTGACGCTCCGGCAAGGCAGGCTTTTGTCGTCGAATTGGTCGGACGCGCAGACATGACGAATGCCATTGCCCTCAACAGCTCGATCTTCAACATCGGCACCGTTATTGGACCAGCCATTGCCGGCATGGTTTACAGCTGGCTTGGTCCTGCATGGTGTTTTACGATCAATGGAATCTCTTATCTCGCAGTGATCAGCGCCCTCATAATAATGCGGCTGGCAGCCATTCCAAGGCAACCCAGGATAAGGAAAGCCGTGCTGCCGGAATTAATGGTTGGCATACGTTTTGCCTTCGGCAACAGCAATATCCGCATTCTGATGATCGTCGTCGCGGCTGTATCCATTTTTGGGATGGGGTTGATGACCCTGATCCCTGCCTGGGCATCAGCGGTATTGGGGGGAGATGTGCGCACCAATGGGTGGCTGCTTTCCGCCCGCGGTGTGGGATCCCTGGCTGCAGCTTTGATGATCGCCTACCTGGGCTCGCGCAACATACGCGGCATGATCTGGGCAATCGGCAGCCTGGTGCTGCCCATTTCGTTGATCATTTTTGCCATCTTTAAGCTACTTCCGGTGTCCTTGTTAATGATGGTATTCCTCGGCTGGGCATTTATGGCAGTGGTCAATAACACCAATGCCATGATCCAATCGTGGGTGCCGGATGAGCTGCGCGGCAGGGTAATGAGCGTGCATGTGTGGGTATTCATGGGTTCTCTGCCTTTGGGTTCCCTGTTGGCGGGGGCAATGGCTGAACGCCTTGGTGAACCAACTGCAGTTCTCATTAACGGCTGCATTTTATTAACCATCACCCTGTTGACATTAATCCTGCGACCTTCAATGAGGATGTTGGAGTAGGTCAGTCGAATTCCAAAATCACCCGGTACAATCAATCAATATGAAATAAATAAAAAGAATTTAGTGAGAGGAATTCTTGCTAAACTCTAATAATTCACTCGTATAATTTATGATAAATATAGCCTAATTTATCTGTAGAATTGAGCATACAATGAGTAAGATTTGGCAGCAAGATTTAATAAACGAGATCACCCCTGAAGCCTTATTCCTCTCCAGGCGTAAGTTCATCAAACTTTCCGCGCTATTCGGCACAGCCTACGCGCTGGCTGCTTGCGGAATCAGTCCAACAGATCAGGGTAATAACCTCATTGCAACACAACCAGGAGCATCCCCATCATCCACGCCCGAATTAATCGACCGCCTGACGTCTTACGAAACGATCACGAATTACAACAATTACTATGAATTCTCATTCAATAAAGATGAGGTTGCCAAAAGATCGGTTAATCTCATCACCAGTCCCTGGGCAATTGAAATTACCGGTTTGGTGGATAAGCCGCAGGTTGTTGATGCAGCAGAATTACTCACCCGATACGGTCTCGAAGAAAGGGTTTACCGTTTACGCTGTGTGGAGGGCTGGTCCATGGTCATCCCCTGGAACGGATTTACCCTTTCAAAACTTCTAGATGAGGTTGGTGTGAAACCCGAAGCCAAATTTGTGCGTTTCACCACCTTATTGGATCCTGAACAAATGCCCGCGCAAAAGACAGGATTCTCGGAGTGGCCCTACGTGGAGGGCTTGCGCCTGGACGAGGCCATGCATGACCTGACAATCCTTGCGGGTGGCATCTATGGAAAACCAATCCTCCCCCAGAATGGCGCCCCCCTGCGACTGGTGGTCCCCTGGAAATACGGGTTTAAGAGCATCAAGGCTATAGTGAAGATCGAATTGACAACTGAGCAGCCGGTTTCCTATTGGACATATGCTGCTCCACAGGAATATGGGTTCTACTCCAACGTCAATCCTAATGTGTCGCATCCGCGTTGGTCGCAGGAGACGGAAAGGCGGTTGGGCGAGAACGAACGCCGTCCAACCTTGATGTTCAATGGCTATGAAAATGAGGTATCCTATTTATATGAAGGAATGGATCTCACGGTAAATTACTGATGCAGAAAATTAAACCCAACTGGCCTAAGATCGTCGTAAATATTCTTGGATTCATTCCTCTTGCCTGGGGGCTCTTCTCCTGGGTTACAGGTCGGTTTGGTCCCAACCCGATCCAGCGTTTTCAGCAATATTCTGGCGATGTAGCCGTTATTATGCTGCTGATCTGCCTATCCTTCACCCCTCTCAAAAACGTTACCGGCTATGGCAGGCTGGGTAAGTTCAGAAGAACCTTTGGGTTGTTATCTTTTTACTATGCCGCGATCCATGTGGTTAACTTTTTTTGGATCGATTACGCATTTAATTGGAAGGTTCTCCTGCGTTTGTTCAGTCAAAAGTGGTTCTTATGGGCTGGGTTGCCCGCCTTTATCATTCTGCTTATCCTGGCGATCACGTCGTTGAAAAAACTTAAGGTTCTGCTGGGGAAGAAATGGAAACCGCTTCACCGTTATGTTTACCTTGCCGGTGTTTTGGTGGTGATGCACTATGTCCTGGCGACTAAAGCCGGGTTGACCCTACGGAACGTAAATTCAATCAAGCCCTGGATTGCTGCTGGCGTGTTGACCATTCTGCTTATCGCGAGGCTGCCTTTCAAGCGTTGGTTTGCACCGCGTGTGAAAGAAAACAAACTTGATTCTGCGTGATATGATAAAGTCATGGGTAATTCTCCCCTGCATCACAAGGGGCAATATATGAAAAAGAAACTGATCATTTCCAGTTTCGTCTCAATCCTATTCATTTTTTCGCTTAGCGCGTGCAGCTTATTCACCCAAAATCCGCCTGAAATCCTTGGATTGGATCAAACCGCGATTGCTCAGACGGTGATGGCGCTGCAAACGCAATTGGCGGTTCAACCAGAGGAAGTTGTAACCCTGCTAGCCACAGCCACCCAACAGCCCGCACCCACTTCGATGCCAACCTCTGCGCCACCTTTGACCATCGCAGTGCCGGTCGCGACCGAAGGCATCAAGTACAAAGCCGGCAATGTTGTGGACGTAACTTTCCTCGATAATGCAACTGTAACCGCAAGCTCAAACTTCATCAAAACCTGGCGGTTAGAGAACACAGGCTCCCAGCCCTGGGGAGCAGACTTCAAACTGGTTTTCGAAAGCGGTGATGCCATGGGCGGACCGGCTTCGCAGCCACTAGGGAAAGCGGTTGCACCCGGGCAAACGATCGACATTTCCGTCACTCTTGTTGCCCCGGTAACCCCAAAAACGTACCGCGGTAACTGGCTGCTGGCAACCGACAGCGGGACCAAGTTCGGGATTGGCGCAAATGCCGACAAACCCTTTTGGGTGCAAGTAGTGGTCGTAACGAATTTAGCGGTTACAACAGCCAAGGCAAACGCGCCTGTTTCCTATGCGGGTGTGTGCCCGGGGATCATTCCGATCACTGCCACCATCACCACTTCGGCTGCTGGAACGGTCCTCTATCATTATGTTATCAATGGCACTGATACAGAATCGTTCAGCACGACCTTCACCGAGGCAGGAACTGTCACTACTTCGGGCATAAGTTACCCTGTGACCATCACCGGACCGTTGAACATACAGGTATACATTGACGAGCCGAATCACCAGCTCTTCCCAACTGTCACCTCCATCCCGGTGACCTGTACGCCTTAGGACATCATGTCAATTGAAAAATTACAGGCTGAACGTTTGTTCAGCCTGTTTTGCGAATATGCGGTGCGCGTTGACACCCCCTTTTTTTAGATTATAATAAGCGCGGCGTTTGGTCCACTAGCTCAATTGGCAGAGCAACTGACTCTTAATCAGCAGGTTCTGGGTTCGAGTCCCAGGTGGATCACTCTCTTTATTTAAAGGTTACGGCCTCCCCAATAAGGGGATAATTGTTTCCCAGATATGAATCTCCTCTGAAAGTATTCCGGATTGCAGATAGCACGAGGCACGCGACTGGAACTCTCACGAGTCGAAATGAGTTAAGTCTTCATCTTTATTTTTATTCACAAACCCAATGAAAATTAGGACTGAAATATACACTTTCTTCATGATCAAGCTGAATAATCGCGTAAGTGCGCATGAAGGTCCGCTCTGCAGCCCACATTGAATCAGTGCCAAGCATACATCCCACTATAATGGTTTTACTTCCGTCACTGTAATATTTTTCAGGGATAACCCCCAGCATGTAGCTGATAATCACCCGGCGCTTAGTTAACAACATCATTTCGAAACTTTCTGAATCCATTGGGAAGGCATCACTTCGATAATACCGCGGATGGTAAGCTGCCCCCTGAACCACCATGCTCCCCGGGCTGGAATTAAATCTTTGCCACTGTTCAGGCGTTACCTTCCCCAGGTCGAAAATTCTGCTGTAGACGGATTGTGTGATCTGGGGGGTGGTCTCCTCCGGCATATGGCTGGGAAGGTTATTAAAAATGGGTACTGACAGGCCTAAAAGTAAAAATCCTATTAGGGTAAGAAGAGAACTAATGAAAGACTTTCTGGTACCTCTGGCAAGGCTGGAGTCAGTGGATTGTTCCACCTCTGGTGCCTCAGGTTCCAAGGATCCGCCATTCTTATATATCAATCTAGCAAAAAAGCCAGTACAAGCAACGATACCTAACGCATAATACAAGAGCGTTACCCAAATCACCGGTTCGAGGTACCTGCCACCAGATGTCTGCGAGGCTGCATTTCCCAGGAAATACCCGATTTGAATTATTGCTCCAGTGAGCCCCGCGATTCCATATCTTTTTATTGCTGAAACAAGGCCTAAAGTAATGAACAACAAATTCACAAATAATGAGATAACGTTCTGTCTTGTTAATGTCTTGTTCCAAAGGGGAGTATAGGTCAAAAAATCCCTGATTGGCCCTGAAACCTGGTCATATATACTGCTAAAAAGAACTTCCGTTGGCAATTTGGTTAGTGAGGTGAATGCGTTATTAAAGAAATGGTACACAATACTGGTATAGCCACCTCTAGTCACCTCTTCGACCTTCCCCTGGAATACAGAAATCGTTCCTTCCATGGGTGGCTCACTTGTGACAAGTGGCATTAGGAGTCTATCGGGTAATATTTCAATCTTTTTTTCCAGAGCCGAAGAGGATGGGGCAAATCTTGAATTAAGTACATCTTGAATTTTCATAAAATAGAAATTGTTCCCCTGCGAATCTCTAGCAGTGAAAAACCAGGGAAGAAAAACCAGGCTGAATGTCAAAACAAACAGCGATAATCCGACAATTATCGTTTTTAGTTTTTTACGATTCAACAAGATGAATAGAAGGATAATTACGGGCACGATAAATAAGGGATTAAAACGAATGAGTACTGACAACCCTAATAGCCCGCCGGTGATAACTGCCCATATTTTTATGTCCGGATGCCGCAACCAGTTAAACAATACGAAAAATAGAAGGATCAACACCAATGAGGTCAATATTTCCGGATTTTCTATTTTCGTATTAACACTACCAGTGATTGAATACAACCGAAGAGAATTCAATTCAAGCAAGGTTGCCAGTGTTGCCAGAAACAAGCCGCCTGATAATCCGGCAAATTTTTTCCCGATCAAAAAAAGGAGTGCGGGGATCAGGGCGAGGATAAACACCTGGAACGCGATGTATTGATCCATTGAAGGGCCGCTAATCCATTGACCTATTGCCAGGAAAATCATGTAAAAAGGTTTATCTGTCATCCAGTGATGATATATACCCTGACCCAACGTGATGTAATGCGAACCAATACTGTAGACTGCATCATTTATTTGCGGGTAACAAGCCCCATTTGGTGGAAAAGGACCTAACCTGTCGTCAGTACAACTCGTCGACGTTGTTGTCCATAGAATGAAGGAAATAATCCAAATAACAAAGAAAATCCCCCATACCCATCTCTTTTTCCTGCTCCAAATGGAGGCTTTATACTCAACGGAGAAGAGAAGGAGAAAGACAGCCCAAGACAAAAAAACCTGTAACCCAGCTAAAGGAGCCCCAGGCGGAATGTAATACTGTAACCCTTCAGGTATTGGAGCGTATCTTTTTAAAATGAAGAATACAACCGCTATTGATATCAGAAAGATCCCGGCCAACAGAAATGATTTCTTGTGGGTTTTCAAAAAGCTAAAAAAGTTACCGGAATGGATTTCTCGGTTCAGTATCTTAATTAAGAAGTAAGTTTGAACTCCTATGAGTTCAATCCAAATTAGGAAAGGGCGAAAACGTATATAACTTGCTTCCAATTTCCCCAGTCTACCAGGAGGAGACCAAATCGTAATCCAGAGAAGAAGAATGGCAATAAACAATGCCACTTTAATAAATTTTAAAGTGCTTGACGAAGAGATTAATGTAGAAGATAGACAGTGATTAAGTTTCCTGTTGAATAGTGAGAAGACTAGAAATCCCTGTATAAGAAGAATTAATCCAACAAGAAGTAGCCTGGAAAGTGAAAAGCCAAAAAGGAAAGCGTTTTTAGGGTCACCGGGATAAGCCAGTATTGTTCCCGCAAAGATGAATCCTTCCAAAATAGCAAGGATAATGGAACCCTGGAAAAACACTTTCATATTTTTTGGTAATTGCTCTTCAGTCATACAATATTAGTTCCCGCCATGTACAGAGTTTCCCTGGAAATAATTTTCTCCATGCATAACTACTGATAAAGCATACAGATTTAGTTAGGGGCAATGATGTGAGTGGATCCCCCTTATGAATCTTATCATTATTTTAATCCAAAATTTCTCATATTAATCAATGAAAAATTGTCTATATTTACGTTGACCATTCTTCTTTATAATAATAAACTGACCAATAACAGCGACAGAGATTTTTCCCTTCTAAGAAATCCCTTTAAAGCAAACCGGAAAAAAGTAATTGGGTGCGACATTTTTATGCTTGTAAATCCTGTATTACATTTTGCAGTCTCTTGGCAGTATAATCGCATTAAGTAACTACAAATTTGGTTATACTAGAAATAGGGGAGGAAAAATAAAATCTATGCCACCTGAATTGGATGAGTCCAGAAAACTCAGGATAAGTTACAAACCCTGGTTTGCATATTCCATTCTCCTTTTTTCAGATATCCTAACGTTATCAACAGCTTTCTTCATACCCTTTGTGATCAGGAGAGCGTTAATTCCAAAAATGGGAGGCGTGGTAGAACTGGCGACCTTATTACCCATGTTTTGGATTATGTTGATAACTGTTGTGATCCTTTTTAACACAAGAGGTTTATATCCAGGCGAAGGTCGCACGGGCGTTACTGAACTTAAAGAGGTAATTACCAATCTTTCGATCGCATTTGTATTCCTGGGTGTTACGATTTTTGTTTTGGGATTTGGAATACGAATTTCAAGGTTTGTTTTTCTTACTTCGTGGTTACTTGCATGTATCCTTGTTCCACTTTTCCGGATCATGATCCATAACAGGTTTTCCCTTCTTTCCTGGTGGAGCAGACCTGTTGTGGTTGTTGGAACAAAAGAAGATGCTCGCGATGTAATCACTCGCCTGAATCATGCCCGGCGTTTTGCCCTGAAACCGGTTTTCGTTTTGCTTACAGACAACGAAATTAATGAGACCCAAGTCTTAGAAATCCCAGCATCATCAAACTCTCTTGCACAACAGATCCTGCTGAGAAAATCCGGAATCGAGTTGGTAGTTTATGCAAGCCCTTCGAACGAGATGAGTGATCAACAAAAAGACCAACTGCACGATATCAGCCTGGTTTTTCCGAAACTTATTTTCGTTTTTGCTGATTCCCCTTTAAGCACTTTATCCATGAAACCAATGGACTTTGAAGGAAAAGCGGCTTTGCAGGTAAAGTACAACCTGTTGAACCCGACTACTGCTTTTTTGAAGAGAATCCTTGATCTTTTTCTGTGCGTGATCAGCCTCATCTTTACATTCCCACTCTTCCTTATCCTCGCGTTTTTAATTCGCCTGGATTCTCCCGGACCAGCAGTGTTCGTGCAAAAACGGCTGGGGAAAAATGGGTGCGAATTTAACCTGTTAAAATTTCGCACCATGTGTAATGACGCTGATATGAAATTGCCAGCCCTCCTGGAAAACGATGAAACTCTGGCGAATGAGTTCGAAAAATATCATAAACTCAGAAATGATCCCAGAGTCACCCGAATAGGCAAATTCTTAAGAAAAACAAGCCTTGATGAGTTTCCTCAAATATGGAACGTTATTCGGGGTGAAATGAGCCTCGTTGGACCGAGGGCTTACCTGCCGTCCGAACGGGAAAAGATGGGGAAATATGCCAAAGTGATCCACCGGGTAGCTCCCGGCCTAACAGGCTGGTGGCAGGTAATGGGACGCCACGATGTGCAGTTTGAATCCAGGCTAAAAATGGATGAATACTATATTAGCAACTTTTCGCTTTGGATGGATTTTTTTATTATCGTAAAAACCGTTTGGATTGTTATCACTGGCAAAGGAGTATGAACTTCCGCGCACACTGCCTCTATCGGTGTACTTGATTTCTTGAATGAACGCTGTCTGGAGGGATTAAGATCAATCAGCTTGTGATAAGTAACTTTCTACCAGAGCAACCATCTTCGTGGAAAAAACCGATACGTCAAACTTTAAGACACTTTTACGAATCTTTTCCGCATTAAAATCCACGGCTTCGAAAACGCCTAACGCGGTGACAAGAGCATCCACCGTTTGTGACTCAAAAAACACGCCTGTTTCTCCATCAACAACTGTTTCTAATGCCCCACCAGCCTTCATGGCGATCACAGGGCATCCACTCGCCTGCGCTTCGACCGGGGTGAGCCCAAAATCTTCAATCCCTGGGAAGATCAATCCTTTCGCCTCTGCATAATGCTGCTTCAAAATATCGTCGGAAACCCTGCCTAAAAACACCGTCTCCGGACCAGCAATTTTCCTCAAGTTTTCCATCTCTGGACCATCACCAAGGATGACCAGTTTTCGTTTATAACGTTGACATGCCTTAATTGCCAGATCAACCCGTTTGTATGAGAGTAGCCGACCGACAAAAAGATAATAGTTTTTCCTGGTTGAAGAAACGTAGTATTGATTGATATCGACAGGCGGATAAATGATCACCGCATCCCGTTTATAAACCTGGCTTATAAAGTCTGCCATGTGCTGACTATTCGTGACGATCTGGGTGATCTGCCGGGTGTAATGCAAATCAATTTTTCTCATTATGGGAATTATGCGGTCGATCAACCAAATAAACGACTTAATAAAGGGGACACTACCGGGTGAGTAAGATTCCCGCTTCCAGAGAAAACGGAACGGACTGTGCATGTAACAGATATGGATCGCGTTTTTCTTCGTTTTGACGAATTTTGCAGCATATGTCGACGAGGAAAGAATGATTTTATAACTTGATAGATCCAGCGTGCGGAACCCTAAAAACCACAAGGGGAATAAGCGCTTGAATTGATTTTCACTTTGAACTAATGCCGCACCTGGCAGCGTTTTAATTTTTTTGGACTTTAATCCGGAAAAGGTTTTTTCACTCAGATAAGCTGAGGTGAGCAATGGTGCGTCCGGGAAAATTTGACTCAGGGTTAATGCAAACCGTTCCGCTCCACCGGCTACAACGAAGGCATCATGTACTATCGCAATTTTCTCATCCATTTTCATGAACCAATTTCATTACCTTTATTTATCGAGTTTATCAGGGGATGATGCCCCTAAAGATGCGAATCCATGAACTGGAAATCAGCATGGCATTGTTTTCCTAAATATTATATTTGTTCCAATTTCGTTTTTTCTAATAGTGCGCGCCGAATCTCTATATTTTTCATCCTGTCATCGATGGTCCGTTGTCCCTGCTGGCACGTTGGAATCGGAGTGTAAGTAAGATTTGGTGAAAAATACGGGTCTTCTGCTTTCAAGCGTTCTGCCATTTGGTCGTACCCGCGGAGAATATCGTCAACCGGGCTTTTGTACCCCCTGGACTTCCCTTCGTAATGATACAGCCTGGCAAAGGGAGTAACCATGTTGCGATAACCCAAATCGTGAACACGCAGGCAAAAATCAACGTCGCCAAAAACGAGCCTGTAATTCCCGTCATACCCCCCCACCCTGTTAAATAGCTCTCTCCGTACCATCTGGCATGCGCCGGTTACGGCATAAAGGTTGCGGTACCAGTCAGCTGACCCCAGGAGACCGCAGTAATGTTCAGGAGCGTTGAGATACAAATGGCCCATAAATCCGTTCATGCCCAGGATGATGCCGGTGTGCTGAATGGTATGGTTCGCACGGAGCAATTTGCCCCCCACCACACCGATTTCAGGGCGCTGAGCCCATTGAGCCAATTCACTCAGCCACCACGGATCAATCACCTTCATATCGTTGTTCAGCAGCAAGACCAACTCAGAGTCAGTTTTCTCAACCCCCAGGTTGATCGCCTCAGAGTAATTGAAGGGGCTATCATATTGGACGACGCGGATATTTTGTTGTTTTTCCAGTCTTCGATAATATTCCAACAGCTCTGGATTATTGCTGGCATTATCAACAATCGTGATGGAATAGTTCGGGTAATCCGTGACAGATAGGATCGAATCGACCAGGTTACTGAGCAGTTGGTGGTTATTTTTAGATGGGATGATGATAGAAACTGAAGGTGTAGTTCCCTTCCAGGAGATCCTTGTGGTGTTTTCCTCGCGGTCAAAAAGGGGGTCAATCCGACCTGTGCGCTTAAGGTGCGAGGATATAATGACTTCCGTTTGCTGGTTAATTGGTTCGGAAAGACCAGCCTGGCGGACGAGCACTTGGGGGATGTGCTGGAACGCGGCGGTGTTTTCGACCAGGCGAAGGATGAGGTCCAACTCCCGGTTTTGAAGGTCCAGGCTTTTGTCCCCTTTTCCAATGTGGTGGAGTGCTGTTGATGTCCTGATAAATGCGCGTGAAAGGTAATTGACGGAGAGCAGAAGTTCAGGGGAGAGTGCCGAGGGTTTGAAGAACGGCAAAACTTGCAATGTGTTTTTATCCGGGTATTCACAATCATAGGAAAAAACATCTGCCTGCGGGAAGGATGCGTGATACTGGTAAAAAAGATCCAGTAAGCTTTTGTGAAAAATATCACCGGGCTGGCAGTGGAGAATGTACTGTCCTGAGACCATTTTATACAGCTCAAGGAACTCAAAGCTGCCGGGAGTATGAATTATCGTTATGCGTTTCTCACCTGCTATTTTATCAGGCAGCAGCATTTCTGGAATGGTTGAGAATACGATCAGCTCCCAATCAGATTGCTGCATCCCTTGAATTGAACGGATGGTATCTAACCCAGGTTCAAGTTGGGTATCAGGTATTTGAAGAATAAATGAAACTTTGAGGTCGGTTTTAGTACCTGGGTTGTTTGAGGCGAAGGATGCATCCTGCTTCTGTATCCATTTCCGGTAGGATCTGGTTGAGTTCCTTATCTGCCAGGTGGCAGCAATTTTCGTTGCCATGACCGTATGATAGAGACTGCGCAGAGCTATTTCACCTCCGCTTTCAGGGGGAAAAAGATTTGAAAATAATTTACGTGAAAAACCATTAACATTCATTTGTTGGTCTTCGCCAATGTTCAAATATCATGAGTATAATTAATTAACAATTAAAATATTTTTTCAAACTGAATAAAAGAGCTACCTAAATCATACTCTATTTCCAATCCAGCCTATTCTTAAGAGTCCTTCTAGGGAGAGTTCAATGAAAAAATTGATTCGGGGTTTATTTCTCTTTGCAAAGAGGGTCAGAAATTCTCCATCGGTTGTCCGGTTTCGCTTTCGTAGTAAGGCAAAACTACTAAGATTCGAGGATTGGATATTCGATCGAAATAAAGAAGATGGTTTACCCGTCCCCCCTCCACTGCTCCGTTTTCGAGTACATGGTGCATTGGAAGCCCCGGGTTTCCTGGCTATCGGAAAAATATGCGCGAATAATATTCAATCCCTACTTGGAACGATAGGCAAAGATGTTTATTCTTTCAACAATATTTTGGATTTTGGTTGCGGGAGTGGAAGAGTAATCAGGTACTTTGCCAGCCATCCACCAACATGTCACTTTACTGGTACTGATATTGACGCGGAAATGATCAACTGGGCAAAAAAGAATTTACCTATTGCCGATTTCGATCAAAATGGCCCTTATCCTCCATTGAAATATAAAGACGGTTCATTTGATTTGATCTACGGTATCTCCGTTTTTACTCATCTTAATGAAGAAATGCAATTCATGTGGTTGAAAGAATTGAAACGCGTTTCTGCAAAAAACGGGGTGTTGGTTCTAACAGTTGGAGGAGCAAAATCCCGCACTACCTGGGATTTCCCGGAACAGGACAAGAAGCGGTTAGAGGAAGAAGGGATTATTTTTTACATAACTCAAACTGGTAAAAGCAAGCTGGATGGATTGCCAGATTTCTATCAGCATACTGTTCACACAAAAGAATACGTGATGCGGGAATGGGGTAAATTCTTCAGAGTGGCAAACTATGTTGAGGCAGGCATTAACAACCACCAGGACGCGATCGTTTTGATCAACGACTTATAAGGTTGTCTCACGCGGGGAACAATCAACCACAAATTTACGATTATTTTCTGTTTGCTGTTCCAACCGGATTCTGATTTACTTTATTTTTAATTGATTGAATTAATTCGCCCACAGTTTTGAAGCCAAACGCCTCACCCTGGGTAAATTCAATATTAAAATGGATCTCGATCGCAGAAATCAGATTGACGTGGGAAAAAGAATCCCATCCGACAATACTATTTGAAGTCATCTCCTCATAGATCACGATATTTGGATTTCCGAATACGTCACAAAAAACCTGATTCAGATCACTTTTTACGTCCATTTAGAACTCCTCCAAGGTTGACAGGTCACCTTCGGCCTCGCCCAAATATCTCTTTTTTAGAACTCGACGCATAATCTTACCACTTTTCGTTTTTGGAATGACATCAGTAAAAATTATTTGTTTCGGAGAAGCAATAGAAGAAACTTTTTGGGCAACATGTAATTTTAGAGTCATCTCAAGTTTTCGGAGATTCAAATCCGGTTGGTTTACTTTTACAAAAGCGATCACCTTCTCAAAAAGAATATCATCTGGAACGCCGATTACTCCAACATCAATTACCTCTGGAATTTCTATTAGCGAGGATTCCACCTCAAATGGGCTTACAAGATGCCCGGCAGTGTTAATTACATCGTCGTTTCTTCCAATAAACCAAAAGTAGCCTTCTTTGTCATAAAAAGCAATATCTCCGGAAGAATAATAGTTGCCAATAAATTTTTCCTGGTAGGTTTGGGGGTTATTCATATACTCTGAAAACATGGAGGACCATGGCTTGCTTATGCATAAAAGGCCTTTTTCAAATGGAGGTTTACGCTTTCCTGTTTCGTCGATTATCGCTGCTTTTATATAGGATAATGGTTTACCCATTGAGCCTGGCCTAATTTGAATTCCCGGTTTATTTGAAACCATGATGCTGCCTGTCTCTGTTTGGAACCAGGTGTCATAAACATCCTTGCCCAACACTTTTAATCCCCATTCTATGATGGTTGGATTGAGAGGTTCTCCAACACAATAAATCCGCTTCAGTTTTCCCAAGTTGAACTGGGAATAAAACGAGTCTTTTTGTTGCATCAACATCCTAAATACTGTTGGCGCAGAATACAAAATGTTTACTTTTTGATCTTCAAGAACTTTCATCCATAATTCAGGATTGTAATTCCCCTCAACTTGAACCTGGGTAACCCCGTTGACCCAGGGGGCAATTATTCCATAGGATACTCCTGTAACCCAGCCCTGGTCTGCGGTACACCAAAAAATGTCATCGGGTTCAGGTTTCATCACTTCCACGAAACTTGCGGATATGTTTTCAATAGCGCTATGTACATGTTGAACCGCTTTTGGTTTTCCTGTTGAGCCAGAAGTAAAGTGAAAATGGCTGCTTTGATTCTTAGGCGTTAGCGGGGTTTGATAGTCTTCACTAGAATTTTCAAACAAGCGTTGTATGCCCACAACTTGAGGCTTGGATTGATCTTCATCAAGGATCAATACCCTGGTAGTTTCAGGCAAGGCTTTGAATATGCGTTCGATCTTAAATAAAAAAGCTTTGTTTGTTAGAATAAATTTAGTATTAGAATCGAGGATTCTTTCGATCAAGGTTTCTTCACCGATGCTGTTAAATAAAATACATGAATTTGCACCAACCTTCATTGCTCCCAGAAAGAAAATGAACAACTCGGGAATACGAGGGAGGAGAATCATGAATTTATCCCCCGCCTCCATCCCCTGGCTCTGCAGTAAGTTTGCTGCCTTATTGGTTAGTTTCTGGAGATCATCAAAGGTATAAGTTTTTATAAGCAAATCAATTGATAACCACTCAAGGGCGGTTTTGCCGCCGCGCCCCTGCTCAACCTGCCAGTCGGTACATAAAAAACCAATATTATTATTTGTAAACATTGTCCTGAGCTCACTTTCTAATAATACGCATGATATTCTTCATGCATCCTTAATCCAATTGTGGAAGTTGTAATAAGCGTATCTCTAAGTTTCTTTCGGTAATTTCTATTATCATAAAATCCGGTTTTGTTTTTTCTACAAGCTCCAAATCTATTCCTGATGAAAATAGTAAATATGCCGTATTGAAACTATCCATTAGGTAAGGGGTCAAGAATACGTTAAAGAAGGAATCATAAAAAATAACTGCATTAGGTAAATCGGTATTGTCAGTAAAAGTGAAAATGGCATTATGTGCGCCTGTATTCATTCCAGATGATGAGATGTAATAACGTGCTAAATGACCCACCGTATACTTGGGGACTAACGATATAGCCGTCTCCTCGATCTTAAAACTTCCAAAGTTCTTCCCGGCTAAATCACCCGTGCGTTGATATTTAATTTGCTCATAATCTGATAGTTCATGTACCTCTATAGCCGGAAAATCTTCTTTCATCATTTTGGCCAGTTCCTGATACCCTATAAATGCACCAAGATCAGTCCAGTGAGTGTCTGTTGAAAAGTAAACTTGATTATCCAGTTTTGCCCTAAATAAGGCATCTCTCAAATCAACCACCTTACAGGTTGCAGTATTTTCCCATGCAGCCATAAACTGATCCAAACGCGAGCCTTTGTTCATCAGCTGGATTACTGGAGGTATGAATTCGGGGTAGATCGTGTTTTTATTCGGAGGAATCATGATAATTAATCTGGTTCCGATATTTGTCATCCGAGAACATAATGATTTCACGCGATCGGTCAATTGTGCAAGTTCCGACTGCGAAAACTGGTTTGTGTTTTGTATATCATCAAGCGAGGGGCCACCGGTATACACCAGCCAATTATTTTCAGAAACATATAAATCTTTAAAAATCCTGTCCTTTAACACTTTCAGTCGAAAATTGTTCACCAAAGAAATAAGGTGATCCTTCCCTATAAATTGTTCGGGGAAATTCTGGCTGGTTTTCGTAAAGAACGCTGAAAACAAAGGAAATACCAATATACACAAAATGACTATTGGAATAATGAAGAGATTTATCCCTGAAAAGATTCTTCGTCCTCTTAGTTTTGACGAGGATTTTTCCAAGTTAACTCCAACGAGTTTATGAGGCTAATTTTGGATGGAAATGAATAATAGAGTTCGTATTGCATACAGTAATCATAATCTCGTTTTTATTCCAACGCCATATTTAAAATCCACTAATTATCAGCTTTTGGCATCAAAATAAAACTTGATAATCACAATCGTTAAATAACTGGTCATATTAATAATCTCGATCGTGCAAACCTTGACGGCAAGGATTCTTTTCCATAAATGAAAAAGGGCTATCTCGAAATTATAACCTTAGGAAGATTTATTAAGACTTCATTGGTTTCTGTCGGTTTTCCTCCAATCGAATCTTTAAATTTCCGATCGAACCAGAGAGAGCGATTTTAATCATTTTTGAGGTCAACACTATTCTCCTACTAGTAATTGGATGGATAATCTGATACATCAGGCAAGCCGAGAAGGAATACTAATAACCTTTCAACGCATTCAATAATTACAATGTCAGGTTTTTCAGCTGCAATATCTCTCGGATTAATGGTGATTTGCTCACCAAAAGGAGTGCGAATATATCTTGCCTCCTGGAATATTTCGGAGAGAAATGGAACCCAATCATTTATATAAGAATCATGAAAAATTATAGCAGTGGGAAAATCCCTTTTTTCATTGATAATCCTACCTGTTATTACTCCTTCAGCATCAGTAGAAAAACTACCCCAACAATTGCACCGTTGAATAGGAACATATGTTTGAATTTCATCGTAAATATTTAAATGTCCAAAATTGGTACCCACCAGATCGCCAACATAAGTCGAATTGCTTAGTTTATAGTCATCTTTGTTGGGCACCTTGATTTCAGGAAATTTCTTAGTCAAGTAATTTGTCAATTCCTTATGAGCAACAAATGTCGCGTGTTGATTCCAATGGGTATCTGTCGAAAAGTATAAGACCTCCTTTGCTTTTGCATGAAGTAACGGATCACGCAAGTCCATCAAGTGGCAATTTTCTGTGTCTTTCCATACCTCCATAATTTGATCTAATCGGGATTTGGAATTCATTACGGATATTTCTTTAGGAAGGTACTCAGGATAAATTGAGTTTTTATTCGGAGGAACAATTAATATGAATTCAATTTCGTTTTGAGTTAAAAATGAACACAACGAATTCAATTTATCCCCAATTTCATTTACCGATATTTGTTGGAGTGGGAAAGTGTTTTGATAGTCATTAATAGAAAAGGAATCAGTTGGAATCGCCCAACCCTCGGAAGTTACAATCACATCTTTAAAAGCAATGTCCCCAAGGACAAAATAACGAAAATTATTCACAGTGGAGATCAATAAATCCCTGCCGATAAATCGCTCAGGAAACGAGCCCTCACTCTTATCAAGGACGGACACAATTATTGGGACCGTAAGTAGGCAAATAATTGCCACAGAAATGAAAACTCGATTAAAGCCATCGATTATTTTACTGACTCTTCTCTCGTTATTGTTTTTGCGTAAGGAATCGTCCAATTTTATAACCTGCGTATAATGTGAATTTTTATTACTACAAACCTCGTTGCTAATATTTTCCATAAATGCTTGGCATAAAATTTTGGCTTGCCAGAACGGCGATTGTGATTATAAAAACCACAATATACAAAACATTTATAAAGAATACAAGTATTGGGTTAATTTCAACATCGGGGTTCACTCGTTTAGCCATAAGACTCGACCAGATATTCCTTAAGGGCAACAGACCAATGATACCAATCCCCAACACAAGGTAAACCGAGTTATTGATTATCGGCAGGGGCTGTGACATTGCAAAAGGATATAACTGCACGCTTTGATCGATAATGACCAGGCGTTTGAAGAACCGCAGGGTGTATCCGATACTTTCTGATCTGAAAACTGCCCAGCTCACCAGGATGACTGCAAGGAAATAAAGTCTCTGGAAAACCGTTGGGATACTTTTAATCCATTTTCCATATCTCGAGTTTTCAAACGAAATGATGACTCCCTGGAGTAATCCCCACAGGAAGTAATTAAAAGTCAGCCCATGCCAGAGACCGGTCAACACAAAAACCAAGATCGTATTGGATTCCGTTCGGAATCTTTTTGTTTTCCTGCGTCGAAATTCCAACGGATAGAATAGGTAATCGCGGAACCAGGAAGTTAAGGTCATGTGCCAGCGCCGCCAGAAATCAGATAATGACAACGCAGAATATGGCGAATTGAAGTTTTCCGGCAATTTTAGCCCTACAATCCTGGCTAAACCGATCCCCATATCAATGTATCCTGAAAAATCATAATAGATCTGGATAAGAAAAGCGACGATTAAAAGCCAGGCAATTGATGTCGGGAATGCGGGTTTTTCCAACCCAAAACCTGCATTAACAATTACAGCCAATTGATCAGCAATAATCACTTTTTTTGCTAACCCTATTATGAAACGCTTTGTTCCCGCGAGCACATTTTCAGAGGTAATATTTAAATTTGAAAGTTGCGGTTGAATATCTCCAAAGCGTGTAATTGGTCCCATGGTTATTTTTGGAAACATGAGCAGGTAATTGAGGTAATCCCAAAGATTGCCAGAAAATTTGCCCTGAGCGCGATTAGTATCGATAAGAACTGATAACACCTGGAAGACAATGAACGACAATCCAACCGGGAACGTGAGTGTCTTGAAAAAAGTGAGATCCGGAAATCTTGTTGCAAATTGTAAAGAAAACCAATTTTCCGATGTGAAAAGCCTGAAGAAAAGAAGCATTAACAAATTACCTGTAATAGCCCCTATGAATAGTAACCTGGTAGACAACCCTTTTTCAGCTCTGCGTTGAAAAAACCAAAGGATAAGATAATTGACCAATATAAAACCAAGAAGTACAAGGATATTGGATTTTTGGAACCACGCGTAGAGAATTACACTAGCGATGAGGATGAGCCATTTTCGATAATCCGGTTTGATTATGAAAAATGCTGTAAAAAAGAGGGGAATAAATACAAACAGGAAGGTTGTTGTATTGAAATCCATGAGTAATCCTTTGACCTCAATTAAGATTTAACATTTTGCGAGAAACTCATCCAATTTATTGATAAAGTTCTGATCAAAAACCTGATCCCAATTTGTAGGCCAATTAATTTTTGAGTTTTCTAATCTCGCAGTATAGTTCGGGATTCTATTCAGCCCTTCAGTCAGTCCTCTCGTAATACCTTCAATTGTAGGATCCACTCCTATCAAATTGGCAGATATTTTTCCAAGTTCCTCCCGCGTTTTATTTTCAAATGTATTAGTAATTGTAACCATTCCAGCTGCGGCCATCTCTAAAGGCACCAAACTTGGATGGGGTGATAACATCAGGCTCATTCCCAGGTCATAGCTGGGTATTATTTCCAGGTAATCCTTAAGGCTGACCTTTGGTAATAATGTCAATGTCTGGTTATCAGATAATGCTACCTTTCGATTGTTGCCGATCGTGCCTATGCCGTAGAACTCCCAATCGTCTCCGAAGCTGCCCGTCCTGATGGCATTCCTTAACCCCAGGATACCCAATTCATATAGATTCCTGGCTGCATGGGGTTCCGGTCGGGCATAAAAAAGGAATTTCTTCTTTTTTCTCTGCTCAAGGTCTTCTATTGAAACCTTAAATGAATTTATCGCATTATTTATCACGATCGAATTCGAGTTACCAATCTCTGCATTGGAAGCATAAATTCCAATTTTATGATTCTTGAAATACTCTCTTAACAAGTCCGTGGAGAAAATTGTGAACTGGGGAAGGGAGTAAGACTGATTGGATAACGCATGAATGGAACTCATCGGAAAAAAGATGGGCTCGTATTCCTGTGCAAAGAAGATAAATTTCTTGCGATTAATTTCATTAGATGCTTGAGATGCAATATGCGCTGTCCAGCATGAAGTCGCGATAAAGCGATCCTCAGGATTAACCAAAAGGGGCATGGATCGATCAAAATGGTAGGAGGTTTCAACAAGATCAAACAAATCTTCTAAGCCCGGATAAGCCAAAATTTGCCTGCGCCAATCGTTAGGTTTATAGTCGCAGGATTCTACGATCACGATCCTTACCCGGTTACCAGCTAATGCAATTTTCTTCGCCAGGGTAAACATCGCCATATAGCCGCCAAATATATATTTAAAGTCGACACTAGCCATAAGGATATTTACTCGCGCTGGTTCCTCACTGCTTGACGATAATCGTAGAGGAGCAATCATTTGTTCAATGAGACGAATAATGGCATCATCAGAATATCCGGGTCGGTTGATCCTGTGGGTATCCGGCGACATGCTTATTTGATTCAATTTCATACGCTCGGATTCTCTGATTTTGTAAATTAATTTCTTTTTATAAAAACCCGAAAACAATGAATATAAATGGTGAGCATAAAAACTGCGCAAAGCAAGAAATTCATAGCCTAAAGATGGTCGACGTGTAATGCCGTATTTCACAGATTGAATCCAGAGTCCGAATGGGGTTCTCTCAGCAGAGCTGATCTGCCGCAAAGCGCTTCTTTTTTTCCACAGTAATGGTTTTACTCGAAGCAACAAGGTTTTTGTGATCAAGATCAGCCGCAACAGGTAAGTAGCGTAGGCTGCATTTAAATTCTCAAGCGATGCTTTTACCTCATGTTTCAATAAAGAAATGTCTTTCAATTGCCTGAAGTATTGTTTTAGTTCTGGAAAGAGCGCGTATGAGGGATTTTTAGATTGAATACCGTACGCATTACTCAAGTGCTGATTGTATGCATACAAAGGTTCGGCGATATATTGGATATCTCCTTTTGAAAGAGCTACACATGCTACCCAGTGGTCATGATACACATCACCGATTTTTTCGGGAAAAGGTAGTATCTCTTTAAGTAAACTGGCTCTGGCAAGCAACGCGGCGCCAGTTACAGTATTCGCAAAAATCAATACTTCCAAAGACGTGTGGTTATTCTTTCTGTTTGTCCAGAATGTGTTGGCTATCTTGATTTTATTTTGGTCAACAATATCCATGTCACAATAAACAAGCATATCCTTGGCAGTGTGAAAACCCTCCAGGCTTTTTGTTAACTTTTCAGGATACCACTCATCATCCTGGTCACAAAAACCAATGAAATCAACGTTAGCTGGAACGCGCAAGAGTGCAGCTTCAAAATTATTGTAATGTCCAAGTCTATCCTCATTGCGGAAAACAAAAAAACGGTCATCCTCTCCAACAACCGAGGTTATTTGATCAAATATCTCTGGTTTGGAATGGTCATCATTTATGATGCAAATCCAGTTTTTGTGAATTTGATCAATTAAGGATCGAATTTGAGTTTTGAACAATTCCATCGGCGGATTGTATGTAGCCATGCAAATTGCGACCCTTGGAGAATCATCGAGGAGAATCGTCCCGGGATCAATTTTTTCAACCCCATGATCAGGTTTAAAGATGATCCTCCCTAAATTTCCATGGACTTTTTTACCGTCAATTAATTGCGCAATAAGGTCGATTTCTTTAGCTTGTGCGGATTCCAGTTTGTTGATAGGCACTAAACACCAAAATCCGCAAAACAACATAGCTGTGTGATCATTGTATTTTTTAACAAATATCGGCAATACATCATTTCGAAAGTAGGAGTGATTTTTTACCGGATAGTGATCGTTCCCAACACTAATTGATAATTTTGCAACCTTTTTACCAGAATAAAAACACCAGCCGCTTATCAGGAGAAATGAGCCTTCTCCAACGACGATAGATTCGGGGATGCTGGAATCCAATCCAAAAATGAAATGCTCGTCACCGCCGTTCAAACTCTTGAATGACTGATCATGATTGTTCACTGGAACTATTGACTTGGTTTCAGTATCAACATCCTGGTCACCTGGTTGTTTCGCATTCTCTGCCGGTGGGACTTCATTCAAAAATAATCCGGCGTATTCCCGGTTGATTGCAGGCTTTTCCAACCCCGAAATACATTCCCTTCCTTCACTTTTTCCGAAACGGATGAAATGAATCAGGGGATTAAGATTTGACATTTTCACATCATGATATGTGTTTAGGTAAAATGAGGTTGAAAAACTACTTGAAGGATCTCTTCCTTCGATCCACCCAGTTTTGATATAGTGCATTAATGGGTCGACATCCGCGTTTCGTACATCGGGGTAAGTTTGCAGATAATACCTGTTATCAAATAAACCACTGCGCTTTATGAGCAAATAATTTCTTATATTTTTAAACACTCTTTTTCCCCAGATCTAATTTGAGTAGTTTCCGTAACGGCCTTGTTAATTTCCAGCTTTTGCTATTGGAATAAAATAGTATTTCTTCCTGGCCCTGAGCCAACTGATCCGTCAAGGAATTTAATAGGTTCTCCTTTTTCGCAACCTGGTCGTTTAGTAATTTAACGCTTAATTCAATCTCAGTGTTCCGAGCTGATAGTGCTTTAATGGTTAGTTCTTTTTCAAGCCGGCTGCCTAATTGAGTAAAAAAAAATTGAATACTGGGAGAATCCATCGGCACCTTGACTAAAACATCCAAAGGTTTTGGATATTTCTTCCCGACTGCCAGGACTCCCAAGCCATGCTCATGAGAGAATTCAAAATAGGGGTAGATCAACTTTAATTCATCCCACAACTTCCAGACTCCAAAATCATTTTCTATTTCACTAATATCATGAAAAAGGACAACTCCTTGTGGACTCATCTTGGGCAACCAAGTTTCAAAGTCGTGTTTTACTGCATCATAGGTATGCAAGCCATCTATATGAAGCAGATCAATCGCACCCTCTGGAAATTCTTTTGCGGCTTCGTCAAAAGTGTTTTGCACAAGTTGCGAAAATTCACTGAAATGGAGGGTGTTGAATGCGCTTAAATCGGTAAATATCTGCTCTCCATAATAACCAGCGTGTTCATCCCCCTGCCAGGTGTCTACCGCAAAACATGAAGTGTGAAGTCCAAGTTGTTTCACAGCCTGGCAAAATGCACTGTAAGAAACACCCGTGTGTGTGCCAAGTTCAACCAGTACTTTCGGTCGTAACAGATCAACAATAAACATACCAAAAGGAACATGCTCAACCCAGGCGGATATATTATCCAATCGTAAAGGAGTGGTAAAGCAAATTGGATAATTCAGTGGATTAAATTTCATCTTTCTCCATTAGTAAACCCATTTTGAATACACTTACGATTTTCAAATGTTGCCTTCCAGGAGCAATCCTTCGCAGCTCTATATAAATATTCATCAGCAATGATCTTCCAAGTTGAATTTCTTGCTCGTAACTAATAAATCAATTGCATACCTACCATTGTAAAGAATCCTGTAAATAATCCTCCCAATTTGAAACGTGCAGAAGATATATATTTTCAAATCGCTGGACGGATAAACCAGTGCTTGAAGGTCTTTTCGCAGGAGTCGGAAAGTCTCTTGATTTCCCCACTTGCAGCTCCTTCACGATCTGCTGCTCTTTTTTCGGGTCCAGCTCCAGGATGGCTTTTGCCCACTCGAAGCGGCTGGCAGCTCCAGCCCCCGCCAGGTGATAAAGTCCGGCTTTTTCCTGCAGATAACCCAACGGGTCACCCCTGCCCTGCGCGATCACCTGCGCCGTGGCTTCCGCCAGCATGCGCGCCCAGGTGGGACTGCCGACCTGGTCATCCACTATGCGCATTACTTCCTGCGTGCGCGCCCACTGCAGTACTTTATTGACAAACCCGCCCTGCCGCAGGCTGTATACCCAGCTTGTGCGAAAAATGATAAAGTTTCCCCCGACCCCCTGCACCAATTGCTCCCCTTCCAGCTTGCTGAGACCGTACGTGTTGATCGGATTGGGTGTATCGCTTTCAACATATGGCGAACCCTTGGTTCCGTCAAACACATAATCGGTGGAATAATGAATGAGGCTTCCATTTAGCTTCTTCATCTCTTCCGCCATGATCGCCGGGGCTAAGGCGTTGACCTTGCGGGCGAGCTCCGGTTCATCCTCGGCTTTATCAACGTTGGTGTACGCCGCGGCATTGAGGATCAAATCCGGTTTTTCCTGCTGGATGAGTGCACGCAGCGCACCAGCATTGGCAAGATCTACTTCAGGAAAATCCAATGGAATGATTTCCCCCAACAGCATACAGGTCCGCTGCAATTCCCAGCCTAATTGCCCGCTCTTGCCAAACAAAAGAATTTTCATCACAGACTCTTGATCAATTGATGAAGGTACTCTCCATAACTATTTGAGCTGTATTTTTTTGCGCATTCCTTCAATTGATGTTTATCGATAAATCCCATGCGGTAGGCGATTTCCTCCGGGCAGGAGATCATGATACCCTGCCGGTCTTCAACTGCCTGGATGAACATGGCAGCCTGTAAAAGCGATTCGTGCGTACCGGCATCCAGCCAGGCTATTCCACGACCCAATGGTAGCACATTCAGGTCACCTTGCGCCAAATAGATGCGGTTGAGGTCCGTGATCTCGATCTCATCGCGCGCTGATGGTTTAAGCGACTTGGCCAGGGACGCCACGCGGGAATCATAAAAGTACAATCCCGGTACTGCAAAATTCGATTTCGGATGGTCTGGTTTCTCTTCCAGGCTGATGGCTTTTCCATTCTCATCAAACTCGACCACCCCGTAACGTTCAGGGTCACGAACAGGGTAGGCAAAGATGGTAGCCCCATCCTTTAATTCAGAGGCTTTACGTAACTTTTCCGGCAGACCGGAGCCGAAGAAAATATTATCCCCTAGGATGAGGCAAACCGGTTCATTCTTGATGAATTCTTCGCCGACAATAAAAGCATCCGCAAGACCGCGAGGAGAAGGTTGTTCCGCGTAGGTGAACTCAAGTCCCCATTGACTCCCATCACCAAATAACCGCCTGAAAGCCGGGAGATCCTCGGGGGAACTTATAACCAGTATTTCCCTGATGTTGGCTAACATTAGCATCGACAGGGGATAGTAGATCATGGGTTTGTCATATACAGGTAATAGTTGCTTGCTGGTGGTCAAAGTTAGCGGAAATAGTCTTGTTCCTTTTCCCCCGGCCAGGATAATCCCCTTCATTTTTTACCTCGCATGGTATAGTTTTGGTCAACCCATTCATTATATTGCTTCTGCTGCCTGATCGAAGTAATCCAATCGGTATTTTCGAGGTACCATTTCACAGTCTTTCGTAAGCCGCTTGCCAGATCGTGTTTTGGTTTCCATCCCAATTCCTGTTGAACTTTGGTGATATTCATAGCGTAGCGGCGGTCGTGCCCCGGGCGGTCAGAGACGTATTTTTTCAGCTGATTATGGGGGGTGTACTCTGAACCTGGTTTAAATTCATCGATCAGCGCACAAATAGACTCCACGATTTCGAGGTTGGTGGGTTGATTGTTCCCGCCGATGTTGTAACTTTGACCAACGCTGCCATGCTGCAGTACCTGCCAGATGGCTTCACAATGGTCTTCCACATAAAGCCAGTCGCGTATCTGCAGCCCATCCCCGTAAATTGGCAGGGGTTTCCCCTCGAGCGCATTCAGGATCATCAGCGGGATAAGTTTTTCCGGGAACTGGTAAGGTCCATAATTATTTGAGCAATTTGTAAGCGTCACCGGAAAACCATAAGTGTGATAGTACGCCCGCACCAGATGATCGCTGCTGGCTTTTGAGGCGGCATAAGGTGAATTGGGAGAATAAGGTGTTTCTTCAGAAAATGCGGGGTCTCCTGGTTTTAGCGACCCAAAAACCTCATCGGTGGATATGTGATGGAAGCGGACTTTTGCAGCGCTCATTTGAGCTGATGCTGACCAGAACTGGCGAGCGGCTTCTAATAATGTGAATGTGCCGACAATATTGGTATCAATGAACGCAGCCGGTCCAGTAATGGAGCGATCCACATGAGATTCAGCGGCAAAATGCACGATGCCATCAATATTGTGCGCCTGCATCAACTCAGAAACAGCAACCTTATCGCAAATATCCCCCTGTACAAATTGATACCTGGCATCGGCTGGTAATCCCTTCAGGTTTTCCAGGCTGCCGGCATAGGTTAGGAGGTCCAGGTTTAAAACAAAGATCTCAGGATAGTTTTTAAGAATATACCGGATGAAGTTAGAACCGATAAACCCCGCGCCGCCAGTAACCAGAATTCTGGAATAAGTCAATCGTACACCTCCGCAGTTTTGAGTAGGTTTCCCTTATGGTCTTTATCAGAAAGTTGAATTATCATGTTCTCTCCGATCGGCCAATCAATAGCAATCGCAGGATCATTCCAAAGAATTGAACGTTCAAATTCGGGGGCATAAAAATCCGTGACTTTGTACAACACTTCAACCCATTCCGTTAGGGCAAGAAATCCGTGAGCAAAACCGGGTGGCAACCATAACTGAAGTCTGTTTTCAGCAGATAAGTGGTGACCAGTCCATTTTCCAAAAGTTGGAGAGGATCGCCGCAGGTCAACCGCCACATCAAAAATCTCTCCAACCACAACCCGAACAAGTTTTCCCTGCGCGTGTTTTATCTGGTAATGCATTCCCCGTAAGGTTCCTTTTCTTGAGCGAGAATGATTATCCTGAACAAAACTGTATTCGATTCCAGCTTGTAGGAAAACCTTTTGCTGGTATGTTTCCATATTAAAACCGCGGGAGTCTTCAAATACTTTAGGTTGAATCAAGAATACTTCGGGAATTGATGTTGGGGTGATTTGCATAAATCAACCTTTGCTTTCCAGTAAATGATTATATTTTTCGCTAATTTCTTGTCCGCTTCCCTCGGCGATAATTCGTCCATGTTCCATGAGGACAGCGCTTTGACACACAGACTCGATTAATTTTGGAGAATGACTTACAAGAAGGACTGTAGCCCCATTATTAATTATCTCTTTCATTCTCTTTTCACTTTTTACCTGAAACCCGGCGTCACCGACACTTAAAATCTCATCCAAAATCAATATCTCCGGCTCCCAGGCTGTAGCTATCGCGAAACCAAGGCGTGCAACCATCCCGGAGGAGTAGGTGCGGATTGGCGCGTTTATGAACTCACCAATCTCACTAAATTCAACTATTGCCGGTCCTCTTTTTATTATTTCGTCGCGCGAATGACCTAATAATGTTCCATTGAGGAAAATATTCTCCACACCGGTCAACTCGGGGTGGAAACCAGCACCAAGTTCCAATAAAGGTGAAACCCTACCGTTAATCCAAACCCTTCCAGACGTTGGATACAATACTCTGGAAATCACCTTGAGCAAAGTTGATTTACCTGCACCATTTCTACCAATGATCCCGAAAACCTGGCCGCGTTTGATCGTTAAGCTAATCCCATCAAGTGCTTTAAATGTGTGGTGGCTAATTTTATTAAGGATCTTTTTTATTGCATATTCTTTGATCGTCCCTACTTTTTCAGAAGGGATTGTGTATGCCACATGTACGTCCTGGAGGAATATCGCAGTGGCGCTATCCGGTTGAAACAATAAGGATTGTTTAGACATAGTACCCAAACTTCTTGGATTTATTCGTGAATACTACCCAACCCAGTATAAACACTGCAAAAGCGATCCCCCCTGCTATAGACCATTCTGTAAGAGTTGGCATTACCCCTTCAAATAAAATTTTACGGAAAACCTTTAGTGCGTGATAAAACGGATTCAATTTTAATACCCAGCCATCTAAAACATCATAAAGCAATTCTTCAGGGTAAATGATCGGCGTAAGGTACATCCAGGCTGTTGACAAAACAGGATAAAACTCAGCAACATCCGGGAAGTAAACAACCAATGTCGAAATTAATAAACTGAAACCTAGCGTGAAAGCTATTAGGATTATCAGAGCTAACGGAAGAAAGAAGATTGCACTTGTAATTTGAACTTTGTAAAAGAAGAAAATCAATGTCAGTGGAACGAATGAAAACATTAAATTGGCAAATCCGGTTCCAACAGTTGCTACAACAAATGAAGTTCGCGGCATGAAGATTTTCTTCAACAGGTCGCTGCCCCAAAGCGTTGAGTTTAAGCAAAATTGGGAAGATTGAGAAAAAAAGGTCCACGCAATTAAATTGGTGATAACGTACGCCGGATAGACCCCGCGCATCTCGAACATCCGCGAGAACACAACTGAAAGTATTATCATCGTCCCCAATGGATTCAACATCGTCCAGAGAATACCCAATACCGAGCGTTTATACCGGGTAACAATGTCTCTACGAATTAATTGTTTTAATAGGTCACGGAATTTCCAAAGTGAACGGATTTCTTCCATTGGGGCAGAAGACAACCTGGCACTATCATAAATGTACTCTCTAGGGGTCTTTTCCATAATGAAATTTTATTATAATACGGATAAATCCCTTTCCTTGCTTCGCCGGCCTGTGCGATTCGCAAAAAAAAGACCCCCGATTACTGTAAATTGCAGCAGACCCTGGTTTACCCTTTCTCCAGCGGAACCCATGGCTCGCTTTTTCCCCGCTATTTCAATTAATGAATGAAGACTCCCTTTTTGAGCAGTTATTTTTTCACCTAATTGAGTGCAAGTCTCTTAATTTTATGTTCTATAATCATAAATATGAGTGATCCTGACCTCAATCAAACAATCAATATCCCTGTGATAAGTGCGCCGCTGTTCAAGCAGATTGCTGAAAAGATCGAACAGGTGGTGTGGGTTCGCGATCTACATCTAGACCAGATCATTTATGTTAGCCCGGCATTTGAAACCGTTTGGGGTCTTCCCTGTGAAACACTCTTGTCGGACCCTTCCACCCTGATCCAAAGCATACATGCTGAAGATCGTGTAGGTGTGATGTCTGCCCGCCCGGATGATATCCGTAAACCAATTGATCAAACGTACAGGATATTACGCCCGGACGGAAGCCTGCGTTGGATTTCTGTGCATTCATTTGCAATTCGCGATGATGAAAAAAAATCATTCTATCAAATCAATGTTGCCCAGGATATCACCAGTCAAAACCAGGTAGACCAGGCATTACGAAAATCGCTGGACAGATCCCGTGAGCAATTCACCCTCAGCCGGCGTATGAGCCTGGCACGAAAACCGGATGCCGTGCTCAGAACCCTAATGTCTGCATATGAACTCCGTTCTGCCCATCGTGCGGCTTTACTTTTCTTTGATGACCCCAGAGCAGGACCTTCCCGCGGTGTGGAATTGACCGCCACCTGGGTTTCAAGTGAAAATAAATCTCCCTGGTTCAGTGAAACCAGCCTTTATGAAGAGCCGCAATTTTGGGAACTCATGCAGCCAAGCAGGACGATTGTCATCAACGGGACCAGGACTAACTCGCGTTTATCCCCCCTCCTGAGAGATTTTCTTCTGGAAGGAAAAGTTCATACAACGGTGTTTTTTCCGTTATTAACTTCAGGAGAATGGCTGGGTTGCCTGGCGGTTTACTTCGAAGAAGACACGCGTTTCAGTCATATTGAACTACGTCATTTGAAAGTTCTAATCGACCAGGCTACCATCACGTTGTTCAATCTTAAACTGCTGGAAGTTGAGGCTGAATCCCGTCATGAAGCCGAGCGCGCCAATGAGATTAAAACTGAATTCCTGGCGATGATCTCGCATGAGTTGCGCACTCCTCTCACATCGATCATTGGGTTCACCACAACCATGCTGGCGGATGATGTCACCTGGGAACCTGAAGAACAGAAAGATTTCGTACAGACGATCCAACACGAATCATTCCGGCTTCAGGAATTAATTGAGCATCTGCTAGATTTATCCCGGTTGGATGCGGGCAGGTTACCAATCCAATTAAAGTCACATTCGCTGCTGGATATCCTGATCGAAGCGGCTCCGCAATTAAAGGTGTTAACGAGCGGGAAACAATTAACCACCCATATCCCTGAAAATCTGCCCCCGGTTTACGTAGATGACGCAAGGATTGCCCAGGTATTGGTCAACCTGGTCCGTAATGCAGCTACATACTCACCCATTGGAACTGAAATTAGTATTTCAGCCAGTGTACGAGGCAATTTTGTCCAGGTTAATGTTAATGACCAGGGATCCGGAATTCCCCCATCCGAACAGAAACGGGTTTTTGAAGCCTTCCGGCGCGGTATTTCTGAAGAGACAGGTTCAGCAAAAGGAGCTGGTCTGGGATTGGCGATCTGTAAAGGTTTAGTTGAAGCGCATGGAGGGAGGATCTGGATCCGAAAAAAGGCGCCTCCAGGAACAACTGTCTCCTTTACGATACCCCTCAATCCGAAACAAGCTGCAGAGAAGGCTGAACACAAGGAGTAAAACTATGGGCAATATATTAATCGTGGAAGATGATCCGAACATTCGCAAATTGGTGCGCGTTAACCTGGAAAAACGCGGTTATACGATCAGCGAAGCTGGGAACAGCCACGAGGCGATAGCGTTGTTTCAGGAGGTTCCGGTTGATCTGGTACTCCTGGATCTAGTACTCCCAGGATTGTCTGGCGTGGATATTTGCGCCTGGATTCGAGCCAGGTCGGATGTCCCCATTATCGTTTTGAGTGCCCGATTAGAGGAAGATCTTAAAGTAGCCGCCCTTGATGCTGGCGCTGATGACTACGTTACCAAACCCTTTGGCGCAGAGGAGTTGCTGGCACGGGTACGCGCTTTTCTGCGAAGGTCTTATGTATCGGCAAAAACTGATGCCGAAAAAATTCAAATTGGTGATCTCGTCATTGACCTGGACGCTCGCAGGGTATTAATTGGCGAAAACGACCTACATTTAACACGCACCGAATACTCCCTTTTAGCAGTTCTAGCACACCATATCAATGCCATTGTCACCCATGATGAATTGCTGGTTCAGGTTTGGGGCCCGGAGTACCGCGGATCAAACCATTATCTTCATACCTACCTTGGCCGGCTGCGAAAGAAACTGGGGGATTATAGCGACCTTCTCGAAACCGTCCCTGGTATGGGGTACAACTTTCATTCAAAGAAGCTCTATTAATTCTGCAGGTTTCTCATTCTGTTGAAGACGGGCTCAGTTAAAGCCCGTTTTTTGCGTGAATATTCTTCGCATTCTCTTATTTAATAGGCTTTTTTTAGGTCGTATTAGGGACTTAGACAGACCATCTTGGATAGGATAATAGTGTCCCGGATTAGAACCCTGGACTAGGCGCATCACACGGTATTTATTGATATCGTTATGCATGCAGAATACCAACATCTGGTTGGAACTTTAGCAGGAGGTTGAAAGAAATGAAAAAACTAAAAGTACTACTCATAACGACCATCATGGTATTGGCATTCACCATGCTGGGATTGTCGCATGAAGCTTTTGCAAAGCCGCTAAATGCCACAGCACCAGGCTTAGGTGCAGCGGGAGACTATTCAGTCCTGGGTGCTTTGTCAGCCTCCAGTGCAAATACAACCACCATCGCCGGCAACCTTGGGCTCAGCCCGGGGTTGGAAGTTAGTATCACCGGACCCTGGGTGGTGGGTGGAGCTATCTATTTTGGTGCAACAGGTCCAGCAGCCGATGCCCAAAGTGGGGCTTTGGGAGCTTATAACAACCTCTCGGGTCAGACTTCCGATGGATTGTGGAGTGGCGCGACAGCCCCCTTACCTGGCGTATGGTCAAGCGGTTCAAGCGAGACATTCACTGGAACCCTTACACTCAACGGGTCTTATACAGACGTATGGGTATTTCAGATTCCTGCAAGCTTAACTTTTAGCGGCTCAGTTGTAATGGGCGGCGAAGCCCAGGCATGCAATGTTTTCTGGCAGGTTGGAGAATCTGCGACGATTGCATCAGGTACCAGTTTCATTGGGACCCTTATAGCTGAAAATGATGTTTCCCTGGTTTCAGGGGCAACTGTCAGCGGTCGGATCATATCGCTCGTTGGCAATATAACAGTGGATAACAACACCATCAGCATGCCCCCTTGCTCTTCAGCGCCAGTTCAACAGGAAGAGACGTCCGTTCCTTCGGATAGCACTGCTGTTCCGACGGTGAGCGGATTGCCTACATCCGGCGGAGCACCGCTTCGCAATGAAACTTTACCGTTAGGATTAGCACTTCTTTTTGGCAGCCTAAGCATTGTCGTTTCAGTCCTGATTGTGCGCGCAATGCGCCGCAATTATCGACTGAAAAAATAATTGGCTTATCTGTGGATCATGAGCATCCCCGCTCGCCGCTTCCCGCTTAGCTGTCTCCTCACTTTACTGGTAATCTCGGCAGCACTTGCGGGTTGCGGATCCAAAGGGACGGGGGAGGCGATAGACCGGCCTCCCTCGTCCTTTCTTCCGTCCCCGGCATACATGCCGGTTATGCCTTCTTTAAGCAGTCTCTCTACAACTCCAACCGCTCTACCGACACCTGAATTCTCCATCCTCGGCGCCTCTTATGATCCCAATATCGATATCAAGGCTGGACCGGTTGAAATACCGCTTGTCTTGCAAATTCCGGCGATAAAAGTTGGAGCCCCAATTTTGGCAGTTGGTCAGTCAGCCGATAATGCCATGGATTCCCCCAAAGGTCCCTGGGGAGATCCCGTCTGGAGCTCAGCGTTCTGGTACCGCGGCAGCGGCATCCCCGGAGAACCGGGAACAGCCACCATCACCGGGCATGTCAACGGATTACTCGGGGAGGCTCGGACCTTCTTCTACCTCAAGAGACTGCGCCCCGGCGATGTGATCATTATTCATGTCAAAAATACATTTACTGACATTCACTTTACCGTTGATGAAGTGAAGCGTTATTCGATCCTGGAATCATCCACCCCCGAGGTACTTACCAGGATCTATGGAAGTGGACCTACCACTGGCGAGGCGGCAGAAGCAGGAGCAGACGGATTGTCTCATTTAACATTGATCACCTGCAGCGGATACTTCGTTGATGGTGTATTCGATCATCATATCGTTGTATATGCAACCCGCAGCGACTGATTCGAATTCCTCCCAGGTCGACATAATCACCTGCTATTTGTTCCAGCCCTGACCCAACTCCCCCTATTTTTTAGGAATTTTACAGACTCTGTTAGGGACGTCGACAGCCCATTACGGATACCATGCTATCGTAGGCAAAAACTATCTTGTGAAAGGAGCCTATATGGGAATCAAGCCCAAAGCATTACTGAAAGCGCAGATCCTCACAAAACCGATCATCAGCCTGGATAATGATGGTCACAAATCAAAGCCCCTGCATATCCTCATCCAGCCGAACATCGGATTGGAAAGTGAAGTGCGCCATCCGATTGTAGAAATTCTCAACACCTGCCTGGCTAATGAATCTGTTCTCTCTCAAAAAACTCGCAGCGCGCACTGGAACAAAAGCGGGTCAGGTTTCTTCGAACTGCATATCCTCTTTGAGACCCAATACAAACAATTGGATGAAATTGCTGACAAAATGGCAGAACGGGCAAGAATTTTGGGTGGTGTCTCGATCGCCAGCTTCAAAGAGTTTCTCGCTTACTCCCGTCTTGAAGAACAACCCTCGGATCCTCCGGAAATTCTTCATTTGCTGGCAGACCATGAAACAGTGATTCGTTTTCTGCGCGAGGATATTCGGAAATGCAGCGAGGAATATGAAGACGAAGGGACAGTTGAATTACTGGTAGGGGTGATGAGTCTTCATGAAAAAATGGCCTGGATGCTTAGGTCGTATATCGAAAACGAACCGGTTTACGGCGAAAGCCAGAAAAGGAATGTAAAAAATGAATGACAGACAGTTGGAAAAGAAGATCCAACAGGATACGGCTGACATCAGACGGGATCTTAACACCCTTATGGAGAACAGCTCTTCGAAGATCTCAAAAGGATTCGAAAAGATAAAAGGGGATGCAAAAGAGACGCTGGTTGACGCCGCAGAGACGGTAAAAAAAGAAGTAGGACATGGCTTGAGCCAATACAACGCCAAAGCGCAGGAATATGCCAATAAGGTACCCGGCGATTGGAGCGACAAAGTGGCACAGTATCCGTGGGTGGCAATTACCGTCGGCTTGGGAATTGGACTGATCCTGGGTGGTTTATTAAAACCCGCTCGCCGGTCCTGATCAACCAAAATTCAAAAAAGAGGAAAAATGTTAAACAATAACGTATTTGAAGGCAAGTGGAAGCAATTTCGCGGACAAGCAAAAATCTGGTGGGGCAAACTCACTGATGACGACCTGGACAAAGTCGAAGGTAATTATGATAAGTTAACCGGTTTACTCCAGGAAAAGTATGGTTACACCCAGCAACAAGCTCAAGAAGAATGGGAAAAGAGGACAAAATGACAGACTATCGAGAGACGAGAACTTCGCAGCAAGAAGCAGGGCGAGAGGGACGGATCGCGACTTTTAAAGCCACTCAGTTGATCTGGTTGCTTCTCGGATTCCTGGAAGCCGTGCTAGCTTTACGATTCTTTTTTAAACTCATCGGGGCAAATCCGGAAAATGCTTTTGCATCATTCCTGTATGGATTAACCAACGTGTTCGTTGCTCCCTTTGCAAGTCTAACCGGAGCTCCTTCGTCCGGCGGGATGGTGTTCGAGTTTTCGACATTGATTGCCATGATCGTTTACGCCCTGGTTTTTTGGGCACTGGAACGCCTGGTATATGTACTCTTCTACCGCCCACGCGGACCTGTAAGTACCAAGCAGACAACTGTTACAGATCACACCCCTGCGGCAACAGCCACCGCCACCCGCACCACCATTACCGAAGACACCAATACACGCCTTCCGACGGATACACCCTAATCCATCAGGTTGAAAATTAGGATAAATCACTGAAACACACGTTGTTTTTGTGAAAGGAGAAACAAATGAAGCTATCCAATTTCATTATCTGGCTTTCCGTAGGTGCATTTATCGGCTGGATTGCCAGTTGGATGTCAGAAGCAGAACGCAGGCGGTTAGTTGTGAAGACTGTCCCTGCTTCTGATTCCGATTCTTAAACTTTTTTTCATGTTTGTTCACTCTCCCCTCTCGCCTTACAGCAAATGGGGGAGGAATAATAGAAAGACACGGTATTCCGTGAAGCCAACTAATCATAAGGAGAACGTATGAACATCATAATTTACCTGGTTGTTGCCGCAGTAATAGGCTGGGTCGCTTCTGTAATCATGAAGGACAAAGCCAGTTTGTTGATCAATATCATCGTAGCCATTGTTGGTGCATTCCTGGCTGGTTGGTTCATCACCCCGTTGTTGAAAGTTGGCACGATCAACGATGCCATCACCCTGCCGACCATGCTGGTGACCCTGCTTGGTGCCATCATTCTCATAGCGATCGTTCACCTGTTACGCCGAAGGCTCTAAAAACAAGTTAGATTTCTCCATGCGGTTTCCCGACCGCACCTGGCAGGGGTGTGCCATAGCATCCCTGCCAGAAAATACCAGCACATTTAGAGGTAAAAGGTAAATGAATGGATGAATCCTTAGAAATCAATGTTGTTGAAGCAAAAAATGAGAACAGCAATATGGCAGCAGCCTCTTCAATTCTTGGGGCTATAAAGAGATTTATCGGAGCATTTGTTATTTCCGACGAGGAGAAATTGCAGGCTGGTATAAGCACAGATAACCTCAACGGAAGCCAGGATGCTGGCCAGGTTAGTGAACAGTCTGATTCCCCGGTTGGTTTTAGTTCGAGGGGACGAAGGGTGACATGATTCCATTTATTTTGCATTCATCGGAATTTTTATTCCAGACCGTTAGGTCAAATGCTGCGAGTCAAATAGTATTGCGGCATCCAAAAGATTTTTGGAAGATCGACTAAAAGGAGAAAACTTATGTGGACGATTATTGTAATTCTGTTGATTCTGTGGTTGCTCGGTGCTTTTGGCGGAAGAGTCTTTTCCGGCTTCCCAAAAACAGGTAACTGGATTCACACACTGATCGTGATTGCGGTCATTCTCATCATCTTGAAACTACTTGGGATCATATAAATACCCGCGTGTCACGTTGGTTGTGCCAATAATGGTTAACAAGTATCAAAACGCAGAGTGATCTGCCTGCCCGGTTTACATCCCGGGCAGGCTGGACTGTAATTATCTACTCCCGCTATTCGGGATTAACTCTTTGAGAGATGAGTGTAATGTGCTCATCCCCAAATGGGAAAATACCTGATTGAAAGGACCTACAAATGAAAACGTGTGCCGATATCATGACCCCGAACCCGCACTTCTGCAAGCCAACCGACAATGTGGTCAGCGTGGCAGAACTGATGAAACGAGAGAACGTTGGATCTGTGCCTGTAGTCGACAATGACCAGAACAAGAAATTGATCGGAATCATTACCGACCGCGACCTGGCATTAAAGGTTGTTGGTGAAGGGCTCGAGGCAAAAACCACCAAAGTTGAGGCGGTAATGACGCGCAAGGTCGTCACCTGCAGATCAGATGACGAATTACAGGTAGCTCTGGATGCAATGTCTGAAAATCAGTTACGCCGGATTGTCATCGTGGACAATGTCAACAAAGTACTTGGCATTATTTCCCAGGCAGACGTGGCCACTCGCGTCAATCAGCCGGAAAAAACTGCGGAAGTAGTTAAGGATATTTCACAAACCAATTAGAACACTTTTGGCTTGAAGTAACAACTGGTCACACATGGGAGTGAGTGAGATATTGACTAATCACAGCAGCAAGCATCGTTTCATTTTAGAGAACATTGCCCGTAAAGCTATGCTCGAAAGAGGCATGCTCCCAGACTTTTCTACTGCAGCACTCCAGCAACTTGAAAAAATACAAGCACCTGCGCAACTGAATATTGCCCCATCGCGTGATTTAAGCGGGCTACTTTGGGCATCCATTGATAATGAAGATTCCCTTGACCTTGACCAATTGACCGTGGCAGAAGAACTGCCGGGTGGGAGTGCCAAGGTTTGGGTCGCAGTGGCAGATGTGGATTCACTGGTTAATAAGGGATCAGCCATTGATGAGCACGCCCGCCACAACACAACTTCTGTATACACAGCTTCAACTGTTTTTCCCATGATCCCCGAGAAACTTTCGACTAATCTTACATCGTTAAATTTTAATGAAGATCGTCTGGCGGTTGTAGCCGAAATGGTGATCGACCCAGACGGTTCAGTTCAATCTTCCGAAGTGTATCGAGCCAAGGTCCGTAATCATGCCAAGCTTGCCTATCGCAGTGTCGCTGCCTGGTTGGATGGCAATGGACCTGCTCCAGAGGCTATGAGTGCGGTCGACGGGCTCGCAGAAAATATTCACCTTCAGGATAGGGCCGCCCAATGGTTGAAGAATCTGCGCCATCTGAACGGAGCCTTAAGCCTCGAAACAATCGAAACCAAACCTATATTCGATGGGGATCAAATCCGTGTCCTCGAAGTGGAAGAAAAGAATCGCGCCAGGGAGATCATTGAAGATTTCATGATCGCCGCTAACGGAGTTACCGCACGCTATTTATCTGACTCTAAATTCCCTTCACTCAGACGGGTTGTGCGCGTTCCAAAACGCTGGGAGCGTATCGTGGAGATTGCCAAGAATCATGGTGCCAAACTCCCAGTTATGCCGGATTCAAAGGCGCTTGAGGAGTTCCTGGTAAAGGAAAAGGCAAGCGACCCTCTGCGATTTCCTGACCTGTCCCTGGCAGTCATCAAGTTGCTCGGAGCCGGCGAATACATCGCCGAACTGCCTGATGAAGATGCGCCAGGTCACTTTGGTCTGGCTGTTAAAGATTATGCACATTCTACAGCACCAAACCGACGTTTTCCCGATCTGGTTACCCAGCGGCTGTTAAAAGCAGCGATGGACGGAAAAGCTGTTCCTTATCAAAAAGAGGAGTTGGATTTACTGGCAATTCATTGTACTGAATCTGAAGATGCCGCCAACAAAGTTGAACGACAGGTTGAAAAATCAGCAGCAGCCCTCTTACTGGAATCAAGGATCGGTGAACAATTTGACTCCATTACTACCGGCGCTGCCCAAAAGGGCACCTGGGTGCGTTTGCTTTCCATCCCGGTCGAGGGAAAACTGGTACAAGGATTCGAGGGTGTGGATGTTGGTGACAGGATCCGCGTGCAGCTGATCCATGTAGATGTTGAGATGGGATTCATTGATTTTAGAAAAGTACATTCACAACACATTGTTTAGTGCAATCCAGAGGAGAGTAGAACATGAAAGAAAAAACAAACGAGCCAACCAAAACCACAGCGAAAGAAAAAGTTGGCATTCCAATCAAAACCAAAGTGAAAGAAAAAGCTGGCATTCCAATCAAAACGGAAGTGAAAGAAAAGGTCAGCAACCCAACGAAGACAAAAAGGGAAGGTAAAGTTGGTATTCCAACCAAAACAGGAATGAAAGACAAAGTTAGCAGTCCGACGAAAACGAAAATTAAAGAAAAAGTTGAAATTCCGACCAAAATGAAAATAATTGAAAAAACAAGTGAGCCAATCAAAAAGAAAGTGGAAGAGAAAGTCAGCGAACCAATCAAAACGAAAATAAAACGAAAAGCAAAGGGATTGCGAGCCCATATTCGGCGTTTAAAGCAAGAAAAACGCAATGATACGATCCTTGCCACTCCCAAGAAAAAAGCTGATTTGAAAATTTCTATAGAAAAGGGGTAAACAACTTTGAAGAACCACATAAAGAAAGAAGTAGGTTTATGGATCGACCACCGTAAGGCAGTGGTGGTCACTTTTGAGGATAGAACCGAAAAAATCCAGGAAATCACTTCGGATATCGAGTCCCATATGCAGTCCTCAAATCAGGATTCTGGTGGCAGCAATAGTTCACATCGATCTGCAGGCGAGGATGTACGCGACCGACATTTTGGCGACCACCTGGAAAGTTATTATGACAGAGTCATCTCGTTCATTCAAAACGCTGAATCCATCTGGATTTTCGGACCCGGAGAAGCAAAGGTTGAGCTCGAAAACCGTCTCAAGTCTAAAAATCTTGGCGCACGAATTGTGGGTATTGCCACAGTAGACAAGATGACCTATTCCCAAATTTCCGCCAAGGCGCGGGGTTATTTTTCAGGAAAATAGAAATTTCTGGTAATCCCGGAGGTAAAGTTGGATCTTAATCCGCCATCACAAACTGACCAATGGACATTCAGACGGGTTATGGTAGCCACGCTGGTACTCGTTTGTGTTGCCCTTGGCTTTTGGTTGCTCTACCGTTATTACCAGGTCGCTTTTATTCTGTTCGTAGCCATCATGTTGGGAACGGTCATCAGGCCGATCGTGAACTGGTTGTACCGGCGGGGGATCCCCAGGGTGGTCGGGGTTCTCATCATATACGCGCTTCTGCTCGCATTCTTCATTGGATTTATTCTTTTATTGTTTCCCCTGGTCTTCGATCAGGGTTCTGCCATCGTTTCAGGAATCCCGGAATACTATCAAAATCTCCGCACATGGCTGGTGAATTCTCCAAACCAACTGTTAGTGGGCATCAACCAGTTCCTGCCTGATGCCCTGCCGGGATTCGACTCCGTGCACCAAACGGATCCTGAATTATTGGCTTCTGCTGAACAAGCTCTGGGGGTTGTTACAACTTCCGCAAAAGTCGTGTTTTTTACAATCGTTATTCTACTTCTGGCGTTCCATTGGTCATTGGATGGAACCCGAACGATCCAATCCCTGATCCATTTGCTCCCCATATCTCACCGCGAGGGTATTTTTGAATTGATCACGGCGATGGAATCAAAGATTGGTTACTTCATAGCAGGGCAAGGTGCCCTTTGCCTGGTCGTCGGCGTTTTGGCATTGATCGCCTACCTGATCATTGGGTTACCTAATGCCCTGGTGTTAGCCCTTGTGGCTGGAGCCTTGGAAGCCGTGCCGATGGTCGGCCCAACATTAGGTGCCATTCCGGCGGGTTTGATCGCGCTATCAATTTCCCCCACAATGTTACTGTGGGTGATCGTTGCAACGGTTATCATTCAAATCCTTGAAAACAATCTTTTAGTTCCACGCATCATGAGCAAGGCGGTCGGCGTTAATCCGTTTGTCTCCCTGCTGGCAATCTTCGCCTTCAGCTCCCTTTTTGGCGTTGCAGGAGCGCTCATGGCAATCCCGATTGCCGCAATACTCCAGTTGCTACTTGAACGCTTCGTTTTCCGCCCGGCGGACTTGATCCCGGAGGACTCAATCGGTCGTGACATAACCAGCCGGCTGCGTTATGAGGCAAAAGACCTGGAACAAGACCTTCAGAAACAAGTTCGGCTCAAAAAAGGCGGTTCTGCTTTAAGAGTGAAGCAGATCGATAAAGTGATGGACGAAGTAGAAGCTCTGACCACAGACCTGGACGCGTTGTTATCACAGATCCCCCCGGTAGATACCCATGAGTAAAAACCTTGTAAGAATTGGGGTGGCTGTATTAACCACATTACTGGCGATATTGGTGCTATGGCAGTTCCGCACTATTGTGGCTTATGTTTTAATCTCATTAATGCTGGCAGCTACAATTCGTCCATTGTTCAGCAGGTTGGCAGGGCGCAGCTTTATTGAGCGCGTAGCCTGGATTTTCGCTTACCTCATTCTGCTGGGAGGATTTGGTTTTCTCCTCTTTCTAGCATTCAAGACCTCAACTGTTGAGGTACAGGAATTCGCGAGAAGCGTCAGTGTGCACGATAGATGGGTACTGCCAATCTGGGCAGGCAGTTCTGTCCAAAAGGTAATCTTAACCTCGCTGCCGTCTCCAAGTGTCCTTTTCCAGGCGATCATCGGAAGCGAAGGTGAGCTTGTTGGTCCTGCATTACTGGGCATTGCCCAGGGAATTGGTGGTTTAGCCGCTGCGATTGCGATTATTTTGATACTGGCGATTTATTGGGGCTTTAACCAGGCTCATTTCGAACGGTTGTGGCTGTCTATCCTGCCCTCCGACCAGCGCAAGCGCGCTCGGAGTGTCTGGCGAACGATCGAGCCCGATATTGGCAGTTATATCCGCGGTCAACTCATCCAAAGTCTCGCGGCTGGTTTACTGTTAGGGCTTGGGTACTGGTTGTTCGGATCACCATATCCATCGCTGTTAGCCCTGGTTGGTGCACTGTTGTGCCTGATCCCTGTGGTTGGAGCTATACTGGCAATTCTTGCACCTCTGCTGGTGGGATTGTTCACCGGTATTCAAATTGGCTTGTTCACAGCACTGTACGCGTTATTAGTCATGATCGCTATCATGATTTGGCTCAAACCAAGACTGTTAAACCGCAGGTGGGATAATCCGATCCTGACAGTGATCTTCTTAATCGCGCTGGCAGATACTTTTGGAATTTTTGGGATCATCCTTGCGCCGCCTTTGTCGGTGGTTTGCCAGATCTTATGGTATCGGCTGGTCAGCCACAGGTCTGTGACCGGGGCAGCCGCGACAATTTCAGACCTCAAGGAACGCCTGGATCAATTGACAGAAGCCGTCAGCACAATGGAAGAACCCAAGCCGCCTTTGGTGATGAGCAGCCTCTCGAGAATAACATCATTAATTTCAGATGCAGAACCGGTTTTGGCTTCTCAAGAAACAGCTTCCGAACCTCCAAAATAGGGGTTGAGGGCGGGATCGCGGTTTTTTCACGGTTAAAAAGGGTTCAAAAATCTCATTCCCCTTTAAGATTGGGGGGTTTTAATTTATTAAACACATTGATGGAATCAAAACGGTCAACTTGGTTGTAAAATTTAAAATAAGGAAGGGAGGTTCACTATGAAAAAAGTAATCCTCTTCACAGTTGCATTGATGTTCCTTGTTGGATGTGCTTCAGAACCTACCGCAACGCTGCAGGTGTTGCCCACCTCAGCTCCAACGAAAGCTCCAACTCAAGCCCCGGAAGTAATTCCAACAGCAACACCCGAACCAATCGCCACCGAAGCACCAATTCCGGTAGAAATAGACACTGCCGAGATGGTCCTGGTCCCCGGAGGTGAGTTCCAGATGGGATGTGACCCGGATCACAACGGAGGGTTTTCCTGTCTCCCGGATGAGCTGCCCCTGCACACAATTGCCCTAGGCGATTTCTACATCGATAAATACGAGGTTACCAATAGTGAGTATGCCGAGTGTGTGAAGGTAGGTGCGTGTAATCCGCCGAAAGATTTCTCTTCGGATACATTTCCATCTTATTACGACAATCCAGCTTATGCCTATTTCCCGGTAATCTACGTTTCGTGGTTTGACGCGGAGGATTACTGCAAATGGGAAGATAAGCGATTACCCTCTGAGGCTGAATGGGAAAAAGCAGCGCGCGGAAGCATAATTCGAACATACCCCTGGGGTGATGAAGATGCCAGTTGCAGCCTGGCAAATATCTACAACAATACCACCTCCAACTACTGCGCGGGAGATACTAGCCCGGTTGGCAGCTACCCGGATGGTGCCAGCGAGTATGGCGTTATGGATATGGCAGGCAACGTTTGGGAATGGGTTAACGACTGGTATGCCGCAGATGCTTACGAAAAATCACCGGCTGAAAATCCTGTAGGACCTTCAGGCAGTACCTATAAGGTGCTGCGCGGTGGTGGCTGGCGCAGTAATTCAGTCTTCATCCGTGCGGCAGACCGCACTTACGACCCCGACTTTAACAGCAGCAGTGATGCCGGGTTCCGCTGCGTTTCTGATAAGGGCGGCAACTAAACCACGGATTTACTCATTTGAAAGCGCCTGCAGAACTGCAGGCGCTTTTGCTTTCATTTTCATAATTAAAGTGAGTTCAAATTGAAGGCTGCGGATTACCAGGGACCTTTGTTTATTCCATGAACAGCTGTTGATTATTAGATGTCACTATAGGTTGTTTAGCACTTTCTGCAACCGTTGTTTAGCTTCCTGGGGTACCTTTGCCAGGTCGGAATTTGCGCTCATTTCCACCATACTGAACATTACTTCCGGATCCTGGATGCTCACATCCACATTGTCACCGTTCTGCCGTAAAACCACATTGCATGGGAGTAGTAATCCTATCGAGCGATCCGCCGAGAGAGCCTGGTGTGCAAAACCCGGGTTGCACGCCCCGAGGATGAGATAGGGTTCAAAATCAACGCCAATCTTTTCCTTAAGCACTTTTTGAACATCAATTTCTGTCAATATCCCAAATCCCTGTTCTTTCAGTGCAGCCACGACATTTCCTTTTACCGCTTCCAAAGATCCAGAAACTGACGATCTCATTCCGTATTTTGTCATTTTTTCTTCTTCCCTCTCCTCTTAAGATATTTTAATAAGACTATATTTATCTACATTATAATATTTTAATGTTCGGTTGAAAAGGGAACTTTCTAAAAACAATGGCGTCATGATACAAAAGTAATAGTAACAGCTATTAAGGAGGTTTGAAATGAGAAACAAGATGAGTTCGTTAGTCATTATGCTTTTGGCAGTGGTTCTGCTGGCAGCCTGTGCCGGCAACCGCGGTAGTGATGCAACCTCTACCCCAGATATTTATATTGTCGACAAGGATGGATTGATTGCCGCTCTTAATGCCGCCGATGCCGTCAGGGAAGTAGGAGATCCTGAGATGCAGGAGTATTTCTCTGTTGGAGGCGCTAATGTCAAAGTCAGGGAAACTGATATCCTGGTGTTTGAATACGATTCCAACGAGGATATGGAGGCTGATGCCAGCCTGGTGTCTTCAGACGGCGGGAGTGTCGGTACGACCATGCTATTCTGGGTATCGACGCCGCACTTCTTTAAGGCTGGCCGTATTATCGTCCTTTACGTAGGTGATGATGCTGAAATGCTGATGCAGCTTCAAAGCCTATTGGGTGCTCAATTCGCCGGTCGTTAGGTCGATTCGAACAACCTAAAAATAAATCGTAAAAGACTCTTTGTGACTCTCACATTGAGTCTTTTTATTTTGTATGTATATAATAATATTTAAATAATATCGATGATTTTTGTGGAGAATAACCCATGGGAATTCCCATTGATTGGCTTTTAGCAGGCGAACCCTGGATCGAATATCGCACCAGGCTGGACATGTTGGGTCAAAAAGATGCCGACACGCAGGTTATGGTGGCGCGCAACGCGATGCTTGAAGACCCAAAAGTAATTCAATTAATCCGCGATCTGTCTGATTGGCCGGGCAAGGTCATTGCCAGCCACAAGAGTGCCGGTCAGCCATTTCACAAGCTCACCTTTCTCGCCGACCTGGGTATTAAAATCGGCGATCCGGGAGTGAAATCCATCACTAACCGTATCATGCTGCACAAATCCGAGGAAGGTCCATTCCAACTCCCGGCAAGTTTTGCCAACGAACAAAGTAGTTTGGGTCAAGAAATAATGGGGTGGGCATTATGCGATGCGCCATTAATTATCTATGCTCTGGTTAAATTTGGGTTAAGTTCTGAGCCTGCCATAAAACAAGCTGTCACATACCTTGCGGGGATAGTCCGCGATAACGGTTGGCCGTGCAAGGTTTCGATGACCGTAGGTAGTTTTCATGGACCGGGGCGCAAGGAAGACCCTTGCCCTTACGCGAATCTGGCAATGTTGAAATTGTTAGCCGAAGTGGATGACTTGCGAGACAGTCCTGCCTGCCATATAGGCGCAGAGACACTTCTCAATCTATGGGAACATAGCCTGGAAAAACATCCTTTTATCTTTTACATGGGGACTGATTTCCGTAAATTAAAAATTCCCTTTGTCTGGTATGACCTCATGCACGTGCTTCAGATACTCACCCAATTCCCATGGCTTAAGTCAGACCCACGCCTGCTCGACATGATCGGAGTGCTTAAATCCAAAATGGATGATAAAGGTCGTTTCACGGTAGAGTCTCAATGGACAGCCTGGAAGGATTGGGAATTTGGGCAGAAGAAAGAACCTTCCCGTTGGCTCACACTGATGGCATGGCGCATCTTAAATCGAATCGAAACATAGCCGGCATGATAAATCTCTGAAGACTTTTTTTTACGCTGTCAACTATTTAGAGAACACATGAGCCGTCCTGTAAAATTTTTCCTTGCGGTACTCGTCCCACCCTTGGCAGGATTCCTGGCCTGGCTGGGCTGGAGGACACTTCCAGCATATTGGATGGGTTGGTTTTTATTGATTATCGGAAACATCTTTTTTTGGGGATTTATAATCACCATCTGGATCAAGCATAAACCTTTCAATGATCCTGAAATCGAAGGGGAAACTACCCACGAAGAAACAGGCGACCTTTCTTTCTGGCTGATCTTGCCGGGATTTTTGATCGTCTTTTTCTTTTCACCTGTAGAAGCTCAATGGTTTCCTGGTTGGCTACCGCAAACATGGCTTGTGCAAGTGACCGGAATAGTCCTTGTGATTTTCAGTTTTGTGCTTTTTGTGTGGGCTCGCCGGGAGACCGGCAAAAACTATTCCGGCCACTTGAGGGTAACAGAAACCCAGGAACTCATACGATCAGGACCATATCAATTCGTCCGCCACCCGGCTTATTTGAGCTATATCATGATGTCATTGGGAATCGGAATAGGGTATTCCAGTCTGATTGGTGTCTGCACAGTCCCGCTGATCCTCCTTCCTGCGTTCATCTATCGCATCCGGGTGGAGGAAGCGCTCCTCGTCAAACAATTTGGGGAGCGCTACCTGGATTACTCCTCCCACACTTCGCGATTATTCCCAAAAATTTGGTGAACTGGTTTCCCCAATGCCACTGTTTCTGGTAGCAATATCTTAGGTTTTATCTAAAAATAAAAGGGTAGCGCATTCATTTTTATGGCATAATAGGCGCGCCCACCTATTTTAAAAATTAAAGGACTCCACACACAAATGAACACAGAAATTTTGTCTACGACTAAAAACAACCGCTGGAGGCTGCTTTACAAAATTGGCGGTGTCTCTGCTATCGGTATGCTGGCGGTAATGATCACCCAAATTGTCATTTTCATCATCTGGCCACCCCCAATCACAACTGAAGGCTTTTTTACTCTTTTCCAGCAGAACCGCCTGCTCGGGTTATTGAGTATGGATTTGCTTTACCTGGTGAATAACACCATATTGATATTGATCTATATCGCCATCTGGAGTCCTTTACGGCGTGTGTCTGAAAGCCTCTCACTGATCGCGCTTATTTTTGGGCTCGTCGGGATAAGTGCCTATTATTCGTCAAATACCGCATTTGAAATGCTCTCTCTCAGTAATCAATTTTCTGCCACATCGAATGAACTGCAGCAAACTGCTCTGATGGGAGCTGGACATGCCATGCTCGCTACCTACAAAGGAACAGTATTTGACGCGTATTATGTCCTCAATGCGATATCTCTTTTAATTTTTTCCGGTTTGATGCTGCGCAGTGATTTATTTGGTAAAGGAATAGCCATTGTCGGACTGGTTTCCGGGATTTTAATGAGCATCCCCTCAAGCGCTGGAACAATCGGTTTGATCTTCTCGTTGGCATCCCTGGTTCCCTGGGCTGTCTTCCTATTCCTTATCATCAAAAGGTTTTCCATCATCGCGGGTAAATAACAGAAACTAACCAAAAACGCTCAAATAGAGTGTTTTTTGTTCTATTGAAACTGGTTAACAACGGTTTACAATAAAATAAGCATATCGCGACATCGTTAACCTTGTTCTTGGCGTAAAGCCAAAGGAGGAAATCATGTCGAAAGTGATAGCAATTAATGGCAGCCCCCGAATGGATAAAGGAAACACCGCTTTACTCCTAAATTCCTTTCTAGACGGGATAAGGGATTGCGGGAGCACGGTGGATCTTTATTACACCAGCCAATTGGAAATCAAACCCTATTCTTGTGGAAAATTGTATTGTTGGAACAATAAACCAGGAGAATGCTGCTTCAAGGATGATATGGAGTTGCTGTATCCTCAGCTAAAAGATGCCGATATTCTTGTTCTTGCCACCCCGGTCTACATTCCTTTACCAGGGGAAATGCAGAACTTTATCAACCGTTTGTGTCCACTTCTGAACCCAACCCTTGTACAACGGGATGGGAGAACCCGTGCCAGACTTCGAAGTGATGTTAGACTCCACAAATTCATTCTTGTGGCAACAAGCGGTTGGTGGGAAATTGAAAACATGGATACTGTGGTGCGCATTGTCAAGGAACTTGCTGAGGATGCATCAACTGAGTTTGCAGGAGCTCTGCTTAGGCCGCACGCTTCAGAATTGAGACGAAATGGAATGATCTCAAGGAATGGGCAACTCGTCCTGGATGCTGCGAAGCAAGCAGGAATAGAACTGATCCAACAGGGTAAAATTAACCAGGAAACTATGGAAGTTGTGAGTCGTCCATTGGTTTTGAGAGAATTGTTTTATTAACTGCAAACCATTTAATATAGACATTAACGTCAGGAAAAAAATGAAACCTCAGACTGCAAAAACGATCGATGACTTCATCAGTCAATTCCCACCTGAGACCCAGAACATTCTCCAACAGGTCAGAGAGACGATTAAAGCTGTAGTTCCTGAAGCCACCGAAGCCATCAGTTACGGGATTCCCACCTTTAAACTCCACGGGAATCTGGTTCATTTTTCTGGGTACGCCCACCACATAGGCTTTTACCCCGGCTCCAAAGGAGTAAAAGAATTTGCCATTGAGTTATCCGCATATAAAACATCCAAGGGGACTGTCCAGTTTCCTTTGGACAAACCAATCCCGTTTGACCTGATCCGCAGGATCACCGAGTTCTGTTTGGAAGAAAACCTTAAGAAGGTGAAGAAAAAGTAAGGATGTGTAAACCAATCCAGGGAGGAAAAATGAAAGAATTTACAGCGAGGCCGGTTGATGCGGAACTCGATTTCAATCTTTTGGCAGACTGGTTCACCATCCTTGAAGGGGAGAAGTCAACCAACAATAGTCTTAGCCAATTCTATAACAAAAACAAAGACCGTATCACCAGCGAGATGGCGGTTGACGCACAGGGTAATCCTGTTGGATTCTATTGGGCGACCCGCAACCAGTACCACCCGGGAAAGACCTTTCTCTCCCTCTATGTGCAACCTGATAACCGCGGACAAGGGGCAGGAAGCCTTTTGTATGAGAATTTTGAAATGCGAATCGCCCCACTGGGAGTGAGCTGGATCGATGTTCACGTTCCTGATGATTGCCCCGAAGGCTTGACCTTTGCCCAACACCGCGGCTTTACCGAACACCTGCACCTTATCGGCATGGAACTGGATCTGGATACTTTTAACGACAACCCTTTTGATGAAATCATTAATCGATTACAGGGAGAGGGGTTCAAATTCACCTCAATGGAAGCCCTGGGGAATACGGAAGAAGCCCAGCGCAAACTTTACGCGTTGAATGACATGACCTCAATGGAAACGCCAGGTTCAAGTGGTGAACATACATGGGAAACGTTTGAGGAGTTCCACAAGAGTGTTTGCCAGGCTGCGTGGTTCAACCCCGCGGGGCAGATGCTTGTCATCGATACCAATACTGGAAACTGGGTCGGGTTGAGCGCTATTACGTGCTTTGAGGGGAATGATTTTGCTTATAACCTGCATACTGGAATTGACAAGCGTTACCGCGGTCGTAAACTGGCTCAGGCTGTGAAGGTCACCGCGCTGCGTTTTGCCCGCGACGTGCTTAAACTTCATCGCGTACGCACCCATCACAACACCTTGAACGATCCAATCATTGCTATTGATGCAAAGCTCGGCTACCACGTCATACCCGGGCATTACGCAATGGAAAAAAAGTTAATTCAGTAAATCCTGCTTAAACGAACCGCTACCGCAAACCATCCCGCGTATATAAAGGCATGATTGATTGTTATATATTGGACAATTATTGTCTTATTTGTTAGAATTTAGAAATCGGGAATGTTCATCCCGAGAACGGAGGATATATGTCTACACAAATATTTGTCAACCTTCCCGTGAAGGATCTCAAGAGAAGCATGGCTTTCTTTACCAACCTGGGCTTTCACTTCAACACACAATTCACCGATGAGAGAGCTGCCTGCCTGGTCATCAGCGAGAATATTTACTTCATGCTTTTACTGGAAAAATTCTTTAATACCTTTACCCCCAAGAGAATTATCGATACTCGGACTGAGGTTGAAGTGATCAACGCTCTGATGGTCGACAGCCGCAAGGAAGTGGATGAATTGGTGGATAAGGCCTTTAAGGCCGGTGCTAAAAAATCCCGTGAACCAGAAGACCTTGGCTTTATGTACAGCCGCAGTTTTGAAGACCTCGATGGGCACATTTGGGAATTTGGTTATATGGACCCAAGCCATATCGAGACCACCTAAAACGTTTCTGGTTTAAATTCATAGCATCACGTGTGTTGAGATTTTGATTTTACTGTCAGGCAAGGAGTAAAAATGCAAAAAATCACCCCGTTTCTCTGGTTCGACAACAATGCAGAAGAGGCGATGACTTTCTACACTGCAATTTTTAAAGATTCCAGCGTAGAAAGCATTGCCCGCTATGGCAAGGATTCACCCGGTCAGGAAGGTTCAGTAATGACAGCGGCCTTTACTCTCAACGGACAACATTTCATCGCCCTCAATGGCGGTCCGGTTTACAAATTCTCTCCAGCGATCTCATTCGTCATTGACTGTGAGACCCAGGATGAAGTGGACCATTACTGGGAGCGGCTTTCCGCTGGCGGAGAAAAAAACCAGTGCGGCTGGTTAACCGATAAATTTGGCGTCACCTGGCAGGTGGTCCCAACTATTTTAGGTAGACTGCTCAGCGATCCAGATAGTGAAAAAGTCTACCGTGCTACCCAGGCGATGTTGAAAATGACAAAACTGGATATCGCCGCATTACAAAAAGCATTTAATGGATAAAGATTTGATGTAAAAGTTGATAAGTCTCGGATCAATATTCGAAAACACAGGTAGAAAGAACATTCTGCCTGTGTTTTGTTTACCGTATAATCAAAGTATAAAGTAACAAGGGAGATTAAAATGAAAAAATTAACCAAACTCACCACTGCTGCTGGAGCACCAGTTCCAGATAATCAGAACGCCATGACCGCAGGTCCGCGCGGACCCATGCTAATGCAGGATGTATGGTATCAGGAGAAATTGGCACATTTTGACCGCGAGGTCATCCCGGAGCGGCGCATGCACGCCAAGGGATCCGGCGCATTCGGCAAGTTCACGGTTACCAACGACATTACCCGCTATACAAAAGCAAAGATCTTTTCAAAGGTCGGCAAGGTAACAGAAGCCTTCGTGCGCTTCTCAACTGTGGCAGGGGAACGCGGCGCAGCCGACGCTGAACGCGATATCCGCGGTTTTGCCATGAAATATTACACAGAAGAAGGCAACTGGGACCTTGTGGGCAACAATACACCTGTTTTTTTCCTGCGCGATCCACACTTCTTCCCCGATCTCAACCGCGCAGTCAAACGCGACCCCCAAACCAATTTACGCTCCGCCACCAACAACTGGGATTTCTGGACTTCCCTTCCCGAAGCGTTGCACCAGATCACCATCACCATGAGTGACCGCGGTATACCACTTTCTTACCGCCACATGCACGGGTTTGGCAGCCATGCTTACAGCATGAATAACGCCAAGAATCAAAGGGTCTGGGTGAAATTCCATTTCGCGACCCAGCAGGGGATTAAGGTACTAACCGACCAGGAAGCTGAAGCCATCGTAGCCAAAGACAGGGAAAGCCATCAAAGAGATTTGTTTCAAAGCATCGAGAAAGGCGATTTCCCGCGCTGGAAGATGTACATCCAGGTGATGACAGAAGACCAGGCGAATAACATGCCCTACAATCCCTTTGATCTGACAAAGGTTTGGTACAAAAAGGAATACCCTTTGATCGAGGTGGGCATCCTCGAACTTAACCGCAATCCCGAGAATTACTTCCAGGACGTGGAACAAGCCGCATTCAATCCTGCCGCCATCGTGCCCGGAATCGGCTTCTCTCCTGACAAAATGCTGCAAGGCAGGCTCTTCTCTTATGGAGACGCGCAGCGCTACCGGCTCGGTATCAATCATCACCAGATTCCCGTCAACAGCCCCAAGAACGCCCCTGCCAACCCCTCACACCGTGATGGACAGATGCGCGTGGACGGTAATTCCGGCTCCACCCTTGGCTACCAACCCAATAGTTTTGGCGAATGGCAGGAACAACCCGAGTTCAAGGAACCGCCGCTGGACCTTTTTGGTGCTGCCAGTAGCTGGAATTTCCGTGAGGATGACAGTGATTACTTCACACAACCCGGCAAGCTCTTCCGCTTGATGAATAGCAATCAACAGCAGGTGCTATTTGAAAACACAGCGCGCGCTATGGGTGATGCCCCTGATTTCATCAAGATCCGCCATATCAGCAACTGTCTTCAAGCAGATAGAGCTTACGGAGAAGGTGTGGCAAAAGCCCTGGGAATCTCAACCCGGGATATCAAATAATGTCCGGTTAGTCTGTTTTTTTCAGCGTCGGAGGATTCTCCGGCGCTGAATTATTTAAGGACAATTTCCCAATATAAGCGGGCAGGTTTAAAATAAAGATTTGCACATTGGAGACTATTAGCATTAAAGAGGAATCATGAATATGTTGCCATTAAGAAGTCAAACGGATATTGAGGAAGTTCGCCAGTTATTGACAGGAAAGGAAGATTCCTGTGCCATCGTTGATTTTGAAGAACACATCCAGATGAAAACAGTGCGGGAGACTATAAGGCTGTGGCGGGATGGAGACGTTCTTGCAGGACTCGGGTATGTGGACGATTACTGCAATTTGTGGTTCGAGACAAAAAACGTGTCTTACGCCCCCGAGTTGGAAGATGAGATCATTGCCTGGGGAGTCCGCTGCCTCCAACTGCGCAACAACGATTGTGGCACTCACGACTCGCTAGATCACTGCTGCAGTTCTGCGAATATCCACCGCCAGGAACTGCTGTTGAGAAATGGATTTGTCCAGGGAAGCGTGCGGTCTCTAACATTCTCCCGGCCTTTATTTGAGCTGTTTGAGATTTCTCCATTTCCGCCCGGTTATACCTGGCGGTCAGTGAATGATTTCGATACCATCGCGTCTTTGGTTGAGTTGCACCAAGCGGCGTTCGGGACAGAAAATATGACGGTTGAATACCGCCAGGCGATGATGAACACTCCGCAGTACAACAAGGACCTTGACCTGGTCGCGGTAGCACCGGACGGGTCACTTTGCGCATTTTGTATCTGCGGGTTCTACGATGATTCCAAGGTTACCGGTTTTACCGATCCTATAGGTACTCACCCGCACCACCTGCATAAGGGGGTGGCAAAGGCCCTGGTCTCCACAGGGATGGCGATACTCGCAAAATCGGGAGCACAAAAAGTAGAATTTGGCACCAGCAGCGAAAATGCGGCAATGCAGCAACTGGCAGCATCGCTGGGGTTTACTTGTGTGGCCGAAAAACTTTGGTTTTCAAAAGAAATCTCCCCTGATTAAAATCAATTATCGAATTTAATAGCCATGTGAAAGGAACCTGGGTAATCCTGTGGCTTATCCAATAACAATTTAGAGGCTCTGGAAATCATGTTTGAATTGTTTGAAGCCATCCTTTTTCCGCGCTACAATGAGTTTATCCCTACCCGATGCAGAGAAACATGGAGGTCAAGATGAAATCCAAACACATGCTCACAAAGATTTTGGCGATAAGTGGAACTATCCTCGTTGGCTTGCCAGTTGTAGCGCCAATTGTATTTTCTTTGATTCGCCTGGTTCAGAGCGGTCGCTTCATGTTTGACTATTTATTGCCTGCTGAATTGGGGTTGCTGGTGCTGGGGGGGGCGGCGTTGTTAATTTGGGCTGCCATCCGCGCACACACCAGGGTGAAGTTCATCGTCTGGGCGGCAGGTTTGGCTGTCTTCACCGTGGTCGGGGGTCAGGCATTGGCTGTTGTCACCGGACTTGCTGATGGTTCGACCCCGGAATCCAGCCCCTGGATGGCAATTGTGCTTTCCCTGATAATTGCCTATGACCTTTTGGTCGTGCTTTTGTTTGTTGCCGGCTGCCTGCTCTGCAGGGATGTGCTTGTCAAACCAAAAGAATCCATCGCAATTCAATAATTTATGGCTGAAAAAGCCGAGTGTGGAAATTGTGCTGGACTACAAAGCCTTAATGGTTTGGGGCTTGCGTTTTTAACATTCTATTAAGGTAGCTGCAATAACTTATCTTTATAATTCATTCCCTAATAGGATGCTCCCATGAAATTTTCCTTGTCCAGCGTGCTCCTTGTTTTTTTATGCGCGTTATTGCTTTCGGGTTGCGCCACCCTCTTTGGGAAACAAGCTGCCCCGCAAAACCCAAATATTGATGACATCTGGTCCAATTGGGATGACCGCGCGGTATTTTCAAGCGGGCTGATCTCAACAGAACAGGAAACCCTGCAGCAGCTCCCCGGTGCTAGTGTTTATCACATCGAAATATCGCTTGCTGACGATTTGGCATCCCTCAAAGGCCAGGAAGAAGTGCAATTCACCAACCAGGAATCCAAACCCCTGGATAAGGTGTGTTTCCAGTTGTACCCCAACCAGTTGGGCGGCAAGGTCACCATTTCGGATGTGACAGTGAGCGGGCAGGTTGTGTCACCTGAAACGCTGGAAAACAACAGTGCTATTTGCCTTTCCCTGACTAAACCCCTCCAGCCAGCGGAAAAGCTGCTCATTAAAATGAATTTCGACGTGGAAGTTCCCACAGAAGGTGGTGGGAATTACGGATTGTTTGCCATCATCGACAATATCCTGGTGCTGGATGGCTTTTATCCAATGATCCCGGCTTATGATGACCAGGGGTGGCACGCTGGACCTCTCCCGCCCAATGCGGATACAACATACAACGATGTCAGTTTTTACCTTGTGCGTGTTACCGCTCCCGCTAACCTGGTGATGGTAGCCTCTGGAATCGAGGTGGCAACTGTAAAAGATCAGAACCAGCAGGTGGTCACTTTTGCTGCCGGACCCGCTCGAGATTTTTACCTGGCAGCCAGCCCGGATTTTGTTAAGATCAGCAAGACCATCGGTGAAACTAAAGTGAACTCATACGCATTGGCAGATAGGGAAGAAGGTGCAAAACGCGCTTTAAATGTAGCTGCAGCAGCGCTTGAGGATTTCAGTGAACGCTACGGAAACTATCCCTACACCGAGTTCGACGTAGCCAGCACCCCTATGCAGGGAGCCATCGGCATTGAGTACCCCGGGGTTGTGGGCATTACCAGGTTGGCATACGATCCGGACCAGACTATCAGCGGTGCACCCGCCTTTGTGATTTTGCAGGCAACTGTCGCTCACGAGGTCGGTCACCAGTGGTTCTACAACACCGTTGGCAACGATCAAAAAAACGAACCGTGGCTGGATGAATCATTGACGCAATACATCACCGGCATGTTTTTCCTGGATGAATATGGCGAGAGTGGCATGAATCAATACCAGGAGACCTGGTTCAATCGCTGGAATAGGGTTAGCCAGGAAGCGATTCCCCTTGGAAAAGCCGCCTCAGAATACCAGGGTCCAGAATACAGCGCCATCATCTATGGGCGTGGACCAATCTTCCTGCAGGAACTCGCCGATAGCATGGGACAGGATGTTTTTGACGCTTTTCTGCTGGATTACGCTCAAACTTACCAGTGGCAAGTGAGTACTTCTGCAAACTTCAAACAACTGGCGGAAGAACACTGCCAATGTGACCTAAGCAAAGTGTTTGAGGATTGGGTGTATCCAAAATAGTTGTCCGCGATGGATAATATATCAATAGCAGGATGGTTTGGTTACATTCTATAAAACCACGCGGTAAACAATCCAGAAAACCAAAAATAGTGAAATCTTAAAAATTTCTTAACATTTCTAAAAATGCTTGTTAATGGTTGACAAAGTTATATAATGAATATAAGTCGATAAACGACTAATTAGTGATCAAGGGAAAGGAAATATTATGGCATTCTTTAAGGATTTACTAGGAAAGTTGGGATTCAAACCCAAGGCGACACCCACAACAGTTGTAAAACCCACGGGTAATGTTCGCCCAGTTGGTGATTTACTCGGCAAATTGACTGCTGCAGCAAAACCTCAAGCCATGGAAATGGTTGACGTTGTCAGCAAATTAGAAAAATTGGCAGCAGCCAATCCTCAGAAATTGAACTGGAAAACCTCCATCGTCGATCTGCTCAAACTGCTCGACATTGACAGCAGCCTCACCTCCCGCAAGGAACTGGCAACAGAACTCGGTTGCCCGCCTGCGAAGATGGCGGACTCTGCCGAAATGAACATGTGGCTGCACAAAGCAGTCTTGCGCAAGATCGCTGAAAACGGCGGAAACGTTCCAGCATCATTACTGGATTAATACCAAAACACAATAACCGAATAGTAAAACCGCCCTTTTCCAGGGCGGTTTTCGCTAATCTATTCAATTATTAGGTTTGGTTGCGTCTATAATACAACCTGTCAATAATAAAAATCAGAGAATATCGATTCCTGGACACCTTAATGAATACAGACACTTACATAGATTCGATCTTGGAGCAGCGCGCAGCGAGGGAAAAACGCCTGCTTGCCAACCCGCGCAACTGGTTCTCACTTATTGGGCTGTACCTCCTGGCAGATGGTGAAAACACAATTGGCGGAACGCTAAGAAATGCCATCAACATCCCCGGATTGCCTGTAGGATTTGAGGTTATTTTAAAGCTCGATCATGGAAAAGTAATTCTGTTGGAGTGCACATCCAGCTTGCAAGTGAACGGTCAACCTGCTGAACCAGGGATCCTGGGTACAGACCACGACGAGGTTACTGATATCCTTTCGGTCGGTGCTATTCACATCGTTGTCATCCAGCGCGGCGAATGTTACTTCCTGCGCGTCTGGGATGTCGCTGCCCGTACCTCCAGGGATTTTTCAGGATTGAATTATTTTCCGGTCGATCCAGCCTGGCGGATAACAGCCAAATTCACCTCTTTCCCACAACCGCAAATTCTGCCGGTTGAAGATGTTGTCGGCACGAAGTATGAGTCCAAATTTATAGGTAGAGCCACCTTCACAATAAATGGCGAATCTTGTTCGTTGATCGCTGAAGAAGATGACGGTGAGCTGCTCTTCAGTTTCACCGACCTGACAAAAATTGATACCACTTACCCGGGTGGAAGATTCCTCAACACTGCCTTACCTCAAGATAACGAAGTGGTATTGGATTTTAACCTTGCCAAAAATTGGCCCTGTGCCTACACCCCGCATGCCACCTGCCCCCTGCCGCCATTTGAGAATCATCTTAAGGTGCGTATTGAAGCAGGAGAAAAGCGTTATTCATCCCCCGTTTAGCTACAATGTTGTCATCAGACCGCGTTACCCCCAAATCGCTCGCAATGCTCTTGCAGGAGTTGTTTCCCTTTTTGCATTATCGCACTGCGCAGAGTGCCGTCAAGGCTCATCTCAAGTAAGTCTTTTTGAATAAGAGGTTGTCCAAAAGAAATGTTCGGGGATAGCATAAGCTTCCCGGGATGCACCAACTGGGTAATCACCTGCCCAAATTCCGCCAGGCGCTGCTGATCGATCTGTTTTCGTCTTAACCATGTGAGCGGGTGTTTCGACCAGTATTTATCCACCACCCCGCTCATGATGGCAGGGATTACTTTTAATTCAGGAATGTACTTGTAAAACACGTCAAAAATATCCAGCCAACCGTCAATCGCACGTGACGCACCCGGGTAGATTGCCGGGTCAGGGTCGCGGTGACCGGCGGCAAAATATACAAGCACACCACCTGCCTGCATATGCTTTATGCAGTTCCTCAGCACTACCATACGGTTTCGCGAATCCTCCCGCGAGGAGAAGAAAAGGTTTTCCTGCAGGTTGGGAAGCAGGCGCAGGAAGGGAATTTCTGTTGAAATCCAGCGGATATCTGTCCGCGGCATTTGTGAAAACAGCACCATGCCGTCATAAGACCCCGGGTGATTGGTGACCACCAGTAACGGACCGCTTTGCGGGATGTTCTCAGTGCCGTAAGCAGTGATCTTATCGCAAAAATGGGTCAACATCCACCGGCTGCCTTCGGGTAATCCGTCGTTTCCGACAATCTCATCAAAAGGAACGGCAATTACCGCCAGTTTTCTGCATATATTTTTAAAAAGACGTGAGCCGATCTGATGGGTGAAGGCGGTCTTGGGAAACGCCACCGCACCCACGATCTCGTCGATCAGGCTGTCACTCAATTGTTCTATTTTGTCTTCATTCTGCGCCATGAGAGTGCCGATTTCCTTTCACAAGTATTATGGTTAACCCCGCTGATATGAAAAGTATACAATCTATCTCAAAAAAGCTTGAAATTCTAATCAATCCACTCCATAATAATGAAGCGTTGTTTTTGCGATCCCCCGGGTTTAGTTACAGCCTGTTTTTTAAGGAGAGAGAATGACCACTATCAAGGATTTTCAAAAAATTTTCACCATCGAACTTAAGGTCATTGAAGATCAAACCAGGGATTTGACCCATGCTGACAGTCTGCTGCAGCCGCATCCTGGAGGGAACTGCCTCAACTGGGTGCTGGGGCACCTCATCACCAGCCAATTGGAAATCATTGCCGCAATTGGTGGCGTCCCTCCATTTGACGCGGATTTGGTTACCCGGTACGAGCGTGCGTCTGAACCAATCCATGGGGATGAACCGGGCGTGTTGGAACTTTCAGTACTGCTAAAAATGTTGGCGCAGATTAACACCACATTGGATTCACTACTTGATGGACTGGAAGAAAATGCGCTTTCGCGCGAGATCCAAATCGGAGAGCGCAAAATGACGTTGGGTTGGCGCGTTTTCTTCCTTCATTTTCATTACGCATATCATATTGGTCAGTTGGAATACCTGCGGCAACTCGCCGGTAAACTTGACAAGATAATTTAATATTTTCGCAGGCTCATTCGCCGATGATCGACCATTCTTCCGTTATAAAATTACTCGCAAGCCTGCACCTCACAGGTGAAGTCCTTGGCATTCAACCTCTCGCGGGGGGCATGTCTGCCAGTGTGACACTTGTTAATGTGAAATTGCCTGATGGCAAATTGGTCGATTGGATCGTGCGCCAGTTTTCCACCTCAGACCTCGCGCAAAGGCCTGCATCTATTGAAATGGAATACGGGCTGTTGGAGATTCTTAGTTCAAAGAACCTGCCTGTTTCACGTCCGGTTGCCATTGACCGACAGGGACTCTTCTTTGGATCTCCGGCTCTGGTGCTGGAGTATCTCCACGGGGAAACAAATTTTTCCATCTGCGCCATTCCTGACCGCGGAGAAAAGATAGCCAAACTGCTTGCCCAAGTTCACAATGTTGACCTGCACCAACTCGAAAAAGTTGGTGTACCTCCTCTCTCCACGAACCTGGACGACCTGTGCGGGATAAAGCCAAAAATTACAGAAGAGCTAATGAATGAATTCTTTATCAGGGAGCAAATTGAGCATTGTTGGCCGCCGAAAAATCAGAATCCGTTTGTTTTATTACACGGAGATATGTGGAATGGCAATATACTCTGGCAGCGGAAAAGGATCAGCGGTCTGATCGACTGGGAAGATGCATTTATTGGTGATCCCCTGGTAGACCTCGCCGGCATTCGCTGCGATCTTGTTTATACCTATGGCATGGAAACTGTTGAAAAGTTTACCAACACTTATCTTCGTAAAAGAAAAACAGACACCAGCGACCTGCCGATATGGGACCTCGTTTCAGTGTTGTGGTTAGTTCGCTTCTTTAACGGTGATTTGCATGCCTGGGCTGCGTTCTTTCATGATTACGGCAGGACTGATATAACGGCAGCTTCCATAAGGGGGGCAATCAATACCTTCGCGCAAAATGCCCTGGGTAAACTTGCCTGCATTGCTTCGAATTGAAGTTACTCGAGTATCCTCAAATTAGCAATTTCCAAAATTTGCTATCCAATTCAACTCTAATGGGTTAACAGTATATGCCTCACGATAGGCTACTGGTCGTGAGGGAATAATTTTAATGGATTGACGAGGAGTCCCATGGTTGAAAAAACTTACCGCCTTTACCCGTACCGCTGGGTGGTGCTGGCTGTTTTCATGCTGGTTAATATCTCCATGCAAATGTTATGGATCACTTACGCGCCAATCACCGGTATCGCAGCAAAATTCTACGGCGTAACCGATCTGCAAATTGGCTTTTTGTCGATGATCTTCATGATCGCCTTCATTCCACTCTCGATCCCGGTTTCGTGGGCAATCGATACTTTTGGCTTCAAGCGCACAGTGGGGGTCGGGGTGGTCCTGATGGCCGCCAGCGCAGTTTTCCGCGGGTTGGCAGGGGTTAATTTTACCTGGGTGGTGGTTTCAACTATCGGGTTGGCGATTGCCCAGCCCACCATGTTAAACGCCTGGACCAAGGTGCCCGCTCTTTGGTTTGGCCAGGATGAGCGCGCTACTGCAGTCGGGATGGTCACACTTTCCGCGCTTGTGGGCACTGCCCTGGGGATGGTGTTAACCCCTCTCCTTGCGGATTCCCTACCCATCCCGACCATTCAATTGGTATATGGCGCTGTTGCGGCTTTTACCGCGATCCTCTTTTTGATCTTCTCCCGCGAAAAACCAGCCACTCCACCCTGTGCCATCGGGCAGGACGATCGTTCACTGATGCTGGACGGGTTGAAACACGCCCTTTCTGTCAAGCACTTCTGGTACTACCTAGTCATCATGTTCATTGGTTTAGGAATCTTCAACGGGGTCACCACCTGGGTGGAAACCATCATCCGCCCGCGCGGATTCTCGGCCACAGACGCCGGTACCCTGGGAGCGTTGATGCTCGCAGGTGGTGTTTTGGGCGCTGTTCTAATCGCGCCAATTTCAGACCGGCTGCACAAGCGCCAGGCTTTTCTGCTGCTGGGGTTTGCCATGGCCATCCCGTGTGTCCTGGGGCTGGCTTTTGCACAACACCGTTTTCCTCTTTTCGCTTTTTCCTTTGCCCTGGGATTCTTCCTGGTGAGCATCAACCCGGTTGGGATGCAGTATGCCTCTGAGATCACCCAGCCCACGCCGGAAGGAACATCCAACGGCCTGGTCCAGCTTGCGGGGCAGCTTTCAGTGGTTTTCGTGTACGTAATGGATGCCCTCAAAACTCCCACCGGGTCTTACACCCCCGCACTGTTACTTTCCGCCGGATTGCTGGTGATCAGCCTGTTTTTTATTTTCAATATGAAAGACCCGGGAACACGAATCTCAGAAGAGCTGGAACAACAACCAATATGATGAAAAAAAACAGCCTTGCGTTTGGCAAGGATGTTTTTTATGGTGGAATCCCATTGAAATGATTCTCTGGATTTTTGTTGCAAATACTCTTCACCCGCTGTGAATTTTCAGGAGCACCTCTTCCAGGATAACCTGTTCCTCATCGGTCGGAATGCTTAGAATTTTAACCTTCGAATCGCTTGCATGTATGAATTGAGGCTGGTCTGTTCTTGCAGCAGCATTGGCGGTAACGTCCAAATGCACTCCCAAATTTCCAGCATCTCCGCAGACTTTGTCACGCAATTTGCTGCAGTGTGTGCCCACTTCGTCTGTAAAGACAATTGCGTCTGCCCCATTCATTTGCCAGAAATAAGCGCCGATGTAATGCTTTAAGCGGTTCGCATAAACTTCAACGGCCAACTCGCAGCGCACGTTTCCAACCTCGGCAGCCTCGATGATTTCCGACAGGTTGGAGGAATACCCTGAAAGCCCGATCAATCCGGATTGGTTATTGAGGATTTGGCTGATCTCGTCAGCCGTGTACCCTCGCCTTACCAATTCCAGCACGATTTCCGGGTCGAGGTCACCGCAGCGGGTAGACATCACCAGCCCGGGCAGCGGAGAGTAACCCATTGAGGTATCCACGGTATGCCCATTTTTGAATGCCGCCACGGAAGACCCTCCCATCCCGAGGTGGCACATGATTAACTTGACTTCATCCAGGGGAATCCCCAACAGTTCAGCCGCCTTAGCAGAAATATATTGATAAGACAAACCATGGAAGCCGTACTTCCGGAAGCCAAAGCGCTCTACCAGATCCTGCGGGAGGGCATATCGCCTGGCAGCCTCCGGCAGATGTGCATGGAATTGCGTATCAAAGACCGCAAATTGAGGCACCTGCGGTCGTTCATCCCGGTAGACCTGTATTACGCGAGTGAATTGGGATTATGAATCGGGGCCAGCGGCAGGCACTTCTCTAAAACGCGTAGACTTTCTTCTGTAACGAGAGTGGTTTCCGTCAACCAGGTGCCCCCATGCACAAACCGGTGACCAATGGCGTCAATATTGATCCCGGCCTGATGGAGGATGTGAATGCATTCCCGGGCGGCATACTGGTGAGAAGGCAAGTTAACTTCCTTTACCTTTGTTTCACCCCTTACCTGCCACTCGATCCTTCCACCCCCACGAGTTTCCGTGGCAACATTGCGCGCTTTGCCAGACAGGATTACTTCCCGGTCACCAGATTTGCTTACATGGTAGACCTTGAAATTCTGAGAAGAACTCCCGCAGTTGATAACAAGAATATTCATCGCAATCTCCGTCCAATGATTTTACACTAGGAGGTATTGTTATTCGCTACACTGATTTCGCTTACAATATCTCGTACTTGTTTTTACGGTATGATTATTGTGTCTATTGAGGATTTTTATGCGCCTGCTGGCTGAAATCGACCGCACACCGGGTATAGCTCACACTGGACGCACCGTTACCAGGGAGGCGGTACGCGCCATAATCTTGGAGGGCAGCCAACTCCTGATGATTCATGCAACATGCGACGGTGATTACAAATTCCCGGGAGGGGGTATCAAAAAAGGGGAGAGCCACTTTTCAGCGCTTTCGCGTGAGGTCGATGAGGAAAGCGGCGCGCATATTCGCAAACAAACAGCCGAATTCGGAATTGTCGTGGAATATGATCGCCCCATCGAAAAACATTACAACGTTTTTAAGATGACCTCCTATTACTATCGGGTTGAAGTAGAACCTGCATTTGGGATTCAGCACCTTGAAAATTATGAGTATGAATTGGGATTCACTCCCGAGTGGATCTCTGTCGAAGAAGCAATTACCGTCAATCAAACCCTGCTGCGGGACCATCCTGGCCGTATTCAGCGCTGGGTACGCCGTGAAACTGCTGTATTGGAATTAATAAAAAACGAATTATTAGGGAGCCTATAAATGGCAAAGCCGATACCTACCGAAGAGCGCCTCCTGCGTGCCCGTGCTTTGATCCAAAAAGCGCGCGAAATCACCCCACCTGGTGAAGCCGGTTGGGACTGGCTCAGTTATACTGCCCAGGTAAAAGACACCATGCGCCAGGCACGGGATTTGCTTAAATTCCTGCCCATGACTGCTGGCGTTTCCGCCAGGCAAAAAACTGAGGTGCAAGTAATACTGCAGGAAATTGTTGATGCTGAAAAAGCGATCCTGCATAAAAATTCTCAATAGGGTTTCTAATCCATGTTAACTCTTCACCAACTGGAATCCAGAATCAGTCACCTTCCTGCAAGTCAGCAGGATGTGATCATCGAGATTCACAATATTGTTGCAGGGATTTCGCCCAATGCGGATGTTAGTTTTAATGGTGACAGAATTGCCTATTACGAAGGCTGGCGCGGGGGAACAATAAAAGGAGGACTCTGCATGGTGAGCTGGAGCCCCAGGCACCCCTTTATGATGGCTTTCGGCTTGGGGCGATTTTTACCCGATCCCCATCACCTGTTGACGGGTGAACAACTGGCAATGCGCCACTATTACCTGCCTGCTTTTGAGCAAATCCCCTGGGATGCGGTAACAGAATTGATAAAAGCCGCTCAAGCATTCAACCCAACACTGGAAAAAACATTCATCTCGGCAGTTATTCGAGAAAAGCCTCGCCAATCGCAACAAGACCAATAATTTCTTCGGGCCTCTCCAGTTTTTGAGTGAGCACTTTTACTTCCAAACCGGTTGAATTGAACTTGACCACCGGGGGGACTTTTCCAGGAAATTGAATGAGTGCGTTTTCCACTACAACGGTGATCACATCGCGGGCTTTCTCTTCCTGGTTGGTCCACACCATGTAACGTTCACGCAACGCATTGCGCCCGATCAATGCTTCTTCGATTCCCTGGGTATCATCTGCTCCAACACCGATCATCAGGCGCAGCATGGTTTGCCTGAGCACATCCCCAATCCCCCCAAGTTCAATATTGGGCTGTTTGGGTCCAATCAGCAGAATACCGGGTTCAAAAACCACCCGATCGGAAAACCAGCGCGGGACCGATGTAATTTCAGATGACCCAGTGCTGCTGGGTGGAATAGTCGCTGATTTAACAACTTCAAATGTCCAATCTCTACCATGGAGGCGGTAACCCGAGGATAGGTGATCTTCTACCTTCTCATATCTCCAGCCTTTTTTGGTTGCCAGCATCTGGATGGACTGGGTGGACTCTGTTTTACGTTTTTTCACCACCAGGATGAGGATCCCGATAAGAATCAACGTCCCCAGTATCACCAGTAACCCACCGCATAGATCGCTCATGGAATCACTCCTTTGGAGGTAATAGGTAAATTGTATAATGAAAATGCATATTGATTGTCTTCTATGGTCGTAAGGAGGAAAAATGGACCCCATCCAGGTGATCGTGAACGACCAAATGCAGCAGGGGTATGCCTACTGGCGTACAGAGCCGGTCGGGCAGAACTTCCATCCCGATTTTCATCCGGAATTAACTCCAAAAGAAATGCTTGAATTGGGAGTGTTTGGGGGTAAATACCTCACGGACTGCCGGGATGAGTTTCCCGCCGATTGGTTTGAGAATGCCCGCCTTGACCCTGACAGGCATGTTGCAGAACTGAATTTTTTTGGTGTGAACGCGTCCAAACCGTTGTGGTACTGGCAGATGAAAGGCTGGATCTACGCAGAAGACCCGCGCGGCTGGTTCCAGTGGTACTGCCGCTATTACATGGGGAGGCGCTGCCCTGATGACGCGCGCCAGGTAAAACGCTGGAAAGCCATGAGCCGGCACATCGCCCAACTCCGCAAACATTGCTTTCCGGGAGATCTAAACTGCCGCCGCAAACAGCGCCAGGCACTGCTGCACTGGGCTTACGATTCGCGCAAGATTTAACGATTAAGGAAAAAAGTTATACGGGTATTTCCGCTGTGTAACCCAGTTCGCGCGTGGCGGCGATGATCTGTTCCACCGATAACTTAGTGTCATCATACTCAACCACCATTTTCCCGCTGCGGTAACTCGCATCAACCTGTTTGACACCCGGCAGGTTATCTTCAAGAGACTGCAAAGTCATCGCGCAATTCACGCAGTGCATATCCGTGATATTAAAAGTGATTTTTTTCATTATCAGTCCTATAAGTCGAACACGATAACACCGGTATACATGCCCATGGAGCAGGTAAACCCCATCACCTTGCCCGCTTCCTGTGCAGGGATTTTCACTGACTCAACCCCGGTGGCGTTTAGCAGCACCTGGTAATTCAGCTCGGGGATGATGAATGCCCGCGAACAGGAGCGGGTGTTATCCGTTACGATTTCAAGAGTTACCTCGGTGTTGGCTGGAGCGTGCAGGGTACGCGGTTCGTAACCTGAATTGACCGCGTTAAGGATAATGGTGCCAGGTGATGCGGCAACTGAACCCAACGGAGTCCGGGTGGTTTCTCCAGCCTGGTCCCGGTTAAAGACTGCCTCGGCAGCCCGGGTAAGTGAAACTCGAGATCCAAGCAGGTTGAGCCCGGTATCCACCGCCAGGATCCCGAGGACAATTAAAACAATGGCGACCACACGTACCAGCCTCTTTTCCAGCAGTGCTCCTAGTTTCGTAGCAAAATAGGAGAGCAGGAAGAAAACAGGGGATGTTCCCAGGACGAAGGCGAACATCAAAGCTGCTCCGAGGAGGGGTTTCCCTGTGGCTATGGCGGCTGCCATCATGGTCTGTGTCACTCCGCAGGGGATCAACACGGTCAGGACGCCCAGGAAGATCGGTGTCACGAGCGAGGTGCTGTTTTTGGCTTTTTTCCGGATGAAACGCGTAACGGATGCTGGAGGCTCAAACGAGAAGAAACGAAAGATCGGATGCACATTGAGCATGCGCAGGGCATTACCAATCATGAATATGGCAATGACAAACTGCAGGATAGCCTGCATGGTGGGGGTCAATTGCAGTACTGAGCCGATACCACCCAGTAATAGCCCTAAAAGTGTGTAAGCTGCCAATTTGGCCACCAGGAAGAGCACAATCGGCAGCGCAATGCGTGGCGATCGGTTATTTTGAGTTTTCTTTTTGCTTTTAGGAACGGAGAGGTCCTGTTCGATCTGGTTGGCGAGCGAACTTGCCAACAAACCGCCTTGAACTGCCATGCAGCTCAATCCGCCGGTCGTCAAACCCGTTATAAATGCAATCCACAATGCTGCCATAAGACCTCAAACCTACCACTAAAATCTTGCCTATTCAATAATTGATTATCTCGTTTATATCATAATAAGTTCCACTGGTAAACACTTAAATAGTGTCCATCAATTCCATACACTATACACTATTATCAATTAAAAACCTCGGGTCTACTATAATTTATTCATGCCTAATCTCAAAGAATTCTTTTTACTTGATCCCTCAGTCATCTTTTTGAATCACGGCTCTTTTGGTGCCACCCCCAAATCTGTTTTCGAGGTCTATCAAGATTGGCAGTATCGCCTCGAAAAACAACCCGTGCGTTTCCTGGGAAGAGAATATGACCAGTTATTGTATGCATCACGTGCAATATTAGGGGCTTATATCCATGCCGACGCAGAAGACATTATATACATCATTAACGCAACCCAGGGCCTAAATATCATTGCCCGGTCACTGCAATTCGAACCCGGAGATGAAATCCTATCCAGCGATCACGAATATGGCGCATGTGACTACACCTGGGAATTTCTCTGCGGTAAAACTGGCGCAAGCTATATCCGGCAGCCACTCCGGTTACCAGTGAATTCTCAAGAGGAAATCGTTAACCAATTCTGGCGGGGAGTCACACCGCGGACAAAGGTGATTTATTTAAGCCACATTACTTCACCAACGGCATTACGAATGCCTGTCGAAAAAATCTGCCAGCTTGCCAGGAAGGTGGGCATACTGACAATAATCGACGCGGCGCATTCCCCGGGGCAAATCCCGGTTGACCTTCAAAAACTTGATGCCGATATGGTGTTTGGTAACTGCCACAAATGGATGATGAGCCCCAAAGGAGCTGCGTTCTTGTATGTTCGAAAAGAACTGCAGCACCTCATTGATCCATTGATCGTAAGCTGGGGGTACAACCCAACACCGCTGACGACAACGGGGTCTCGATTTATTGACATCTTGCAGTGGACGGGCACTAGAGACCCGGCTGCAGCTTTGGCAGTTCCGTCAGCCCTTCAATTCATGCAGGATCACGATTGGGAATCTGTCCGCAAGAGCTGCCACTCGCTTTTACGCAACGGTCTCGAACAAATATGTGAGCTGGTGAAAATGCCCTCGTTGTATCCCCTTGATTCAGACTTCTACAATCAAATGGCAATCGCTCCAATCCCGAATTCCAACCTGGAAGTTCTTAAGAGTCGATTATACGATGAATTTAAAATTGAAGTTCCCCTCATTCAATGGCAGGATAGGCAGTTCATTCGCATTTCTGTGCAGGGATACAACACCGGGGAAGACATAGATACCCTGGTTAAGGCATTAAAACTATTGCTACCTCTGGTAGCCAATTAATCTGCTGAGTTTTTTCCTGCCACTTTCCAACGGTATCCGCTGAGCGCCCATAAAACCACATTCGCCCCATAGAATACCCATACCAGGCCAAAAAATATCTGCGAGACATTGCCGATTTGCAGGTTATAGACTTCACCCAGGATTTCTGTGGCATACCAGCAGGTGGCGGCAATTGCCACCATCAGCGCATTCGGACGAGGGTATAACTTGCGGCGCACCGTCTCCCAGGCAAACCACATGGTGGTGCAGAAGAATGCCGTGTAGATTGGGCCGATCACAGCATGCCCCACGCGTACAACATCCTGCCACAACACCAGAAGCACCACCACTGCTGAAGCGTAGATGAGCACCGGCAGCCAGATCTCGGAGAGTTTGAAATGTTTGAGGTATCCCAATCCGCGTCCCACACGGATGATGAGGAACAAGTGCGCGAGCACAGAAAGCCCGCCGCCCACCATGAATACCCATCCGCCTACCCCCAGGTTGGGGTCAACCACCACCAGGCTCATGAGGATATCGGTCGGCAGCATGCACAGGAAAGCCATCAGGAGCAATGTCCAATCCTTGCGCTCTAATTTATCCTTGCCTGCCATGAGCACCAGCAGGAAAGCCAGTAAGGTGATGCACGGTTTAGCAATTGCCGGGTATAAACTGGAGGTTTTGTTGAAATAATTCATCCAGTCCGCGCCGTACACGCTGCCTGCCAGCAACAGGATACCCCCCAGAACAATGAAAACCCACTTTTTCTTAACATCACTTATTGCAGCGACTGCCTGTTTCACCATGGACATCCCTCCAAAAACAAAATGGTATCGAGAGTTAATTGTACTCAAATTGAAAATAATTAATCTGGTTTTAAGTTTACGGACGGATAATTACCTTTCGTTGTATTGCGACCTTTGCGCCCGATAGTTCGTATGTAAAACGTCCGTTTTTGCGCTTTGGTGCTATGATTTGCCAGATATGGAAAACAGGAACAGGAAGTACTATGTTTAACCTCAGGAAAATTTACAAGGAATTCCCGCGCAAGTTCTGGCTAGTGGTCGGCGTGTCTTTCATTGACCATGTGGGCGGAACGATGTTGTTCCCATTTTTCGCCCTCTACATCACCCAGAAGTTTGGTGTGGGGATGACGGAAGCCGGCATTGTTCTCGGATTGTTTGCCATTTCTGGATTATTCGGGCAAATGATCGGTGGCGCATTGACAGACAAGTTCGGGCGGCGAAAACTGATCATCGGCGGGCTGGTCTTTAGTGCACTCAGTACCCTCTCACTTGGTTTTGTTAATGAATTCTCCGTTCTCATTCCTCTCGCTATTGGCATCGGATTGCTTTCAGATATCGCTGGGCCAGCGCATGGCGCGATGATCGCGGACATTCTGCCGGAAAATAAACGCCAGGAGGGTTTTGGCGTTCTTCGCGTTGTCGGCAATATGGCCTGGATTATCGGACCCACCATCGGCGGATTCGTGGCAGGCAAGTCGTTCCTTGCGCTCTTCATCATCGACGCCATCATCAGCTGCGTGGTCGCGCTGCTCTTCTACTTACTCATTTCCGAAACCAAACCGGAACCACACCCGGATCACATACCCGAAGGAATCTTAAAGACCTTTGCCGGTTATACCAAGGTGCTGCGCAACTGGGCGTTCATGGCTTTCCTTGTGGCTGGCATGTTGATGGGTATTGTTTACCAGCAAATGTACAATTCGCTTTCTGTCTACCTGAGGGATAATCATGGCATTGATCCTCAGGGCTACGGTTTTATGCTGACTGCCTCCGCCATCATTGTGATCATTTTCCAGTTCAGCGTCACGCGTTACATCAAGAAGAAACCACCTTTTGCGGTTATGGCGCTGGGCACCCTTTTCTATATGGTCGGGTTCAGTATGTTCGGCTTTGTGGGGCAGTACTGGATGTTCGTGGCAGCCATTATTGTGGTCACCATCGGAGAAATGCTGGTGGTTCCCACCAGCCAGACGATCGCCACTAACTTCGCTCCTGAAGAGATGCGCGGTCGCTACATGGGAGTGTTCGGCATGACCTGGATGATCCCTGCCACTGTTGGACCGGGACTGGCCGGCGTTATCCTTGACAACTACAACCCCAACCTGCTTTGGTACATCGGCGGGGTACTGTGCGCCATTTCAGCCATGGGTTTCTTTGCCCTGCATGCCCGCCTGGGTAAACAGGAGCGCTTCGCCCCTGCCCCTGCTGCTGCTCCGGATAACGCCGAATCAGCATCAGCATAAGACATCAAAATGTTACCCACCAACAACCCGCCATAGCGGGTTGTTTGCTATACTCCATCCGCCATCGGGTACAATTTACCCATGAGTACTCCGCCACAAGTTGATTTTCGCAATTTATTCGACCATTTCCACGCGCCAACCACGAATATAGATTGCGGGCTGGAATGCATGGTCCATAATCCGCACCGCAAGCCCTTCTGCTGTGATATCTGCCACGCTGTTCCGGTGGCATACCGTAGCGAATGGGAATACCTGCGCGCGAACACGCGCCTGTGGCACAAATGGCGCGGCAACGAGTGCGTGGATGAACCGGTAAACCCAATGGAATTGTTGAACCTGACCCCTCATCACCTCTTTTTATTGGCGTGCAAAGGACCCGCCTTCTGCGAGCGCGAGTACCGTGCCACCAGCTGCCGCCAGTTCCCGTTCTTCCCCTACATCACCTCAGATTTTCGGTTTATCGGGCTGGTGTACGACTGGGAATTCACAGACAAGTGCTGGGTGCTCAGCCACCTCGACCAGGTGACCGACGCTTACCGCAGTGAATTCATTCAGACCTATGACAAGCTGTTTTCCGTCTGGCTTGAAGATTTGGACAGTTACGCGCTTCTTTCTGAAGAAACACGCGACCATTACGCAGCAAATAACCAGCGTTTCCCGCTCTTGCACCGCAACGGTAAGTGGTACCTGGTGAGCCCAAAATCTGAAAAGATCAGGCGCGTGGATGCGACTACATTAAAAAGATTCCCCCCGTATCTGTAAAGCCAAAGGGATTAGGCTTCCACTGTCTCCGTCGCAGATTTTTTAAATTGCTTGCGGTACAACTGGGCATACAGTCCTTTTTGCGCCAGCAGTTCTTTGTGCGTTCCGCGTTCAACGATGCCGCCGCGGTCCACCACCAATATCAGGTCTGCTGCCAGGATAGTACTCAGACGGTGCGCAATGACGATGCTGGTACGGTTGGACATCACCCGCTGCAGGGCATCCTGGATCAAAGCCTCAGATTCACTATCCAGGCTGCTGGTAGCTTCGTCTAACACCAGGATACGCGGGTCTTTAAGGATCACGCGCGCAAGAGCGATGCGCTGCTTTTCTCCGCCGCTTAGCCGGTACCCGCGTTCCCCCACTATAGTGTCATACCCATCCGGCAAGTCAGCGATGAAGTGATGGATATTGGCAGCTTTGCAGGCTGCCTCCAACTCCTCTTGTGTGGCGTCCAGCTTGGAATACAGCAGGTTGGTGCGGATGGTATCGTGGAACAGGTAAGTTTCCTGCGTCACCATACCGATTTGTTCTGCAAGGGATTCCAGTGTCACATCCCGCAGGTCAACGCCATCGATCAGGATGCGACCAGAACTGGGGTCGTAAAGACGGGGAATTAGGTAGGTCAACGTGGTCTTGCCAGCTCCGCTGGGTCCAACAAGGGCAACCAACTGCCCGGGTTCCACCCTGAAACTAACATGTTCAAGCGCGTTTCCTCTCGCCTGGCTGTGGTGGAGTTCCTCTACTTTTTCCACAGGTTCGTCCGCTGAAAGTGCGGTCGACACTGAGTCCATACTGCCATACCTGCGCACATCACTGAGGAAGTGCTCGTCGCCCTGCTGGTAACTAAAGGTAACATCATCAAAAACGATGCCGCCTTTGGTTTCTTTTAGAACAACAGCATCCGTTTTATCCTTGATCTCCAGCGGCAGGTCGATTACCTCAAAAACGCGCTCAAAACTGACCACCGAGGTGGCAAATTCCATTGGCGCGTTGGCGAGCTGCCTGAAAGCGCCGTACAATCCGCCGAGGTAAGAGCCAAAGGCGACGATCAAACCAACCGTCATCGCCCCTTTGATGACGAAATAGCCGCCGAAACCGTATACGAGGGCTGTTCCTACCGCGGCCACCAGGCCAACAATGCCCATGAAGATCGAACCCACCAGCGCGCGGTCCACCCCTGCCTGTTTGACCTGCCCGGCACGGTGACCGAAGCGGTCCACTTCCAGCTTCTGGCGCCCAAACAACTTCACCAACAATGCCCCGCCGATATTCAAGGTCTCGTTCATCATGGCATTCATCTGAGCGTTCGCCACCATTTGACGCCTCACGATATCCCGCAGGCGGTTGCTTAGCTTGCGTACCGCAATGATGAAAAGCGGGAAGATCACCACGCTGATCAACGTCATGCGCCAATCCAGGGAGAACATTACCGCGAGCGTGGCAACCACCTGGATAACATTGGTGATCAGGTCCACCAGGGTGCTGCTGATGGCGTTTTGTGCCCCGACCACATCGTTGTTCAGCCGGCTCATCAATTCGCCGACCTTGGTATTGGTGAAAAAGCGCAGGGACATACGCTGCAGACCGGAATACAATGCCAGGCGCAGGTCATAGATCACGCCTTCACCGACAGCAACGCTAAGGCGCCGTTGAATGACATTGACCACTCCTGTTACCGCAGGTAATGCCAGTAATCCCGAAGCTAACAGGATCAAACTTTCCATGTTTTTGGCTGGAATGGCTTTATCGATGAGTTCGCGCACGATCAGAGGAGAGAGTAGTGAAAGCCCAATACCAACCATGATCAAAACAAGCAGAAAGAACAACTTTAAACGATATGGTTTAGCATACGTAAGCACACGTTTTAACAAATCCCACGAAACTTCAGGGATCTCATCTGGCGCGTTTGCCAGGCGGCGCATTCCATGACCTTGCATTATTTATCTCCAATCAGTTGGTTCTCAATTCATTATAGTCTGCCCGAAGTAATTAATTAACAATTTTTACGAATAGGTAGATAAACTTCCAATCCGCAAGTTCATCCGCGCATGTCGGGATTAATGAGTAAAATACAAGGAAATCCTTTTTTGCGGAAAGCCCATATGCAGTGTAAATTGATCATTTTTGATTTCGACGGCACACTAGCCAACTCATTTCCCATTGTATTGAATATGCTGGATGAACTGGCGCAAAAGTTCAATACCAAGAGACTGAACCATGCGGATATTCCCCATCTGCGCAACTACACCCCGCGTAAGATCATGAAGATGCACAATGTGCGCCTGTGGAAGGTACCCGCCATCCTTAAATTCACGCGTATGCGCATGCGCAGCGATGCCCACCGAATTCACAAATTTGAAGGCATTGATGAGGTAATCAGGGAACTGTATGAACGAAATATTAAGCTGGGTATCATCACTACCAACACGAGGGGTATCGTGGAACAGGTATTGGGTCCGGAAATCTTTAAACTCATCACCTATTTTTTGGGGGAGGTTTCCCTCTTCGGCAAACCCAAAGCATTAAAAAAGATGCTCTCACTCTCCGGGGTTGAGAACTCGGAAACACTGGCGATCGGGGATGAGATTCGTGACCTGGATGCCGCAAAAAAGGTTAATATTCCTTTTGGCGCTGTGCTGTGGGGATTTGCCTCCCCGGAAGCACTGAGTGCCCGCAATCCCAGCTATACATTCAATCAACCCGCTCAGATCCTGGAGTTGATAGAAAAACTGGCCGTGTAATACTGTTGTTATTTCACCGGATTATTTATACGAGGAGGAGACAAACATGGATTATCGTTATCTTGGCAGGACCGGCTTACAGGTAAGCGCCCTTTCTCTGGGCTCGTGGGTAACCTTTCACAACCAAGTGGATACCAAATCTGCAGTGGATGCCATGGCTGCGGCGTTCGACGCCGGTGTGAATTTCTTTGACAACGCGGAAGTGTATGCGCGCGGAAAATCCGAGGAGATAATGGGGGCAGCGCTCAAGAAGTTGGGTTGGCAGCGCAGCAGCTACCTTGTTTCCACCAAAATCTTCTGGGGACTGAATGATGTAGTCAATGAAAAGAACACTCTCAATCGCAAACACCTGATCGAAGCAATTAATGGCTCGTTGAAACGCTTCGACCTGGAATACGTTGACCTGCTCTACTGCCACCGCCCCGACCCCAACACTCCCATCGAGGAGACCGTCTGGGCGATGCACAACATCATTGAGCGCGGCAAAGCGTTTTACTGGGGAACTTCTGAATGGCCGGCAGCGGATATCCTTTCGGCCATCGAGATCGCTGACAGGCATCACCTGCACAAACCCGTGGTCGAACAGCCGCAGTACAATATTTTGCACCGTGAACGTTTTGAGGTGGAGTATGCGCGCCTTTTCAAGGATTATCACTATGGCGCTACCATCTGGAGTCCGCTGGCAAGCGGATTGCTTACGGGAAAATACAACAATGGCATCCCTGCCGATTCACGCGGAGCGCTCAAAGGGTACGAGTGGCTGCGTGATCGCCTGACAGACAAAAAATCATTGAAAATGGTGAAGGAATTAGGGAAAGTTGCAGATGAACTGGGTATGCCTCTCTCCCGCTTTTCGCTGGCATGGTGCCTGAAGAACCCCAACGTGAGCAGCGTGATCACAGGCGCAAGCCGCGTTGAACAGGTGCGCGAGAACATGAAAGCCATCGAGGCTGTCCCCCTGCTCACACCAGAAGTGATGAGCCGCGTTGATGGGATTGTTGGTAAGCCGGTCGAGGACGAGGATTAACTCCCGAATTCATCTCAAAACCAAAATGCCGCATTTGTTTAAGGCATTTTGAATTAATCCCTTAGAATAATTATTGATGAATCTGCTGAATTTGCTATTTATTGGGTTAGGGGCTGTTGCTGCGGGGTTTGTTAACGCCCTGGCTGGCGGCGGCACGCTCATCTCGTTTCCCATCCTCACCGCCCTGGGGATTCCTCCCGTGGCTGCCAATATCACCAACACGGTAGCGCTTTGCCCGGGTTACCTCGGCGCCACCCTGGTGCAGCGTGATCTCCTGGCGGACCAGAAACAACGCCTGTGGTGGTATCTGCCCGCTGCTTTTCTGGGTGGGTTGGCAGGTGCGCTACTGCTCCTGGTTAGCGGTGAGCGCCTGTTCAGCGCACTTGTTCCCTGGCTCATCCTTTTGTCCACGATTCTATTGGCCATAGGAGAACCATTAAACCAGTGGCTCGCAAGGCACCAGTCGGGTGGTACCTCAACCAACAGGGAAGCAACCGCTGCAATTCCAATCGGTTTAGCCTCAGTCTACGGGGGATATTTCGGCGCAGGGCTCAGTGTCATCCTCCTGGCTGTGCTGGAAACCACCCTGCGTGATTCACTCACACGCTTGAATGCGCTCAAGCAGGCTATTGCTTTTGCAGCCAATATTGCTGCTGCAATTGTTTTTGTCTTTTCCGGTCAGGTGGTCTGGCTGGTGGCCGCGGTGATGGCTGCCTGCGCCTTGCTCGGAGGTGCGGTCGGAGGGAAACTGGCAGGGAGGTTGAACCCGGTTGTCCTGCGCTGGGTCGTGGTCGGGATTGGAATAATCGTATCCATCTATTATTTCTTAAAGTAGAATTCTCTAATTGGAGGTAAAAATGGGAGCATTTGATTTTCTTACTGGAACGAAACGCCCGAATGCCGGAACCCCGGTATTACCGGCAGTTGAGGTTGTCGATCGCATTGTGTCGCTCAACCGTCCCACCGCGCCCTGGCAGGTGATCCCGGGTGCAGCCGAGAACGTGGACCTGATTGCTGAGTGGAAGATTGTTGACGCCAGGTGGTACGAGATCTTTGGCAAAGCAGGTCTGACCAAGATATTCCGTATTTACCTGAAGTTGGATGAAACTAACCATGAAGTGCGCGCGATGGACCGGGAATATACCCTCTCTTGGTCTGCTGGTGTACCTTCTCTCTCTGTGGCAGTCAGTAGTTTCAAGGGGCAGTCCACCAGTGTTGAATTCGGCACCGGTTATGCGTTCACTGAAACCTTCGCCCCGGGAGTGGTGTACAAGTACAAATTCAGTACCAGCGAAATCAAGAAACCCATCCAGGACACGATCACTGCCTGCGGATGGGTTTATAAAGGTGTTGCATTCGGAAAAATATAATGTGATGGGGGATTCATGAATCCCCCTTGTATTAACTGGTTTGATCGTATAACAAAAAGAGCCTTGCGGCCCTTTTTTATTAATCCATTTTTCTGACAACCAGCTTGACTCCATCAACGCTCACCACTTCCACATGTTTACCGGCAGCGATTTGAGGTACTCCTTCTGCGGTAATTGCGCTCCAGCGTTCCCCCGCCACCTGTACCTCGCCGCGCGGATTGAGCTTTGTGATGGTAATTCCGGTTTTGCCCGCCAGTGATTCACGCCCGGTGACGATCGGCGTTTTCATGGCACGCACCGCGATCAACACGACCGCGAGGAAGGTCAACCCGATAAACAACCCGACCCCGATAACCAGCGGCACAGATACGTTGCTGAACCCGGGCACTTGTGCCGAGTTGAACAGGATCAGCGCACCGGCAATGAATGAACCAGTGCCAGCCGCGGTTAACGCCCCATGCGTAGGAGCTTTTATATCCAAAATAAACAGGATGAATGCCAGCAGCAGGAAGATCAAGCCAAACCAGTTGACAGGTAGAATTCCCAGTCCGTAAACAGCCAGTGCCAGCAGGGTGACACCGATAAACCCTGCCACCCAACCACCCGGGCTTGATATCTCAATCAGCAGCGCTTGTACCCCTATGGAAAGCAGCAGGAAGACGATGTTCGGGTTGGTGAGCAGCCCGAGGATATCCTCCACCATGGTTGTATCAACACTGGTGACAAGCGCTCCGTCCAAATGCAGTACAACATCAGCACCATTCACATTCACAGTACGGCCATTAAGTGACTGCAACAGTGCGGTCAGGTCACTGGCTACCACATCGATCAGTCCGGCATGGAGGGCTTCTTCAGCAGTAGCGGCTTCAGCGTTTTCGATGGCTGATTCAGCCAGTCGGACCGCGTCTTCACCCCGGCGGGCTGCCAATGAACGCACACTCGCCTTGAGGATTTCCTTGGTTTTTACCTCTTCAGTGGTTCCCAGGTCTTCACCCTGCAACCCTATCGGGCTGGCAGCGCCGATGGCTGATTCGGGCGTCATGGCTGCTACCTGTCCGGCAAGCACCAGCAATGTGCCCGCGGATGCTGCCATGCCCCCGCGCGGGGATACAAATACCGCTACAGGCACCGGGCTGGCAAGGATCTGCTGCACCAAATGGTTCATCAGTTCCACCCCGCCGCCCGGCGTATTCAATTCGATCACCAGTAATTCAGCACCGGCTTTTTCCGCCTGGTCAATACCGCGCTGCAGCACCCCTGACCACACCGGGGTAAGTGGACCTTCCAGCGTGACCACAATCACTGCAGGTCTTGAGGTTTGAGCAATTCCTGCATCCACTGTGCCTAAAAACATGGTGAGCAGGAATGCAATGGTCAGTAAAAGGGGTACTCCTCGAAAGTTTTTCATTTTTGCCTCTGCCTGCATTATACATCCCCCCATTGATACAAATCCTATGCATTGTTGACATTCTTCTTATAAACACTGGGTATCCTTTAGGTAATCGAATGTACTCGTAATCTTTTTCTTTAAGGAGTTCAAAATGTCAAAAATCATCGGAATCGACCTCGGTACCACAAACTCGGTTGTCTCCGTCATGCAGGGTGGTGACCCGGTGGTCATCAACACCGCAGAGGGCTCGCGTTTGCTCCCCTCCGTGGTGGCATTCAATAAAAACGGTGAGCGCATGGTAGGGCAGACCGCCAAGCGCCAGGCTGTGATCAACCCGGAAAACACTGTTTCCTCCATAAAACGCTTCATGGGTCGCCGCTTCGACGAGGTAGCCCAGGAACGCAAGATGGTACCGTTTGAAGTAGTGGCTGGTCCGTCTAAAGAGGCGCGCGTACGCATCCCGGTGACCAACCAGGAATACTCCCCCCAGGAAATTTCCGCCATGATCCTCGGCAAGCTTAAAGCGGATGCAGAAGCCTATTTGGGTGAAACTGTCACCCAGGCAGTCATTACTGTGCCGGCTTACTTTAACGACAGCCAGCGCCAGGCTACTAAAGATGCAGGCAAGATCGCCGGTCTTGAAGTGCTGCGCATCATCAATGAACCGACAGCGTCAGCCCTGGCTTACGGTCTGGATAAAAAGAAGAACGAGAAGATCCTTGTCTTCGACCTCGGCGGCGGAACCTTTGATGTCTCCGTGCTGGAAGTTGGCGATGGCGTCTTTGAAGTTAAATCAACCAGCGGCGACACCCACCTGGGCGGCGACGACTGGGACGAGGTTGTGGTCAATTGGGCTGCCGATCAGTTCCAGAAGGACCAGGGGATTGACCTGCGCAAGGATCGCCAGGCGCTTCAGCGTCTGCGTGAAGGCGCGGAAAAAGCGAAGATCGAACTCTCCACTGTGATGGAGACTGAGATCAACCTGCCGTACATCACTGCAGACGCTAATGGTCCCAAGCACTTGCTGGTTAAACTCTCGCGTTCCCGCTTTGACCAGATGACCGCTCATCTGCTCGAGCGCTGCCGCAAACCATTCGAGAGCGCCCTTAAGGACGCGGGCATCAAACCCTCCGAGATCGATGAACTCGTCCTGGTTGGCGGTTCAACACGTATGCCCCAGGTACTTGATCTGGTACGCAAACTCATCAATAAGGAACCCAACAAGGGTGTCAACCCAGATGAGGTCGTCTCCATCGGCGCTGCCATCCAGGGTGGTGTGCTGGGCGGCGAAGTCAAGGACATCCTCCTGCTGGACGTGACCCCGCTCTCACTGGGTGTGGAAACAATGGGCGGCGTTATGACCTCGGTGGTCGAACGCAATACCACGATTCCCATCCGTAAATCCCAAATTTTCTCCACAGCAGAAGATAACCAGACAGCGGTGGATATTCATGTGCTGCAGGGTGAACGCCCCATGGCTGGAGATAATATGACCCTCGGTCGCTTCCGCCTGGAAGGAATCCCCAATGCCCCGCGCGGTCTTCCGCAGGTTGAGGTTACCTTTGATCTTGACGCCAATGGCATTTTAAACGTAACCGCCAAGGATAAAGCCACCGGGCGTGAGCAAAAAGTGACCATCACCGCCAGCACCAACCTGCAGAAGAGTGACATCGAACGCATGGTTCAGGAAGCCAAGGCGCATTCCGCTGAAGACCAGAAACGCAAGGAAGTGGTGGAAGCGCGCAACCTGGGTGATAACGCCGCCTACCAGGTGGAAAAAGCTGTTAAAGAAGCCGGGGATAAGGTCTCTGCCGATCAACACGCCAGTGTGGATGCCAAGGTACAGGAATTACGCCAGGCACTCACCACTGAAGACATCGGTCGCATCAAGAGTCTCACCGACGAACTGCAGCAGTTGTACAGCCAGGTGATGCAAGCCAGCGCGCAGGCACAGCAACAACCGCCAGAGGATCAAACGCCCCCGGTGGGCGAGACTCCCAAGGCGGATGGTGACGTTATCGACGGTGAATTCACCGAGCAGAAGTAACAAGCATAAAACCTTAAAAATCCCGGAATCTAAGCCGATTCCTATTTCCAAACAATACTGATCCCCGGTTTCTTTAAGAAACCGAGGATCTTTTAGACCTGATTTTTGCATTTAAAAATATCCGTACTAATTCCCTATAAATACTACGCGGTAGACACGCTCTCCCTTGTCATCAGAGATGTACAGCGCACCGTCCCCGCCAACCACCACATCCGCCGGGCGCCCCCAGGTGGAACCGCTGCCGCAGGTTTCTCCGGATGCACGCCAGCCGGTGACGAATATTTCGCTGCCGACCGGAGTCTCTCCATCCAGCAGAATGCGCTCCACCTTGCAATCGCGGATACTGGCTGGGGTGGTATTCCATGACCCGTGGTACGCCACGTACAAGCTGGTCTTGTAATCCAGGGGGAAAGCCAGGTTGGCATCTCCCAGGGTCATCCCCAGTGGTGCGCTGTGCGCCAGGTCCGTGAACAGCGCCGGTGCCACATTTGCCAGTGAGCAGTCAAATCCATCAGGGATCGAGAGACCGGTCTGGTTGTCGGTGACCTCAGGGATACCGCCTGAATTAAAGCCCAGGACATCTGTGTAACAGTAGGGCCAGCCGTGAGATTTGTTGCCCTGCACCGGGATAATGATCTCTTCCGGTGGCAGAGTGTCCGGAGTGCCCTGAGAATCCATCAGGTTATCGCGCCCGTTGTGGTCCGCCCACAACTGCCCTGAAGGCGTCCACAGGAAGTCCACGCTGTTGCGTAAACCCCACGCCCAGACTGCCTGTTTTTGAGTGTCGGGATCATTCGCAAACGGGTTGTCCGCCGGGATGCTGCCGTCAGGGTTAAAACGCAGGATGGCAGCCCGGCGCGGATCGCTCTCCGCGCAGAGATTGCAGCTTGACCCCGCGCTAACGTATAGCATGCCGTCAGGTCCAAAATGGAGGGTGCGCGAGGAATGTCCGCCCGAACCGGGGATATTTTCCGTTATTGTTTCCATTATCTCCAAGGAGCCGTTATTGTCTCCATCCTGCAGACGGCTGACCCTGCCCTGTTCTGCCACGTATAACCAGCCGTCGTGCCATTCCAATCCGTGAGGACCTTTGAGCCCGCTGGCCACAATTTCCGTTCCATCTGCCAGACCATCCAGGTTGCGGTCCGCCAGGAGCGCGATCTGTCCACCTCCGAATAATGAGACATAGAGATCCCCTTGAGGGGAAACTGCCATGAAACGTGGTGTGCCGGTGAGATCATCAGCATAAATGCGGATGGCAAATCCCGCGGGTACTGTGAGCCTGGCAGAAGCCTCATCCTCGGGAGGCAACACAATTGGCGCAGCAGTAGAAATCACCTCTATGGTAGCCTCAACGGTACTTGTGGGTAGCACTTCGGTTTGTTGGGCTGCTTCCGGCGTGGAAAAGGTGCTGGAAGTAGCTACCACAGCCGGGGTTGCTATTTTACGTTGTAAAAGGATTACTGCAGCTATCGCAGCCGCAATGATTAAAATGATCAAAAGAACTCGCAGGAATTTCATAATAATCTCCAAATATTAAGACATATTTTGTCTTATTTCTTAATCATAAACCATAAAACGGGGTGTTTCAAGCCCAATCTGCCATATTGTCAGGTCGCCGCTGATTATTGTGGACATTTGACGGTACAAAAATAGTGTGATTTCCTAGATGTAATTTATCTACTTGGTGCTATACTTTTAAAGTTCGAAGCAATACCAGATATTTACAAGGAGATGAGACAATGGGAGAAAGTGGCGGTAAGAACGATAAAGGCAAGAAAGAACAAAAGAAGAAACCCAAGTTAACCATCAAGGAAAAAAGAAAACAGAAGCAGGAGAAGAAACACCCATCCTCAACGATTTAAATCGACAAGTTTCTGCCCATCAGATAATGAATTGGTCAGGGTAATCAATGAACGCTCCTGAAAGGGAGCGTTTTTACATGCAACCCGCTTATGGATATACTTATTTGAAATGGAGTCACCGGTGAATCCACAAAAAATCAGGGTAAAGGCACTGGCATGGATCGAGGAAAAAAACATGATCTTTGTGGTTAAGATGCATGATTCAGTCAAAGGGGATGATTATTACCGCCCGGTGGGTGGATCCGTGGAGTTCGGTGAGCACGCGCATGAAACTGTTGTCCGCGAGGTGCGCGAGGAACTGGATACGGAGATCGAATTGATCGCCTCGCCTTTTGTAGTAGAGAATCATTTCGTCTGCGACGGCAAACGAGGTCATGAAATCGATTTTCTCTTCCCCGCGCGCTTTTCCGACCTCGCCTTCTACGAACACAAAACCTTCCGCCTGGTGGAAGCCAACGGGGATGTGGCAGACGCTCTGTGGATCCCGATCGCGGATTGCGTCAACGGAAACCTGCGCCTCGTGCCGGAGGAATTACCCAATTATTACGCCAATAGCCACAAGGGACATCATCATGCCAAATAGATCTAAAACACTCCGCTTATTGGGTGTGGCTCTAAAAGTGTTGGTCAGCTTGGTCGCCCTGGTGATGCTTGCAATCGCTGTCTTTGCCGCCATCTTCCTCATTGTGGATAAGAGGAGTGGGACCATCGTCTCTTCCGGGGAGAGGCGCGCTTACCTGCTGCATGTGCCGGAAAAATACGACGGAGCTTCACCCGTCCCATTGGTCATCGCCATTCACGGTTTCGCAGAGTGGCCGGCGCACGAAGCCCTCATCAGTCACTGGAACGAAGTAGCCGACGAGGAAGGATTCATCGTGGTTTATCCTTCGGGAACACGCTTCCCCAAGCGCTGGCGAGCCTCTGGTACTACAGCCACTGGTGATGATGCCCTCATTGATGTGCGCTTCATATCGGAGTTGATCGACCATTTGGGTGTGCAGTACAACATCGACCCGGCGCGCATTTACGCCAATGGACTTTCCAACGGGGGTGGTATGTCTTACCTGCTGGCGTGTACACTGTCGGGGCGACTTGCCGCGGTCGGGAGTGTTGCTGGCGCGTATTTATTCCCCCTGGAAGATTGTGCTCCCGCCCGACCAATGCCTCTGATGGTATTCCATGGGACCGCCGACCCGGTGGTGCCCTACAGCGGCGGACCATCACGGTCGTTTGATGTTCCCTTTCCCTTCATCCCGGCATGGGTCAAGGGCTACGCAGCAGTCAACCAGTGTGATCCGGTACCGGAAGTATTCCCATCCAGCGGCAACGACATCAGCGGCATGCGCTACACAGGTTGTGATCAAGATGCCGAGGTGGTCTTCTACTCGATCGCCGGTGGCGGGCACTCCTGGCCTGGCGGGGATCCCATCCCAGCCTGGATCGTTGGTAAAACGTCTCAGTCCATCGATGCCACACGCATAATGTGGGATTTTTTCCAGACTCACACGTTGGAATAAGAGTTCGCTGCGCGGCCACGATCAGTTTTTGCTACAATAGGGATGCACAAGAAAAGGAGGGGATATGTGGCGTATTTTCGTTCAGTTTTGCGTGCTTCTTCTTGCCTTAACTTCGTGTAACTTCCCGCAATTCAAGCGTACACCAAACATCATCCAGCATGATCCGCCGATATTGAGCGTGGATGATGCCTATTTCATCTCCAATAATTGTTATAACGATCTTTCCTGCCTGCCGGCTGGTCTGATTTCAACCGACCCTCAATACGACCACCTCGGCAAAGCACCAGACTTGTTGGGTGGATTAACCCCGTCTGTTCCACTGGCGATTCTGACCAGTAATTGGTATCAACCCATACCAGATGTCCAGTTTATGTACATTAAACCCTGCCTTTCAACAAGGCATGTGCGCTTCCTGGCGCAGGTTGACGGAGAACTAATTCTTCTTGATTCAATTGAAACCATGTCAGCTGTATTTGCTCCCATTGAATCCGCAAACGAAGCCCTTAGTTATGCACTCGCCACAACCGGTTATTCAGCGGTCTATGACCTCGAAAGCACACCTGACCTCAAGTTACTGGTTGATTCGCTCGAAGAGACTTATGTGGCAGAAACGCCTGAGGGTTATACGGTACATCTGTTTGACACATTTTTATGTGGATGCGGACCACACATCATGCGGAGCGTTGAGGTGCAGGTGACCCGCGAAGGAAAGGTGACCAAGAGTCCGCCAGTGGATGCTTTTAGGGATCCGGCAATTGACGACTTATGCGTGGATTAACGCCTGACTGCAGCGAATTCTCTGCCAACCACAAATGATATAATCCGATTATGAAGAAAAGCCGGAAGATCGTTCTTTACGGCCTGGCTGTTGTTGTCATCCTCGCAGGCATAGGTCTGGCCATACCGCGTGTCCGCAACAGCCTAAGCTTCCGTATCTCCCAGGTCTACAGCGAAATCAAGTACGCTCTTTTTCCACCGGAAAAATCCGTGTTCACCCCCGGGCAAAGCGGCGTGGATTCTGTATCAACGGCTGTGCAGGCTACCCTAAAAGCATTGGTCACTCCCAGTCCAACGGAAAAGCCATCCACTCCGGTGCCGACCCCAACGATTACCAGCACCCCGGAGCCATTGCCTTCGCGCGTCTTTCTTAAGGGGGTACGCCCGGAACAACAGCGCTTTAACAACTGCGGACCGGCAACCCTCTCCATGTACCTTTCCTATTATGACTGGGTCGGCACGTTGAATCCGGATGCAGAAGTCCCCCAGGATCATATTGCTCCTTACTTAAAACCTAACGCCGATGACAAAAACGTCATGCCGTATGAACTGCAAACTTATGTGCAGGAAAATACCGAATTTGGAGCATTGGTACGCATGGGCGGCGATCTGCACACGCTCAAAACCTTGCTAGCTGCCGGCTTCCCCCTGATGGTGGAAAAAGGGTTTGAGGGTCTCGATTTTGAAGGTTGGATGGGACATTACAACCTGGTCATCGGCTACGATGACGCACGCGAAGTCTTCTACACCCAGGACTCCTACAACCTCCTCCACATCGGCGATAACTGGAAGAACTCCACCGGATTTGAAGTGCCTTACGACACCATGACCGCCAACTGGCGGGCATTCAACAATGTTTTTTTCGTGGTTTATCCACTGGACAAGATCAATGACGTGCTCAATTCCCTTGGGGCGTTAGCGGATGAAACCAATGCCTACCGCATTGCTTATGATCGAGCGCTGCAGGAATCAAAAACCCTCACCGATCCCCGCGACGTGTATTTTGCCTGGTTCAACGCCGGCACTAGCTTGGTTTACCTGAATGATTACACCGGTGCTGCCCTGGCTTACGACACTGCATTTGGGATGTACCCCCTCATTCCCGAAAAATCACGTCCATGGCGCATCATCTGGTATCAAACCGGACCCTATTTTGCTTATTACTACACCCAGCGCTATCAGGATGTGATCGCCCTGGCTGATGAAACTTTAAACAAAATGGCGAAACCCTCATTGGAAGAGAGTTTTTACTGGCGCGGGCTGGCCAAACTATCCCTCGGTGACCAGGATGGTGCGGTTAATGATCTGCGCGAAAGCCTGGTGTGGCACCCGGGATTCATCCCCAGTGTAGATCAGTTGACCACCCTTGGATTGGCGCCATGACAGCTAAGAAAAACGAGAGGCGGGGAAATAGAATGTTGAAAGTATTGCACTTCGCGGATGCGCACATCGATATTGCCACCCAGGGCAAGCATGATCCGGAAACCGGCCTGCACGTGCGGGTGGTTGATTTTCTAAAAGCACTCGACAAGATTGTTGACGCCGCCATTGCTGAAAAGGTTGACCTTGTGATCTTTGCCGGAGATGCCTATAAAGACCGCCTGCCCGCACCTACTTTTCAACGCGAATGGGGTCGTCGCATCATGCGGCTATCCAATGCAGCCATCCCCACCCTGCTTCTGGTCGGCAACCATGACCTCAGCCCGTCCAGCGGACGCGCGCATACCCTGCATGAATTTGCCACGCTGGAAGTCCCCCATGTGCGCGTACTGGGGAAACCCGAATTCCTTAAACCAGCCGATTTGTGGGACCTTCCCCTCCAGGTGCTGGCAATGCCTTGGGTCTTCCGTTCCGGGCTCATGGCTGCGTTGGAATTATCCGGTACTGAACCTGAGAAGATCAATGAAGAACTCGAAACCCGCCTGACCGAGATCCTGCAGGAGTGGATGAGCCATCTGGATCCCGACCTGCCGACCATCCTGACTGCCCACGGATCGGTTCAGGGAGCTTTATATGGCAACGAGCGTACGGTTATGCTGGGCAAGGACCTGGTATTACCGGGCAGCCTGGTGAAAGACCCGCGCCTGGATTACGTTGCCCTCGGACACATCCATAAGCACCAGGATCTCAACCCCGGCAATCATCCACCCGTAGTTTATTCCGGTTCCATCGAGCGGGTTGATTTTGGCGAAGCCGCAGATGAGAAGTATTTCGTCATCGCCGAGATCGAAAAGGGTAAAACCACTTACAAAGCCCATCTGCTTGAAGGCCGGCGTTTTATTGACCGTTTTATCAGGGTCAATGATCGCGACGAGATGATCGCCAAGGTCCCGGATATGCTTCCAGCACCCAAGCAGCTCGCCGACTCCATCATCCGCCTGGTGGTGGAATACCCACGCGACCTGGATGTTTACCTGGATGAACCTGCCTTGCGGGAAAGATGCGCGTCAGCGCTTGAGTTCCACCTGGTACGCAGGCCGCAGGAAGAAGCGCGCCTGCGCCTGCCAACCGATGCTGCCATAGGCAGCCTCTCGCCATTGGAATTGCTGGATAGTTACTGGAAATCCACTCACACCGAACCGGGCGACACCGAGATACTTCAAACCCTGGCCGGTTCTATCATTCAATCAGTCAGCGGACAGACGGATATTCAGGAAGCAGGCGGGTGACCCCATGAGTAACACGTTCCTGGAGATATTTTTCATCCTCGTCCTCATCCTCGTCAATGGATTCTTTGCCATGTCTGAGATCGCACTGGTCTCTGCACGCAAAGTGCGCTTGGAACAAAAAGCAGAAGAGGGTGACAGGGGTGCAAAATCTGCCCTCGAATTGACCAAATCCACCAGCAAACTACTCTCAGCCGTACAGGTTGGCATCACCATGGTTGGCATCCTCACCGGTGCCCTGGGCGGTGCCACTCTGGCGGACCGGTTAACCCTTGTTTTACAAAGGATCGCATGGCTGGCGCCTTACGCGTCTGCGGTCTCCATCACCATTGTCGTTCTGCTGGTTACCTATTTCTCCCTGGTGATCGGTGAGCTGATCCCAAAACGCCTGGCGTTGAATGATCCCGAGAAGATCGCCTCACGCGTGTCAGGGTTCATGCGCTTTCTCTCAAAAGCCATGGCGCCTGTGGTGCACCTCCTTTCAGCCTCAACTGACCTCGGCCTCAAGATAATGGGAGTCAAGGCATCAAAAGAACCGCCCATCACTGAGGAAGAAATTAAAGTATTGATCGAGGCGGGTGCCCAGGTGGGTGTGTTTGGTGAAACCGAACAGGACATGGTGGAAGGCATCTTCCGCCTGAATGACCGCTCCATCAATGCCCTCATGACCCCGCGCACCGAAATAGATTGGCTGGATGCCAATGATTCGCCAGACCAGATTCTCAAGCAAGTTTTAGCCAGTTCTTTCTCGCGCTTCCCTGTTGCCCAGGGATCCCTGGATAATGTGGTGGGCATCCTGGCTGCCAAGGATGTCCTCGAGAAACATCTCGTTAATGCGCCCTATAATTTGCTCGACCTCATCCAAAAACCGCTTTTCGTGCCTGAAAATACCCCTGCCATGCGTGCGCTTGAAATGGTGCGTGAAGCCGGCGTGCACGAAGCCATGGTGATAGACGAATACGGTGGTCTTTTGGGCATGGTCACTCTCTTTGATGTGCTCGAATCCATTGTGGGTCAGATTCCCAGTTATGATGAAGTGGAGGATTCCGAGATCGTCAAGCGCGAAGACGGTTCCTACCTGCTGGATGGGCTTCTCCCTATTGATGAATTAAAAGAACTGCTCGACGTGGATGAGCTGCCGGAGGAAAAACAGGTCGGTTTCCAGACTGTCGGCGGCTTTGTCATGCATCAACTTGGTGCCATTCCCGCTCCCGGCCAGCACTTTCATTGGGTGAATTTCCGTTTTGAGATCCTGGATATGGACGGACGCCGTGTGGATAAAGTGCTCGTCAATAAATACGACACTCCCATCGCTCACCCCAAGAAAGAAAAAGGAGCCAGCCAATGATCCCCATCCGTCTGCAGGTCGAAGGGTTCCTCTCTTATCGCGAGCGGGTGGATTTAAGTTTCGCCGATTTTGAACTTGCTTGTATCAGCGGTTCAAATGGCGCTGGCAAGTCTTCTCTGTTGGACGCCATCACCTGGGTTCTTTTTGGTGAAGCCAGGCGCAAGGATGACACGATCATCAACCACCAGTCCATCGGAGCAGAGGTGCTCCTGGATTTCTCCTACGAAGACACCATCTACCGGGTTCAACGCAGTAAGAAAAAAAACGAATCCACCAGGCTGGAGTTTTTCGTTCAAGATCAGGAATCCAGTTGGAGACCCCTCACTGAAGCCACCTTGCGCGCCACTGAAGAACGTATCCGCGCCACGATGCGGCTGGATTACGAGACGTTCATTAACGCGTCCTTCTTTTTGCAGGGGCGGGCAGACCAGTTCGCCCAACAGCGCCCCGGTGACCGTAAACGCATCCTTTCTGCCATCCTCGGTCTTGAAGCCTGGGAGAAATATAAAGAAGAAGCTGCCCGCCGCCGCCGGACTGAGGAGCTGGAACTTGCCTCCATTGAAGGACTTCTCAAGGAAATTGAAACCGAATTAAACGAAGAAGAAACCCGCCGTAAAAACCTGGCAGCGCTCGAACAAAGTTACAAAGTTAATCAAGAATTATCTGAAACCAAAAAAGCTCTTTTAGACCAGCAGCGCCTGCTTACAGACCGCATTAATGCTGAAAAAAGACAGGTCGAAAAACAGGCAGCAGAGATCAGGCGGTTGCAGGTTGAACTTGACTTCAAGGTTGATCATCTCCGTTCCCGCCAGGAAGAAAGAATATCTTACCTGCTGCAGATCGAGTCAGAGGAGCAGATCAAGGAGGATTTTGCACAGTGGCAGAAAACGCGCACAGAATTGGAAGCAGTGGAGAAGATTGCCGCCAACTTCAGGCAGTTTGAATCCAAACGCCAGGCTCCTTTATTGAAGATCGAGGCAGAACGCGCCAGCCTGGAAACTGAACTGAATTCGTTGATTCTGCTTAAAAAAGAGTTCGATAACCTGCAGACGAAGATACCTGAATTTAACCTCGCGCTCGATGAACTCAATCGCTTGATCAAGTCAGACACCAATCAATTAGAAATGCGCCCTGTATTGGAAGTGGATTTACGCAATCTCGTCGCTGAAAAAGCGCGCGTAAAAACCGAGAACTCTGCCCTGAAAATGGAAATGGATGATCTCAAAGAACGCATCGCCACTTTACAGGTTGCCACTGGTGCAAACTGTCCCACCTGTGAAAAACCTCTAAATTCTGCCGAGCGCCACCGCCTGGTGGACACTCTCACCGAACGCGGCACTGAAAAAGGGAATAAGTATCGCGAGAATCAACGTATCGCGGATCATTGTGATGTTTCCAGCCGCGAAAAAGAAACCCAACTGCAGTCCCTGCTGAGGGCTGAGGCTGATTTGAAATTACAACAGCGGCTATTCGATCAAAAAAACGACGAGCTGCGTAAAGCGGAAGAAACCCTCAAGAAATGGCAAGAAAGCGGTCTGCCCCGGCTGACTGAAATTAGCTCACGCCTGTCAACCCGCGATTTTGCGATCGATGCCCGCCAGGAGCTGGCACGGGTGGATGCCGAATTAAAACAACTCGGCTATGACGCTGCTGAGCACGAAAAACTCCGTCTCCAGGAACAATCAGGTCGCAGCAGTCAGGAACACTTGAGCCAGCTGGAAAAGGCAAAAGCCGCGCTGGTGCCCCTTGAAAGAGAGCTGCAGGACCTTGAAAATGCTATCAAACAGGCAGAATCACATCTGGATGTCGTGCAAAAAGAATACCGCGAAGCAAACGCCAAACTGGTTGAACTCACGGCAGGTGCCCCAAATCTGGACTCACTGGAGCGGGAATATTACACCATGCAAGAACAGGTCAACCAGCTGCTGACTGAGGTAGGTTACGCCCGCAACCAGGTGGACGTGCTTGCGCGGCAAAAGGTTCAAAAAGAGACCCGCCTGGAAGAAAAAACGTTTATTAATCACAACATTGCCAACCTCAGGATCCTTGAAAAAGCCTTCGGAAAGGACGGAATCCCGGCGCTCCTCATCGAACAATCTCTGCCGGAAATTGAAAGTCACGCGAATGAGATCCTTGACCGGCTTAGTTCCGGGAATATGTCGGTGAAGTTTGAAACCCAGCGCGATTTTCGAGATAAAAAGCGGGAGGACCGCAAGGAAACGCTCGATATTCTCATCAGAGATTCTGCCGGAGAACGTGAATACGAACTTTTCTCCGGAGGAGAGGCTTTCCGTATCAATTTTGCCATCCGCCTGGCACTCAGCCGTGTTCTTTCCAACCGTGCAGGTGCCCGATTACAAACGCTGGTGATCGATGAGGGTTTTGGCAGCCAGGATTCTGACGGTCGTCAGCGCTTGATCGAAGCCATTAACCTTGTTCAGAATGATTTTGCCAAAATACTGGTAATTACCCACCTGGAGGAACTCAAAGATGCATTCCCGGCGCGCATTGACGTGGTCAAGACAAGTACCGGTTCCCAGGTGAACGTGGTGGTAGGATGACGATTATTGAAGCCAGGGTGGCTCTGCAGCAGAGGGTCCTCCCTGAGTACCGCGCCCCTTTCTTTAACCTGTTAGGACAATCCTGTATTGGTGGATTGGAAGTGTTTGCCGGCCTGCCGCGCACACAGGAAGCCATCACCACATCCAGCCAATTAACCTCCGCGCGATTTGTGCGCGCCAGGAATATGCACCTTTTCAGCGGGAAAACATATTCCTGCATCCAGCGTGGATTTATCCACTGGCTGGAAACCTGGCAGCCGCAGGTGCTCATCGTTGAAGCCAATCCGCGTTACCTTTCCACCCCGCTTGCCATTCAATGGATGCACCACCGCCAGTTACCGGTCATCGGTTGGGGATTAGGCGCGCCAAAGACTGGTCGGACAGAAAGCCTCATTCGGCGCGAGTTCCTGCACAGCCTTGACGCGATTATTGCTTATTCTCAGACTGGCGCTGAGCAGTATGTTGCCGCCGGTTTTAATCCTGGCTGTGTTTTTGTTGCTCCAAATGCCGTTTCTCCAGCCCCGACACAACCGTTTTCTCCGCGCCCGCTGGAATACTTGAATGGAAAGCCAAGCATACTTTTCCTTGGGCGGCTTCAGGAACGCAAGCGTATTGAGTTGCTTCTGCAAGCTTGCGCAAGGATCCCCGCGCATTTGCAGCCGCAGCTGGTGATCGTGGGAGACGGACCTGATTGCGCCCGCTTGCAGGCAATTGCTGACAAGGTATTCCCCACAGCCGAATTCCCCGGTGCAAAACACGGGCAGGAACTGGAACCTTATTTTGCCGCTGCCGATCTTTTTGTTTTGCCGGGTACCGGCGGGCTGGCAGTTCAGCAAGCCATGGCACACGCCCTGCCTGTGCTGGTGGGAGAGGCCGATGGCACGCAATCGAATCTGGTACGTCCTGCAAATGGCTGGATCCTCACCCGTCCAACAGTGGATGATCTGACTGAACAGTTAACTTCCGCATTGGGTGATCTTCCCCGTCTGCGCCGCATGGGGCTGGAATCATTGCGGATTGTCTCCGAGGAGATCAATCTGGAGAAAATGGTAGAGTCCTTTTTACATGCGATCAGTGAAGTGATCAAGGGTTAATTAATGGAAGAAACAATTCCTTTAAAAATCCTTTTAATCGCTGATGGCCGCAGCTCCATCACACGCCGCTGGATCACAATGCTCAAGCCCCTTGCGCTTCGCATCTCTCTTGTTTCTTCCTATCCCTGCCCTCCAATAGAGGGTGTGGAGAACTTGTACATCCTCCCCCTGGCATTTTCGACTTTTGGCGGCAGCCAGGCTGGTGGGTCAAGGCCAAATAGATCTTCTGGCATCATCTCACGCATCCGCCCGGCTGCTCAAAAACTGCGCCACTGGTTGGGTCCATGGACGCTCAATCTCAAGTCTGGTGAATTACAGCGTATTATAGATGCCGAAAAAGCGGATATCCTCCATGCCATGCGCATCCCATTTGAAGGTATGCTCGCCAGTATGATTCCTCCCGGTATCCCGCTGATCATTTCAACCTGGGGAAATGACTTCACCCTGCATGCTTCCTCAACCCCCCGTATGCGTGCACTCACGCGCAATTGCATGAAGAGGGCGTCTGCGCTACTATCAGATACGCGTATCGATGTTTCACGGGCTGCAGAATGGGGTTTTGCTCCGCATAAACCTTCCCAGGTCGTCCCTGGCAATGGAGGGATTGACCTTCGCGAGTTAAACGATACCATTTCCGGGGTCGCCAAATCCGCTGTACCGACCGTTCTCAATCCTCGCGGATTGCGCTCCTATGTCCGCTCTGAAACCTTTTTTAAATCCATTCCGGCTGTTCTTCAAGCCCTACCCGAGACTCAATTCTTGTGCACCTCAATGGCAGGTCAGCCTGAAGCTGAAAAATGGATCAATGCGCTTGGCATTGGAAAGAATGTAAAGCTGCTTCCTCTTCTCGCGCAGGAAGAGTTATGGCGCGAGTTTGCCCGTGCGCACGTCTCAGTCTCCATCAGCAGTCATGATGGCACACCCAATACTTTACTTGAAGCCATGGCAGCCGGTTGCCTGCCTATCTGCGGTGACCTGCCTTCCATCCGTGAATGGATCACCCCGGGGGAGAACGGCCTGCTGGTCGATCCGCAGGATCCCAAAGCACTGGCGGATGCCATATTACTTGGACTGACCTCACCACAATTGCAGTCTTCATCAGCCAGGATTAATGCCAGGATCATTGAAGAACGCGCGGATGTGCAAACCATACGGGTATCTGTCGATAAGTTATATAAAGAAGTCATTCGCGGGGGAAGACTTTGAACGCACCAACGGATCGCCTGCGGGGGATTGCCGTCGGGGCTGCCATAGGGGATGCGCTGGGTATGCCGCTGGAATTCCAGCGCCCGCGCCCCTTGCATGCTTTGCTGACAGAAATGACCGCGGGAGCACTGCCAGCCGGCAGCTTTACGGATGACACCGAGATGGCACTTGCCCTGGCAGAAAGCCTGCTCATCACCCACCCGCTTGATCCAAATGACCTGGCTGGCCGCTTTGTGGCGTGGTTCCAATCCAATCCTCCCGATATCGGCATCCACACCAGCCATGTACTCAGGTCAATCGCCCGCGGTACCCCCTGGCGTGAAGCGGTCGAAAATGTGCAGCGGGCAAATCCGGATTCTGCCAGTAACGGTTCGCTCATGCGCTGCTGGCCGGTTGCCATCGCCTGTTGGGATAATCCCTCCTACCTGGTGGTGGAGTCCCGCCTGCAATCAGAAATTACCCACCTCAACCAGGAATGTATTGATGCGTGCGTTTTCACCAACCTGCTCCTTTATAAGATCGTCCATGGCAGGCGCAACCTGGCGCCTGATGCCATACTGCGCCAATCCATCACCAGCGCGCTGGAACAGGTGAACTTTAACCCTGAATTTCGCACAGAAATTGAGTTGGCGCCGGTGCGATTACGCGAAGACCTCCCCAACACAGGCTGGGTGCGCCACACGCTTGAAAGTGCCCTTTGGGCTGTTCTGACCACGCAATCTTTTGAAGAAGCCCTCGTCCAGGCGGTTAACCTCGGCAATGATGCCGATACAACTGGGGCGGTTGCTGGGGCGATTGCCGGCGCACTTTACGGGCATTCCGGCATTCCAACCCGTTGGAGGGATGTGCTGCACGGAGAGTATCCGCTGCGGTCTCATCACATCTGGATCGAAAAAGATTTTGTCGATCTTGCAGACAAGCTTTCCGCATTATCCCCCCAAAATTAGCAGACTCTTAACAATCATTACAGCACTTCTCAATGCTTTCTTTGACGCCTTGAGAGGGATGCGCTATACTTAAACTCGATCAAATTCTCCCGGAGGTTTTTCAAATGGCTTCTGAATCCAGTTTCAAACTCACTTATGCCACCATGTTCAATCCACCCGAAGAACTGCATCAACGCTTTGAACAGGCACTGGCAAAATTAAGGGCAAATTTAGGGCAGGAATATGCCATGATCATCGATGGCAAGGAAGTTTTTGCCGCTGAGAAACTTGAAAACCGTAATCCAGCCAACACCGATGAATTGCTTGGGATTTTCCAAAAAGGCACAGCCGCTGATGCCAACGCTGCCGTAGCAGCTGCCCGTAAGGCTTTCAAAGGCTGGAGCCGTACCCCCTGGCAGGAACGTGTCCGCCTCATCCGCAAAGCCGCAGAGATCATGGATGAGCGCACCTATGAGATGGGCGCTGTAGTTTCCCTTGAAGTGGGCAAGAACCGCATGGAAGGTCTTGGCGATGTTGCTGAAACTGCCGACCTGATGCGCTACTCATGCAGCCGCATGGAAGCCAACAATGGCTTCATTGCTGAAATGGGAAAGGATCCCCTGGAAGGGTTCGTCAGTACTAACGTATCCATCCTGCGCCCATACGGCGTATGGTTGATCATCAGCCCATTCAACTTCCCCGCTGCCCTCACAGGAGGACCAACCGGCGCTGCCCTGGTTTCCGGAAACACGATCGTGATGAAACCGGCAACAGATACCCCCTGGACCACCCGTTTGATCGCAGAATGCCTGCGCGATGCTGGAGTTCCGGACGGCGTCTTCAATTTCATTACCGGCCCCGGATCCACGGTTGGTCAGGCATTGATCGAAAACCCCGAAGTGGATGGTATTACCTTTACCGGTTCCTTTGATGTGGGCATGAAGATTTTCCGCGATTTTGGCAACCGTAATTATGTGCGCCCGACCATTTTGGAACTGGGAGGCAAGAATCCAACCATCGTCACCAAAAATGCCGACCTGGATATTGCCTGCCTCGGCCTGGTCCGCTCAGCCTTCGGTCTGCAGGGACAAAAATGTTCAGCCGGATCACGCATCTTTATTGAAGAACCAGTATATGACGCCCTGGTGAAGAAACTTGTGGATGCCACCAACAAGTATGTTGTGGGCAACCCGACTGACCGCACTGTGAATATGGGTCCTGTGGTGAACAAGAACTCGTATGCCGACTTTAAAGGATTCTGCGAAGAACTTCATGACGCCGGCAATATCCTCACAGGCGGAAAAGTTTTAACCGACGGGCAATTCGCCAAAGGCTTTTTCTGTGCACCAACCATTGCTGAACTCCCGTACTCCCACCGCCTCTGGAAGCACGAAATGTTCGTGCCCATCACCACGGTTGGTAAGTTCACTGATCTCGAAGAAGCCATGAGAATGGCAAATGATGTCAATTACGGTCTAACAGCCGGATTCTACGGCAGTGATAAGGAAGCTGACTGGTTCTTTGAGAATATTGAAGCAGGTGTAACCTACGCCAACCGCCCGCAGGGCGCTACGACCGGCGCATGGCCTGGCTTCCAACCCTTTGGCGGTTGGAAAGGTTCCGGATCGAGCGGCAAGAACGCCGGTGGTTTGCATTACGTGCAGTTGTATATGCATGAGCAAATTCATACCAGGGTAAAAAAGATATAGTAGAAAAGTAAATCTTGATACGGAAGTGCCCATGACCAAACTTTGCTCACTCAAGGAAGCCGTTAGCAGTTATGTACATGACGGCGACACGCTTTACTGCGCCGGGTTCACTCACCTGATCCCTTTTTCTGCAGGGCACGAAATCATCCGGCAGGGACGTAAAAATCTCGTCCTGGCGCGCGCTACTCCCGATCTGATCTATGACCAGATGGTGGCCGCCGGCTGTGCACGCAAGTTGATCTTTTCCTACATCGGCAACCCGGGTGTGGGCTCTCTCCGTATCGTGCGCAACGAACTGGAGGCTGGCCGGCTTGAATGGGAGGAATACTCCCATTTCGGCATGATCTCGCGCTTGCAGGCCGGCGCTTCCGGCCTCCCCTTCATCCCCATGAATCAAACCGCTGCCACAGACCTGGAACACAATAATCCCAACATCCGCCGCGTACAGGACCCCTACACCGGGCGTGAGGTCATCACAGTTCCCCCGCTCACCCCTGACGTGGGTATCATCCATGTTCAGCGCGCAGATAAGAACGGAAATGCCCACATTTGGGGCATCATCGGCGAGCAAAAAGAGGTTGCGTTTGCATCCAAAAGCGTCATCATCACCGCGGAAGAGATTGTCGACGAAGAAGTCATCCGTTCTGACCCCAACCGTACCCTCATCCCGGAATTGATCGTCAAAGCCGTTTGCCACGTTCCGCACTGCGCACATCCTTCTTATACCCAGGGCTACTATGACCGTGATAATGTCTTCTATCTCAACTGGGATAAGATCAGCGAAGAACCTCAATCCGTAAACCAGTGGCTGGAGGAATGGGTCTACGGACTAAAGGATGCTGACGAATACTGGCAAAAACTGGGCGCAGAAACCCATACCCGCCTGTCGGTCAAACCTAAACTCGCTGCTCCCGTCAATTACGGAGATTACTAGGAGGATGTCATTACAATGAATCAGGTTCCCGATTTGCAGTATTCCTCCTCTGAATTGATGTGTGTTAATGCTGCCCGCTTGCTGCGCGATGGAGACGTTGTTTTCGTTGGTGTTGGTCTGCCCAACCTGGCATGCAACCTGGCACGCCGCACCCATGCTCCCAATCTACAGATGATCTACGAAGCCGGTGTTATCGGTGCTCGACCCTCGCGGCTGCCGCTCTCCATTGGTGACCCCACCCTGGTCAGTGGAGCCAGTTCGGTGTGCGGTATGTATGATATCTTTTCGCTTTACCTGCAGCGTGGTAACGTGGATGTGGGTTTTCTCGGCGGTGCGCAGATCGATCGTTTTGGTAACATCAACGCTACTGTCATTGGCGACTACGCCAACCCCAAGGTACGCCTGCCCGGTTCGGGCGGCTCACAGGAAATGGCTGGTTGGGCGAACCGTTGTTACGTCATCACCCCTCACCAAAAACGGCGCTTCCCTGAAAAGGTGGACTTCCGCACTTCCGCCGGCTTCCTTGGCGGTCGGGCTGAACGCCAGGCTGCGGGTGTGCGTGGCGGCGGACCCCTGGTGGTGGTCACCAACCTCGGTCTGCTGGAACCGGATGAAAATGGCGAACTAATGCTCACTGCCCTGCATCCCGGTTGTACTGTGGAACAGGTAAAAGCCAACACCGGGTGGGATATCAAGATCGCCAATGAGGTAAAAGTCACCCAACCCCTGCTGAATTCGGAATTAACCCTCCTGCGGGAAGAATTGGATCCTGAGGGGATTTACCTGAAAGGGAGTTAGATGGCGAAACACCCCAATATTGAGGTCCTCACCACCGTTCCCTTCCCCGAACCAATTATGCAGCGGTTGAAAAACCTCACGCCGCGCATCAAGGTCACTATGTTCCCGGCTCAAAAAGTGGAGGAGGTCCCTCTCGACTTGTGGAACAAGACCGAGGTGTTGTATACAGACGTTCTTCTACCGGGTTTGGAACTTGTGCCCAATCTGCGCTGGATTCAATTCCATTACGCCGGCATCGATTATATTCTGGATACCCCCCTGGCGACCAAGCCTGATCTGGTTCTCACCTCCATGAGCGGTGCCTCCGCCATCCAGGAAGGTGAATTCATCCTTATGATGCTGCTTGGGCTGGGTCATCGCCTCCCTGAACTTTCCCTTAACCAAATGAAAAAGGAGTGGCCTGCTGACCGCTGGGACAAATTTACGCCTTCGGAACTGACAGGGTCTACTGTAGGCCTGATCGGTTACGGCAGTATAGCCCGCGAAGTTGCCCGCCTCTTGCAACCTTTTGAAGTTAAAGTACTGGCGGTTAAAAAGGATGCCATGCACCCGGTTGATAAGGGATACACGCTGGACGGGCACGGCGATCCAGACGGAAATTGCTTCCACCGCCTGTATCCTATTGAAGCGCTTAAATCCATGCTCAAAGAATGTGATTACGTGGTATGTACCCTTCCGCTTACCCCCGAGACTAAAGGGTTGATCAACGATGAGGTGATCCGCAGCTTCAAGCAAGGCGCATTCTTCGTGCATATCTCACGCGGTGGTATTGTTGATGAAAATGCCCTTTCCCTGGCGCTAACAGAAAAACGCCTTTCGGGTGCTGCCCTGGACGTATTCACAGAAGAACCGTTGCCGCCTGCTTCCCACTTATGGAAAGTTCCCAACCTGATCCTCACCCCGCATGTTTCCGGCTTTAGCCCCAGGTATAAGGAGCGTGCCGGTGAAATGTTCATTGAGAACCTTAAAAGATACCTGCACGGCGACGCATTGATGAACAAGTTCGATCCAGAACGCTACTATTAAGGATTTTAAGGGTTATTAGTCCTAAATGGAATGATCCTTCTGCAGGTTTTACCGGGGGCGTCATCTGATTATGGCATCATCAGCGATAACTACCATCTTCTTCGACCTGGGATACACTCTGATCAATTTTGAGGGTGACGTACCAGGAATGCTGCGTAAGTCATACCGTGCCCTGGCGAATGCGTTGATAAAAAACGGGTTTCCGCTGGACACAGGCGAATTCATCCGCCAGTACGAAAAGATCATCAACGCTTATTACGTCGTTCGTGATATTGACCTGGTTGAGCAGCCAGTTGGGGAATTCGTTAATAAAACCTTGTCACAACTTGGCCTTGCCCAGGCATCTCAAAAGGTGCTTGATGAAGTTGTTGCTGCCATGTTCAATGTTACTGAAGCCTGCTGGCACACGGAACCCGATACCCACGCAACCCTCACAAGTTTACGCGCGAATGGTTTTCAACTCGGCTTGATCTCCAACGCTTCGGATCTGCCTGATTTGAATCGCCTGGTGAAGAATGCATCCTTGCACAAGTACCTCTCCGCCATAGTGGTATCTGCTGAAGAAAAAGTGCGTAAACCGGATCCGAGGATCTTTAAGAAAGCCCTGGATCTAATGAACGCGAAACCTGGTAATTCAATTATGGTAGGCGACACCCTCACTGCTGATATCCTCGGAGCGCAAAAATCGGGGCTGCGTGCAGTCTGGATCACACGTCGAGCCAACAGACCTGAGAATGCTCGTGTGCAATCCCTGGTAGTCCCGGATTGGAAGATAACCCACCTCTCCGAATTGATCCCGCTGCTAAAATCCATCCGGGATTAAAAACCCCGCCCTTCGGCGGGGTTTTTTATTCGTTAACAGGCGGAATCGGGGGTGGCGCATTGGTTTGCGGTGGAATTGGAGGTGGCGCAGTTGGCGAGAGGGGAATTGGAGGCACTTGCGGTTTACCGTCCCTTGAAACCACTACCGTTTCCATTGAGTTCGTTGGCTGTAATGGTGGGCTAAATGCTGGCGGAATTGTGTAGGGAGTTACATATGCGGTCTGTGGTTGCTTTTTCTTAAAGACTCCCGCAACCAACAGGATAACCACAACTATCGCCATAAAACCAATCCCAATAAGCAGAATTACCCACCAGGGAATCGCCATTCCCATGCTTGTGGAGGTGGTAAAAGTTGCCTGCATCATTGCCTTTGGATTCTTCCAGGATACCGACATTGGAGTATTCTTTTTCCCATTGGTTTCTACCACCCTCAAACCCTCAACTGTGAACGATAATTCCGGGGCGAATCCGATATCGAGGCCGCCGCTGCTCAAATTAGTTGCATCCAGCTCAAACACAATCAGGGTTTCACCATCCACTTCTGTTTTTATGAATGCCCCTGGAGTTCCCAAAAATTCATTTAGCTTTTCGAGTCCTTCGCCTGAGATGATGACCTCATACGGGATATTCCCCTGTCTGTCAGGAAGCTGTTTAAATTGAATATCCATGTCGCTATTCAACCCCTCAGTAGCCAACAAGTTCAATCCATCAACGAGTTGCTGTCCGAACTCCTCAAAAGATTCTCCTTCAAAAAGAATTTCCAGGTTAACCGTCCATTTTTCGTTTTTGTCGAGGTTTACAGTAGTATCAGCAGAAAGGATTGACACGCAACCCGAGAATAACAAAGTAATCATCAGTATTGGCAAACACAACGTGAACTTCTTCATGAAATCCCTCCTTGATTGCATAATTGAAAACAATTTTCACCTTCAATCATTTTACATAATTATTCACAGGTTATTAACATTTATCAAAGATGTCCGTAATTAACTCTGTGCTTGAAAACCAAATGAAATTCGGTTGTAAAATGAAATGAATTGTTGGAAAGATAAGGATGGTTACTGGATATGGCTAATTTCTTGATCATTGTCAGCGGACTTGCCTGGACAATTGTTTACATCGATAGTATACGTATTGGTTTAAAAGACAAAACCTTTGCCATGCCATTTTGGGCACTGGCATTGAATATCGCCTGGGAATTATTGCACGCGGTATTTGGATTTCGCGAAGTCGGGCTCACACTCCAAATTGCCATCAACGCAATCTGGTTCCTGTTTGATCTCGGGTTGCTGTACACATTTTTCCGATATGGACAGCGCTATTTTCCGAAGCAATATCATCGATCCTGTTTCTACGCATGGAGCCTTTTTGGGTTATTTACAGCATTCATTGTGCAATATACCTTCATCCGGGAATTTGGTTTACTCATGGGAGCAGTGTATTCAGCGTTCTTGCAAAATCTTCTCATGTCGATCTTATTCATCGTCATGCTTGCGCAGCGCAATGGTAGTGAAGGTCAAACGTTATTAATAGCCGGCAGTAAATGCATTGGCACGCTCGCACCCACAATTTTCATGGGTGTCCTGGGAATAGAGTCATTCATGGAACCCAACCGTCTTGTTCTGGTAACCGGTGGATTGATCCTATTCTTTGATCTCGCCTATATCTGGTTGCTAAACAAAGCAAAAATCCATGAAAAAGGTCACGTGATTCAATAACCCTCCTTAAAATTCCATCCTTATCTCCCGTGGTGATAAAATAATCTCTTGCTCACATCACCTGTAAAACCCCGGTTCTCACCCTATCTTGCGCTGCTGATAGGCATCCTTATGCTCAGCATGACCGCCATCCTGGTGCGCTGGGCAGACGCTCCCGGAACTATAACTGCCGCTTTCCGCCTGGGAATTGCCGCATTGGTTTTGACTCCCCTGGCATTGAAAGAGAAAAAAACTTCGACTCCCGGTCAAAAAAAAGGATGGGGTTTGCTCATACTGGCGGGATTATTCGTCGCACTGGATCACGCCTCTTTAAACACTGCGGTTGGTCTCACCCGCATTGCCAACGCAACTTTGCTCAACAACCTCTCCCCATTGTGGGTGGCAATCTTTGTGCTGCTTTTCTGGCGTGAATCGCTCAACCGCTGGTTCTGGTTGGGATTAATCCTTGCTCTTGCGGGTGCCGGGCTCATCCTCGGTGTTGACCTGATCATCCACCCGCAACTCGGGACTGGGGATATCCTGGCTTTCCTTTCCAGCTTCTTTTACGCAGGTTTCTTCCTGGTTACGCAGGTGGCACGCAGGACCGGGTCCCTATTGCGGTTTTCCTGGTCAATATATATTGTTAGTGCAATCCTGCTGCTGGGTCTGAACCTCACATTAGGAATACCGTTTTTTGCCTATCCCTTGAAAACTTTTTTGGTATTTATCGCCATCGGTATTTTCTGCCAGGCGATTGGTGTCACCAGTATCGCCTACGCGCTGGGTCATCTGCCAGCTTCAATAGTTTCACCAACCATGGTGTCACAAATTGTGCTTACGTCGCTGATGGCCATCCCCCTTACTGGTGAGGGGCTTACGCTTTTTCAGGTGCTCGGAGGTGTGATTGTTATCGGCGGGATCATCCTAGTCAATGTCAGCCGTTCCCGGCATACTGTAACTGTCTCTACGCCAAATCAGCCTGATCCCTTGAATCTTGATCTTTCATCATGATCTTGAAATATTCCACTATCCTGGGATCGTATGCCTTGCCAATATTCTCATCGATGTATTTCCAGGCATCTTCAATCGAGGACGCCACCCGATAAGGGCGGTCAGACCGCAGCGCATCCCATCCATCGATCACAGAGAATACCCTTGCGATTAATGGGATTTCTTCGCCTTTTAACCCCTGGGGATATCCGGTTCCATCCCATTTCTCATGGTGACAGTAAGCCACGTTCAATGAACCTTTGAGAAATTCAACCGATTCCAGCATGTTTTTCCCGAGAGTTGGATGAGTTCGCATGATTGCCCACTCCTCGTCTGTCAGTGGAGATGGTTTTAATAGAATCATGTCTGGAATCCCCATTTTTCCGATGTCATGAAGGAGTGCGCCCCGCCGCAAATCAACCAATTCTGATTCATTCAAACCCATAAGGCGAGCCAACTGAACAGCCTTATCTGCCACACGGCTTGAGTGCCCTTCAGTATCGCCGTCGCGCAGCTCCAATGCCCGAGCCCATCCCTCGATCGTGGCATCGTAAGCCTGGCGCAGGTTTTCATTGGCCGTCTTTACATCCTCAAGAAGTGATGCATTATCAATTGCAATGGCAGCCTGGCTCGTCATCGAATCCAGAAGGTTCAACCATTGAGGATCTTCTGGTAAGGGACCGCGGTTAAAGATCTCCAAAACTCCTTTGACCACACCCTTTGCGATCAAAGGGATGCCCAGGTAATCTGTGAATCCGTCCTCCTCCATTCCATCGGTCCTTAACTGTGAGAAGCGCGTGCCAAGATCATTCGCCGATACGATGCGTCTTTCCAGCGCAGCTTTTCCAGCATAACTTTCCCCCAATTTCAGGTTTGTTCTTTCTACGGCCCTGCTCTTGAACCCTGATCCTGCAGCAAAATTCAACCTCTGGGTAACCGGGTTAAGTAACAGGACTGAGGCGGAATGAACCTTAAGTTGCTGCTGCACCTGGTTTAACAATACCCGTAAAACCACTGGCAGATCCATGCTGGCAGAGATAGCTAAATCTACTGCATGCAGAGCAGCCAGGTTTTGTACCTGCCGTTTAACTTGTTCTTCAGCTTGTTTTCGCGCAGTAATATCGCTAATGCTCACCAGGATATGGGCAAAATCTTCTCTGTTATCCGGAATACGGTAAAGAACATTAACATTTACAGGTTCTCCTGTCAGGGTCTTGTTGATTGTTTCGCCATTGTAGATCGTCTTTTTGTTCCATATAGCCAACAGCTCGTCCCTGAAAGATCTATATGATTCATCAGTAAACATAGCCCCGATGTTTGAAAAAAGTTCCGCCTTGGATTTTGCCTTGTAAATCTCCATAGACTCATCGTTGACATCCAATACCACTACTGTCTCTACAGCTTGTTCTACAAACTCCGGGTGGTTCTCCAGGTAGCCCGGCAGATCAGTAATTCCTTGCGAGCGCAGGTTTTCCAACTTATCATAAACCGCAAGAAAGTCCTGTTCCCATAAGGATACAGGAACAGATTCAAAAATCGAACGATAACGGAGCTCGCTCTCGAGTATCGCATTTTGGGATTTCTTAATCTCTGAAATATCTCTTGTGATCGATAGTATGGAAGGCACATCATCAACCTCGATAACGCTGGCAGACATGAGGCCGGTTAATACCTTACCGTCTTTCATGCGGAATTCAGCTTCAAAATTCTTTACCTCTCCCTTTGTCCCCAATTCTTCCACCAACCTGGCACGGTCTTCAGGATTTGCCCAAATATCCAACTCCACAGAAGTTTTTCCAGCTAACTCTTCCCGTGTAAATCCGGTCAGTTCCATAAAACTCCGGTTGGCATCCATGTACATTCCATCGCTTAGCCGGTTTAAGTTGATCGCATCTGGAGAGGTATAAAACACTTGTTTAAATCGTTCTTCCAGTTTTTGGATCTTATGTTCACTTTTCACCTGCTCGGTGATATCTTCAATGAGTGCAATACCTCCTTTGAGGTCATGCTTTTCATCAAATATCGGCGTTGTATGCAGTGTAATATAAAGGGTAGCTCTTACAAGTTCTCCGATTGGATTGAAATGCCCTTCATAATAACCTTCTTCATGATCAAGTACAGCCCTTATTGCAGGCAGTATTCGGATATCAGGTAATTGGTTAAGGTCAAAACCCTCCAGCACAACCCTGCTGGTACCCATGATGCGGTTTACGATTTCGTTGGAATTGGTAATTTTTAATGTGGTGTCATAATAAAAAAGACCGACGGGAGATTTTGTGAAGAGCAGGCGGTAGCGTTCTTCACTGTTCTTTAATTCACTTGTCCTTCGCCTCACACTTCTGCGAAGAGACCATACCCATGCCACTGCCATTACAGCAAAGGCTAATATGGCAACAGCACCAAATATAAAATACCGCGCCTGGTCGAGAAAACTCTCCCGCTCATAGGTAAGAAACCATTTTCTGTGAATCTGGTCAAAAACGCCATTGGTATTCACAATCGCGAGAGCTTGATTCAGCTCGTGCAATAACTGCTGGTTGGATTCCTCCACCGCAAAACCATATTGTCGTTCTTCAATAAATTCCCCCAGGGATTTTACATTGCTAAAATGGTTATCCTTGATGAAGTAATACCCCTGAATTTGGTTTAACAAAGCGCCATCGAAACTTCCGGCTGCTAATAAGCGCAGCGCTTCGAGAGGGTTTTCCACCGTAACGATTTCCCCCGTAAAACCGATTCCTTTGAGGTAATCCTCCATCACCCCGCCCCGTTGGATGATAATCTGTTTACCCTGGATATCTTCCAGATTCTTTATCGGGGAGTTACGCCTGACAAAAAGGTCAAAATAAAGTGCTGAATGCGGCGTACTGAACTCAAATTGTGCTTCCCGCTCAGCGGAATATGCCATCCCGCCAATCACGTCCACGGCGCCAGAGAGCAGATTCTGTTTTGCTTCCTCCCAGGAAGAAAGGTGGAATTCAACCTCGACTCCCATTACAGCACCAACAGCCCGCATCAGATCGTTATCAAATCCTTTTGCCTCGCCATTTTCGAGGAAGGAAAATGGGGGATAGTCAGCATCGCCGCCCACACGCAAAATGCGCCTGTCAGATTGGGTAGATTGAATGGGAGCTATAACGGCTGGGGTAGGTTGAATTGAGGAGAAAAGGCGTAGCTTTAAGCTAATACCAACCAATACAACGATCAGTACTGCTGCCAGGATGAGGCTGATGAATATTTTCTGGTTTTTGTTGAAGGTCTTTGGTTTCACTGAGCCCCGGTGATACTAATAAATCTCCCCTGGGCGTTACCAAAAAATGTCAACTGCTTTGTTCTTCTGGAACGAAAGCATAAAAGTTTATGGCTTTATTTTAGAGGTTTTTTGAGATTTTTCAAGTGTGTCATCCCCTATTATCCTTTTTGCCTGGATGACATGCTACAATTCAACCAGAGGTGAACATGGAAAGAACAGTCCCCAAGTCTGCATCTGACGAAATTGATCTTTATCTGCGCACACTCTATTCGCTGCTGCGTTCAACCACAGAAGTACAAATTCGCACATTGGAAGAAGTGCACGCAGGGATGAATTCCTCACTGCACACCGATGCCAGGAAGAATGTTCCTGATATTTCCGCCTTCATTTATTCCATTCTTCGATTGCCGCCCTGCATCAGCCAGGTGAATTCCATCGTTCTTGGGCAAAGTCCATCAGTATTTGCCCGCCAGGGATACTCAGACGTGGAAACCTGGCAGCAGGTTTACGCCAAAGCAAGAAGGCGCCCAACATTCTTTGATGGCAAGGGTACCCTGGCAGTCTTCATTGCCAGCCGCTCAGACATAGAGGATGTCGTGCCGGTATTAACCGCCTACCAGATCGAATGGAATAAACTGCACACCCTCCTTAATAAAACAAACGGTGAACATTTGGAAAAAATGGATACGGAGAGTGACCAGGACCAGGCATTAATTGCTGGTCTACTGGGAATCTCCGTGGAAGACCTAACCCGATTAAAGATCATCTGGGGTACAGAAACCGCAACTCTTCTCACCCAAATCAAAAAACGACGCTGTAATTTTGGTCTGCGTCTGCTGAATGGTTCCTTGAGCGAATATTGGCGTGCCACGCGTATATGGTGGGACAATATTGAACACAAGCGGCCCGAGTTGTTGGAGAAACCCGTCTACTTTATTTCCAGCAACACGCACAGCATTACCAATCTGATCTCGGGATACGCGCTCACAAAACGCGAAGAAATCGCAAAATTCATCGAGTCCGGCAGAACTCCCGGACTCAAAGAAGAGTGGAAAGCTTTGCAGGATGCCGCCTCTGCCTCTTCACTTGAGAATTTCCTGTATTATGCGCTAAAAAAGTACCAGCAGACTCCGCAGGGGAATAGTTCCAATTCCGAGCAATCTGTTTTTGAAAACGCGCATGGTATCCTGCGCATCCCTTCCATCCACTCCTTTGATGTCGAAGCAGATGTCATCCAACTCAACCAGCTCGATCCTGCAAAATTTGACCCCCGCCTGCTTCCCTCCGGTGAAAGTGGAGAATTTCTGAAGAATAGTGATGCCATTATCCTCAACATTGATTATCCGCTGGGGTTGTGCGCCTACAACATTCTCATTAAACTCGCGGAACACATTGCGGATATCCTGGGGGTATACATCATGGGGAAGGCTGCCACACTCAACGCACGGCGCGGAGACGTGATGATCCCCAACGTTGTCCAGGATGAACAGTCGCAAAACACCTATCTATTCCAGAACGCTCTGACGGCTGCGGATGTGATGCCCTACCTGGTCTACGGCACGGTTCTGGATAATCAAAAAGCGCTTTCTGTCCTCGGTACCTTCCTGCAGAACGCTCAAATGATGAATGTGGTTTACCGCGAAGGGTACACGGACATTGAAATGGAGTCAGGACCTTACCTTTCAGCTGTCTACGAAATGACCCGCCCCAAGCGCCATCCCTACAACGAGATTGTCAATTTACAGGGCATTCCATTTGACATCGGTATCCTGCATTACGCTTCTGACACCCCGTTGAGCAAGGGTAAAAATCTCGGCGCTGGCGCCCTTTCGTATGAGGGCATGGATTCAACCTATGCCACTTCGTTGGCCATCCTGCGCCGCATCATCTCACAGGAACAAAAACGCCTGCGCGCATAAGAAAATCCAATCATCAAAATCAGTCGTTTTTCATCCCGGCTGGTTTTGTCATTCATCAGCTTGGAGACCACAAAACTCCCGGGGTTCAATAAGGTATAATAAGCCTGAAAATGGAGGCTTAATGGAAATTACCTGGTACGGGCATTCTTGTTTCAGATTGACCGAGCGCAGCCTTGCAACAGTTGTGACCGACCCTTATGACCACCGGCAGGTTGGTTACGAATCTCTCAAGTTAAAAGGGGACATCGTTACGGTCAGCCACAATACACCCGGCCATAATTTTATCTCTGCAGTTAAGGGTGATCCACATTTGATCGATGGCCCGGGTGAATTCGAGATCGGTGGCGTCTTCGTTACCGGTATCCAGACCAACGGGCACACCAAAAAAGATATCGATGAACTCCGCAACACACTTTATCTGTTCGATTTCAACGGGATTAACGTGCTCCATTTGGGGGATCTGAACCGCGTTCCCACCCAAACCGAAGTGGAAGATTTCGGACCCGTGCACATAGCTCTTGTGCCTGTTGGTGCCGGTAGCAGCCTTACTGCCATCAAAGCCACCGAAGTCATCAGTCTGCTGGAACCGAACATTGTAATTCCCATGCATTATGCCACCAACGCCACCGGCGAATCTGAGGTTAAACTCGAGCCGCTTTCCAAATTCCTCAAGGAAATGGGTCTGGGCACAGTCGAAACACTGCCCTCCATCAAAATTCCCAATGTGAATGCATTGCCCGATGAGACCAAGGTTATCGTCCTGGATTACCAGAGGAATAACGGTGGTTAACTAAAATGGAATCAGACCAAGCGGTTAAGTTGATCATGACCTGGGACATCCTGCCCGAACACGAGCAGGAGTATTTCGAATTCGTCATCCGCGAGTTCATCCCAGGTGTGCAGCGGCTGGGTTGGGAATTGTCTGATGCCTGGGCGACTGTCTACGGAGCTGCACCTCAAATCCTGGTTGGTGCTACACTTCCCAACCTCAATCGCGCCCGTCAACTTCTCAGTTCACCGGAATGGAATACTTTGCATAGCAAATTAATGGATTTCATCCAAAACTATTCGCAAAAGATCGTTCCTGCCCGCAGTCATTTTCAGTTCTAATTCATCAATGGATAAAAGAGAGTTCAGCAGTACCCTGCTGAAGTGGTACGCCGAAAACAGCCGGCAGTTGCCCTGGCGGAGTAATCCTGACCCATACTCGGTGTGGATCTCCGAAGCCATGCTGCAGCAAACGCGCGTCGATACCGTCATCCCGTACTTTCACCGCTGGATGGAGCGTTTCCCGTCGGTGGAAAGCCTGGCACAAGCCAGTGAAGAGGATGTCCTCAACGCCTGGGAAGGGCTCGGTTATTACTCACGTGCCCGCAACCTGCGTAAGGCGGCTCAGCTTGTGTGCGAGAAATTCCAGGGCAGCATTCCCCAATGCATGCAGGAATTACGCACCCTTCCGGGTATCGGTCAATATACCGCGGCAGCGATTGCCTCAATTGCCTATGGTCAGGATGAGGCCGTTGTGGATGGAAATGTCAAGCGCGTGCTGGCGCGTGTCTTTAACCTGGAGTACATCGCCAATACTCCGGAAGGTGAAACTGAGTTTTGGCGGATTGCGCGTGAACTGCTGCCACCCGGTTCAGCCAGTGATTACAACCAGGGGATCATGGACTTTGGGGCTACACTATGTACACCGCGCGCTCCACTCTGCAGGACATGTCCATTTGCTTCAACCTGTCGGTCCAACCTCCTGGGCGTTCAATTCCAACGTCCTGTTCTCCTGGAGAAGAAACCCATCCCGCACTACCTGGTTTGCGCCGCTGTGCTGGTTACAGGAGATAAGGTGTTGATTGCCCGCCGCCCTTCCAAAGGTCTGCTGGGCGGCATGTGGGAGTTCCCCGGCGGCAAAGTGGAGCCCGGTGAGACGATGGCGCAATCCCTGGAGCGTGAGATCAGCGAGGAATTGGGTACCAGCATCTCCGTGGGAGCTGAACTCGGCAAGTACCGCCACGCCTACACCCATTTTCGCATCACCCTGCACGCGTTTTATTGCACGCTCACCGGGGAGGAGCCGCAAGCCCTGGATGCCAGTGAGATCCGCTGGGTACCCGTACCCAATTTGGTCGATTTCCCGATGGGCAAGATCGACCGCCTCATTTCCAATGATTTGAACAACAGGGATAAAGATTAAAACAAAACACCTCCTTGCGGAGGTGTTCTCTTTTCTATTTATGCCTTAATGACGTTAACCAGTACCATCGGGCGGCGGTGTGTTTCGCGGTAAATGTAATTACTCACGACCTGTTCCAGGTCTTTTTGTAAACTGCCATTGGCGCGTACTGCCGTCTCATTGATGCGGGTGCGCAAACCATTCAACAATTCCTGAGAATCATTCCACGCGATGAAACCGCGGCTGGTGATCTCGGCTGGTTTTAATGGTTTGTTGGTGAATTTATCGATGGCGAGGTTGACAACAAAAACGCCTTCCTGTGAGAGGACATCACGGTCGTGCATCACAGCTTCACTCACGTCACCTACTCCGGAGCCATCCACGTAAACATACGAGGTAGGCACTTTTGCGCCTAGGCGCATACGTCCGTTTTGGAATTCAACTGTCTGCCCATTAAGGACGACAGCGATGTTGTCTTCATGGATGCCCACCTGGCGGGCTAACTTGCCATGCTGCTTGAGCTGGCGCAACTCGCCGTGGATGGGGATGAAGTAATCCGGTTGAGTCAGGTGCAACATCAATTTCATTTCTTCCTGGCTGGCATGCCCGGAGACGTGCACCGGTGCTACGGCTTCGTAAACCACATCCGCGCCGCGTTCGATCAAGCGGTTGATCGTGCGGTAAACGTTTTCCTCGTTGCCCGGGATGGGGTGCGCAGAAAGCACAATGGTGTCCCCGTCCTGGATATCAAAGATACGGTGGCTGCCCATGGAGAGCCGCCCCAGGATCGATGTGGGTTCGCCCTGCGAACCGGTGCACATGATCACCACTTCACTGGCTTTCATGCCCAGCGCTTCTTCCAGGCTGACCATTTGCTTTTCATCAATTTTAAGATAGTTGAGGTTCCTGGCTATCTTGGTGTTGTCCAGCATGCTTGTGCCGGCAATTGCCAGCTTGCGTCCATGACGGACGGCTGCGTTTGCCACTTGCTGCACCCTCGAAATGAGAGAGGCAAAACTGGCAATGATGATGCGTCCCTTGGCTTCACGGAATACCTTATCGAAACCGTCATCAATGATGCGTTCTGAAGGCGTCCAGCCGGGGCGTTCTGAATTGGTGGAATCAGCCAGCAAAGCCATAACGCCGCGCCGCTGGAATTCAGCCAGCTTGGCATAATCAGTCGGCCAGCTATCTACGGGGGTATGGTCGAATTTCCAGTCACCTGTATGTACAACCAGGCCGGCAGGTGAGTCGATCCCCAACCCCACTCCATCAGGGATGGAGTGGCACACGTGGAAGAAATCCACGGTGAATGGTCCGATCTTGCGGCTGTCGCCAGCGTGGACGGTCTCTATGCGGGCTTTTTGAGCCTGCCCGTTTTTTGCCAGTTTTACTTCCAGCAGACCGCGGGTTAACGGGGTGGCGTAGATAGGAGCGTTGATCACTTCCAAAACATGGCGGATGGCGCCCGTGTGGTCTTCATGCCCGTGGGTGATGACGATCCCCTTCACCTGGTTCTTGCGTGCTGCCAGGTATGTGATATCGGGGATGATGTAATCAATCCCCAGCATGTCATTCTCGGGAAACATGAGGCCGGTATCGACGATCATTATCTGATTGTCATATTCATACACCATCATGTTGGCGCCAACTTCGCCCAATCCTCCCAGAGGGATAATCTTTAAGACTCCCTTGTTGGTATTATTATTTTGTTGTTGCTTCATTAAAAAACCTTTCTGTTTTTCAACATTTCGGTACGTATAAGTTGACCGCGTATTGGTTGTACCAAACCAGCGCGGAATAGGTCAGATCAGGTTGTTAACAAAACATCCCCGGCAATCGAAACAGGCCTGGGATGTTGGAGATTCAATGTTTTCTGTAACACTGCCCCTCAACCTTGAGGGGATTTCCGCATACTGCTGCCCGAACAAACTGTTGATTCAATAATGGCTCAATAACCAATGAGTACAAACAATCTGTATTGCTTGGGTATTATACATCACTTTTTACCAAAAAACGAATGAATCGGAGCAAAGTTGTCAAGTTACTTTACTGCGGGTTTTCCGTAAAGTTGTTCCCTGATTTGTAAAACCTGGCGGCGTAACATTTCATCCCGCTCCATCATGTCAGCTACTTTCTCGCAGGCATAAATGACCGTAGTGTGGTCGCGTCCGCCTACAACCTCGCCGATCTGTGGAAGGGATACGTTGCCCTCATGGCGCAGCAGGTACATCACCACCTGGCGTGGAAGCGCTACCCCGCGTGTGCGGTCCCGGCCGAGCAGCTTCTCCGACGTGATGCCAAAAACACTCGCCACCACATCCACCACCCGGGAGGGTTCAAAGGTATTGCGCTGAGGGATGAGGTCAGTCAATGCCACATTCACCAAATCTTCGGTGAGCGGTTTGTTGCGCAGGTCTGCGTAAGCCAGCACGCGTGTGAGCGCCCCTTCCAGTTCACGGATGTTGGTGGTGAACAGGCGCGCGATTGTTTCAAGGATGCCCGCTGGTACTGTATGCTGCGTGCGGTCAGCCTTGGCGCGCAGGATGGCAATGCGTGTTTCAAGATCAGGTGCCTGGATGTCTGCGGTCAGCCCCCATTCAAAGCGCGAGCGCAGGCGTTCTTCCAGTGTGTTCATCGCCTTGGGAGGTCGGTCGGAGGAGAGCACGATCTGCTTATCCTGTCCATGAAGCGTATTAAAAGTGTGGAAGAACTCTTCCTGCGTCGATTCCTTGCCGGCGATGAACTGGATATCGTCGATCAGCAGGACATCAATGCGGCGGTAGCGGTCGCGAAATGCCGGTGTGTTGTGAGTGCGGATGGCGTTTATTAGATCGTTGGTGAATTCCTCAGAGGATACATACAGTACCTGCTGACCATGACTGCGCGCATAGTTTCCGATTGCGTGCAGCAGATGAGTCTTGCCCAGCCCAACACCACCATAAAGAAAGAGGGGGTTATATGATTGCGCGGGGTTCTCTGCCACTGCCATGCAGGCGGCATGCGCCAGCCGGTTGGATGCGCCAACCACAAAATTTTCAAAGTTGTATTTACTGTTAAGCGAGGACGCCGGCTGCATTGGGGATGGCATGGGAGGGTTCAGGTTCAGGGAAGGGATGGCCTCCTTCGGCTGCTCTTCCTGTTGGTAATCCTTGTGCCATACTACGAACTGCACCTTTTGCGTGCCTTCGATCAGCCCCGAGAGTATCCTTGTTACGGTGCTTGTCAGCCGTGATTCCAGCCAGTCGCGGGCGTAGGCGTTCGGCACGCCGATGGTAAAAACCCCCTGCTCAAACTTGAGCATCTCTGTACTGCGCACCCAGGTATCATAGGACGCTTTGGACATTTCCATCTGTAATTGGCCAATGGCAGCCTGCCAGGCAACATCAGGATTCATACTCGGCGTCCTTCCTTAGTAGAATGGTATTCCACACTCACCAGGTACACTACGGCTAGCACCCCGGTTCAGGTGGTCAGGCAATTACTCAATTGGGTATTACGTTGGTTTTATTTTGGGGCTCCCCGAAAACTACCCCAATGTTTCTATAGCACTCATTTTAGCAGAAAGGTTGTTGGCAAACAAGGCGATTACCCTACGCTTGCTTAAAAAATATTGATTCTTTAAGGTAATTAACCTTAAGAAATCCTGATGTTTTTTACACAATCCAATTTAAGTTCCGATTATTTATATCCCAACAGGCAGGTCGTACCCTTCAACCGCGCCCCCATATATGGTGTTCCACCATGCATTTCGGGGGTAACTGGCATCTGTGGTTATTTTTTTATAAATTAACCGGCTTTCCAAATGATGCTCGTTTGTGTAACAACAGCACAAAATCTGGCATCAGAAATTCTTAATGTTTATTACTTAAATCTAACGTGTTTTACTTAGCTTTGCTGCTGATTTTCAAAGGAGTCCCTGATCAACGCGCTGGCTTTGTGCGCGATCTCAACCGCGAAGTTTGTCCCGCGGTCCCACGGGTAAACCTGTGACATGCTGGCAAAGTAGATCCCCTCCAGCGGCGTCTGAACCGCCGGGATATTCTGGGAATGGTTCACCAGCGGTACCGGTTGGGCATAATTTGATTTCTTAAGCCAGGCGCGGTTGACCCAATCCGGTTTGAAATCAGGGTTAAAGCGCACCAGGCTGGGCATAAATCTTTCCAGCAACTGATCCTTATCCATCGAGAAGTACTCATGATCTGTTTCAAGGTAATCCCCGCAATAGATGAGGTGCTCCCCGCTGAATTTTTCCTTTGGTTGGAAATTTGTATGCTCCACCAGCGCCAGGAAGGGAAACCCGGATGCCTTTGGAAGGTTGAACCAGTAATAACCCTCACGTGAAAGCTGGTGTTTGAGCGAAATGATCAACGCCACTGCGCCCAGGCTTTTCAATTCCAACAGCCCTTTCAGGTAATTCTCCGGCAGCTGCGGCGCCATTTTTGCCATCTGCCCCGGTGACAGGGTGACCAGCACCCGGTCAAAACTTTCGTTCTTTCCGTCAATCGCCAATTCAACGCGATGTCCGCTTGTTCTTACTTCATTGACCCTGGTGTTGTACCGGATGGTGACGCCTGATTTTTGGATGGCGTTGGCAAAATCGTCCGCAAAAGCCTGGAATCCCCCCTCGTACGTCACCAGTTTGGTGGAACGCACGTGAAAACGCGCCCACATCCACGCCATATTGACCACCCTGGCATATTTTTCACTGAACTTGCCCACCACCATCGGTTCCCACATTTCGCGGTAAACCTTTTCTCCCGCCCACTTTTTCATCCAGGCGTCCACGGTAGTACGCTCAAGGGGTTTCCAATTTTTCGTGATGCGCAGGAAAAGTCCGACCAGCCCAAAGCGGATCTTGTTGACGCCCCATCCCAAGCCCGGATACAACAATGCGCTGAGGATCGAGTCAAACGGATAGAATTTTCCGTTGTAATAAACCACGGTGGTGGGGGTCCGCACGAGAACTTTATTTTCCACACCAAGTTCCTTGAACAAGCGGAACATATGCGCGTCGGATGTAAACCAGTGATGGTAGAAATTCTCCACTGACCATTCCCAACCGGGTTCCTTAAAGCCTCCAGCCAACCCGCCAGGCGAACTTCCTGCTTCGAGAATTGTCACTTCGTATCCAGCCTTCACCAGGTCCAGGGCTGCGGTCATGCCGCCAAAACCAGCGCCGATGATGGCAATTTTTTTAGTCTCCATAGTCCTCCCGTGGAATTCGATGGTCACCTGACCTGTTATTCAACCGCCTGTATCTGAGTTTCCTTGCGCAGCGCGTCATTCCACTTGATGCCCTCGCGCGCCATGAACCAGGCCCCCAGCAGGGTGATCGGCAGCCAAAGTGCCACGTGCAGCACCACCGCGTATGCCAGCGCCTCGGAGCCTGAAACACCAAAGGCTACCAGTACCGCCTTGGTCACCGCTTCCCATGTGCCGATATACCCGGGCGCCGAAGGAATGGTGGTCGCCAGGTTGGCAATCCCATTCAATAACATGAGGGCAAAGAAGCTGACAGTAAAGCTGAAAGCGTGCATCACGAACCAGTATTTGATCGTTTCCAGCAGCCAGATCACTACAGAGGTGAGGAACACCATTAATATATTGAATGGTGAGCGCAGGGAAGCCAGCCCATCCAGGAATTTATGCATGATGCCGGAGGTTTTTTCCCGAATTCGCGCTGGCAGCAGATGGTCGATCAGCCATTGCCCGAACCTGAGCGTAATAACAGGGAACATGGCTGCCAGCAAAAAGATCACCAGCGCGCCAACAAAAATACCCATACCGATTAGTGCTAACGATTGGATGTTACCGAGAAAACCCGAATCTGACGTTGATAGTTTGGCAAGCGCAGGCAGGTTGAGGAAGACAAACGCCAGCATCACCACACCATCGAAAATACGCTCCACAATCACCGTTGCCAGTGATGCCGAAATGGGCACACCTTCGCGGCGCTTCAAAACTACCGCCCGCAGCACCTCACCGGCGCGCGCCGGGTAGATGTTATTGCCCATGTACCCAATGCAGGTCACCGGGAACATCACCCGCGTGGGAATCTTCTTGATCGGTCCGAGCAGGTAGTGCCAGCGCCACGCGCGTACCCACACCCCCACAAAGTACACCGCGATCCCGGGTAGGATCCACCAGTAATTGGCAGACTTCACCGCCAGCCAGAATTCATCCAGTTTTAACTTGTTGAGCGCAAAATACATGAAGACGATGCTGATCGCCAACCCCAGCCAGAACTGCCATCTTTTCATGGGTGAAATTCTACCATGAAGTGCCTGAGTGGATTTGCAGTATGATTATTCAAAATGGATGACGCGTTAAGAAGAGAAGGTAACATGGATGAACCTCGCTTGTATGATGTGATCTATTCGGTCGTGCGTCAGATCCCTGCTGGCAAAGTAGCCACCTACGGGCAAATATCACGCATCGTCGGGCGTTGTTCGGCGCAAATGGTGGGATTCGCACTAGCCGCCCTGGCGAACCAGAAGGATGATCTGGACGTACCCTGGCAGCGGGTGATCAATGCCAGGGGCAAGGTCAGCCCGCATGGTTTCGGCATGGGAACGCACATCCAGCGCACGCTGCTTGAAGACGAGGGGGTTGTCTTTGATCTCGAAGGCGTGGTGGATTTCGAGAAATTTGGCTGGGACGGGGTATAAAAAAACCGGGATTCTTGGGGAATCCCGGTGATTTTTATTTTTGTTAGTCCATCCAGTCAAATCCAGCGCAGGACTTCTCCACACCGTCCAACATGACGGAGTTCCCACGCTCTGTGTCGTTGGTCACTTTGTAGGTTGACCAACTGGCTGCATTTTCCTTCAGCAGCCTTGAGGCTTTGGATTCACTGATCGAAAATGATTGCCAGGAGCGCATTCCTGAGTCTCCCACAATCGGTGTGTTAAGCTCTGCGGTGCGGCACGCCAGCGCGGAGCCCAGTGCTTCCTTCGCTTTCACTGGTAACCCGGGCTGCAGGTAAGCATTCACCATGGCGGGAACTGCATCTGCAGATAACTGCTGCAGGTAATTGAAATCCAACTCTTCACCAGCCGCGGCACGCTTCACATTCTGCTGCACAATGAAGCCATCCACATTCATCACTGCCAGCGTGGCAGCGAACCCGATAATGGCGATCATCAACGCCAGGGCAAACCTGCCGCTTTTGCGCAGCAGCTCCAACACTACTGCCACTACGATCAACGCGCCCAGCCAGTAGATGAATACATGCGTGTACGTGCGCAACTCCGAGAATCCGTAAGCGCCTTCATACAACATGAGCCGCTGCAGTGAAGACACGAGCAAGACGAGGACGTTCACCATCAGCAGGATGGAGACCACGCTGAAGCCGATCCTGGCGCCCCGGGTTTCGCGTTTTGAGATGGTGTTCAAACCCAGGTATAGCAGCATGCTCAACACCGCCACAGCCACCAGTTCACCAAATCCACGGCGTGCATACTCAGCAAAGGTATAACCGGTTTCACTGATATTGGCACTACCACCGAACAGGTAACGCATCTGGATGATGACAAAGGTGATAAAGAGTGCATCCACCGCTCCCAGGATGATTCCGGTCTCCGTCCAGCCCAAAAAGGGTTTCATCCAGGCGCTCATCGTCTCGGGCTTTTGCGCTTCGGTACGCGGGTAGATTGCGTGCAGGTAGATTCCCACCAGGAAGGAACCGATCATCAGGACGTACCACAGGCGGAAGAGGTATTCCGGCAGGCGCTCCAGGTTGAGCACTTTCTTGATCCAGTCGCCAAACACGGGGTCAGCTGAGGAAAGCAGGATGGTAAACAGGGTCACCACCGGAACCGCGATGAGTACACCGCGCAGGATAGCCCAGCCCTTCCTGCCTTTCACCTTAACTGGTTCCTCACCTACAGCCGGCGGATTGCGGAAACGCGTCCCGTAGAGGATCGCTCCGGATAACCCGCCAAACAACGCCTTGAAGAGTTCAGTGAAGTGATCCACAATGCGGAAGGATGGCCAGAACCCGTTGAGAAAAGTTGCCGTCAGCAGCAGCATCCCTACGAGCGTGAGCAGGATGCTGATGATACGGGTGAAGGGCTCAGCGCGCCAAGCCGGCACGAAGGCAAACCCGAGGATAAGCAGGCTCAATCCCCAGCTCAACACAGACGGGCGTTTTTGTTCACGCCACGCCAGCAGGTAGCCGATGAGCAATAAGGCGGCTGTCCAGGTAAAAAACGAAATTCCGAGTGCTTGTTTCCAGAAAAGCAAATCAAAAGCTACAGCAGCAGCGAGTGCACCGATCCAGAAAAGTCTTTTTTGTTTGGGCATTTTTCCTCTAGTAATTGACCACCAGCGCCAGTACCATGGCCAGGATCACCACGATCCCGATCACAGCCAGGAATACCTGCTGCCGGCGGACTTTTTTTTGCTGGGTGGAAACCCGCGGAGTTTGCGCCCGGCTTGATTTTGTTTGAGATTTTTTCGACATGCCTTACCTCACGTGATAGCTGTAGTTTATGTTCCGGAACCTATCAATTCCTATCAGCGCACTGACGGAACCTATCAATGTTCATCATACCTTATTAAATAATAATCCCCGCCAAAACGGGGAAGAGTCGAAAATAGCGATCCTTACTCCTTGGCAGCTGTTGCCGCCGCAGGTTTGGTTTCTTTAGGGGAGGCGGTCTCTGTTTTAGATTCAGTTTTCGAATCCGCCTTCTCAGGCTGCGTCCCCTCTTTTTCCTGCTTTTCCTGTTTCTTGTCGCTGGCAGCCCGCGCCGTGCCTGATGGCGAGCGGTGATCGGTGGCGTAAAAACCTGAGCCCTTAAATACGATACCTACCGGCTGATATACCTTCTGCAGGGTTTTCTTGCCGCATTCAGGGCATTTGGTCAACAGGGGATCTGAGAATTTTTGTGTTTCATCAAACTGAACACCGCAGTTTTCGCACCGATAAGTATATATCGGCATACTTACACCTCTACTTCTAACATTCTTTTCCTGCCCATTATAGTCCTGATGGAAATCGCGGTCAAGAATCCGCGCATTAACCTTTTGTCAGAAAATATGGCTTACCAGCACCCGTATCCCGATGCCGATCAGGATCAAACCGCCCAGCAATTCCATGCGTTTCCCAAATTTCTGGCCCAGACGTCCTCCGAGCAGCAATCCGGCCAGTGAGAGTGCACCTGAAACCAGCGCGATCAACAGGCTTGAGAACACTATTGAGCCATCCATAATCGCCAGGGATAAGCCCACCGCCAGCGCGTCGATGCTTGTGGCAATACTCAGGATCACCAGGAAACCTCCGCGTGAAGGATCGCCCACGCGTGTTTCTTCATCCTTGCCAAAACTCTCACGGATCATTTTGATCCCCACGAACGCCAGCAAACCAAACGCGATCCAGTGGTCAAAATTGGAGATGAGATTAACAATGGTGCTTCCGGCCAGCCAGCCCAGCAGGGTCATCCCGCCCTGGAACAACCCAAAATGGAAGGGCAGGCGGAAGAGGTAGCGCTCATGGCAGTCCTTACTCTTGCACCCGATTCCCAGGGAGACGGCGAAGCAGTCCATGGCAAGACCGATAGCGATTAATAATATTGTGACGAAATCCATATTCCCTCGCAGCAAACCACCATTATACCTGCCACAAGCACCTCATCCAATTGAAAAAACTCCCCTTCCTGCGTGCTTTTCCTCCCTCACCCTCCGGTATAATCAATAATACAAATCTGAGTATGTTGAACGAGGTAAAAATGAAAGACTTCTTTGAATTCGTGAATACCTCCACCAGGGAGGAATTAAGCAGCCTGGCGGGGATCACCCCCACCCAGGTGGATAAGATCGCAGCAGCACGACCCTTCAACACCCTGGAGGACTTCTCCAGCAGTCTTGAACTTTCGGAAGAAGGTTTTTCAAAATTGAAAGCCGATTACGACTTAGCCGCTGCTGCAGAGCCTGCGATCACTGAAATACAGGATGAGAATGTTCAACCCGAACCCGTAAAAACAGCAGGAAAACACTCCATCGCCAGTGTCATTATGCGCGTCGTCATCGCCCTCTTAATTTTAGGTGCATTATTCCTGCTCTTCTACTTTGGGATACCGTTATTCAAGGAAAAGATCCTCAATCCCCTGCAGAGCAATACCGCCCGCGTTAGTGAAGTGGCCAGCCTGCAGGCAGCCGATGTAAAACGCCTGACCACCGAAATTGCCGCGCTGCAGGAACGCATCACCACGCTCGAAGCGCGCGCCGATACCGTTGACCTGTCGCTGGCTTCCCACACGGAGACTCTGGCAAAACTGGAAGAAATGCAGGTCTCACTGCAGGCGTCCCTTGATACCCATAAAACCGATGTGCTCAAACAGATTGAGGAACAGCTCACCTTCACGCGCGCCATTGAACTCCTCGCCCGCGGCCGTCTGTATTTGTCGCAGAGCAACTTCGGCCTGGCAAAAACGGATGTCGCTGCTGCTCGCGATCTGCTCTTTGGGCTGCAGCCTACCATTGCCGCTGACCAGTCGGCAGCGCTTAAGAGCGTTATCGAGCGTCTTGACCTGGCGTTGAGCAACCTGCCGCTCTACCCGGTGGTGGCGGTATTCGACCTCGATCTTGCCTGGCAATACCTGGTGGATGGATTGCCCAATGTGCCGCTGACTGTGCAGACCCCGGTCATCTCTGCTACCCAGCCCCCCGCGGAGACCACCCCTGAAACCCAGGTTACCCCCACGCTGGGGAACTAAATAGCTTACGTACAAAACAAAAGCAGTCTGCATAAACATGCAGCCTGCTTTTTTCTTACTCTGAGGTTGGGGTGTAAGGATTCGAACCTCAATCGCTGCGTCCAGAGCGCAGTGTCCTGCCAGTTAGACTACACCCCAACAAGGTTGGCATTGATGGATTCGAACCACCATAAAGAGATTCAAAGTCTCTTGTCCTGCCGTTAGACGAAATGCCAATGCGTATAACTTTCTCGATTAGGTTTCCTTTTCCTTTCTAACATCTTAAATAAAAACCAGCCGGTTCGCGGGGCGTCTCGGCTGGTTATCATTGAAGGATTTTATTTCAGGATACTACTCTACCTCTTCACCAACACAAAACACCCCAAACATATGGGCTGCTGGAATTGCTGCTGTTGGGAGGTCAGGCGTTTCATGGATATAATTATACAACCTTCGTTAATTTTCGCAAGATTAAAAAGGGGAAGCGTGCCAGTTAATTACCTTTCACTGCAGGAACAGATCAAAAAATATGGCGAATCCGCTGCCGGGCAGAAACTGGAGTTCGAGCAGAAGTTCAATGCCTGCCTCTCTCTCTTTAAAGAACAAGCCGGCAACTTAATTGATCTTCAACGCAAGGTCGAAGAAGCCGCTGCCCAAAACAAAGGACTGCGCTGCGCTGTGCCAGTGAGCGAACCGCTCGATACCCACATCCCCGCCGCCCGCTCACCTTCCGGCTGCACCATCATCGCCGCCGATGGCTCTCAGATAAACCCTGATCCTCACGGCGAAGTACTCTTTGCCCTGGTCAATGTGGGGTTGTTCACCGTTCAGCCCGGCAGTAACGCCGCGCCGCGCACCGAGACCCGCTCCTCTTTGTTGTACGATGATACGCTGCACACTCCTAATGGATTGGTTTCCGAAGACCTGATCGCCCTGCTGCGGGATGTGCGCGAGCGCGAGATACTGGCAGAGGTGTCTAAAAATTACCCGGCGCCTGTTATCACCCTCACCGACGGCCCGCTCGAACTCTACCACGAGCCGCGCCAGGACAAACAATTCGAGACGCAGTTCCAGCATTATCTGCGCGCGCTGGATGAACTTTCGCTCAACGAAATAATCACCGCCGGTTACGTTGACCGCCCGCGCGCTGACCTGGTGGTACGCCTGCTTGAACTGCTCATCCCTGCGGGGGATTCCGGTGAAAAAGCCCCGCAGTCGCGCGCTTTCAACGGCATCCCTGACCGCGCCCTCTTCGAAACCATCCTCCAGCCGGGGGAGCGCTCAGCGGTGTTCGCGCTCCAATCCAGCTCCGCCCATTCCTATGAAGGACGCAAGGCGCTGCACTTCTTCTATCTCAATAGCGGTAATGTCAACCACCCTGCCCTGGCACGCGTCGAGATCCCTGCATGGGTGGCGCAGGAAAAAACCTCGCTGGAAACGCTGCATGCCGTACTGGTGGAACAATCCCGCCAGGCGGGCAGCGCGCCTTACCCGTATCCGCTGCTGCGTGCACACGAGGTGGCCGTGGTAAAAATGGGTGACCGCGATGAGGTGATCCGCATGATCGAACGCGAATTGATTGCGCGTGGCTTCCCGCCGGCAAGCCAGTCTTTCAAACAGATCAACAAAGGATTCCAGGATCGGAAGGGAATTTAAAATGAGCTCAATTTCCATCGGACGTTTACTGCGTTCCAACACTTCAGCCTGCGTCTTCGGCTGCCAGGTGAGCCAGGTCAATCCGCCGGTTTTCGGCGAGATGGTGCGCATCCCGCTTGCTAATGGGTTACAGCTCTACGGCTTGGTGCACGAGATCAACATCGATGACGATGGTCTCGTCCGCCAGTTGGTAAGCGCGCCGGATATCGCCCCAGAGGTGATCGAAGATAACCGTCACAACCGCAACATGCCGGTGGAAATGAGCGTGGTTTTCATCGGCTGGGAACGCGCCGGCGCGGTTTCTCACACGCGCGTGCCCACCCCGCCGCTCTCGCTTGACGAGATATTCACCTGCACTGCGCCTGAGATCATTCACTTTTTGTATGGGGGTAAATTCGGCTACCTGCGGGCTCTTCTACGAAATGAGGATTTGCCCGCCGCTGATCTGATCACCGCCCACCTGCAGCAGGTTACCCGCGCGCAGCAGGGTGAATCAACCAACTGGATCGAACCCTCTCTGCGCGAGGTGATCGCCCTGCTCAAGGATGATTACCCGGTATTGATGGATGTCTTGAGTGCTGTTTCCCAGGTTTTATAAGAGGCCAATGATGACTGAACTGACTTCTGCAAACATTACCCACCCTGATGAATCTTCCAACCGCCCCATCGGGTACGTGGTGGGCGGCGGGCTTAAAGCCAATCTATTCGTGCGCCTCACCATCCCGGCGGACCAGGTGCAGGAAGGCGGTTTCGTGGTGCTGGAAAGCGGCAACTGGCAGTTTTACGGACTGGTGACCGATCTGCAGTTAGGTGCATCCGACCCGCGCTACGCCGAACTCCCAGCCCAGCCGCGCCTTTCCCCGCTCGCCTCGCGTCTGGTGAATGAACAGACGTTATTTACCAATTTGGAAGTACTGCCAGCCTTGATGCTCGAACGCGGTCCATCATTGGATTCACCAGATTACGTGGAGTGGACCAAAGCCCACCAGGACGAGAACCGTCCGCGTCCGCTGCCCATCAAGACCGTACCAGCACACCATTCCCTCACCCGCCTGGCCTCCTCGGGTGATGTGGCTGAGATCTTCGGTGAACCCGGCGGTGCCAATTTCATCGTCGGCAGCACGCGCGAGCAGAATCACCCCGTGTGCATCAACCTCGAAAAGTTCGTCCAGCGCAGCTCCGGCATCTTTGGAGCCACCGGCACGGGCAAGTCCTTCCTCACCCGCATCATTCTCGCCGGGCTCATCCAGCATGATTCCGCTTCCGTGCTGGTGCTGGATATGCACAACGAGTACGGCTTTGACGACACCGCCTCCGATACCGGCATGTCCGTGGTCGGGCTTAAGACAAAATTCCAGAGCAAGGTGCGTGTGGTGGGGCTGGGTCGCGCTTCGATGATCCGCAACAAGACCCCCGACCTGCATCTCGAGATCAACGAATCCGATATCCACCCCGAGGATATTGAGTTGTTAAGCCGCGAATTGAACCTGCGCGAGACGACCTCCGCCACCCTGGATGCCCTGGTGCACACCTTTGGCTACGAGCGCTGGTTCACCGCTTTCAAGAATATGAAGGTCGGCTCAGTTATTGAAAATGATGAAGGGAAAAAGGTTCCCGCGCCAGACAGTGTGGCTTACTGGGCGAACGAATCCGGGGCCAATGCTATGGCAGCAGAGGGGTTGCGCAACAAGATGAACCGCGTGTTCAACCGTCCGTACGTGCTCGAACGCACTGAGAATGATGCTGCCGCGCCTAATTCACTTAACCACGTCATTGATGCCCTCAAAGCCGGCAAGCACGTCATTCTCTCCTTTGGTGATTACGAGTCCGACCTGGATTACCTCTTGGTTTCCAACCTTCTCACGCGCAAGATCCGCGAAGCCTGGGAGGAACAGACCAACCAGTTCCGCTCGCACGGGGAAAACGAACCACGTCCTCTGGTGATCGCGGTGGAGGAAGCCCACAAGCTGCTCAACCGTGAAATGGCCTCCCAGACTTCCTTCAGCACCATCGCGCGCGAAATGCGCAAGTATTATGTCACCCTGCTCATCATCGACCAGCGCCCCTCGCAAATCTACGACGAGGTCATGTCGCAGCTGGGCACGCGCGTCTCCGGCTGGCTGGGAGATGAAAATGACATCGCCGCTGTGCTCTCCGGCCTGGCCGGACGGGATGCCCTCCGCGGCATGCTCGCCCGCCTGCAGCCCAAAGAGGAAGTGCTCCTGTTGGGTTGGGGTGTGCCCATGCCCATCCTGGTGCGGTCAAGGCGCTATGATCAGGTATTCTGGGACGAACTTCTGGGGAGAGCTACCGCGCGCACAAGTGAACAGAATATTAAAGACCTCGGTTTTTAAACCACAGAACACACGGAAAACACAGAATGGAAAATCAAATCCACACTGATAGCAGTTTCATTTATAAAGAAGAATCATTTGCTATCAGGGGTGCGATTTTTGAAGTTTACAAAACTATCGGGAGTGGTTTTTTGGAACCTGTTTACCAGGAATGTCTTGAGAGAGAATTTAAGAACAGGTTGGTGCCGTTCCAAATACAACCTGATCTCTCTATATCCTATAAAGGGGAAGTGTTACCCTTAACCTACAAACCTGATTTCATTTGTTATGAGAAGATTATTGTCGAATTGAAAGCAGTGAAGGAAATATCTGATGAACACAGGGCGCAAATTCACAATTATTTAAGGGCATCCAGATTGCGTCTCGGATTGTTGGTAAACTTTGGTCACTCGCCCAGGGTTGAAATTGAAAGAATTATTTTGTAATCATATTAATTTGTAAACAACAATCAAGACTGATTGCTTGGGTTTTATCAGTATTAGAAGTTTTGTAAATCTTTTGGGTCTTTTGGGTCTTTTGGGTCTTTTGGGTCTTTTGGGTCTTTTGGGT
>CAZHMD010000003.1:0-208187 GCA_964533735.1 uncultured Anaerolinea sp. | reverse complement strand
TTTAGGTCCATACGCTCTGTGTACTCCGACGGATAGGATTAGCCCGTTTAAACCACGCAAATATCTACTCGCATTAACTACTGCGAAGGGCCATATAGATTTTTTATTATACATCATTAATACGAATAAAATTCAAGTTCAGATTCAAAATCAATGGCGTTTACGTTTCTTTTTTTGGCTTCCCGCCTCACTCTGCACTTTTGGTGAGGACAAAGCAGCAGGTTGAGGACCAGGGGTTCTTTCAGTCGCGGAACCTGCCCTTCGAGGTTGGAAGAGAAACATTTTACTGATCACCCCGGAGCGTATATCACTGAGCAGTTGTTTGAACATGCTGGCGGCTTCGCTCTTGTATTGAACCAGGGGGTCACGCTGGGCAAACGCTTCCATTCCAATGGAAACCCGCAGGGCGTCTACCTTAGTAAGGTATTCCACCCAGTGTTCCGAGAACACGCTCACCAGGATATGTCGGTAAATTTCATTTTGTATTCTTGTTCCTAAAGTTATGGTGAGGATCTCCTGTTGTTCAAAACTCAGGTCTTCAGGGTGTTGGGTTTCGAGCTCTTCAAATTGATCAGCACCAAATTCGTCGACAAGCGTTTCTTTAATTTTCCCGTCCAGTTGAGAGAGGGGCACTCCAGCCAGGCGGAAGCGTTCAAACTCGATTTTCCCCCACACTTCTTCCAATCGCTGGCGGGTACTCTCGAGATGTTCTAAGATGTCGGTCGTTATTTCTTTAACAGGCACATCCTGGACCAATTTGGCGGCAAAGAAAATGTAATTGAGTATGCGTACATTGCGCATCACTTTTTGATGGGTGCGTTGATCAATCGCCATTCTGGCGCCACTCGACATAGCAATGAGCAGGTTTGTAACTTTGTCTACAAAATTACTTTCATTGTTTGACCCTCGAGAGACCGCATTATCAATATTCTGGGTGATCATCCCTTTGTCTGCGAGTAATGCCTTACTCCTGGCATCCACCACTGTTTCAACCGCGTGGAATAATCCTTCAGTGATCTCGTCCCAATCCAGGTCAATCAATTGTCCCGGTCTCATGTTCAGGCTTTCATCAAGACGCATTTCCAGTGCGTAGATACTGCGAGTTATTGCCAGGGCTTTAACAGTTTTTTTGACCTGTTCAATAATTGCTTCTTTTGACTTTTGGCTGCCTTCGGAGAGTTGCCGCAAATCTTCCGGTGAGAGGCGCAGAGGGGTGCTGACTAATCCAGAGAGTTCTTCGAGGATCTCCTGTGGGCGCCTGACAGGTTGGCCTTCTTCATTTCCACCTATCTCCAACCCTTCAAAATAACTATCCAGGGCATCCAGTCGGTCAGAAGTAACCTCGTTGACTGTATCCTCGGTCTTTTCGAGCAGTGATCGAGCGTTTTTTAAAAGGTGATCAATTTCAGTCTCCAGCGCTTCACCGGCAATCTTTAGCAAGCAGTCTTTCAGGTTAACGTCGTCAGGTTCTTCACCGATACGCCTGGCAACCTCTTCTGCAATTAATTGAAAGGTGAAAGAAGGCGTTTTCATACCTTCCTGTTCAAAAACCATGGTGGGCTGTACCTGTTCCAGGTATGCCAGCAACTTCCATGGCCCTTCTTCATCCTTTAGTGAATTTGGGATGCGTTCGTTGAGTTCAGTGCGTAACAATTCAATAACATCTTCGTGCAGGTCGGCTTTTCTGAAAGCACGGTCGCGTTCGGCATAGATGCGATTTCGTTGCGCATTCAATACATCGTCGTACTCTAACAGGTGCTTGCGGACGTCGAAGTTGTTGCCCTCCACGCGTTCCTGAGCCTGCTCGACCATGCGGCCTAACAGACCGCTTTCAATTGGCAGGCTTGGATCCACACGCAGCCGCCCCATCAGGGTTTCCATTTGCACGCCGCCAAACAAGCGCATCAATTCATCTTCAAGAGAAAGGTAAAACCGCGAAGAACCGGGATCGCCCTGGCGTGCAGCGCGCCCGCGTAACTGGTTATCAATACGGCGTGCTTCGTGCCGTTCAGAACCTATCACATGCAGGCCGCCAAGCGCGCGGACTCGATCCATATTCTCGAAATGTTCAAGGAAAGTTTTGACTGATTCTTCATAAATGCCAACCTGGTCTTCCGACAAGCTCTTGAGAACTTTCAGGCGGGCATCGTTAGACATATTATATGGTTCAGTTATATGCGCTCGTTCCAAAACCCGGATTACATCGGCGAGGACTTCTTCATTCAATTCGCCACCTAATCTGATATCCACTCCACGACCAGCCATGTTCGTGGCGATGGTAACGGCTCCGTAGGCACCGGCGCGGGCGATGATCTGCGATTCCTCATCATGTTTACGGGCATTGAGAACCTGGTGCGGGATACCGCCTTGCAGGCTGCTGAGGACCCGAGCTTCGTGAGATTCTGCCAAATCAAGGATCATCAGCAATCGTTTGAGGTTGGCTGGGTCTTCAGGATTGGTGGAATCAAGGCCAGCCTGGCGCGCGACAGGGCGCATTTCAGCGATGTTATGCTCAGAAAGAGGCTTGTTTAGGAATTGAAGCTCAGCTACTTCCAATTCGGGAGATTTATCGTGCTTTTCCAGCCAGGCGTCGCGGATGATGAGGGTTTGTGCCAGGCGTCTCAAGGATTCTGCCCCTAGACGCAGGGAAAGCCGCTCAGAATGTTCTACAGAAGTGGTGCCGAGCAATTGGGGGCGACCGATGGCGTAGTAATGAAGTACTTCGCGAGTGATTGCCCGCAATTTACCTTCTTCTGAACGATAGACCATATCGGGAAAGTCCTGACGCCGCCAAAATACAGGTGCTTTGGTGGGGTCATCCTGACGTGCGTAGTACTGTACCGGATATTTTTGTTCATCTTTTGTATTTACTACCACAAGCGGTGAATTCTCCCGTGACGCAACGTATTCCAGGTTCATCGGTATGGGCAGTACGGAGAGCTTATAGATCTTGGAAAACTCCTCCGCTTCGGTGAGAGCAGTACCTGTCATGCCAGCCAGTTTTTCATACATCCGGAAATAATTCTGAATGGTAATCGAGGCGTAAGTGACATTCTCTGGCTCGATGTGCACATTTTCTTTGGCTTCAACCGCCTGGTGCAATCCTTCAGACCAGCGCCGGCCGGGCATGAGCCTGCCTGTGAACTCGTCAACAATGACGACTTTGCCGCCCTGAACAATGTAATCCTTGTTGCGCCTGTAAAGGTGTTGTGCGCGTAACGCCTGCTCCAAATAACCGAGTAACTGAGCCTGGCGAGGCGTGATATCCTCCGGGCGATCAAGATCACGAAGAGGTTCGCCTAATATCTCTGCTACATGCACTTCACCGATCTCCGTGAGAGAAACCTGGCGGTCCTTCTCATTGATCTCGTAATCTTCCGGGGCTAATGCTCGTACCACCTGCGCCATCTGCTGGTAACCCTCTGAATTATCAGCGGCAGGTCCGGAAATGATAAGCGGTGTTCGGGCTTCATCAATCAGGATATTGTCAACTTCATCCACAATAGCATAATAATGCCCACGCTGTACGCGTGCTTCCAATGATGTGGTGAGGTTGTCCCTCAGATAATCAAAGCCGAATTCGCTGTTGGTGCCGTAAACGATATCAGCTTTGTAGGCATCTGCTCTGTTCACCAGGGACAATTGATGCAAATCCTCACGCGCGTTTGGTTTTTCGAGGTCAACCAGGAATGCTTTCTGACCATTCTCAGTTCGTCCTGCCATTTGAAGTACGCCCACGCTCAGACCCAACAGGTTGTAGATAGGGAACATCCAACGAGCGTCGCGCCTGGCAAGATAATCATTAACCGTGACCACATGCACACCCTGTCCGGTAATCGCATTGAGAAAGCCCGGCAGTGTGGCAACCAGCGTCTTCCCTTCACCTGTACGCATTTCACCGATCGTTCCGTTGTGAAGGGCCATACCACCGATCATTTGAATATCGTAATGTCTCTGTCCGATGGTGCGTTTGCTGGCTTCGCGCACTAGCGCGAAGGCTTCTGGCAGGAGATCATCCAGCGTCTCGCCTTCTTCTAATCGTTGTTTAAATTCGACGGTTTTAGATTTGAGATCATCAATAGACAAGGCTTCGTATGTGTCCTCAAGCTCGTTGATCTGGTCAACGATAAGGGAATACTTTTCGATTTCCTTTTTATGTGGGTCTCCACCGAAAACCTGACTTATTTTCTTAAAAACCATACACACCTCTGCTTTTCAAGTGGAGATTATAGCATAGCGGATTTCTCATCCGTAAATCCAGTGCCTGGAGTTTTATATGAAAAAACCCGCTATACGGGCTCTTTCATAGATTTGCACTTGTTTAGATGCTTTTACAAACCGAATTGGCTGCCGAAGTTCTCAAAGAGGCCGAGGATCGATCCACCGAAGATGAGCCCGAGGATAGCGCCGATGCAAGAGAATGCAATACCGATGAGAAGACTTGCAATGAAGGATAGTCCCCACACCGAGAACGCGCGGGTAAGGAAATTCTTTGATAGCAAGCCATATTGCGGCAGGGAGGTCGCGGGACGATTGGCGACCATTTGTTCAAGCTGTTGTACACGTGCGACGAGATTGGCGATATCTTGATCTGTATACATAAGTCCTCCTGGTTATTTGATAATTATGCAGGAGTTGTAAGAAAAATCAAGTTAAATACTAGATATGGATCGCTTTACCCTCGGCATTTTCAGCAGCTTCCATCAAAGCCTCGCTCAGTGTGGGGTGTGCGTGGATGTTTCGCGCGATCTCGCTGATGGTTAATTCATTTTGCTGCGCCAGGGTAAGCTCGGGCAACAGCTCAGAAACCTCTGGGCCGACCATGTGTGCTCCCAGGATCTCACCATACTTTTCATCCACCAGGATCTTCACAAAACCGGCATAATCCCCCATGCCCAGAGCTTTACCATTTGGCTGGAACGGGAACTTACCAATCTTCACCACTTTACCCTGTTCCTTTAATTGTATTTCAGTATAGCCAAATGAGGCGATCTGCGGCTGGCTGTAGGTAGCTCGCGGGACCATGGTGTAGTCAATCGGTTGAGTTTCCAAACCGGCTATGGCTTCAGCGCATAAGATGCCCTGCGTGGATGCAACGTGAGCGAGCAACAACTTCCCAGTTACGTCTCCAATCGCCCAAATTCCCGTTACATTAGTAGACATGCGTTCATCCACCTGGATGTGCTTGCGCTCTGTTAATGTCACCCCGACTTCCTCGAGCCCCAGGTTGGTGCTGTTGGGCTTGAATCCGATGGCGACCAGTGCTTGTTCAGCCTCAAGCACTTGTACTCCGTCCTTGCCACTGACAGATACCTTAACGCCTTTCGCGGTGGTTTGTATCTTTTCCACGCGTGTTTCCACCAGGTTCTTAATACCGCGCTTGGTGAAAGCTTTAGTTAATTCAGCACTGACTTCTTCATCTTCAAGCGGGGCAATCCGTGGCAGCATTTCGACCAGAGTGACCTCGGTACCGTAAGAATTCCAGACTGTGGCAAATTCAAGACCGATAGCGCCAGCCCCGATGATCACCACTGACTTTGGTTGTTTCTCCTGCAGGATGGCTTCACGGTACGTGATAACCTTTTCACCATCCACTGTAATGCCCGGAACGACCGCGGGGAAAGATCCGGTGGCGATAATGATATTACTGGCATTCAATACGCTAGAAGTACCATCGGTCGCGATTACTTGGACCGTGGTGGCACTGGTTAATTTTGCGGTGCCCATTACCACGGGGATATTGTATTTCTTCATTAGGAAACCAACCCCGCGTGTAAGGCGGTCTGAAACCTGCCGGCTGCGTTTTACTGCCGCTGCATAGTCCAGCTTGAGGTTATCAAAGGAGAAACCGAAATCCTTGCCGCGCTCGCGTAAGGTATGAGCAACCTCGGCGTTTTTCAATAAAGCCTTCGAGGGAATGCAGCCGATGTTCAGGCATACGCCGCCAAGCCATTCCTTGTCCACAATGGCAACCGACAATCCCAACTGTGCCGCACGGATGGCGGCAACATACCCACCTGGACCTGCACCAATAATCACCACATCAAATTTATCCATATAAACCTCACGTTTCATCTATGTTTTTGATTATAACCACTCGATATAATAAAAATATATGTAAAATCAATGAGGGTATGATTTCTTGAGGTTAGTCAATGCATGAATATTCGATCAGGGATGCAAAGGTCACCAGCGGTTTTTGGGCTGAACGTTTACGCTTAAACTCCCAGGTTGCCATCTATCATCAGTGGGAACAGCTTGAAGCTGCTCACTGCATTGATAACTTTCGCATAGCTGCCGGTTTGAAGGAAGGGTTCCGGCAGGGTTTTTTCTTTGCTGATTCTGATGCCTACAAGTGGCTGGATGCTGCCTCGCGCATACTGATTTACGACCCTTCTCCACGCTTGAGAGCATTGATTGATGAATTCATTGCCATTCTTGAGAAAGCGCAGGAGGATGATGGTTACCTGTACACGTATAACCAAATCCATTTTGGCAAAACCCGCTGGAAGAATTTACAAATCGAGCACGAGTTTTATTGCCTCGGACACCTCATTGAGGCTGGGATTTGGCACCAGCGAGCAACACGTGAAGAGAGATTATTTACTATAGCTAGAAAAGCCGCTGACCTGCTGGTTGAACACTTTTGGGATGCAACGCCTGTATCCACTGACGGACACGAGGAAATAGAGATCGCTCTCATCCACCTGAGCCGGCAAACCGGCAACACTCGGTACCGCGAGCTCGCGAAGCGATTTCTACAGCGGCGGGGCAGGATATCTACATATTGGCTGCAATTTATTTGGCAGGCATTGTGGAGCGCAGGCAGGATGAACACTGTCAAGACTCTTCGAAAAAAATATTATCAGAGTCACCCAGAGGCGGCCAGCTTTCACTTACCGGCTCACAACAAGCACCTCGTCCCGTGGTCAACACCCTTGCGCTTTGCTGCCAGCGCACTCTCGGGGAAATACACACAACAGCATTTGCCCGTGGATAAGCAGGAGGAACCTGTTGGGCATGCAGTGAGGTTTACCTATCTCAATACTGCTCTGTCCATGCTTTCGCTGGATGAGCGAGACGATGCTGCCCTCCCTCGCCTTGCAAGTATATGGGAGCATATGGTCAAACGGCGTATGTTTGTAACTGGCGGAATCGGTTCACTGCCGCTGATTGAAGGATTTGGCAACGATTATGAACTGAATCCGGAATTGGCATATAACGAAACATGCGCTGCCATTGGTTGCATGCTTTGGAATCAGGAAATGGCAATTCTCACTGGTGAGAGTAGGTATGATGATCTTCTGGAGTGGCAGCTCTACAACGCCGCTTCCGTTGGGATTGGATTGGATGGTTGTTCTTATTTTTACAATAACCCTCTCACAACACACGAACAATACATCCGCGAAGCCTGGTATGACATTCCCTGCTGCCCATCCAACTTATCGCGAGTGTGGGCGAACATAGCGGACCATGCAGTAAGCATCCAGGGGAACGAGATACGTGTGCATCAATACATTGGCTGTGATGTCACCTTGGAAAATGGTAACAACATATTGCTGCACATGGAATCCGGGTTACCGTGGGATGGTAAGGTTCGATTGATTTTGGAAATGGACACACCTGCAAGACTCACCCTGCACTTGCGACGCCCGGCATGGACTGAAGAATGCATACTGCGTGTAAATGGGCAGATGATCCAACCAATGACTTCTGAAATGAAGAAAAGCGAAAGTGCGGCTTGTGGTCTGAATTTTGGTTCTTCCGTCTGGATGCAGCTCGATAGGGAATTCGACTCTGGAGATATTGTCGAAATGCAATTTTCTATGCCAATTCGGACCCTGGAGCAGAACTCTCGCATCCCTAACTGTGGTGGCAAGGTAGCCTTGGCACGCGGCCCTATGCTCTATTGCCTGGAGAGTATCGATAATCCAGTTGACATGATGCATCAAACCCTGGTCAGAGGTGCTCTCTCCGCCGCTAGTGAATCTACTATTTTGGCAGGTGTCCCAATAATCAAGGGGAGTAACCCATCAGGTGAAAACCTGACCTTCGTTCCTTACGCTTTGTGGGGAAACCGCGGTAATTCAACCATGACGGTGTTCGTGAAGCAGCGGTTATAATGAAAAGGTTCGAATCCACCAGGAGTTTTATGGAACCTAGATTATCCGCCGTTATGCCGGTCTACAACGAATCACGTACGCTCGAAAAGGTACTCGGTCTCGTTTTTACCGCTGTTCCAGACATTTTCGAGGTTGTGGCGGTGGATGACGGTTCAAAAGACAATAGTAGGGACATACTGACTGATTATGCCAGTAAAGAACCCCGCCTTAATGTGATTTTTCAACCTGAAAATTGCGGAAAAACTGCAGCCTTACGAACAGGGATAGCAGCTACTAGCGGAAATGTGATCATTATCCAGGACGCCGATCTTGAATATGATCCTCACGATATCAACAAGCTCATGCAGGTTTTTCGTGAAAAAGATGTGGATGCTGTTTATGGTTCCCGTTTTATTAATTGGCAAGAACACGGCTCGCGCTATACTCAACATTATCTGGCTAATAAAACCCTTACTATTCTTTCAAACTTATTCAATGGATTAAAGTTAACCGATGTTGAAACCTGCTATAAGGCAATAAACGGCGATTTGCTGCGGGAGATGCCGATCAATTCGGAACGATTTGGATTTGAGATAGAAGTGACTGCTTATCTGGCGAAGAAAAATGCGAAACTGGTAGAGGTTCCCGTGTTTTATTCTGGAAGGACTTATAGCGAGGGAAAGAAGATCGGTTTTAAAGATGGCTTGATGGCCATTTGGTATATCATAAAATACAACTTACAATAATTTCACTTTCGGATCACTGCATCGGTCATACGGGCCACTCGTGCCATGGTTTGAACATCATGTACGCGCAGGATGTCTGCGCCGCGGACAATGCCAACCGCACATACAGCTGCAGTTCCCTCCAGGCGTTCATCAGGCGGTAAATTAAGCGTGTAGCCGATAAAGGATTTGCGCGATGGACCTAAAAGCACAGGAAAACCAAGCGCTTTGATCTCGCTTAACCTGTTTACCAATTCGAGGTTTTGTTCAACGGTTTTGCCGAAGCCAATACCTGGATCCAGGATGATGTTGCTATCTGGTACACCATCATTGCGGGCAATGGAAACACTTTCCATTAATTCGCGCTGCACATCTTCAAGCAGGTTGTCATACGGCACACCTACGTATCGCCCGCCCAATTGCTGCTGCAGTGCTACCTGGGATGGTTTACTGCGGTTGTGCATCAAAATGAGCCTTGCATTGAATTTGGCTGCAACATTACCCATTTGTGGATCAGCATGCAAACCCCACACATCGTTGATCCAATTCGCTCCAACATCCAATGCTGCTTCTGCGACACTGGCTTTATAAGTATCGATTGAGATCGGACAGCCGATACCATTAGACCGGATGGCTTTAATCACTGGTAATACGCGTGCCAATTCCACCTCAATTGTGACCGTTTCAGCTCCTGGTCGTGTGCTTTCCCCCCCGATGTCCAGGATATCTGCACCTTCTTCAAGAAATTCCTCTGCACGCGCAAGGGCATTTTTCAACAGGTTGGTTCCTACCAGCAGCCCGTCTCCGGAAAACGAATCCGGTGTGATATTAAGGACTCCCATGATGAATGTGCGTTTTCCAAATTCAAGGAATGGCTTATTTTCACCCATCTTCACTCTCCATTCGCTAGCTTGGCAAGGTCAACCTTCTTAATTCCAGTGACTTCCAACTCGGACAGGTGCTGCCTAACGGTCAACTCTGAGCCGGGGACTAGCTGATCTGGAATAATCTCAGCAAGGGGGACGAGCACAAAGGCCCGTTGGCACATCCTTGGATGTGGAATGATCAGCCGCGGGCGGGTTATTTGCCTGTCATCATACAGGAGAATATCCAGGTCGATCAGCCTGGGTCCGAAACGGAAGGTTTTCAAACGCCCCATTCCGCGCTCAATTTTTTTGAGGAAGGTGAGCAATTGAAATGGGGTGAGAAGTGTTGTCCCCCTAACAACCTGGTTTAGAAAAGCGGGTTGATCGATCACTCCCCAGGGAGGTGTTTCATAAACACTTGAGCTGGAGATGATTTCAACTCCTGCTGTTATTTTTTCACGCGCAAGGCATAGATTGGATTCTCGATCACCCAGGTTGGTGCCGAGAGAAATAAAAACCTCGTGGCCAATTTTCTTTTTCACAGACATCTTCATGCGCCGCGTACAGCATTGATCAGATCTGCCAGCAATCCGTAAGCCGTGGTTTCCGGTCCGGGGTTGCTTTCGAGGATGCCTAATCCGGGTAAGGTATCCATTTCAAATTGGACGAATGAACTGGTGCCATTAATGCTGTAAAACGGACTGCCAGTGGAAATTCGCTGAGGCGCCACTGTCGCGGTAACAGATTCTCCTTGCCGCTGTACACTGCACACCAGTTTCCAGCGTTCACCGATTTTTAATGCATCCGCGACCATTTGAGCAGTAATACCGCGAATTCCGGTTCTATCGACTTCTCCTGGTTTCAATGGGATTCCCATTAAAACTGTGGACAGTGCGCATACCTTGATCGCAGCATCCCAACCGTCAATGTCTGCGCTTGGGTCCGTCTCGGTTATCCCAACTGATTGTCCGTACGCGACTGCTTCTTCAAAGGTTTTTCCCTGTTCCATCAATTCCAGCAGCAAGTTGGTGCAGGAGTTAAGAATGCCGTGAAACCCCTTCAGTTCCACTGCCGGCAGTGGTCCGCGGAATAGGGAGAAGATCGGCGCGCCATCCATCACTGCAGACTCAAATAAAAAACGTCGATTCTGTTTCTGCGCCAGGGAAGTCAATTCCTGGTAAGCGTGCACAACCGGGCCTTTGTTGGCAGTGATGGCGTGCATTCCCGCTTTCAGCGCAGCTTTGAGATGATCCGCAGCCGGCTGTCCGGTGTGATGATTTACAGGAGTGTTCTCGAACAGAACTTCCGCCGGACACTCGCGGATGAAAGTTAGGTTATCCACTTGGGCGGATTTTTTGGATATTGTGGACAGGGCTTTTCCCGATTCCACCAGTAGAACGGCCTTGTCGATATCAATCCCGTCAGGGTCGATGGCCATTCCATGGCTGCCGGTGGATATGCCTGTAATTACTGTCGAAAACCCGAATTGCGACATCAAGACGGGTTGCTTTTTCTCAAGCAGATGTACCAGCGCTTTGCCCACGTTACCAAAACCAACCAGACAGACCGGGATCGTTCTCATTGGGGCTCCTTGAGTGCGAGGGTGTTTTTAAGCCATTCAACCTTTTCAACACTTGTGCTTTCAAAGGAGAAATACGGCAGGGATCGAGAAAATTGTGTTGTGTCACCGCTGGTGAGAAAACGAATGTGTTTCTCCCTCAGATCTGGAGATAACAGGCTGTGTGATTCCAACAGGCGCTGCACCTGGCGGGCGATTGCAGGCGCTGGGTCAATTACCGTTACTTTCGGACCGGTAATTTTCTGAATGAGAGGGATTACAAATGGGTAATGGGTGCAGCCCATCACCACAGTATCGACCCCTTTTTGCAGCATGGGCTCGAGCGCTTGCCGCAGAATTCGTTCAGTTTTCTTACCGTTCAAATTACCTTTTTCGATCTCCCCCACCAGACCGGGGCAGTGGTCTTGCAGAATGGTCACACCCTGTGCAAAGCGTTCTACAACCGAAGCGTACATGGCTCCATGGAAGGTGGCATACGTTGCCAGCACGCCAACGACGTGCGAGTGCGTTTGCTCAGCGGCTGGTTTGACTGCTGGTTCCATGCCGACAAAAGGCATATCCGGGAATTCTTCACGTAGTGATTTGAGCGATGCCACAGATGCAGTATTGCATGCAACCACAATCAGTCTGGCACCCTGGTCGATCAGAAATCGGGTAATACCGGTGGAGAATTGCCTCACCTCTTCAAGGGAACGCGTTCCATAAGGGACGTGTGCCTGGTCGGCTATGTAGATCATCGCTTGGGTTGGCAGCAGCTCACGGAGGGCACGCATTACGGAAAGTCCGCCAACACCGGAATCAAAAACGCCTATTGGATTGTGCACAGGCTCAACCATGTTACTCTCCTTGATTTACCTGCAAACGCGTACAAATTCTTCGAACAAGGCTTTATGACACTGGATGGCTTGCAGGTTCTCCGGATGCCATTGAACGCCAAAGACAGGTTTGGTTCGTCCCGGCAGTTCCACCGCTTCTATTAACCCATCAGTTGCCCGCGCGGTTACTTTCAACCCGGGAGCGAGTTTTTTCACTGCCTGGTGGTGAAAACTGTTAACTCCTGTAAAAGTAGTATTCATTGTTTTCGCCAGGGTTGAATCAATCACAATTTCAATTTTATGTGCGAGGAAATACCTGCCTTTATTTGCAGGTGTGCTGTGATCGAGTGTAGTTTGGAAATGTGAAGGGATATCAGTGTAGAGAGTTCCCCCCAGGGCGACATTTAGCACCTGGATGCCGCGGCAAATGCCAAAGAGCGGCCAATCCGTCTCGATTGCCATTTTAACCATTGCCAATTCCAACTCATCACGCAGGGGTGAAGGGATGCCGATAGTCGGGTTAGGCTCCCCATCGAAGTAACGAATATCCAGATCGCCACCGCCGGAGAGCAGAATTCCGGCATACTGTTCGCGCAATCCGTCATATTGCTCCATTGGGAGGTCTCTTGGGATGAGGACAGGGATGCCGCCAGCACCCTCAATTGCTTTACTGTATGCGGATTCGGGATTATTTCCTAATTCTTTGCTGGTGAAGTTTGTGGTGATGGCTATGATGGGCTTCTGCATATAACCTCAGTAGTCGGATTAAAAGAAAAAGGGCGCAACCGGTTTCTGGTTGCACCCTGATGATAACACTAACGTGACAATCAGTTGAATTTTTGTTTCAGGCGTGCACTCTTGCCAGCGCGGTCGCGCAGGAAGTAGAGGCGGGCACGGCGAACCTTGCTGTGGCGTTCGACAACAACTTTGTCGATGCGCGGTGAGCGCAGCAGGAAAGTGCGTTCGACACCAATATTATTGGCAGCCACACGGCGTACCGTAAAGGTAGAATCATTACCCCGGTTATGCATATAAAGGATAACTCCCTTAAATTCCTGGATACGTTCGCGGGTGCCTTCCTTGATTTTCACATGAACGCTGACCGAATCACCGGTGCGTAGTTCGGGGATGTTAGGATTGACTGGTGCATCGAATGCTTTAATTAGATCGCTCATTATTTTACCCTTACTTTCAAATTTCTTGCCGTTGGGCGGCGCGAAAGAAAATTATAACACGATTTGCAGAGTGGACAAGTGTTTTTACAAAGGAAAAACTTTAGAATTGCCGCCAATCTCAACAAGTGTCTTTTTGGTACAATATTAGGGACGGTAACCGACAGGAGCAGCTGAGAATGTCGGCGAGAGAGGCAGAAAGCCATGTATGTCGCATTGGATATTGGTGGTACACAACTTCGGGCGTCTTTATACCCCAACGATGGTCTGGAGCCGATCATAAAAAAGAGCATCCCTACGCACGATGCTGATGAAAAACCCGAAGAGCGCCTACTCCAATTGATTGAATCCATATGGCCTTCTCACGGTAATGTGATCTGTATCGGCGGCGGAGTGGCTAGCCCGGTGGATCCGAAGACCGGACTGGTTTACCATGCCCCAAACATCAGAGGGTGGACCAATTTTCCTTTAGGTGCAACCATCTACGAAAAATTTAAAACAGAAACCCGTCTTGGGAACGATGCCAACCTGGCCGCCTTGGGGGAATGGAAGCATGGGGCTGGCATCGGGCACCACGACCTGGCATACTTAACAATCAGCACAGGTATTGGCGGTGGTTTTATCATTGATGACCGATTGCTGGTTGGACCGCACGGCATCGCGGCCGAAGTAGGTCACATTACCGTTTGGCCGGGTGGACCTATATGCGGTTGCGGTAAACGCGGGCACCTCGAAGCTGTTTCATCTGGAACTGGAATTGCCAATTACGTCCGGCAGCAAATTGGAGTTGGCAGGTCTTCGACACTTTCCAAAGAAATGGATTGCCTAACTGCCCGTGAAGTTACCGCTGCTGCTCAACAGGGGGATTTGCTGGCTATCGAAGCATTTGAACAGGCTGGAAGATTCCTGGGTCAGGCGATAGCTGACCTTCTCCTCCTTTTTGAACCTACTGTTGTCGTTTTGGGCGGGGGGGTAACAAAGGCAGGCGATATTCTAATGAAACCATTACACAAAGCGCTTGAGGAAGGTGTTTTTACGCCTGAATATTTGCGCCATCTTGTGATCGCACCCGCCAAGTTAGGAGACCAGGTTGGTCTGGTCGGAGCTTTAACCCTGGCGCGATCTTGAGTCGCGTTTCATTTCTTGCTGGAGAAAATTCTATTCCGGGTTGTTTCTACTAGCGGAAGGATGTTTTGCATGACTCCCTCCTCCGAAATGACGGTTTTAATTCCCTCAAACAATGCCCAATATTCGCTATGACAGACCAGATCATCAGGCTCTAGGACTGAAAGTGCCCCCAGGGTTTCAATTTCCAGGAAATAATTGTTTGTAAAAAATTCGAAATTGCTCCCGAAGTCCGGGTAATGTAATTGAGATGAGTATTCAGAGAATTTAATGAAGAGAATCCCGTTATTGAGATAGGCTGCCCACCCCTGTGTATTGTGAACCCCAATCTTTTGTGGCTCAGTAACGTGTTCATCCTGGCGCAGGAAGAGGAATCCATCTCCCCAGCCCCAGCGGGGATCGGTAATATCAGTGTAACCCCAAAGGGCTAATGAATACGTTGGTGTGAGGAGGCTTTCATGAGAGGTCTTTGGTGGCATCGGAATGATGGCTGTACCACCCGGGTGCATCATGCTCAACCCCCAAGGTGCAAGTTCAACTGATGCCGAACCTTTATTTGCCATCACGTGCGTGATTTTTACACAATTTGAAGATTCAACTCCCTCGATTAAGATGGTTTTTTGAATTCCACTGGGTTCAACCGATGCCGTGGCACGCAGGGTTGAGCCATTGATTTCGATGGTGACCGGGGAATTGTCAGGCACGTATGTGCGCGCTTTATCTTCAGGGGCTGTCCAAAAGCGGTGCCCGCCATAAAAACGTTGTGTTTCTCCCCCGGAACACCCCATGTCTAATGGATTTTCATAGAACTGGTTGACCCTTTCAACACCACCGCAGTATATTATCCTGGGACCTACATCACCAGTCACAATCAAATTAATGGAATCGCCATCAAATTGATAACAATTCTTCCAACCCTGGTATTCGGTATTCTTCCACTTGGGCATGCGTTTACTCGCTAAACCGTATTTTGATATGTATTATACCCAAGGTTATTTTCTTCGTATTGAAATTGTCTCAGGAATCTGAGGATTATTGAGTAAAATAGGATTTCAAATCCACATTGAAAAGAGTCCTCAATTCCATGAGCCTTTCCAAAAAGAAATGCCTCTCACTGATAATTCTGGTTTTTACCTTGATTGGTTTTTTTATCCCTTGGGGGCAGGTAAATGCACAAACTTCTGATGATGTGAGCATTTACCTTTTTTGGGGAGACGGCTGCCCGCACTGTGCCAAGGCGAAACCTTTTCTGGAAGACCTCGCGAAAAGCAATTCAAACATCAAGTATTTCAATTATGAGATCTACTACAACGATGCCAACCAGGAAATTTTTCGAAAGGTTGCCCAGGGATTTGGCTTTGAACCCCGCTCTGTGCCTACTATTTTCATCGGCGAGAAATATTGGGAAGGTTATTCAGATGAAATCAGGGACGATATCACCAGGACAGTTGAGGATTACCTGGCAAATGGCAGCCAGGATAAGGTGTATGAAATCTTAAACGGTATAACACCGAAGCAGGCTCCTGAAATTACTATCGCACCTACTCCGGAATCTCTTAAAGACAACGAGATCAAGATTCCACTGATCGGAAAAGTGGACCTCTCACAGAAATCATTATTTCTAAGTACACTGTTGATTGCATTTGTTGATGGCGTGAATCCCTGTTCCATATGGGTCTTGACTATGTTGTTAGCGATCACTCTGCATACTGGCTCGCGTAAAAAGGTGTTGGTCATTGGTCTTATCTTCCTCACGGTAACCGCAGCGGTTTATGCGCTCTTTATTGCCGGTCTCTTCACAGTCCTCAAAGTGGTCAGTTTTATCGGCTGGATCCAGGTAGTCGTGGCACTTGTGGCGTTATTCTTTGCGCTGGTGAACATCAAAGATTATTTCTGGTATAAGGCAGGGTTGTCCTTTACCATTGATGACAAACACAAACCCGGTATATACCAGCGCATGCGCAAACTGATGGACGCAGGCGATTCTTTTTGGGGTTTGGTTGGCGGAACCATCGTGATGGCAGCCGGGGTCTCGCTGGTCGAGTTTTCCTGCACAGCGGGTTTCCCGGTCTTGTGGACCAACCTGGTTTCCGCTCAAGAAATGACCGCAGCCACATTTATCCTTCTACTACTCGCCTATATGCTTGTTTACCAACTGGATGAAATGGTCATTTTCTTTACTTCGGTCTTCACCCTCAAGTCAAATAAGATGGAAGAAAAGCATGGCCGAATTCTCAAATTGATCGGTGGAATATTGATGTTGACCCTGGCGGCGGTGATGCTGGTAAAACCCAGCCTGCTGAGCGACCTCAATCAATCCCTCGTTATCTTTGGGATTGCCTTTGCGGTCATCCTGTTAGTCCTTTTGCTTCACCGTGTGGTTCTGCCAAAATTTGGAATTTATCTCGGAAGCGAATACATAAAAACAAAAAAACGTAAGAAGTAAAACAAAAATGGATGAGTATCAAAATATCCGGATTAAACCGGATTTTTTGATGGATGTAATATATTTCTTGTCCTTTATTAACTTGCCATTCGTTACAAAAAAATGCATAATACTCTTATCACTGGCTCTATTCAGAGTCTCATCTTATAGAGGAGGAAGAACATGTTTTCGAAGAAAGCAAGTTTAGTCGTCGTAACAATGCTTATGCTGGCGATTTTTGTGCTGTCTGCCTGTCAGCCCAAGCCAGTAGCCACTGAAGCCCCCGTGGTTGCAACCGAAGCTCCTGTCGTCACCGAAGCCCCCACAGTCGCCCCTACTGAACTGGTGATCACCGACACCGAGCTCAATGTACTTTGTGTCCCTCAGGAACAATGGTGCCAGGGTATGAAGCAGGAATTCGAAGCCAAATATGGCATCACTGTCAACTACGTTCGCATGTCATCCGGCGAAGCGGTTGCCAAACTTGAGGCTGAAAAAGATGCTCCTACGTTTGATATCATGTGGGGCGGCCCGATCGATGGTTATGTGGCTGCAAAAGAAGCTGGTGTTTTGGAGCAGTACGTTTCCCCCAACTTGGGCAATATCATCAATCCAGATCTGATGATGGATGTTGATAACTACTGGGTTGGAATTTATGTTGGCTCTCTCGGTTTTGCCACCAACACAGATTGGCTCGCAGCTCATCCCGATGCCAAAGCTCCAACTTCATGGGACGACCTCCTGAAACCCGAATTCACCGGTCAGATCATGGTCGCGCATCCCTCATCCTCTGGTACCTCCTACACAGCCCTGTCAACCATTCTCCAGATGCGCGGCGAGGAAGCTGGGTGGGAATACATCAAGAAGTATGCTGGTCAGATCTCTCAGTACACCAAATCTGGTGCTGCACCTGCCAAGTTCGTCGGTTTGGGTGAAGCCGCTGTGGCAATCGTTTTCTCTCATGACATCATCAACGAGATCGAAAACAATAAAATGCCGCTCGTCCTAACCTTCCCTGCGGAAGGCACTGGCTACGAAATTGGTGGTGAGGCCATTGTTAAAGGCGCGACTCATCTTCAGGCTGCGCAACTCTGGTATGACTGGGCAATTTCCCCCGAAGGTCAGGCTCTTGGACCTACGTTTGCAGCTTACCAGGCTCCTACCGTCAACGGTGTGGAATTGTCTCACCCCGAACTGTTGGAAGTTAACCTGATCGATTATGACTTTGTTTGGGCTGGCACCAATAAGAAAGCCATCGTTGAGAAATTCACCAACGAAATCGCCAACGCCGAAAACCTGAAACAATAATTTCCACCATGTTCCATTCTGGGCGGCAGAAATGCCGCCCAGATTAAATTATCGCTTGGAGGCGCATGCAGCCGACCATAACCGCTCCACGATCTCCCGTCCGCAATCCTTCTGGTCTCCTTCGCAGGTTTCGTGAATACGCTCTGATCTTTAGAGATCCTGTGCTCTTCATGAGCTTGTTGTTTTCCGCTTTCTTTATCGTTATCTTTGTACTGCTTCCAATCATCAAAACCATTTCAGGTGGATTCGTCAATAAAGAAGGCATGTGGGATCTTACCTATTTTGCCAGGTATTTTGATGATTACTTCGGACCTGCCATGCGCAGATCATTTACAGACACAATGACCATGGGATTCTTGACTGCCATTTTTGGCACTTTGGTTGGTTTCATTTTTGCATACGCTACTGTCAGGTGTAACATCCCGGGCAAGAAGATCATCCACTGGATGGCGTTGTTACCAACAGTCTCTCCCCCCTTTGCTCTGGCTTTAGCCATGATCCTCCTTTTCGGCAGGAATGGCCTGGTTACCCGCAAGTTCCTGGGGATCGTGTTTGAGCAAGGCATGAACGATATTTACGGGTTGGATGGTCTTGTGATCGTTCAAACCATCACTTTTTTCTCCGTGGCGTACCTGATCTTAAGGGCAATGCTTGAAAGGCTCAATCCTTCGATGGAGGAAGCCGCTGCCAGCCTTGGCGCTTCGCGTTTCCATATTTTTAGAACGGTTACATTACCTTTACTTATCCCGGGTATCGCCGGCTCGTTCCTGCTCCTTTTTGTGGAATCTCTGGCAGACCTCGGTAATCCCCTTTTTATCGCGGGAAACAAGACCGTTTTATCCGCTCAGATCTATATGGCGGTTATCGGTGAGTATGATTTACAGAAAGCCTCAGCTCTCTCTCTTGTTTTGATCATTCCAACACTTGTGTTGTTTATTATGCAGCGTTATTACGTGAACAGGCGATCATACATTTCGGTTACAGGAAAACCCTCTGGCGCGCAGATTACGGAAAAAGATCCGGTTATCCGATGGATCACTAATATTTTAACCTACTTGATGTGCGCGTTTATTGTCTTACTGTATGCCACCATTGTTTACGGCTCATTCAGTTTCTCCTGGGGTGTTGACTTTACACCAACCCTGCGTCATTGGCAAATGACGGTGACCCGCGGGGTCGAGGCGATTTTAGATACGACCTTCCTCAGCACTTTGGCAACCCCCTTCGCTGCCATCACCGGCATGATCATCGCCTGGCTGGTAGTGCGTAAAAAATTCAGCGGCAAGGAAGCTTTGGATTTCAGCTCAAATCTTGGCGGCGCTGTGCCTGGGACGATCCTTGGAATTGGTTTTATCATGGCATTCAATAAGCCCACAATTGCCCTGGCGATTTGCGTTTACGCAGTGTTAGCTATCTTCTTCTGCCTGGTGGTTGGCAAGAACGCGAGGGAACGTCTGGTGATCCTGTTGATCGGAACCGCGGTCGGGGTATTACTCTCCAAACTGGATGCGAATATTCTTCCAGGATTGACAGGCAAAGTTGTGGAAACCGTTGCAAGTAAAATCGATTACCGTATTACTTATTATGTTTTAGGTGGTTTGTATCTATTTATCGGGTTGGCTCTATTGGTGTTGCGTAAAAAAGTGGTCACTGGAGTGGTCCCAATACTTGTGGGTGTCTACATAATGGCAACAAATTGGGCAGCCGCAATTGCTTTACCCATCTCCAATTATAGCCGCAGCCTGGAACGTGGTTTTTGGAGCAACGCCATCTTCCAATTCGCGGACCACATCAAGGTGGTTATCCAACCGCCCCCTGCGCTCCTGGCTGTTTTACTGATTTTTGTTGGCATCCTCTTGTTACAATCTCTGCATAACCGGGCAGGCAGGGTGATGCTTGGGATTTTCGCCCTGGCCATCCCGTGCGCGCTTTCGTTCATGGGGATACCGTTTGCCCTTACCGGCGGTGCGTATATCATCATGGCCGCCTTCATCGTGCGCAGTCTCCCGGCATCAGTCCGTGCTGGTGTTGCTTCACTGCAGCAGATTGATCCATCCATAGAAGAAGCGTCAAACATCCTGGGCGCCGACGCTGCATACACCTTCCGCAAGGTGACTCTGCCGTTGATCCTGCCGGCGTTGCTTGCTGGGTTGATCTTCAGTTTCACCCGCTCCATGACCAGCCTGTCTGCCATCATCTTTTTGGTCAGTGCCAAGTGGAGGATCGTTACAGCTTCCATAATGAGCGAATGGGAGCAGGGCGGAGTGAGCATTGCGGCAGCCTATTCCACCGTGATCATTGTGTTTGTCATGATCGCGATTGCAGTTCTCAATATTGTCACCAAGCGCCTCTTACGCGGCCGTGAAGGTGTCGATCTCAGTCAATATTAATAATCAATTCATAGCGAGGTATGCACATGTATTTGACCTTAAAGGATATTACCAAGAGATTTCCACCGCGCGGCAATGTTGCCGAGGTGACCGCCGTTAATGATATTAACCTAGAGATCAATAAAGGCGAATTGGTTACTTTACTTGGCCCTTCGGGCTGTGGCAAGACCACCACTCTCCGTATGATCGCCGGTTTTGAATTCCCAACCTCAGGGGAGATCATCCTTGATGGTGAGAAGATTAATTCGCTCCCACCGCACAAACGCGATATGTCGATGGTGTTTCAATCTTATGCTATTTTCCCTCACCTGAATGTGTTTGAGAATATCGCTTATGGATTGAACGTCAAAAAAATGAACAAGAAAGAGATACAAAAAAAGGTGGATTGGGTATTAGGTTTGGTGCACCTTGAAGGCTTCGGCAGCCGCTCCCCCGGGCAGCTTTCAGGCGGACAGCAACAGCGAGTGGCGCTTGCCCGTGCCCTGGTAATGGAGCCTAAGGTACTCCTGATGGATGAACCACTCTCCAATTTGGATGCGAAATTACGTGAAGAGATGCGCACCGAGATCCGCCGCATTCAAAAGGAATTAAACATCACCAGCGTATACGTCACCCATGACCAAATCGAAGCCATGACCCTTTCAGACAGGATTGTTGTGATGAACCAGGGTTTGATCGAACAGATCGGTACACCCCTTGAAATTTACCGCTTCCCCAATTCGAAATTTGTCGCCAACTTTATTGGACGGGCAAATTTCATCAATGGAAAAGTGATCTCCCAGAAAGAGTCTGAATTGGTGGCTGAAGTACTGGGCAAGACCATTCATCTGGCAAGCAGTAAGCAAAAATTTGCTGCTGGTGATGACATTATCCTGATCGCTAGGCCGGAAATGATCAGTGTTAAAAAAACGGGTGAGTCGTTTAATGGTGTGGTAAAGAGATCAGTATACCTGGGGGACTGCATTGAATACGATATTGATGTTGCAGGCAACCTGTTAACAGGTCTCGAAAATGATCCGAACGTGCTGGAAATGTTCCCCGAAGGTGAGTCAGTGACCATCGGAATTGCTGAGAATTGCGTTCAAATACTGCCGGCTAATAGTTAATATGCAGCATTTCGACATCATGATGATCGGTAATTTTGCCGTCGACAAGCTGATCGTCGATGGGGTGGAAGAGGTTGCCTCCGGCGGCGGGGTGTATTACGGAAGCATCGCAGCCAGGCGGCTGGGGGCGACGGTGGCGGTCGCGACCCGCTTGCACCCCGATGAATTCTGGCGCCTGGAGGATATGCGAAATGAAGGAGTGGTTGTTTTTCCCACCCCGGCTGAAGGCACTTCGGGCATAGCCAATTATTACCAGTCATCCAACATGGAAACGCGTATCTGCAAGCCGATTGGATTTGGCGGCAAGTATTCCATAAATGAGATACCCGGGGTTGAGGCAAAGGTTGTCATGCTCTCTCCGCTCTTTGCTGGGGAAGTGGACCTTGACCTGCTGAAACTGCTTGCACAACGCGCTCCGGTCTCGCTGGACATCCAGGGATTTGTGCGTGTACCGGTGGAGGATGGGCTGGATTTCCGTCCCTGGCCGGATATGGTGGAGGGATTAAAACATATCACTTATTTGAAGGTTGACCGCAGCGAAGCTGAATTCCTGACCGGTATCACTGATTTACGCAAAGCTGCCAGGGCACTGCACGCCATGGGTCCGAAGGAGATCGTTCTCACCCAATCATCGGGGGTAACCGTTTATGCTGATGGCGAATTCCACGAGGCGCCATTCACGCCCAGGTCTCTGGTTGGGCGCACCGGGCGGGGAGACACCTGTTTCTGCACTTACATTGCCAAGCGTATTACCAACGATGCAGGTATTGCCTGCCGTTGGGCTGGCGTTGTGACTTCGTTGAAACAGGAAAAACCCGGTCCTTGGCGGGGATCACCATCTGAAGTTCAATCGATTCTCAATTCTCAGGGTTAACGCTATTTATTAAGGTTTTGTATAGCGGAGATATGTGCACTCATCTCCGCTTTTGCATAGCTGGTGATAAAAGGCATGATTGACTCCCGGGGGATGACTGCATCCTCAAGTACTTCACTGAAGCGTATATTTAATAGTGTTTTTGCTTTTTCAGGATAATATAAGGATGTGACCATCTGCATGACCTCGGCTAACTTCTGACGCGTTTCAGGTCGTCTTCGCAATTTGGTTAATGGGTGGGCAGCGAACCTCGGTAGGATGGCTCCGCTAACGCTTAGAATTTGCACCGATGTTGATGGTGATTTACGCAGCATGATCTCCAAGCTCGGAGACCACTTGTCAATGGATTCCACCGCTCCCGGGAAGCAAGCCGGGTCAGGCTCAACTTCCCCTCTTGCAAACAACAGAAGGATACCGCCCTGGTTCAAATGGCTTATTGCCTCCCTCAATGCGCTCATTCCTCCTAAAGCTTTAAAGTCCACGAATATCGAATGGCGATTGAGATAATCAAGTTTCCTCATAAGGACTACATCAGATACCAGAACTTTGATGTCTGCCCTGGGTATGCAGGAGAGAATTGCCACAGAATCCAATCCTCCCGGATGATTGGAGATAAGCAGGTGAGGTCCACTCATTGGTATATTCTGATACCCTGAACGCTGCACCTCTACATTGAATTTTGGCAGGGTGTCAGTTGCTCCCTGGCTCGGACTCTTATTAACAACTGCGTCATAAAAATCGGCAAGTATTTTAGCCAATTTTTTTGCAGGATTTTGAAGAAGCGGAGCTAATACTCTCCGGATGAAACCACTCTTTCTTGCACCTAATGCATACACGATTTCATCAATTACAGCATCGTATAAGATCCCCTGGTGTACCGTATTTGTGATCAACTTTTCCATTTTTACTTCTTTTCTGTCATCACCTATAAAACCATAAATGAAATTGTAGTGTATTTCTTTTTGTTGAACACCACTTTTCGTTAAAAAATTCTGCAATAGTGAATTCTGTCTTTGGTATACAATATATTCTTGTATAAGAAATATTCCTTAAAGGATGTGTCATGACGCAATTCAAATACAAGTTCGATTTTCTTGAAGACCCAGATAACCCCATCCACGGCGTATTGACATTAGCTGAACCAATTGCATACAAGGATAAGGAAGGGATTAAAGGTTATTTTCGGCAGGGAAATTTACTGGTAAATGGGATCCACAACCTGGACATGATTTTCTATGACAATAAAGCCACGGAGAAATTTATTTATTTGCGCGAAGGCAGGGTGGATGAGAATTTCCTTGAACTGATCGGGGTAGATAATGGAAGCTCACTTATTAAGAAGTCCCAAATTTTACCGGGGCAGCTATGCCTGGGACCTGATCGCTCTTGCCTGATCGGCGAAGCAATGGCACATATTTTTAGCTCCCCACTTCTAAGTGAAACCATACGTGAATACGGTCAGCACAATCTGGCGGTTTTCCCCATCGCTCGCGAGGGATTAAAGTACCAGGTAGCCGATGCATTGTATACCAACTTCGGATATTACTGCGATGAAGTGGTATTAGATGCACATCATGTTTTTGACAGCTCAGTGCCCGTCTACAACCGTACAGTTGAATTGACGTTGTTTAAGGATAAAGACCTCGACCAACACCAGAAGGAGAATATCACGGTGGCATTCCTGGCTGACAGTATTGCCAGCGGCCTTGTGATGAAAGAGGTTATCGCCCGGGTGAGCGAACGCTTTGAGAATCTGGAGCGCGTTGAAGTGGTTTCACCTCTGGCTACCATACGCGGCCTTTGTCGCCTTGCGCAAGCCGAGACAGCCCGCAAGGTACATTTGTGCGTTCATATCTTTGAGACCATCCTAAATGCCCTACCGCCGGACTTTTATTATTCAGCCCATTATAAAGATCCCGGTTTTCACATCAGACCTGAATTAGAAAAAGCCTACCGAGATTGGTGGGGAGTGGACATGGATGGCGTTGAGATTGCTGAGACAGCTTGCGCGGGTTATGGATGGAGTGAAGTGTTCTATTCGCCCCGTAAGCAGATCCAGATGATGAATGGTCAGTTGAGTTCTCGCCACGGACTAACCATTGCGGACATAGTCAGAAAAAATTCTCGATCTTGATTAATTAAACTAACAAATCTTCTTGATTCAAGGATTGGGTAACTCTTACAGGAACTGAACCAGTAAGCGCTTTTTCTGTAAAACACATCCTGCGGGCTAGGCGTATCAACTCAACGATTTTTTCTTGATCCTCATTGGAATCCATGGAAATATGGATCTCAAAGGAATCACAGAATCCTTCTGCGTCGCCGCGCAACACTGATCCCTGCTCGTGGAAATGGGCGGTTACCTGTACGCGCTCATTTGAGATGGACATCCTTTTTTTGGTCGCAACCTGCGACACATGTGAGATCAGTCAAAGTGCCATGCCGGAGATGAAGTAGGTCAACGGTGTTGGCGCCGTACCCTCTCCTCCCGGCATATAATTTCCTTCGTCACTGATCAATGCAAACGCAGAGCCAGTCTCTGGTTGACCGGCGATGACCAGTTTACGCCATTTTTCGATGGAACTGGCTTCGGCGGTTACCTTGATGTCCCGGAAGTGCCTGGTAGACTCTTCAACACTGCTCATCATCACCTCTAACGTTAATCCAATTTTACTTGATTTGACCTGACCTGTAAAAGGACTATTCTCACATCGGCACTGGACATTCATGCCTAGACATGCTCCGATCACAATGATAGAATCTTTTCAATCGATTGATGGGAGATCCCCCATTGATCCTGTCGCACTCAAAAGGGAAGGTTTCCCCTGAAGAAACCCCGGGAGTAAAAATGACGAACGAACCTATATCCACCCCCAGTAATTTCATTTTAGAGGCAGTCGCAGAAGACCTACGCACAGGTCGTTTTGACCATGTGCAAACACGTTTTCCGCCTGAACCCAATGGTTACTTGCATATTGGGCATGCCAAGGCTCTCTGTATTGATTTTGGTATCGCTGAAGCCTTTAATGGCATATGCAACCTGAGATTTGACGATACAAATCCAGCCAAGGAAGATGTGGAGTTTGTAGACGCCATCAAAGAGGATATTCTTTGGCTTGGCTATAAATGGGGAAAAGAACTGTATGCCTCGGATTATTTCGAAATTCTTTACCAATACGCGGTGGACTTGATCAAAAAGGGGTTGGCGTATGTTGACGATCTCTCGGCTGACCAGATCCGTGAATACCGCGGCACACTCACCGAACCTGGTAAGGATAGTCCTCACCGCAATAGATCCGTCGAAGAGAATCTGGCTTTATTTGAAAAAATGAAAAATGGAGAATTTCCGGAAGGCGCCTGTGTGCTGCGGGCTAAGATCGACATGGCCTCCAACAATATCAACATGCGCGATCCAACCATGTACCGCATTCTGCACGCTTCTCACCACCGTACTGGCAGCAAGTGGAACATCTACCCGATGTACGATTTTGCCCACGGTCAATCGGATTCAATGGAAGGAGTGACTCATTCTTTGTGCGACCTGGCGTACGAGGACCATCGTCCCCTTTATAATTGGTTTATCGACAAGTTGGGAATCTTTAAGACCCGCCAAATAGAGTTTGCCCGACTCAACGTCACTTACACAATTTTAAGCAAACGCTTTCTCAAGCAGTTAGTGGAAGGCGGTTTTGTGCGTGGATGGGACGATCCCCGCATGCCTACATTGTGCGGAATGCGTCGGCGCGGTTATCCTTCGGGAGCCATCCGCAACTTCATTGACCAGGTGGGTGTGGCCAAGAATGAAAACCTGATCGATATCGGTCTGTTGGAATTCAACGTGCGCGATATGTTAAATAAAACTGCAAACCGATTTCTGGCAGTTCTGAACCCTGTAAAAGTGGTGATTACCAATTACCCGCGGGACCAGGTTGAAGAAATGGAAGCCATTAACAATCCTGAGGATCCCTCTGCTGGCACCCGCTTGTTACCTTTTTCACGGGAGATCTACATTGAACAAGATGATTTCCGCGAAGTTCCCCCGCCAAAATATTTTCGTCTGGCACCAGGGCGGGAGGTACGCTTGCGTTACGGTTACATTATCAAATGCGAGGATTTCATCAAGGATGCTCAAACGGGTGAGGTGACCGAAATCCATTGTACCTATGATCCCGAAACCCGAGGTGGGTATGCTCCAGATGGGCGTAAGGTGCAGGGGACGATTCACTGGGTATCTGCCCGGCATGCCGTGGATGCTGAAATCAGAATGTATGATCGTTTGTTCGTTGTTCCTAATCCCAATAAGGTAGAGGGGGGGAAAACATACCTCGATCACCTTAATCCCGCTTCCCTGTCTGTGCTCACTTCATGCAAAGTGGAGAGAAGCCTGGCAGATGTAGTCCCTGGGCAGCAATTTCAATTTGAAAGAAAGGGATTCTTTTGCGCTGACCTGGATTCCGTAAAGGGCAAACCTGTTTTCAACCTCACGGTACCGCTGCGTGATACCTGGGCAAAGATAGAAGCAAAATAATCTGAACCACTTCTCAACATCCCGCTTAAAAACGGGATGTTTTTTCATCCTCAAATGGACAAATAAGGTATAAAATATGCTATTATATTTGTATTGATCGACCAAGGACGGGAAAATGATATCGTTGCTGGGTTTTGAGATTACACTTCCGGCATTTCTAATTTTCTTACAGGAACCAGTTTTATCTTTCGTAGTAAATCTTGCCGCCTGGATACTGCTGGCATTATTGGTCAACCTGGTGATCATGCGTTTTCTACTCTTTGTAACACGGCAATTGCCGGGGGACCTGGAAGATATTATCCTTGGGATCCTGCGCCGGCCGGTCTTTTTATTAATTCTTCTGTACGGGGTGAATAAATCACTCCAGCTGCTCCCCCTGATGGACGATGCCACCTTTTGGATTAGGCGCATCAGCCTGACATTACTGGTGATAATTCTTGCGCACGTTACCGGGCATTTGATCAAAGATGTTCTGGTGTATTACGGCGGAAAGTGGGCAGCCCGTACTGAGAGCCAGGCTGATGATGTTCTGGTTCCGGTTTTCAGTCTGTTTGGTCCGGTATTGGTTACGCTAATCGCAGCGCTGATCATCCTTCCTCTTTGGGGGGTGGATGTGAGTTCCGTTCTTGTGGGCGCAGGTATACTGGGACTGGTGCTTGGTCTTGCGCTTCAGGAAACACTGGGCAACATCTTCAGCGGCTTGAGTTTGATCATGGAAGCCCCTTTTCGCCGCGGTGATCTCATCCTTCTTCCGGATGGCCGAATTTGTGAAGTGCAAAAATTGGGTTTACGCTCCACGATCTTATTCTCATTGGATGAACAGGCGACTGTTTTCATGCCAAATAAAACCCTTGCAGCCATTTCCCTGGTAAATTTAACCAAACCGACTTCTGAACAAAAATATCATCTTGAGTTTCACACGGACATTAAGCAAGACATGGTGAAGATAGAGGAAGTCCTCCTCTCAATTGCTAATGGTCACCCGGCTGTACTTTCTTCAAACATACCTGAAAAACTGCCTTATGTTGAAAGGCAGGTGGAATTTATCCGTGCACAATCCATGGCAGAGAATCGCACAAAAAGTGAAAGTGACAACCTCAAGAAAGAAGCAGACTCAAATGCCGGGTCACTTGCCCGCTTAGCCCTCGAGGGTAAGTTAAATGAGCAGGTTGCCATTACCAAAGAATCACTTCGTAAATTGATCCGGGGGATTCAGGAGCGCGAAGTTAAGGGATTGAACGAATTCGAGCAGCAGGAATTGATCTGTAATTTTATTTCCCCATGCGAAGCGGAAATTGACCGTTCCGCTGTTTTGGCAAGGGAATGGGTCGAGACAAAAGACGGGTGGTTGAACCATAGTGATTATTGGAATTTGCGGAAATTATGGCAGGCTCGCAATGACCAGCTTAGTTTTCATTGGCAGGTACTCAAGAAAAACATCCAGTCTCCCAGTGACAGGCTGGCTACCCGGCTGGATGATATGGCATCCAAAATGATTGATTGGATTGATACGGAATATAAAATCGTTCCCGGATATTGGAAAGATCCCATGGTGGAAATCCGGGAGATGGAACAAGACAGCGTCACTATATTCTTGCATTACTATGTCGATAATATTCGCCTTGAAAATGACGGCCGCCCGCGGCGGGTCCGGACTGAGTTGAACAGGATTGTGCGGGACAGATTCATCCAGGAAGGTATTTGGTCGTAGATCAAAAAGAGGTGGATACACCACCTCTTTTTTGTTCAATTAACAAGGTCAAGCCATGTACCTGTCCGGCAGGTACTTGACTTGCCTGGCAAAATTCTTTATGAATTCCTTCCGGTGTTCAGGCAGCAAGTGCCAGCACAACACTCCACCACATGCTAGCCCAATCATTACTATTAACCAAATCAATCCTTTTGGCGCTTTCATTCTATGTACTCTCCTTTATTATTCATTTCGCGAGATGATCTTGGATGCGATCATCCCTGAAGCAATGGTTGATGGAACGCCGCCACCCGGATGAGTGGAAGACCCGGTCAGGTAAAGGCCAGTGATGCTTTTGGATTTGGCAGCCGGACGAAAAACGGCTTGTGCCGGTAAATCCTGTTGCAGGCAGTAAATGGCACCCTCTGGCAGGAGCAGGCGCCGTTCGAAATCGAGTGGTGTGGCACAATCAGATATAACCACATGGTCTTTTAGTCCAGGAATACAAACTTTACTGAGATTGTTGATCGTTCGTTCAATGAAAGCGGGTTTTTCCACGTCCCAGGTCGTCCCCTCTAGATGATAGCCGCCCTCGGGGATAATGTTGAGGATATGCCTTCCCTTGGGGGCTAATGATGGATCGGTATGTGTTGACCAGCATACAAGGCCAAAATTCTTGTGGGCCAGTTTACCCGGTTTTATGAAGTCAAAATACTGGCGGTTCACATCTTCAGGTGATTGAGCGATAATGCTGTGGTGTGCATCCATCGGCGGCTCATAATCCAAACCAACATAAACCATTGGGACTGAGATGGAGTAATCATAGGATTTCATCCCCCGGGCTGCCATGGGGTGCATGTACTCTTCGCCGATCATCTTCAGGTAGAGCGTTTTGGCGTTGATGTCGGAAACGACTATCTTGCTGGTAATCTCCTCCCCATCCGCGAGTTTTACCCCTCGGACTTGCTGGTTTTCCACCAGCACTTTCGTAACCCGGTTGTTTAAACGTACCTCCAACCCTTTCTGCTCACCCAAGCGTTGGAGCGCTTTGGGGATTTGGATCATCCCTCCGCGGGGATAATAAATCCCTAAGTGTTCTGTATAAGGTACCATTGCATAAGGTCCGGGTACAAGTGCAGGTGGCAGCCCAAAGTAAAGAGCTTGATATGCCATAGTTTGTAAAACAGTCGGATTTTTAAAATACTTTTCAAGTATGCTCTGGTAACTGGTCATGAAGGTTGGTAGGAACTTAAGGAAACGTGGATTCTTCTTCACCAACGCCGCCATGTCTGATAACGTGCTGGTCGGTTCAGAAAAGATCGTATCTAAAGTCACTTCCATAAGATCATGAGAAAAAGCGCTAAATTTTGTCCAGTTCCTCCCATCCTCAGGGGAGATCTCGGAGATGATTTCACCTGTTCTGGCTGCTGAAAGCGGATAGGTAATTCGGTTTCCATCTTCGAACAGGTAAGTCATGATTGGATCACAGGCGATGAGGTCAACTTCTTTTTGAAGCGTAGTCCCTAACAGACGAAACACTCTTTCAATGGGTTGAATGATCTCAACAATGGAAGCACCAACGTCAAAATGGTACCCGTCTTTCTCAAAAGTTGAACAACACCCACCAACCCGGTTTGCCTGTTCCAAAATAAGCACCTTGCGCCCCTGGTGGGCGAGCAGAGCTCCCGCAGTAAGACCACCCAACCCAGCGCCAATGACAACGACATCGTAATTTGGCATGATTTCCTCCTTTTTTGGATCACCTGGTTTTAGCAGGGGTTAATAACTAAACCTGCTTGCCTGGACCAATTCGATTTCCAATTAATAGCTACTGATAATGAGTTGGGGATATTGATAAACTCTGTGGTAAAACCACCAGCCATACTAGTATAACAATTTCAAGGCTGCACTTCAAGAGGTAAGTTGATAAATTATTTAAAAGATCCGGTAATCATCCCACAATTAGATATAATTGTCCTATCAAATATTTGTTGGAGAGAGAAAATGATCAAAATCACCTCACCCAAGACGCGCGAAGAATTCAAGGCCTACTACGATCTACGCTACAAGGTTCTGCGGGAACCCTGGGGTTTGCAGCGTGGAACGGAAAAAGATGATTTTGAGCCACTGTCAGAACACTATATGGCTGTTGATGAGACTACCGGTGAGATATTAGGGGTAGTAAAACTGCTCGAAAAGGATCCGGGGGTTGGATGGTTCTCACACCTGGCTGTTAAAGATTCCAAACAAGGTAAAGGGATCGGTGTACAGTTACTTCATTTTATCGAAGAAAAAGCCCGCGAACGCGGTTTTAATGCCCTTGGGTGTCTCTCAAGGTTGAATACCACAGCCTTTTTTGAGAAAGCTGGTTACAAAGTGATCGGTCTGCCGGTCCATTACCTGGGGACAACCCAGGTGGTATGGATGGAAAAGACCCTCTAATTGAATTCCTGAAAGTAAATTGGTCTAAGCGCCACTTTCACTTGTTGTGGTTGGTCTCTTACGAAAGATCAGCATAATCAGGTGTAAAATACCGCGAATCGGTGCAAATGACCAGGCGATAATTCCGTTAACAAGAGCTAATCCCTGGCTGAACCAAATCAGGGCTGGGCGGAAAAAGCGCAGGAATTTGAAATGGGCATATGCCAGGCATAAGGCGATCGTAGTAATCGAGATGCCAAACCTCAGCCAGTCGCTGAACTCGATATGCGCCAGGTCTTCAAGCAATAACTCCACACCAATATTGAACACCAGGATGTATGCCGCGGTTTTTAAGATCGGTTCCCGCAAGACAACATAACTAAAAATACCCGCGGCGAATCTCATTACAAGGATTCCGATAAACACGCCTAAAATAACGATCCATAATTTATCAGAAAGTGATACAGCAGCCACCACGTTATCCAGGCTGAAGGCCAGGTCCATCATCTCAACACTGAGTACGGTCATCCAGAAGCCGCGGATTTTAACTTGCTTGACCTCTTCTTCTTCACTGTTATACCCATGAGCGCTGAGATCGTCCAGAGCCAGGCGGATGAGGTAAAAAGCGCCGATTAACTTCAGCCATGGATTCGCGATAATATAACTGGCGGCAAGCAACATCGCACCGCGTCCGATATAGGCGCCTAATAAACCCACGCGCAGAGCTGCCAGCCGCTGGTTTCCCAAAAGTTTATCCATGATCCTTCCCAGCCAATGCAATGATTTTGGCCAGGGAATTGGTGCGTGTTCCGGTAAGGTTGAGACCATAGCTCCAAGGATGGCAGCATTATCGATGGAAAGGATACCTTCCAGGAAGATCAACTGAATGACGATCACAATTATTGAGAAATCCATGGTGCTCTCCTATATGGCTTATAAAACACACATCCTGTTACCACTTGTAGCAGGATGAGGATAATTACTTATAAATCTGACACAGATACTTTATAACATAATCTTGTATGAGATTGATGAGAATGAGGAAGGTCATCGCATAATTGAGGATAACCATCCTGTCATTTGCCAAAGTTCAACCTGCAATTTCCTTATTGATAAACACCGTGAATTATTGGCTCTGTTCGTTGTATAGTATGAGTGTTAATTCGATTTTACTAATATTTCCCTTGAATCAAGGATGATGGGTCTACTAATTGAAAGGGTGGGTATGGACAAACTTGGTGTTCACTCAGAAGTAGGAAAACTCCGCAAAGTTATTGTGCATAGGCCTGAACTAAGTCTCCAACGCTTAACCCCTGCCAATCATGACGAACTGCTCTTTGATGATGTTCTTTGGGTCGAACGGGCGCAATATGAGCATGATCAATTCACTCAGTTATTGCGTTCACGCGGGATTGAAGTTTTCTATGTTCAGGAACTTCTGACGGAGGCTTTGGCAAGCTCAGCCAAGGCTCGTGATATGGTCATTCGCCAGGTCATCACTGACCACAACGTTGGTTGGTCACTGGTGGATGAAATTCGCTCGTTTCTTGATAAATTATCACCAGCGGATCTGGCCAAACACCTGATTGGAGGATTAACTGCGAGCGAAGCTAATGTGGATTTGAAGAAATTCGGTAAGATCTCGCTTCACGCAGCGTCCCTGAATGATATGAATTCATTTTTACTACCTCCGCTGCCGAATACGCTTTTCACGCGTGATTCCTCGTGTTGGACCTATGGCGGAGTCTCCGTTAACCCGATGTACTGGCCGGCGCGTCGACGGGAATCTTTAAACATGTGGTTAATTTACAAATATCATCCCATGTTCCTTGAGGCGGATTTTAAATTCTGGTATCCGAACGTGGAAGCAGAAGCATTCGATATTGATACTTTCAGCCGCTCATCCTTGGAAGGTGGTGATGTAATGCCGATAGGGAATGGCACGGTACTGATCGGTTGTTCAGAGCGTACGCAAACCGGGATGATCGAGCAGATTGCCAAAACCCTTTTTGAAAATGGAGCTGCCGAACGCGTAATTGCATGTGTGATGACCCGGGAACGGGGGCACATGCACCTGGATACCGTCTTCACCTTGCTCGATAGAGATAAAGTCACCATTTTTCCCAAGGTGGTGGCGGAGATTCGCCCCTACAGTCTGCGACCCGGAAAAAAAGCTGGTGATTTTGCTGTCACTCCTGAAAAAGACTTCATCTTGGCTGTACAGGACGCCTTGAATTTGAGAAAACTGCATGTTGTAGAAACTGGCGGAGACCGTTACCAGATGGAACGCGAGCAGTGGGATGATGCCAATAACGCGGTTGCTTTGGAACCGGGGGTGGTGGTGTGTTATGAAAGGAATACCTACACCATATCGCGTATGCGCCAGTTTGATATCGATGTGTTGCCAATTCCTGGTTTTGAGTTGGGAGAAGGCCGTGGTGGCGGGCATTGTATGACTTGCCCAATCGAAAGGGATGCGATTAATTAAAGTACAAAATAGAGTGGAATTTCAGATAAGCGTGGTAGTAAATATGGGAGCATCCCCAATAATCTTGATGCCTACTTAGTTTGTTTAGTATTTAGGATCACCTCGTCCATTGAATGCGGATCATCCACCGATTCAAGGTGAGTAAAAATAATACTATTGGGAATTTTATCCTCAAGCTCTTTTTCAATACTGCTTACCAGTTTATGACCTTTTGTCACATTCCACACTCCCGGAACAAGGACATGGAAGGATATGAACTTGGTTGATCCTGACTGGCGTGTACGCAGGTTGTGAAACTGCACTTCAGGAGATTTGAAGCTGTTAAGCGCTTCTTGAATTTTGACTAAATCTTCCTTATTGAGGCTACCATCCATCAAACCCTGAACTGATTTACTGATGATTCCAAAACCGGTAGACAAAATGTTTACTGCTACAAGTATTGCCACAATTGAATCCAGAGGTTGCCATTTTGTTATTGCCACCAGTCCCACACCCGCCAGTACCCCACCGGAAGTCCACACGTCTGTCATCAGGTGGTGCGAATTGGAAGTTAGAGAAATCGAATTATACTGTTTGCCGGCTTTCTTTAATATCAGTGAAACCACCAGGTTGGCAATTGAGGCAATTACTGATACAGCCAAACCCAATCCTACCTGCTCCAGCAGTTGGGGGTTGATCAACCGTTCGATGGCGGTATAGACGATGCTGATTGCTGCGATGAGAATTAGCGTGCCTTCAACTCCGCTTGAAAAATATTCAGCCTTGGTATGCCCGTAAGTGTGTTCTTCATCTGCAGGCCTGATCGCAATGGTCAACATACCCAGCGCCATTAAGGCCCCGATGAGGTTCACGATTGATTCAAGTGCGTCTGAAAGCAGCCCCACTGAACCAGTCAACAAATAAGCAATAGTTTTTACTGAAATAGTAAATACAGCTATCGCTATGGATAACCACGCAAACCGTGTGAGGTTGGGTAGACTACTCTTAGAATTGGTCATAAGGTCCTAACAAAATCGGAATTTTGTCTATCATTCAATTGTAATGGTAAAAAGGAATTAGTGAAATTTGTATAACGAATGGCGTACAGCTGACAATGAGATCTGAGTGTTATTTAGTGATTTCTTTCCATCGCCAAATATCGCACTCTCCCCATCTCCCTAAATACTCCAAACTTGTGCCGTCATTAGTGGTCGATTCATACACAAGACCACTTTTTTCCGGGCGGGAATTTGGTGTGAGAACAATCCATCCTTCCGGATGCCTGGTTATTAATTCATCGATTGTGACAGCCTCACGTAAAATGGTTCCGATAAAGCTGTAGACTGTCAAATCGCCCAATTCTTTCTCGTTTAACTCGTCATACATCACCAAACTATCCGTTAGAAGAACATCTCCATTATGCAATTGGGTTAGCATATATCGGTAAGCGGGCTCCAGGTTGTAATGTTTTTCACCGGTAACGTTAAGGGCACCACCGCCAGAATATGTGAGAACGTATTTGATTGATCCGTAATTGATGAGCAATAAACCGAGGAGAAGAAATAATAATATTCGTATGACAGGTTTTCTTACGAAAACCTTTGCTATTAATCGATAAATCAGGAAAATCAGGATAGCAGTCAGAATGACATACCAGTATTCAAGCAAAATCCCGTATCTTACTCTTGCCGGCAGCCTGGGATTAACAAGGAAAAAAGTAAGAAAAGCCAGGATACCCAAAAAAACCAGGTAACAATAGAGAATCACTGCATCTTTCTTATCATATTTCTTAAACACCGCTCGGATGGCAAAAAATGCTGCCACGGCAATTACCAACCAGGCTATCTGAGGGATTACAGAAAACCAGTGTTGGTTTGAGTTTGTTGATAATAATTGCCAGTATCTGTCTTCTGCAATAAGCGTAATTTTTCCATCCTCATATAATCTTTTCGAAAGATCACTAACGATAGCCATTGAAACAAAAAACAGCAGGCTGGTACCAATACTGGTGTATTTGATTATCGAGGGTGTTTTGCCCTTAAGCATTTTGATTAATAATAAAACCCCAAACACTCCGAAGTTGATAACGACTATCTTAATAACTGATTGTGGGTCAAAAAATGCATTAACCAGTATCAATATAAGGATCAAAACCTTCCAGGTGTTTTTCTTCAGGTAAGACCTGAGCGTAGTATTCTCCCATTCCAACAGTTCAAGGAGAAGAACTGCAGTTAAAAAATAATATAGAGGTAGTACTGCATATTCTCGAACGGTACGAGAAACTGCGATTATCCATGGATTAATTGTGTATAAGGCAACGCTGAAATAACCGATATTCCGGTTGATCTTCTTCCCCAGGAAAAACAGCGGAATGATGGCGATCATGTTGATTACGACCATTGGGAATCTTGCTGCCCACAAATCGATGCCAAATAATTTGTAACTGAGCAGCACTGGCAGCCCAACGGTTGGAAAAGCCCGTTTCCATTCAAATGGAAAACCGTTGAGTAATCGAAAAACGTAATGGGTGGTTATGTATTCGTCCACATAGGGGGGAAACCCGTCGAGGTTGATCAATCGGATTGCCAGCCCCAGGATGAAACAACCGCTTAATAATGCAATGGTTGTTAGCAGCACTTTCTTTCCGAGAAGATTCTCTTCGGAAAAGGGATGCGAATCCCAGGTTAGCGAAAACTGGTTTTGGAATACCTTAACAAGTGCAGAAACTGTCCCGCCCCCAATTGCCAACCAGGCTATCGGCAAAAACATTAACAAGATTTTTACTGACGCATAATTGGCTCTTTCAGGGTGACCATAATACTGACCGATCATCCACAAAGCCACACCATTGAGTACAAAGAACGCTAGGAGAATTGGCCAAAATAGATTAGTTCGCGCCTTTCGTATCAAACGGGATCGAAGGTCATGTAAGAATAGTAGAGCAAGGGATTCCAGCGAGAGGACAAAATATGCGTGTACTTGTGACCATGAAAATAAAGGTGTTTGTGCAAAAACCAATGCCCAGAGTACATAGATCAGACCAAGAATAATCACAGAACACAGTATGATATAGAGAATCTTGATGAGTCTGGATGAATTGATCTGGTCATTGGGCATGATGCTAACTCGATATGAGCTGTGGTTTATGATTTTTCTTGACAAAATTAGAAAGGTAAAAAAAGGGAATTTTAAGGAGCACGGTTTTCATGATGCCAGGGGAGCAGGTACTTTTTAAGGAATTCGATCAGCCAGGTGGTTCCAGCTCCAATAATTGCAATTATGATAATACCGGCATATAGATTCCACATGCGCATCGTTTCCCAAGCCAGCCAAAGAAAAGCCCCAAGGCCGGAGTTTCCAAACACCATTTCAATGCCAATGGTCGTGGTCAAGGCGCTCTTGAATGAGAGGCGGAATCCACTCAGCACATAAGGCAGGCTGCCTGGAAAAACCACTTTTCTGAAAATATCTAATTGAGAGGAACCATAGTTTTCAACTACTTCGTAATAAGTTGGATTTATTTGCCTCACCCCCACCATGGTATTCACCAGCATCGGGAAGAATGCACTGATACTCACCATCACGACTCTGGAAGCCTCTCCCAACCCAAAAATGATTAGTGCCATTGGTAACAATGTCATTTTTGGAATCGGGTGCAGCGTAGCGATAATCGGGTCGAGGATTCTTCGGACTGTCCTGGACCAGCCCATGATCAATCCGAGGATCAATCCTGAGGTTCCACCAAATAGCATACCCAGTAACATTCTCGAAATGGAGATCAGAATATGCTTCGTATAAAGGCCTGCAGCGAGATCCACAAAAAGAGCTTTTATGATCAGTGTCGGCGCAGGAAAGATTACAGTCGATATCTTCCCCAACCTTGCTAATAATTCCCATATTCCCAACACCACGAACACTATTCCAAAGGTGATCATACGGTCTCGCAGGTGGCGAGGATTGGGTTCCACAAACCTGCGTTTCATGAAAGCACTAACTCTTCCCGTACTTCTTGTTCCAAAAGGTTCCAAATTTTCCATCGGAGCGCGGTAAAAACTGCATCATCCCGAAGTTTCAGGTTGCGCGGTCGCTCAAGTGGAATCGGAATAATTTTTTGAACTTTTCCCGGTCGATTGGTCATGACTACAATTCGGTCACTTAAAAGGATGGCTTCATCGATATCGTGTGTGACGAACAATACAGTCTTTCGTTCTTTATGCCAAAGGTTCAATAGTTCTTCTTGTAGAAGGATACGCGTTTGAGCATCAAGGGCTCCGAATGGCTCATCCATTAATAAAATATCAGGATTCGTGAGGAAAGCACGAGCCAATGCCACCCGCTGCCGCATGCCGCCTGAAAGTTCAAAGGGATAATATTTTTCAAAGCCATCCAGTTTTACCAATTTCATAAAGTCACGGGCTTGCTTTTCTCGTTCGCGTTTTGGAACTTTCAACAATTCAAGGCCCAGGGCAACGTTATCCAGGATGGTTAACCAGGGTAATAATCCCTGATCCTGAAAAACAAGTGCAGTTCGCGGATTTTCCATCCCCACGTATTGGATAAAGCCTGAGTCCAGCTTAACCAGATTGGCAACTATTTTTAGCAGCGTGGTCTTGCCGCATCCACTGGGTCCAACGATTGATACAAATTCATGATCCTGAACAGAGAAGCTGACATCCTGCAATGCCTCCACTTCTCTTTCGGTATTAAGAGCGAATTTTTTACTTATTTTATTGAAAATTATTGACATCGCTTGAGTTTGCTTTCAGGTTTATTTTATATGCGATTGGATGATATTGGCAAGTTCAGATACTGCTGGTTCAAAAAGAATGCTGCCGTGATAACAATCTATATCTTCAATGAAAAAATTGCTGATACCTACTTTTTGCCAACCGTTATCAGGTGTTGTGTTCTCGGAACCCCTTAGGGCTTTTATCAGGATTACCTTGCCCGGATATGGTCTGGGACTATATAACGCAGTCGCCTTGATATACTCTTCTTCTATTGTTTTGTACTTTTTAGGGAGCGCTGGAGAAGTAGAGGTGTGCACCTTTTTTGCCGCAAGCCTGAACACTTTGTTTATTTTTTCGACGTAATTCTCGTAGTAAAACCGCAAGTATTCCTTCTTGCCTTCCCATGAGGATTTGAACCAAATGGATGCATGTTTTCTGAGAATCATGCGATAGAATAATTTGCCGCCTTTTACTCGATAGGGCTCAGGTTTTAAATCATCATTAAAAGAATCAAGCAGAAATACAGTTGGGAGAATTTCACGCTTTCCTACGGCTTGCATTGCCACCTCGTAAGCAATTTTTCCACCAAGCGATTCGCCAATTAAAACGATCCTCCCTGAAGGATACATTTGATTAATTGTAGCAAGGTAGGTCCTTGATACGTGTTCAACACTCTTAAGGTTTTCCTCGCTACTACCCTGGAGCATGTTTTGGAAAGCATATATCGGTGTATCAATGTCAAATTTCTTGGCCAGGTGGCGAATGCGGATGGGAAAGCCACCTTTTCCTGGAATAAAAAAGAGGGGAGGTTTTGAACCTGAAGGGTTGATTGGAATAACGGGTAAGTTTATTCCGGTCTTGTTCTTGTTATCAATTATTTTCGCCAGTTCTTGAATTGTTGAAGCAATAAGCAATGTGGAGAGTGATAATATAACTCCAAAAGTTTCTTCAATCGCTTCAAAGATGATTGCCCCAGTGAGAGAATCTCCGCCTATATCGTAATAGTCATCAGTTACGCCAATGCCTGTAATCCCAATGCAATCCTCCCAAATGGTTGTTAATTGCATTTCTGTGTTATTGGATGGGAGAATGAATAAATTCTGAAGGTTAGGGCGGACCATTTGTGGGGAAGGTAATTTTTCAAAATCAATTTTCCCCGAAGATGTGATCGGCAAGCTATTCAATTGAATTAAATAACTTGGTAATTGTTGAATTGGTAATTTTTCCGCAAGAGTTTTTCGTAAATCTGATTTTGGAACACTAATGTTATCTACGGACGTAAAGTAAACAGCTAGTTTTTTCATGCCTTTTTTATCAGTAAAAACTTTGGATGCGACCCTGATTATCCCCTCAAATCCTAAAATGATTTTTTCGATGCTGTCAATTTCAATGCGGACGCCCCTGATTTTAACCATTTTATCCAAGCGTCCGAGGTGCATGAGTTCCCCATCATCAAGTATCTTGCCAATGTCGCCCGTTCGAAAATATTGCCATCCGGGATTTGATGGATCTTGAATAAATCTTGTTTTTGTTAATTCAGGTTCATTGAGATACCCGCGTGCTAGTGCATCCCCGTAAACAACAATCTCCCCTTCCACTCCTTGAGGTAGTACATTATTTTCGTTATCCTGGATGAAAACCTTAAGATCCTTATATGGCCTTCCACTCGGAAGTTCATCGTATTGAAGAACTTTGTCGATTGAAACTGAGGAGGTTGCAACAAATGGCATTTCGGTTGAGCCATAACTTAGTCCAACTTGTTTTACGTTGGGGAAATGACGTTTTACAGCAACCATATCGCTATGGATTCTCTTTTCTCCCCCGGTCCCGAAAAAGCGTATCGATGGAAAAGTATCGTTTGCTTTCAATACCTCTATAAAACTTCTAAAAGTGGTCGGTGGTCCGGAGAAGATGGTGATCTCATGTTTCCATATCCAATCTGGCAGATTATGGAAGCCATCGACTTTGAGGTCATGAAAAAATAGAGTTGCTCCTGTGAAGAGAGTTATAAAGGCATCCAGATGAGGACCCGTATTCGCCAACGAAGTCAGGCGAAGTATTTTATCCGTAGGTTCAATATTGTATGCTTCGCGCCTGACTAAAAGCGACCTAACCAGGTATCGATAATCTTCAATTACTCCCTTGGGTTTCCCGGTGGAACCTGATGTATAAAGTATTTGAACGGTGTCTTCAGGGGAATAAACCACTTGCGGGGTTGCGATTCCCGGTGAAGTGTTAAGCGCGTCAATATCAATGATGAAGACAGAGTCTTCAACAATGCTGCGTAATATGGCTACAAATTGGTTTGAAGTAAGGATAATCTTAATCTCTGAATCACTGATCATTGTCTCCAAAGTTGTTTTTGGGAAGGTAACATCCAGGATTACGAAGTGATCATTTGCTTTCATAGCTCCCAACATGCATGGAATGATCACTCGCGGATCGCGGGCGAAAATACCAACACTAACTTTTTCAAGTTTGGAAACACTCTTGAGATGACGATAAATCAGGTTGGAATTCGACCAGGCATGAGAAAAGGTCAGGCTACCACTTTTGGTTATTACAAGATCTTTGGAATAATACTTGTCTACCGATTGTTCGAGGATCCCCCAAAAATTATCGAGTAATTCATCTTTAGTAATGAAGAAACCAGCCGATCCAACCATGAAAAGCTCCAACTCTTCCCATCCACTAAGACAAAGCTTGTCAGAGAACAAACTTTGAATTAATGGTTATCAATTTTTTCAGTAATAACTACTGTGCTAGAAGAATTTCTGCTGCTTCGATAAAGTTTGGGTCCCAGAATTGCTCTTCTGTTACAGGGTGGTCCACAACCTTTTGTTCAACTGACCAGCTTTGAAACACATTCACTGCTTTAAAATCAATCAATCCATCTGGTTTGATTGGTAACCAACAGGTATCTTGAATGGTGGTTCTGTCTTCTCCCGTTGCTTCAGTCAGGATGGTTACGTTTTCATCAGTTTTTCCTTCGTTGTATTTCTTTACACCCAGTAAATAGGCAGCCATGAAACGGGCACCAATATCCGGATGGTCCACCGTTAGGTTCTTACCGAAGGCGAGAACTGACAATTGGAATGAACCAAGGTCTTCCATTCTGGATAACACAACCGCGTTACCTGCTTTTTCCAAAAGCGTAATATAAGGTTCAGCTGTAACGATGGCTGCGATAGATTTGTTTGCGAAAGCATCCACATAAGATGTCGGAGGAAGTGCCTGGAATACAATCTCATCGAGTGTTACACCGGATCCTTCAAGGAATAAAGATAGCTGGAATCCCTGCTGACCAGTTGGGGTAGCGGAAACCATTTGTCCTCTAAGGTCTTCGGGCTTAGTGATTGCACCGCTTTCATACAAATCTTTCCTGACCAAAATTGCATGGTATGTACATTCACCCGGAATAATTGAACCGCGATCCGCCACCACTTTTACGGATGGTTCCTGGTAAATCATGTTTATAAGTCCTGATTGAAGAGATCCGGAATAAATATCGAGGTCACCTGATGCCAGTAATGGTAATGACTCAGTAACACGAGAAAACTGTATTTTCTCAAGAATGATCCCGAACTGATCAAAATACCCAAACTTTTCTGCCAGGAACAAAGGAGCAAATCCCATGTTTGTTGCGCCAGTGATTTTTAAAGTCACGGGTTCAAAAGGTGTTGGTTCTTGGTTGGGAACCTCAGTTACCTCCGCAGATTGATTAATTACCGTTTGGGTGATGGTTGGCAAAGTGGTAGGGGTTGTGTTGCATGCAGAAAGGACGAGAACAAAAAGTAATGAAAAAAACAAGAATTTCTTCATAAATTCTCCGTGAAAATAAGGACTTTTCGATTATGCTGGCTAAATACAGAAACCGTCTCACTATTTTTGAAGGATCAAATTTGTCAATTCACCTTTAAGAAGTTAATCTGGCTTATTATAGTTGAATTACCAAGAGAGGATTAAGTGAAAATATGTGCTCGAATAATTTTCGCGAGCTCAGTGACTGCCGGCTCGAATAACATACTTCCGTGATAACAATCTACTTTCTCAATAGTCAGATTTGTTATCCCGACTTTATCCCAACCATGTGCTTTGTTTGTTGATCCAGCTGCTCCCCGTTGAGCCATAATTAATACAACTTTCCCGGAGTATGGTTCAACTTGATACTCACTTGAGATTTCGATTTCCACTTTGGAGTGTTGCAATTTACTGTTGAATGGCTGATTGTCCGGACCTTTTCGTTTAGAAAAACGATGATTGAAGAATTTCGACATTTTATCGATTATCGTTTCATTGTAGAACTTGAAATACTCTTTTTTCCCTTCCCAATCTGCCTTGGTTAATATGAGCGCATGCTTTTTAAAAAGTGTTCCGTAATATTTCCATGACCGTACATTTCTATAGGCTTCGGGAACAGAACTTTCCTGATGAAAAGTATCTAAAAGGAAAACGATAGGCTGCAATCCGTTAATCCGCTTGATTTTCTGTGCAATCTCATAAGCAATCTTTCCCCCTACTGATTCACCTACAAGGATCATTGGAGTATCTTCATAAAGATTTCTTATTTCTTGTAAATATCTTTCAGCAATATACTCCACTTTATTCGTGATTTTTTCTCTTTGGTCTAATACAGGACTATTAAAGGCATAGATGGGAATCTCAGGATCCAGTTTTTTTGCCAGGTGTTTTATCCGAGTAGGATAACCTCCCTTTCCAGGAAAAAAGAACAAAGGTGGTTTATGGCCGGTGGTATTTATTGAAATACAAAGAGATTCAGTTCCTGACTTGTTTTTGCCATCGATTATTAATGCCAGGTCCCTCACACACGAGGCTTTTAATAATGTTGAGACTGGTAAGGTTTTCCCAAATTCATCCTCTATTGCCACAAACACGATTACTCCAATGAGCGAATCGCCTCCAACATCAAAAAAATCATCCGTGACGCCAATTCCAGTAACACCGATTTTCTCTTCCCAGATGGCGACCAACCTCTGCTCCGTCCTGGTTTCGGGAGCAACATACGGGTACCCGAGAGTTGGCCTAACCATTGATGGAAGGGGGAGATTAGAATAATCAATTTTTCCGGTTGCCGATGTCGGCATTTTTTCCAGGCAAATAAAATAGCTTGGTAATTGTTGGATCGGTAATGATTCCGCCAAATTTTTCCGTAAATCTGATACTGGAACTTGAATACCTTCTTCAACGGTATAGTACGTGGCAAGTCTCTCAATTCCATTATTATCATAAAAAACTTTTGACGCTACGTGCACCACTCCCGGATATGAGGAAATCCGATTTTCAATCGTGTCCATCTCAATACGGACACCTTTTATCTTCACCATATTATCCAGACGACCCAGGACTATTAATTGACCATCTTCAAGAATCTTACCGCGATCACCTGTCCTGAAATATTGCCAACCCGGATTTTTACCATCCGTTATGAACTTGAGTCTATTCAATTCCGGGTTATTAATGTATCCGCGCGCAAGGCTATCACCATGGACGATTACTTCACCTTCGGATCCAACAGGGAGCGCTTTGCCATTTTCATTCCAGATCAAAACTTGAAGATCTTCGATTGGTTTCCCACAAGGAAGAATATCATAGGATGCTGCAACATCAATTGGCACAGTTGAAATTGAAACCTGGAACATTTCCGTTCCTGCATAACCCAATACGAGTTGTTTTACATTAGGGAAATGCGTTTTTATAATCGAAATATCATTTCTATTCCGCTTTTCACCACCTATATGAAAGTAGTGGATGGACGGAAATTGGTCGCCAGCCTTAAGAGTGCTCGTAAAACTCCTGAAGGTTGTCACTGTAGATTGAAAAGCAGTGAGATTGTTTTTCTGAATCCACCCTGAAAGCGACGCGAAACCTTCTTCCTTTACATCATGAAAGTAAATTGAATAGCCAATGATCAACCCTGCGAATACACCTGAATGTTGGCCGGAATATGCAAATGACGAAAGCTGAAGCAATCTATCGGTTTCTTTATAACCACCAAGTTTTGCCTTGATATATACTGCGCGAATCAAATACCGATAATCCTCAACAGCACCTTTAGGTTTACCAGAGGATCCGGAGGTATACATGATCTGTACAGTGTCTTCAAGAGAATAACTTATAGGGAAGACCGGAGGATCAACAGAAAAATCGAATCGATCCAGATCAAGCACAGGTATTCCGTTCCCAGCAATTGACCTGATATGTTCGAGATACTGCGTTCCGGTTAGGATGATTTGGATATTAGCATCCTCGATCATTGACCTTATTGTTGTATCAGGGTAGCTGGGATCGAGTATGACAAAGTAGTTACTCGATTTCATCACCGCGAGCATAGAACTCACAACTGACCGTGGCTCCTTAAGGTAGATCCCAATACCAACTTTGGTGACTGAAGTGGTATCTTTTATATGTCGGCAAATGATATTAGAAGCATCATCCGCTTGTTTGTATGTCAATCTCCCCAATTTAGTAACCAGGAAATCACTATCACCCTGAACGCCCATCTTTTTGGAAACACATCCCCAAAAGTCTTCCAGAAGTTCTTTCTTTGAATAAGGCGTGATGTGTTTCATAACGTCAACGCTCCTAAGAGTCAATGGAAGAGCATGTTAGATTCCATTGACTTTGGATAATAATCAAGATTAACTTTTCGGTGCTAATCTTTTATTAGCAGCTCTTGCGCTGCAAGTAAAAAGCCGGGATCCCAAAATTGTTCTTCTGTAACTGCTTGATCCAGTTGTTTTTGCTCGATTGACCACTGCTGAAATGCCTCAACGCCTGAAAAATCAACGGTGGCGTCATCACGGATGGGGATCCAACAGGAATTCTGGATCAGGGATATGTCCTCACCAGTTGCTTCCATGATGGCTTGAATATTGCTTTCAGTTTTTCCCTCGTTATATTTTTGTACGCCCTTCAAGTACGCTGCCAGGAACCTCGCTCCAACATCAGGGTGTTCAACAAGTAGACTCTTGCCAAACACCATAACAGATAATTGGGTTGTGCCAAAATCCTCCAACCCCGCGATAACGACGGAGTTGCCCGCCTGTTCCAATCGGGTCACGTGTAGTTCCGGAGCAACAATTGCGGCTACTGATTTATTCGCAAAACCATCCAGGTAAGAAGCGGTTGGCAGATCACTGAGGATGATGTCATCAAAAGTTAATTCTGCCTGGGCAAGATAACTGCTCAGGAGATATCCTGTAGACCCGGCATTCGTGGCTGAAATCGTTTGTCCCTTTAGTCCCTCGGGACCAGTAATGACTCCAGAGTCATATAAATCTTTCCGAACCATGATCCCAAGGTAAGTACAGTCGTCATCACCAGAAACGGTGCCTCGATCGGCTACAACTTTTACATTTGGCTCTTGAGCAAGAACGTTGAATAATCCTGATTGTACTATTCCAGCATAGATATCAAGATCTCCGGATGCCAACAATGGCAGGGCTTCTGAGGACCGATTGAACACGACCGGTTCAATAAAAATACCAAACTCCTTAAAATAACCTTCTTTTTCAGCAATGAATATTGGGGCATAGCTCATCAATTTCGAACTATTCATTTTCAATGTTACAACTTCATAAGGTGTTGGTTCGATTGTCGCCTCGGGCGTTGGAGCAATCGGCAGTTCTATTGTGGCAGGCGCCGAAGTGGGGGTGGAGGGTACAGATTGGCAGCCACCGATTAGCATTGCAGTGAGCATAATAACAACGAAAATTTTTTTCAAAGAATCCTCCGATTTATAAAAAAGATCTGGCATATTAACGGAAATTGTGCTTATGCATTAAGATAAATCCGTACAAAGTTTGGAAGATAACACTATAAAATTATGAATTAATTTGCTTTTATTTTAATTAATTCAAGCACGGATATTAAAATTAATAACAAGATTATACAGGACTCAATCAATAAATGCACATAAAAAGTTAATAAATCCGACATTGAATTTGAATTAATCAATTGCGAAGTCATGAATACAAGTCGAAGAGGAAAGATCTTTCATAGAGGAATGAACATTATTTTCCACTCCCAAATTAGATGTTCAACAATTGTTCTATAATAAGTAGACTTATCAGTCAAATCAGTGTGAGGTTTCAACTTGTCTTTAGGTAAAGAAAGCAATAAAAGCGTTCACCAAACCATTATTGAGCCAAAAACAGATTCCTGGTGGCGGAGTTTTCATAATCTCTGGGCTTACAGGGAACTGCTCTGGATGCTTGCGGTCAGGGAAATTTCTTTGCGTTATAGGCAAACATTCCTCGGCGTCACCTGGGTAATCATCCAGCCCTTGATCACGTCTGCTATTTTTACGCTCATTTTTGGTATGCTGATGAAGGCACCTTCTGATGATGTGGCCTACGCTATTTTCGCTTTTGCTGGCTTGCTTCCATGGAATGTGTTTGCCCAGTCTCTGCAGCGCGGAGGGGTAAGCCTGACTCGCGATATTCGCATGATTACCAAGATATTCTTTCCGCGAATTATCATTCCAGTTGCGAATGCCCTGTCCACGATCGTTGATTTTCTCGTTTCATGTATCATCCTGGTTGTCTTGATGATCATTTATAGAATTCAGTTTACGCTAAACCTCCTGTCGATTCCCATTTTCTTGTTACTCACTTATGTGCTTTCAATCGGGATTGGAGTCATGTTTGCAGCGCTCAATGTTTATTACCGTGACTTCACCTACGTCCTGCCATTCGTTATCCAGGTTTGGATGTATGCCTCCCCGCTGGCATATTCGGCAAAACTCATCCCAGAAAACTGGACCTGGATCTACGACTTGAACCCCCTGGTTGGGATTATCAATGGGTTTCGATGGGCGGTATTCGGTACGATAGATTTTCCATTCCAGTCTCTGGCATATTCGGTGGCTGCCTCGATATTAATCTTCATTATTGGCCTTGTCATTTTCAATAGCCTCGAGCGAAAATTTGCGGATGTGATCTGATGCCTGAAGTTTTACTTAAAGCTGAAAAACTCTCGAAACGCTACAACCTGCGTCCTAACGTGGGCATGGGTTGGAGGAAGAACCAACGTGTTCTCGTGGATGATCTGGCGAATCTTGCCCGGCAGCTGCGAGACCGCAGTTCCCAACCGAGGAAGATTGCTTTTTGGGCGCTGAAGGATGCCTCATTTGAATGTGAAAGTGGTGAAGTCATCGGTATTATTGGCCGAAATGGGGCCGGTAAAAGCACCCTGCTAAAGATTCTCAGTCGGGTAACCCAACCGACTTCAGGCAGGGCAGTAATTACCGGCAGGATCGGTTCCCTGCTTGAAGTGGGAACGGGTTTCCACTCAGAATTAACCGGGCGGGAAAACATCTTTATCAGTGGCGCTATTATTGGGATGTCGCGGGTAGAGATTAAGAAAAAATTCGACGAGATCGTTGAGTTTTCCGGTGTAAAGGATTTCCTCGATACCCCGGTAAAACGGTTTTCCTCAGGCATGGAAGTGCGCCTGGCATTTTCTGTGGCAGCTCATTTGCATCCTCAAATTTTACTGGTAGACGAAGTGTTATCGATAGGAGATTTAGAGTTCCAGCAAAAAAGTCTACAGAAGATCAAAGCAGTCGCCTCAGAAGGTGGAGTGGTTTTATTTGTCAGCCACAATATGACCACGGTCTCGGGTCTTTGCACCAAGGCATTTGTCTTAGATCATGGCGAAATTGTTTATCCGATGGGAGATGTTAGGAAAGCGGTCCAACACTATCATTCCCTGCAAATAAGCGGCTACACCGAAACCACAGATCGCGTGCAACGCTCCACGGATTCACCTGTCCGGATTCAGGCACTGAGGTTGACCGATGACTATGACCATCCAACCGATATGCTTACTTCTGGAGCTCCAATTAACTTCATAGTTAATTATGAAGTTGATTCAACCAGTAATCTTGCAGATTCGCAATGTATATTACAGATAGCTTCACCCAGGGGAGATGTGATTTGCAGTCTGAAAAGTGATACTCCTTTACCTGTACCGCAAGAAGCTAATGGATCCCGATCGATCACTTGCCGTGTGGATAAAATTCCGCTTGCTCCGGGTATTATACATATATCTGTGTCAATTGAACACAAGGGGCAGGTATTAGATTTTCTTGAAGATGCCTTCACAGGGAATGTAGATGTTGGCGGAAAGATCGTGAATCGACAAAATGAGAAACCGGAAGGATTCATTGTGATGGAAGGAAAGTGGCACTAAAAATCTGTTGTCAGTGGCAAGAAACACCCCCGAATACAAGTAATTCTTTCTACGTTACGCCAATCCATTAATTCGCATTTGGGGGTCTAATTTGGTGTATAATTGAGCCAACTTAATACATGCGATGATTAGGACGAGTACTCGTGTTCATCCTTATAGAGAGAAGGAATCCGGGCTGAAAATTCCTTCAAGGCAGACATGACGAAAACCACCTGAGAGCATGATCCCCAAAGGAAATTCCGAGTAAGGAAAACGGTTGACCCCGTTACAGGTCTGCAGAGATGATCCAGCTAATGGGTCAATCTGGGTGGAACCGCGTGAAGGATAATTCTCGCCCCAGTTGGGACGGGATTTTTTTGTTAATAAAAGAAGGAGTAAGAATGGCAGATAAAAAACAGGAATATGAGAGTTCACAATTGTACCGGATCAGGCATTCTGCGGCGCATATCATGGCGCAGGCGGTAATTGAAAAGTTCCCGGATGGCAAGGTGGCAATAGGACCTCCAATCGAGGATGGTTTTTACTATGATTTCGAACTCCCGCGTCCTCTAACTCCTGAGGACTTGGAAGCCATCGAAAAACGTATGCGCGGCATCATCCAGGGGAAGGTCAATTTTGAACGGAAAGTCATCTCTGCCGACGAAGCCAAGATCCTTTTCAAGGATCAACCCTTTAAACTGGAACTGATCGCCGGGCTTGAAGAAGGCAAAATGGATGAGGACGGCAACCCCGTCGCTGAGAAACCTGAGATCTCAATTTACTCCCAGGGTGGATTTGTGGACCTTTGTCGTGGACCGCATATCGCCAGCTCCAACGAGATCAATCCTCAGGCGATCAAGCTGATGTCAGTGGCGGGAGCCTACTGGCGAGGGGACGAAAAGCGCCCCATGCTTCAGCGCATTTACGGAACCGCTTGGAGCAAACCGGATGAGCTGAAAGATTATCTTTGGCGAGTGGAAGAAGCCAAGAAACGCGATCACCGCAAGGTGGGGCATGATCTTGATTTGTACAGCGTCCATGAGGATATCGGTGCGGGGCTCATCCTTTGGCATCCCAAGGGCGGCAAGATGCGCAAGATCATTGAAAACTTCTGGTCCGAAGAGCACGAAAAGTCAGGTTATGACTTTGTCTACACTCCTCATATCGGTAAGGCAAATCTTTGGGAAACAAGTGGCCACCTGGGCTTCTACAAAGAGAACATGTACTCTCCACTAGATATCGATGGACAGCAGTATTACCTCAAACCCATGAACTGCCCATTCCATCTGTATATCTATAAAAGTGCCCTGCGCTCCTATCGAGATCTTCCTTTGAGATACGCGGAAGAAGGAACTGTTTACCGTTATGAGCGCAGTGGCGTGCTTCACGGTTTGATGCGAGTACGCGGATTCACGCAGGACGATGCCCATCACTTCTGTCGTCCAGACCAAATGCCGGATGAGATCGATTTCACATTGAATTTCAGCCTTCACATCCTGCGCAGTTTTGGTTTTTCAGAGATCCAGGCTTACCTGAGCACAAAACCGGAAAAGTCAGTAGGTGAACCGGAACAGTGGCAGGCAGCTGAAGAAGCTCTTGAAGCTTCTCTCAAGCGCGCTAGTGTAGATTACGAAGTCGATAAAGGCGGGGGAGCGTTCTATGGTCCCAAAATCGATCTTAAGGTCAAGGATGCCATCGGGCGTGAATGGCAGCTTTCCACGATTCAATTTGATTTTAATGAACCCGAACGCTTTGATCTCACCTACATTGGTGAGGACGGACAGCCGCACCGACCATACATGGTGCACCGTGCCCTGTTGGGCAGCCTGGAACGTTTCTTTGGTGTGCTCATCGAGCATTACGCGGGTGCTTTCCCGGTGTGGTTGAATCCTGTCCAGGCGATTATCATTCCCATTGCTGACCGTCACCTGGAGTACGCCGCCAAAGTTAGCGGTGAATTGAAAGCTGCCGGCTTGCGCGTGGAGGTGGATGATCGCGGCGAGCGCATGAATTCCAAGATCCGCGATGCCCAGAACCAGAAGATTCCCTATATGCTCGTAATTGGTGATAAGGAGCAGGAGGAAAACCTGGTGGCATTACGCTTGCGCAACGGAGAGAATCCCGGTCCAATGCCGGTTACCGAATTCATCAAACGCGCTCAATCTGATATCCAGAAGAAAATATAAGCTGGGGAAGTAGTATGGAAAATCCCGGGAACCTGACTGACCCGGGATTTTTATTTTAAAAAAATACGGAAATGATAGAATAATAATTAAATACAATCAGCCATAGTTATGGCAGAAAGACAACATTCTTCCTTAGATGCCCTTCATAAATCGCAATCTGATAGCTCGCATAAAAGAAAAATTCAAGGATTTGTTCGGAAACCCACCTGAATTTATCGTGCGCGCTCCAGGCAGGGTGAATATGTTAGGCGAACACGTGGACTATAACGGCGGGTTTGTCATGCCGGCGGCTATAGACCGGGCGACTTACCTGGCATTTTCGCCCGCATCATCCACGACAACTCTTTTGGCTGCTCTGGATTTTGATGACACATTAAAAATTGATAATAACTCAGTAAATTCTAAAACGCGGGTCGATGGTTCACCATTACCCGAATGGGGACTATACCCGGGCGGAGTAATGCACACGTTGCTCAAGAAAGAGGTTTCCGTTCATCCGATGAACGGGGTCTTTGCCTCTGATATTCCGCGTGGGTCAGGGTTAAGTTCCTCCGCCGCTGTTGAAATGGCGTTCATGACGGGTTGGCAAAACCTGGGTGGACAGCAAATTTCATTAATGGAAAGATCACTTGTCTGCCAGGAAGCGGAAATGAGTTACGTTGGCGTCAATTGCGGCATCATGGATCAATTTGCATCGGCATGTGGCGTTGAAAACCAGTTATTGTATCTGGACTGCCGTTCACTGGAATGGGAATCCATCGTGCTTCCTCAGAATCTCGCCATCGTCATAGCGGATACAACCATACGCCGAAAGTTGACAAGTGGGAGTTACAACATTCGCCGGGCAGAGTGCGAAACCGCACTTCACTTGCTGAAACGTAAAATGCCCGTAATAGAATCGTTACGTGATGTTAATCTAACGGATTATGATATCTATTCCAATTTGCTCCCCATAAAGATCGAAAAAAGAGCACGCCATGTTATCGAGGAAATTGAACGCACACGCGCAGGACGTGCTTACCTCGAAATGGGGGATATTGACTCTTTTGGAATGTGTATGAACGCTTCGCATAATAGCCTGCGTGACCTGTACGAGGTTTCTTGTCCAGAATTGGATGTTATGGTGGAGATTGCCCAATCTCTGGAACCTTGCTTTGGAGCGCGAATGACTGGAGCAGGGTTTGGCGGCTGCACGGTCAACCTGGTGAGCGCTGCAGAAAAAGAAGAATTTGTAAGGATTTTACACACGCGCTTCCATGATAAGACCGGGCTCAATGCGGAAATATACCTGACGCAGGCCGCAGATGGAGCGGGATTGTTAAGAGAATTGCCGTAATAACCTGATTTTCAACGGTTTTGCTTAAATTTCAGTTCAGCTATAATTTTATTTAGAATCCAAATAATCTGCAGATGAGGAGAGGCGGTTATGGCTGAGATCAATCGTAAAAAACTTCACGATATGCTCCAGGTTGAAACGGCACGGTTTAAGAAAGAACATCCCAAATGTCACCAGCTCTATGAGCGCGCCAAAGACTGTCTGCTGGATGGTGTTCCCATGAATTGGATGGTACGCTGGGCGGGAGGGTTTCCCTTGTTTGTAAAAGAAGCCAAAGGCGCATCCTTTACCTGTGAGGATGGGCAACACTTCATCGATTTTTGCCTGGGAGATACCGGGGCGATGGTCGGCCACTCCCCTGAAAAACCAATGCGGCTAATCGCCGATCAGTTAAAAAAAGGTATTACCTTCATGCTCCCGACCGAGGATGCCATCTGGGTAGGCGAAGAACTTCAACGGCGTTTTGGATTGAAATACTGGCAGACGACTTTAACCGCCACGGACGCCAACCGCTTTGTGCTACGGTTGGCCAGGCACATCACCAAACGCCCCTATGTTCTGGTGTACGACTATTGTTACCACGGTTCTGTAGACGAAACTTTTATCACCCTTAACAATGGTATCCCCGGACCACGACCCGGGGCAATTGGACCTCAGGTGAACCCGGTCGTAACCACCCGTGTTATTCCGTGGAATAACATCCCCGCCCTCGAACAAGCGCTGGCTCCCGGAGATGTTGCCTGCGTGCTCGCAGAACCCGTGATGACGAATATCGGAATCATCCACCCGGACCCCGGATACCATGATGCATTACGTATCTTAACCAGGAAATATGGCACGCTGCTCATCATTGATGAGACCCACACCATGTGCTCGGGTCCTGGAGGTTACACCGGTGAAATGGGCTTGAAACCCGATATCCTGACCGTGGGTAAAACAATTGGCAGTGGCATTCCCGCAGCAGTCTATGGTCTTTCAGAGGAAGTCGGCGATCTGGTTTCTAAGAGCATAAAGGTAGATGAATCCGATGTTGGGGGGATCGGCGGCACCCTGGCAGGAAACGCTCTATCTCTGGCAGCGATGCGCGCGACCCTTGAGAACACCCTCAATAAAGATACCTTCGCCCACACTATTCCCCTGGCGATCCGGTTTGCTGAAGAGGCAAAAAGGATAATAGATGAATTTGAACTTCCCTGGGTCATCAACCGCCTGGGCTGCCGATCCGAGTACTGGTTCTGTGAAAGCCTGCCCCGTAATGGGGGTGATGCTGAAGCTGCGGTAGATGCTGACCTTGACCGCTATATGCACCTGGTTGCCATGAACCGCGGCATACTAATGACACCGTTTCACAATATGGCATTGATCGCACCGGATATCACTGCGGTGGAAATCGACTATCACACCAAGGTTTTCCAAGAAGCGATAACCAACATAATCTAGAATTCATGGAAGAAAAAAGACCCCCTGAAATTTAGGAGGTCTTTTTTCTTTGTCAGATTATTAGTTTTCCAAGTTGTTCCATACAGGTTTGAGCACAAAGTAAAGGAGAACCAGAGGAAACAGGTGGCTTAGTGCACTTATTTTAAATGGTGTTCCTTTTATCGACATAAACATGACGATGGGGATTAAGGTTAATAGGAAGTATACGACCACCATTGTCTTGGTTTTCTTCTTCCAGATAAAAAATGCAGTCACTGCAGCGGCAAGACTGAAAACCGCATCAATCCAGTAAATGGTGGCAACAGGAGCTAATTGTGGGTCGAAAGCGCTTCTGACCGCTGTATACACCATGTAGAGACTACCAGCGGCGGCAACCAGGAGCAAATAGGAGAGGCTTTTCCATGTTTTTTGGAATTGTTCTTCCGTAAGCATATTTTCAGGTTTCGTGCTTACTTTCGTCGTAACTGGAGCGGTACTGCCACGGTCTTTTCTTACTTTCTTGACCGCCCGGCTTACTAGAAGCACAGCCAGAAAAATGATCGCAAAAACCAACAGCACGAACTTAATGTCAATGGGCATAAAAGATCCTCGATAAAAAGGGTAACTTGATTTTACATCATAACCGATAGTGTGATAGAGTTGGCGTCCAGGTAAATCGTTTCCTGGACGCCAATTTATTCGGACTAAACTCGGTTCACTTGAAAAAGCTAGGTGATTTCCTTTTCTTCCTTGGTGATCTTACGGAAAGCATCGCGGATTGGCAGTGTACCGAGGTTGAGTTTCAAACTGGGATCAAGTGGTTCGCCGTAGTAATCCACCAGTTTTCTCGGTGGGCTGATCTTTTGCGTTGCCAGCGAAACCACCACCATCAAAATGATGGCTGAGAAGAATGCCACTAGAGACGCGATGTAAACCGAATCCCAGAAAGCGCACCACCAGCCATCGCTGTAAACACCCATGTCAGCGGTATATTCACAGACGGCTGCTGTGGATTGACCAGCGAGACCGGTGTTGAAGAAGAAGATGGTCGCCAGGATCCAGATCACAAAACCGCCAATGAAGGCAGCATTCGCCCCTGCGGAGTTGGCTTTCCTCCAGTACATGCCAAGCGCGAATGGTGTGAAGAGCCCAACCAACAGCAAAGTCCAGGCTACGACAGAGAGTTCGTAAATGGTCTGTGCCCACAAGGCGATTGCCAACCCAATGGCGGCGTTGACCACTACCATAATTCGTGTCGCCCATAGGGCTTTCTTCCCATCCAGTTTTTTACCGGTGATGAGTGGGATCAGGTTTTCAGTAACCGCCGAAGCACCGGCCAGCAGGGAGCTATCCGAGGTGCTCATCAAGGCAGAGGTTAGTGCTGCGATGAAAATGGCAGTCAATAGCGCAGGCAAGTGGGTCATGGCGGCGGAAACCAGCAGGTAGCCAGTATCCTCCAGCCCTGGTGATAATTTGTAGACCATAATGCCGATCAATGGCGACATAATGCCAAAGAACAGGTAGAGCACGCCGGCAAAGTACGAGCCATAGACCGAGGTCGCCTGGTTGCGGGCAGCCATGGAACGCTGCATCAAGTCCTGTGTGGCTACTGAACCCAAACCAATTGCCATCCACGCAGCCAGCCAGTACATCCAGCCCGTTAGACCTGTATAACCCAGGTAACCTTCACCAGCGATTGGCAGTAGTTTGAAGGGTTGTGAAACGTAAGTAGAGCCTGCGTTTTGGAATAACCCCGGGAAGCCGCCCACTGCCTGGAGCATGAAGAGAAAGACCAGGGTAATCCCGATTGATGTCAGGAACATCTGGAAGAAGTCCAGCAAGGTATCCGCCATCATACCGCCCATGGTGGTGTATGCCGCCACAATGGTGATGATGATGACCATCCCCCAGACCGGGTCGATGCCGAAGAGACCTTGAACAATGGCGCCGCCAGCCACGATCTGTGCTGCTGTCCAGGAGAAATAGGTCAAACATTGTGCGATCACTGTGAGAACCACGGTGAGCTTGTTGAATCTTCGTTCAAAGAAATCAACGATGGTCAGGTATTTTGCCCGCCGCATCAACCGTACGAACAGGAACCCTGAGAGGAACAAACAAGCTGATGCGCCAAATGGGTCAAAGATAACACCCTGGAAACCGTAATCATAGGCGGTCTCAGACGCCCCCATCAGGGTTTCAGCAGCAAACCAGGTTGCCATGATCGATGCAGCCGCCATGTGAATTGGCAGTCTTCGGCCGGCAACTACATAATCGGTATTGTCCTGAACTTTTCTACTCGCCCAGATACCAACCACCAGGCGGACGAGGAAAAAGAGCGCAATGAACAATACAACCAACCAAGCATAATCGTATCCTTCAAGTATCATCTTTCAGTTCCTTTCTTTAGTAGAAATAAGTTTCAGGCGTTTTACAGGGTTTTATTGACTTCTGAAAGAGTGTCCTCCAATCTGTTTAATACTTCATCCAATTGCTCATAAGTGATTACCAGGGGCGGTTCAATACGGATGGTGTGAGCACTGGTTAGTGTTCCAGCCACCAGGACGCCTCGTTTGAAGAGCCCAGCGGCAATCTTATAACCCACTTCTGCTTCCTTGAAGTGCTGACCAATAAGAAGACCTCTGCCGCTGACAAAGTCATAAATATTCGAGTATTTCTTCACCAGTTCCTGCAGTCTAGGCATCAGATATGCGCCCTTTTCCGCAGCCATCTTCGGGTAGTCATCGCGAAGAACTACGTTAATTGCCGCGATTGCTGCTGAGCATGCAAGTGCACCGCCGCCGGTGGTGGTAGTGTGGATAAACGGATTTGGATACATCATGCACTGCCAGATTTCTTCAGTGGAGCAGAAAGTACTGATCGGCATGACACCGCCGCCAAGGGATTTCGCCAGGGCGATGATGTCCGGCTTTACGTCCCAGTGGTCTACGCCCCACAGTTTACCTGTGCGCCCGAGCCCGGTTTGAACTTCATCCGCGATCAAAAGAACGCCATGTTCCTTGGTGGCTTTGCGGATGCGCGGCCAGAAATCATCAGGTGGCACAATCGCGCCAGCTTCACCCTGGATGGGCTCCATCAATACAGCTGCAATGTCAATCCCAACAGTTTCGCAGATCTTGAGTTGCTGTTCAACCGCGCCAGCATCTCCGTAGGGTACATGGTAGATTGGTCCGCCGTAGAGCATGCCGGGTGGCTGCCGGTAATCTGCCTTGCCCATCATGGAGAGTGACCCCATGGTTTTGCCATGGAAGGCTTTCGTGGCAACAATGAAACCGTTCTTTTTTGTATACATCTTCGCGAGTTTAATCGCTCCTTCGATGGCTTCAGTTCCACTGGCGCAGAAAAACGAATATTTAATATCTCCGGGAGTAATATCTGCCATCATGCGGGCAAGCACGCCGCGCAGGGGGTCGATCAATTCCTGGCTTGGCATGGGAGTGCGCTGGAGTTGAGAAGCCACTGCTGCCACAACATCGGGGTGACTCCATCCATGATCCATCATGCCATAGCCGCCCAGGCAATCGATGTATTCTCGACCGAGCACATCCTTAAAGAGGGCACCGCGTCCGTTCCACTCAACGCATGCCCAGTCACCGGCTTCCGTGACGGATTTGCGATACTCCAGCCAGTTCGTGTTGAAGTAATCAGCGAAGTTCTTCTTGCTCTCTTCTATGATCTGTTTTCCCTCAGCTTCCAGCACACTGGGTTTCTTGATGAGCTCCAACCAACGATCAGAATAAGCTAATGCATCCTTAAGATCTTGCGGCATTACATCCTCCTTGGATTTGGATTAGATTGTAAAAAACGATAATATTTTTGGAAAATTTGCCGATATCACGCGATTTGATAGGTGGTAATACCGATAAAGCAGGAAAAACAAAGGAATCTTTCCCTTTTTCCCTAACATTTATTATTGCAAAAATCGGACTAATGTCAAGTACCCAATTCGTTGTAAACGTAAGAAATTAAGAAACAGACATTAAACGAAATACAAACAACGGAATTTATTGTCATTTTAGAAGAAGTTCTTGTATTTTTCGGAATTAATATCTATAATATGTGTAAATCTCGGAAACGGAATAGCCATGACAAAAATTGATGCAATTGACAAAAAAATTTCCGACTTATTGATTGAAGATGGAAGAATGAGCTGCTCAGCTATTGCCCAGCAAATTGGGGATATTTCCGAAAGGGCAGTACGCTACAGAATTGAACGCCTAATTAAAAGTAAGATCATCAGTGTACGGGGAAACATCAATGCTGAAGCCCTTGGGTTAAGCGTTTTTGCCGATGTATTTATTGAAGTTGAACCATCCCTCGTGCTGAAGATCGCCCAACAAATCGCTTCCTACGAATCAGTCAGTTACGTGGCTTGTTCAACAGGGGACACCGACATCAGTATCCAGGTATTTGCTCAAAACAATAACGATCTATTCTCATTCGTCACCGACGTGATTGGGCAAATTTCAGGTGTCAGAAAGACTCACATTTCCTTCGTTCCACTCAGAATCAAAGACGACCATGTTTGGCACATCCCTTCTTTTTGTATAAAAGAATAAATCCCTTATTCGTTAATTAGTTCGACATTATCGGTTTGTTCAGAAATCCCTCACGGTTACCCGGTGGCGTACGCCACTTTGAAGGTAGCAATTCTTTGTCAAAATTGAAGAGGAGGAATAATGACTGAAGAAACCATGAACTCAGCACTTACGAAGTCAGAAAAAGCAAAATTGAAAAGGGAGTTGACCCTATTGCCTCTTTTTGGCTTGATCTACTTCACTGTTTGCGGTGGGGCGTTTGGGGCGGAACCCATGGTCGGTTTGTCTGGACCTGGCCTCGCACTATTACTGATGGTGGTTACACCTTTGGTATTCAGCATTCCGAATATGCTTATGGTGCGTGAGATGCAGTCCATGATGCCAGTTGAAGGTGGCTACTACCACTGGGTCAAGCAAGCTTTTGGTCCATTCACCGGGTTCCTTTCCGGCTGGATGAACTGGGTGGTTTCCTGGGTCGACGTTTCCATTTATCCCATCTGGACAGCCTGGTACCTGAGCTACTTCATCCCGGCATTATCCGATGGCGCAACCATTGCCGGCATCGATTTTTCTGGCGATTTCCTCTCCTGGCTTGTGGCGGCGGTTCTCATCATTGCTGTCTCGTTACTGAACGTGCGCGGTGCCAGGTTGACCGGACTCACCTCAAACTGGATTGGATTGTTGATGATCCTGCCGTTAGTCATCATGTCTGGTTTTGGCATCTATGCCGGAATCACCTCTGGTGAGCCTCTCAGGCTTGATTTCCTCCCGGGTGGGCAGGAAGTAAACGGATCCAACCTGTTGGCAGCACTCAGCGTCGGCATTTATGTGGCAATGTGGAACTTCATGGGTTGGGAATTACCCACCGCTGCCGGTGACGAGATTAAAGAACCCAAGAAGATCTACCCCAAAGCGATGGCTCTGGTGCTGGTCGCGGCTATTCTCTCTTATTCGATCCCGACCATTGCAGGCTTATGGGGTGGAGCCGGTGAGAATAAAAGTTATATGATGTGGGGTATTGAGGAATATGAAGCTGGTGCGGGGATTGGTGTTGTCCTCGCTGATTACGGTATCACTGAAGATCAAATTGTTGAGTGGGGTGCTGATCCCACAACTGATTATGGATGGGAATTCCCGACTATTGCCCATCGTATCGGCGACAAGATTGCCGGAAAAGATAGCAACCTGTCCTTGTTCCTCGGTGGTATTGTTGGTATTTCAGCAATTCTCTCCATGATCGGTTTGTTCATCGGCAACGGCTTGGGAGGAACGCGCGTACCGTATGCGTTAGCCGAAGACGGCATGATGCCTCAATGGCTCAATAAGGTACATCCCAAGTATGGTACCCCTTGGGTGGCCATCCTGGTTTGCGGTGTATTCTACCTGATATTCTCGCTGTCAGCATTTCAAAGTCTTGTGGTCATTGATGTCTTCCTCAATATGCTCGTGCTGATGGCGGAAATATTTGCCCTGGTCGTATTGCGCATCAAGAAACCAAATCTCCCGCGCAACCGGGTTCCAGGTGGCGTTGTAGGCTTGATCTACATCGTTGTCGCACCACTCTCGATCATCATCCTTGCCATTGTCAGCCAGGTGATTGATTATGGTTGGCAAGGTGCCATTGGCTTGAGCCTACTTGCCATGGCAATTGGGGCGATCCTCTACTTCCCCATTAAAAAATGGGTTAAGAAGGGTATCCCGGATGTTGATCCTTACGTCCTCAATGCACCTGAAAAGTAAGACTATAAACTGATCTACTAAAGGAGAACAATATGAAGGTGTTATTAGTCGGTGTCGGTGGGGTTGGTGAGGCTATTGCAGTGATCGCGTCCAAACGTCCCTGGCTTGAAATGATGGTCCTGGCGGATTACAACAAAGCCAGAACAGAAGAAGTTCAGGTGAAGCTGAAGGACAAGAAGAAATTCCCCGCCGAGTTTATTGATGCTAACAATAAAGAAATGATTGTGGCGATGGCAAAGAAGTATCAAATCGACCTGATCATGAATGCCTGTGACCCCAGTTTCAATGTTCCCATCTTTGATGCAGCTTATGAAGCTGGATGCAATTACATGGATATGGCGATGACCCTGTCCGAGCCCCATAAAAAGGATCCATATAATAAAACCGGAATCAAACTGGGGGACTATCAGTTTGAGCGTGCCGAGCAATGGAAGAAAAAAGGTATCCTTGCATTGCTGGGGTTGGGGGTTGAGCCTGGAATGGCGGATGTTTTTGCCAAATACGCCGAACTGCACCTCTTTGATGAAATTGACGAAGTTGGTGTCCGTGATGGTGCAAATCTCATCGTTAAAGGATATGATTTTGCCCCGAATTTCTCCATCTGGACAACCATTGAAGAATGCCTGAATCCGCCGGTCATTTGGGAAAAAGGAAAGAAATGGTTCACCACAGCACCCTTCTCTGAACCGGAAACCTTTGATTTTCCCGGTGGGATTGGTAAAGTGGAATGCGTCAACGTCGAGCACGAGGAAGTCCTGCTCGTTCCGCGCTATGTAAAATGCAACCGCGTTACCTTCAAATATGGGCTTGGCGATGAATTCATCGGCATTTTAAAAACCCTGCACATGCTCGGCCTTGATAACAAAGAACCAATCAAGGTAAAGAATGTAGAAGTCGCCCCGCGTGATGTAGTGGCTGCCTGTCTGCCGGACCCTGCCCACCTCGGGCACTTGATGGAAGGTTCAACTTGCGCCGGCACATGGGTCAAAGGCAAGAAAGACGGCAAAGAAAAACAGGTTTACCTCTACCAGGTGGCTGACAACAAAGAATCCATGAAGAAGTTTGACTGCCAGGTGGTAGTCACGCAAACAGCCTTCAATGCCGTCATTGGTATGGAACTGCTGGAAACCGGAGTATGGAAGAAAACCGGTGTTGAAGGACCTGAAGCCTTTGATCCGCTACCTTTCATGAACCTCATGGCTGATTTTGGCTTCCCATGGGGAATCAAGGAGTGGTAGAGGTCGTTCTGGACTAGCATGCGGTAAAATTTAGGAGTTCTCCAATTTTAATTGTCAAAAGTTGGAGAACTCCCATCAACATCAGTAAGTCACATTTCAGGAGATTCCCATGCCCAACGGTTATAACGGCAAGATTCTACATGTCAATCTCACCCAGTCTACCCTCGAAACCGAAACACCCCCTGAGAGCTTTTACCGCACCTATATGGGCGGCAGCGCCTTTGGCCTTTACTATATCCTCAAGGAAGTCCCGGCGGGGATTGACCCTCTCTCCCCAGAAAACATCCTCACGGTGATGGCGTCGGTAACCACTGGCGCGCCGATTTCTGGGCAAAGCCGCATGAATGTAAATGCCAAGAGCCCCATGACCGGCGGAATTGGAGATTCTCAGGCAGGTGGGTTTTTCCCGGCCGAGTTAAAATTCGCAGGTTTTGACGGCATCGTCGTTCGCGGCAAGTCCGCGAAACCTGTGTATCTCTCCATAATCAACGGAGCAGCCAGTTTGCATGAAGCCAGTCATCTGCGAGGTTTAAAAACCCGCGAAGTCGATGAGATCATTAAGAAAGAGGTGGGCGATCCCAAAGCCCAGGTGATGCAGATTGGTCCTGCAGCAGAAAACGGCGTGCTTTATTCCAGCATCCTTAATATGGCTAACCGAAACAATGGCCGCACTGGCATGGGAACAGTGATGGCAAGTAAAAACCTTAAAGCCATTGTTGTCCGTGGAACAGACAAGGTCAAGGTAGCCGATTCACAGAAGTTGTTGGAACTCGCCAAACTTGGCGTGGCAGACATGAAGACCAATCCTGATATGATCGGAATTGGTGAATTGGGAACAGCCAGCGTGGTCATTCCTCAAGACCAGCTTGGCTCTCTCCCAACACGTAATTACAGCGAAGCCTCTTTCGAAGACGCAAAGGCCATCAGCGGTGAAACCATGCTGGACACCATCTTGAAGAAAAGAGATACCTGTTACTCCTGCGTTGTGCGCTGTAAACGTGTCGTTGAAGCGGAATACCAGGGAAAGGCGATCGATCCTTATTACGGTGGTCCGGAGTATGAAACTCTCGGTTCCTTCGGATCCATGTGCGGAATAAAAAGTCTTGAGGCGATTGCCCTGGCTAACCAGGTCTGCAATGCCTATGGCGTCGATTCCATTACCTGCGGTGCTACCATCGCCTTCGCCATCGAGTGTTTTGAAAAGGGAATCATCACCACCAGGGATACTGGCGGCATTGTCCTTAAATTTGGAGATGCTGACGCGGTGTTAAAGTTATTGGATGAGATTGTTAATTGTTCCACGCCCTTCGGTTGCATACTGGCAAAAGGTTCCGCCAGGGCTGCTGACTTTTTCGGTCCAGAAGCAAAATTATATCTGACCACCGTGAAAAACGAAGAAGCTCCCATGCATATGCCGCAGACCAAAAAATCACTTGCGCTCATTTATGCAGTCAACCCCTTTGGGGCTGACCACCAATCCAGTGAGCACGACTGGATGTACGAAGAAGGCACATCAGACCTCTATCTAAAACGCCTGGCGATGATTGGTTTGAACAACCCTCCTCCGGCTGGTGATTTTGGACCGGAGAAAGTGCGCTTCGCTTACCTCACCCAGTACTTTTACAGCATGCTCGATACGCTGACCTTGTGCCAGTTTGTATTTGGTCCAGCCTGGACCCTTTTTGGACCGCAGGAGACATTGGATATGGTAAAGGCTGTAACAGGTTGGGATGTGACGCTGGAAGAATTGATGCGTGTAGGCGAGCGACGCCTCAATATGCTGCGGGCTTTCAACACCCGCGAAGGATTCAGCAGGGCAGAAGATGTGCTGCCGGAAAAATTCTTTATTCCTCTCGTTGGATCAGGAGTGCAAGCTGGTGCTTCCGTTGACCGCGGTCTATTTACCGCTGCGTTGGAACAATACTACAAAGAGGTCGGTTGGAGTGATAATGGCAATCCAACACCTCAAAAATTACAAGAATTAGGGCTTGAGTGGATAACCCTTTAACTAACATTCTTAAGAATACGGATAGGATTATGACCAATTATAAAGAAAACTTTGAACACCTGTCTCCCGTTTGGACGCATTATTCGGACATCATTGTGGACCATGCAGAGGGAAGCTATATTTATGCCACCGATGGGCGCAAGATCCTGGATTTTGCTTGCGGTATCGGGGTTACCAATACCGGGCACTGCCATCCCAAGGTGGTCGAAGCAATTCGCACGCAGGCAGGTTTGCTGTTGCACGGGCAGGCTAACTTGGTGACGCATAAACCCATGCTCGAACTGGTTGAGGAATTGCGCACCATCGTCCCGCCCAGCCTGGACGGGTTCTTCTTTAGCAATTCCGGTGCCGAGGCAGTGGAAGGTGCACTAAAACTTGCTCGCCATGCCACCAAACGACCCAATGTGATCGTTTTCCAGGGAAGTTTTCATGGCCGTACGGTTGCCACCATGACCATGACCACATCCAAAACTGTTTATAAAAACGGTTACCAACCTCTCATGCCAGGTGTCTTTGTTACCCCCTTTCCATACGCGCTTAAGTACGGCTGGGATGAAGAAAAGACCAGCCAGTGGTGCCTTGAAGAGCTCGAATTACTATTGCAAATGCAAACCGCACCTGAGGAAACGGCTGCCATTTTCATTGAGCCGGTCTTAGGTGAAGGCGGGTATGTGGTGCCACCTGTATCCTTCATGAAAGGTTTGCGCAAGATCTGCGATCAACATGGCATTCTGATGGTTGCCGATGAAGTACAATCCGGTTTCGGGCGCACAGGAAAATGGTTTGGTCATCAACATTTCGGGATTGAACCAGATATCATGACAGTTGCCAAAGGATTGGCTTCCGGTATGCCCATCTCTGGGGTCATCAGTAGGCTGGATCTGATGAAGAAGTGGCTCCCGGGATCACATGGCGGCACTTACGGCGGTAATGCAGTCGCAGCAGCCGCTGGTGTCGCGACTATCCACGCTATTAAAGAAGACAGGATGATCGAGAATGCAGTCGCCAGGGGATCTCAATTAGTTACAGGTCTGGGACACCTCAGGGAACAATATCCACAAATTGCCGATGTACGAGGATTAGGCTTGATGATCGGGACCGAGTTTAGAAATGCAGCCGGCAAGCCGGATAAGAAAACCACCAAAGCTGTCCAGCACGAATGTGCCGACCGCAATATGATGCTCCTCACTGCCGGTCCCTGGGATAACACTATCCGTTGGATCCCGCCATTGAACGTGACCGAGAGTCAAATTAATGACGCTTTAAATATTTTTGAAGCTTCGTTAGAAGCAGCGACCAAATAAGTGACCCAACTTTTAGCATTACTACGGAGAGATGGATATGACTGACAACTTAATCGAAATGATGGAGCGAGCGCGAGCTGCCCAAAGAATAATTGAATTTTGGCCGCAGGAAAAGGTTGATGAAATGGTCCTGGCGGTCGGCTGGGAAAGTTACAAGCGGGAGACCGCAGTGGCGTGTGCCCGCCTGGCAGTCGACGAAACCGGACTCGGCGTCTATGAGGATAAGATCATAAAACACCAGAAGAAGACTCTTGGAGTAGTGCGCGATCTCCAGGGGGTAAAGACCGTCGGTGTGATTGAGGAAGATAAAACACTTGGTCTGTTAAAGATCGCCAAACCAGTTGGTGTGGTCGGTGCTATTACACCTATGACCAATTCTTCCTCCACCATGCCCTGCAATGGGCTTCCAATATTAAAGACCCGCAACGCCGTTATCTTTTCTCCGCACCCCAAAGCCAAAAATACCTGCGAGTATATTTGTAACGAAATGCGCAAAGGACTTAAAAAAGTAGGCGCACCGGAGGACCTGGTACTAAATATTAAAGAACCCACCATGGAACTCTCGCAGGAGCTGATGGGAATGGCGGATCTCGTCCTCGCGACAGGTGGCGCTGGTGTTGTGAAAGTGGCTTACAGCAGCGGAAAACCGGCTTACGGAGTTGGAGCTGGAAATGCAACCGTCATCGTTGACGAATCCGCCAACCTTGAAGAAACGGCCGTCAAAATTTTCAAGGGGAAAACTTTTGACAATGCCACTTCATGCTCAGCAGAAAACAACATCATCATCCACGAATCCATCTTTGATTCACTGCTGGCTGGGCTGCAGCGACAGGGAGGTTACCTGGCGGTTGGTGAGGATAGAGCGAAATTGAAAGCCGCCATGTGGCCGGATGGAAGTCATCTGAGCGCAAAGATCATTGCCAAAAGCGTAAAGACCATTGCTGCCGAGGCGGGCATTAATGTTCCGGATGGAACTACATTCATAATGGTGCTGGGGGAGCACATTGGCCCGCAAGATATGTTCTCGGCTGAAAAATTATCGCCGGTAATGACTCTTTGGAAATACCAGGATTTCAGTAAAGCCGTACAAATGGTGATCGATATCACCGCGTTCAGCGGATACGGCCATTCCTGCGGTATCCATTCAATCAACGAAGATCACATTATGGAGTTGGCGACGAAGGCCAAGGTAAGCCGCATGATGGTGCGCCAGGCTCAAAGTGTAGGAAACAGCGGCGATTGGGCAAATGGCATGGCCTTCACCATGACCCTCGGCTGCGGAACATGGGGTGGAAACATCACCACTGAGAATATCACCTGGAAGCATTTCCTCAATGTCACCTGGGTCTCCTATCCGATTCCGCCAGTCATCCCTGATCCGGAAATTTTGTTTGCACCACATTTTAAAAAATTCGGCAGATAAACACTCATTTACGGGTAAAAGACGCCAATCCCGGCGTCTTTTCAATTAAGGCGAAATATCATTCCCTCACCCTGGAACAAATTCTGAATTCCCTGACCATCCCATTGAAGTAAAAATGCGAAGGTGCGCTCCCCTAGCCATTGATGGCATTGCGCACCTTCAGGAAATAATCACGCCAACTCATTTCTATGCCGTATATAATAAACAAGTGGGGTTTTTCGAAATATAGAAACCACTCAAAAATCGAACTGGAATCGAACTATGAAAATAGACCTGATCACAAATCAAAAAGTCGAACAATTCTTGAAGGGTATGTGCGCCGGGATTGAAGTGGATTCGCCATTGTTTGATATGGCAATCCTTTCTCAATTTCTCGGTGGAAGTCAGGTTGAGCTTGGGTTAAGGCTATTTGCGCAGCTATCCGCATTAACCATCGAAAATTACCTTAAGCAACGTAAAGATGAAAAACTAAGCGATCTCCTCCCCGAATCCAAGAACGATGCCCTAATCCAGATCAGGGAGGATTTCAGCCGGAGTAATGAGCGGTTGGAATCATTTAGCGCGCTCTACTACCGCTATTATTCCCAAATTGATTTCAGCGTGGAAGACCTGGCAAAAACCGCGAATGTGGTTCCCCAGCAATTTCGACGGCGCCTCAATTCTGGTCTCTTTGCACTTGTCAGCGAACTGAGAAAACTGGAAATCGTAGCAAATCAAAAGGCGCACAAACCTGACTTAAATATCCCTTTGCCCGAATATTCAACATTGGTTGGAGCAGATCGGCTTCTGGAAAAGCTTGCCGGAATCGACGCTTCCCTGAAACCCGGGCAGATACTCAGCGTGGAGGGTATGGGCGGGATTGGGAAAACTGCACTTGTCCATGCTTATGTTAACCAGGACTCAGTGAACCAGGCGTATTTTGAGGTCCTATGGGTCAGCGCTCGCCAACCTGTAAAGGGATTTGGGCAGTCACAATTGTTGGAAGATGAACATAATTTCACACTGGACGACGTTACCTCGAGGCTCGCTCATCAATTAGGGTTGAGCTATCTTGTCGAAAAACCATTGGAAGACCGGTTAAAGGGAATCCAGGCAGCCACAACCATGCAGAAGTACCTTCTGGTGGTTGATAATCTTGAAACCATTGCAGATTATGTGGAACTTGTGCCTGCTCTGGCCCGCTATTGCGGACAATGTAAGATTATCATCACTACCAGGGAATCGTTGCGTGAGTTTCCTTTCGTCACCGTGTTCCAGGTTCCTGAATTAACACAATCCTATGCATCACAATTGGTTCAAGAAGAAGTAAGACGAAGAGGGGGAACCCCATTGATTTCAGAACCGGATTTGGAGGATCTGTTTAGAACTGTTGGCGGATTACCCCTGGCGCTAAAGCTCATCGCGGCGCAGATGCAGTTGAATCCAGTGGCTGAGATCATTAACGAGTTTAAAAAAGCAGAAAGAGGAAAAGAATCAATTTACCGCTTTCTATATTGGAAAATCTGGAATTCGCTGACCAATACCTCTCGCAGACTATTATTTACTTTTCTCACCGCGGATCCTGAAGGTGAAGACTCTAAATTTCTTGGGATAATGAGCGGGCTTGCTCCCGATGACTTCGCACAGTCTTTCTTCGAACTGGATGAATTTTCATTAATTGAGACCAACTGGGTCCACGAAACAGCAAAATACCGAATACATCGCTTAACTTCGACCTTCTTACAAACTGATGTACTTAAGACATGGGATGTCAATTCATATGTTGAGTGAAAGTCACAAGATCCTCCTGCCTGTTCACCAGGTAAACTGGCGCACGCTTTATAAAACCCACATGGAACAAAGCCTGAAGAGGATGATTGATTTTGCTGCAGCAAGTGTCACCGCAGAGGTTGGTCCGCATCTCATCAGCATGGCGACGCTCCTGGAGGAATCAACCTTGTTTCCTTCTTTGTTGGATTTACGTCTGGAGTTGATTCATCTGGTTCATCCCCTCCCGCTGCGTTTGGGTTTATCGCACAGGTGGGAACCCAGAATACTGGAGATCATCGATACCCAGGCATACGCCAGCTTTCAAAATGCCTACCTGATAGATCTGGCAGAATATTATTTAGTCTCAGGTCAAATTGTCAGGGCTTTATCAACAACCGAACGGGTCTTGAAAGACCAGTCAATTGGTAGCAAGGAAGCAGCTAGCGCTACGCGCATCCAATTCATCGCATACCGCACCCTGGGGCAACCAGAAAAAGCTGACCTTGTTCATCAGGAGTGTGGAAACAGGCATGGTCTGTTTGCTTTACCAGATGGATTATCTGAGAGTGAATTACCGGCGTGGTTAAAATTTCATCAATCAGAACTTGAAATCCTTCGGGAAAAAGGCAAGATGGAAGAAGCGCTGTCTCTTGTTAATCAGATGATTGTATTTAACGAGAAACTAAAAAAACCGCAAACAACTCTATCCGCAGAACTCCTTGTTCACAGGTCAACCTTGCTTTGGGTAAAAGCGCGCTATCCTGAGGCGATTATGGACCTCCATGCTGCGATCAATCTGTATTCGGGTGAAGGTGATCTTTTCAATTCAGAATCGCTCAAAAGCAATCTGGGATTAATTTATTGGACGATGGGGGAATTGGATAAGGCTGAAGAAAACCTGGTTGAAGCCATCTGTTTTTACCAGAGATGCGGAGCCGATCAATTAATGACCTACGATATCGGAAACCTTGGCTTGGTTTTTTTTGCCCGGGGGGACCTGGAAAAGGCAAAGGAGAAAACCCTCGAACATATCCGCCATGCCGAAGGGATTGGGTTCAACACCGAGGCTTACCGCGGGCATAACAACCTGGGAGATATTTTGTATTATTTTGGGGAGTTTGAGCAGGCTATCGCTGAGCATGAGGAGATTGATAAATACTTCAGCAAGCGAGGGTCACGTGAGGGGTATGGATTGGGCAGAGTGTGGGTTGCCTGCTGCCGTGCGAAACTGGGGGAAGTGGATTCGGCAGTTTATGAATTAAAGACCATTTTGGATTGGTGCTCCAACCACCAATCACCGGTGTTGGAAGCTCTAACTCACCGTGCTCTGGCACAGTGGTTGCCTGAGGAAGAGCGGGAATTGCACCTGCGAAAGAGTCTGGAGCTGGCACGAGAGCAGGGCAGGCAGCTCGAAGAAGCCGCCAGTCTGCTGATGCTGGCGCATGTACTAGAAGATTCTGATAAACGCGGTCAAACCTGGCGTTCAGGAGTGCACATATTGGAGAAGATAGGCGCAACTTCCTGGCTGAAGGGAACATCAATTGACAGCCCGCCATTTATAGCGATGTTCGTTTAAGCGATCAGGGCAAATGGATCAAGGGAGAAAAAACACATCCCACTCTCTTGAGACTATCACTCCCTGTAAATTGTTATAGGTATTTTGGTTAACTTTACTGTCTATATCCTTCAGGAATTTTTCCAGGATCAAATACGAGTTCATAAACCTCGATATTGGCCATACGCAGGAATTCAACCGCGTTTTCATCCAATCTGTAAGCAACATTGTAGATCAACCGCGTCACGCCTGCATTAATCAAGGCTTTGGTGCAGTTGATACAGGGGAAATGCGTGACATAACAGGTGCATCCGCGGGTGGATACACCGTGCAAGGCAGCTTGGATAATGGCGTTGGTCTCGGCGTGGATCGTGCGCACGCAATGTCCATCAACCAGAAGATGACCGATTTCCTCACAGTGAGGTTGTCCTGCAGGGGAACCATTGAATCCGGTGGTGAGGATGCGTTTGTCAAGCACCAGCACGCACCCCACAAACGCGCGGTCGCAGGTGCTTCGTTCTGATACCGCGTATGCAATCTTCATAAAATAGGAATCCCATTCAGGCCGCATAGAGTTTTCTCCTTTGGATAATAATAGCATAACCAAATAACATAAAATTAGCTGCGAACCGCATCATATCTATGATTCGATCGTTCTCCTATTAATCAAGCGGAAGATCCCTTTGAACTGTATTATTTGCACCAAATATTAACAGAATTGCCAATCAATTCCTGAAGGGTGTTGTAATCTTGTTCAAAATGCTATAGAATAATTTAGGTAGAACTCACTCGAACTATTATTGGTTGAAAAAGAATATTGTTTGAAAAATGTGCAATCAGCTTGCATTTTTTCACGCGTCACCATACAACTTTGATACACCAAAAAGTACCTCTCACTATTAAACCACTGCCGACTAATTCTTCGCCGAACCGCAACCGACTTACAGGTAATTTTATTTGCTTTACTCGCGTCGAACTTTAAAAATACGCTGATAAATTTCCTTCATTGTTGCTTCATCGATAAATTTATCGAGAATTGTATCCTGCAGGCACATCTACCTTGATGCCTGTCTGAATTTGATTAGTCATTTCAGGATAGGAGGCAATAATGAGTCGAGTTGATGAGATTGCTCATCAAACCAGCGTCAGTTCTTCAGAATTAGGGTCGGCATTAAGCAAGGAACTCCTTCATTGTATACAATGTGGTAATTGCAGCGGAATATGCCCTCTGGGGTTTGCTATGGAATTTCCCCCCAGCCGGATGATTTCCGCCATGAGGGCGGGAATATTTTCTCATGTCACACGCTCCGAAAGCGTATGGTTATGCATCGCCTGCTCTGCCTGTACCACAGCCTGCCCGTCCTTGATCCCGATCACAGAAGAATTAATGCGGTCCACCAAGGAAGAATTGATCCTGTCCGGGAATATTCCCGCTGAATTGCAGACTGCATTTGAAAATTCACAGCGTTATGGTAATCCAATGGGGGAGTCGCCTCGGAAACGGTCTGATTGGACCGAATCCCTTGATTTTGATATTCCCGTTCTTGGCCGCGAATCTCCGGATGCCGATGTCTTGTGGTTTGTTGGAGATTACAGCTCTTACCATCCAGTTGTCCGTTCAGCCACACTCGCATTTGCCCGTATCCTGAATGTTTTGGGGGTAAATTTTGGGATCCTCGGCAACCAGGAATCAAGTGATGGGGACTCTCAACGCCTAGCGGGTGAAAAAGGCCTATTTGAGATCCTCGCTGAGAAAAATGCCAGGGCGCTTGGCAAGGTAAACATTACCCAGGTTATTACCACCGACCCGCATGCATTCAACGCGTTTAAGAATGCTTACCCGGAAATTGGGATCACTTATCCGGTAAAACACTACACTCAATTCCTGGCTGAAAAAATGGATCTGCTGAAGCCGCACATTAAGAAGGAAGTCAAAGCCAAGGTGACCTTCCATGACCCGTGCTACCTGGGGAGGGTGAATGGAATTTATGATGAACCCAGGGATTTGATCAAAGCCATTCCGGGTGTTGAACTGGTTGAAATGCAGCACCACCATCAGAACAGCCTCTGCTGTGGCGGTGGCGGTGGTGGTATGTGGCTGGATGGCTTCCAGTGGGAAAAGTCGCATGTGCGCTCTTCTGAATGGCGCATCCAGGAAGTGGTCGATTCAGGTGCCGACACCTTGGTTGTGGCTTGTCCGTATGAAAAACCAAGATTCCTGGATGCCGTAAAGAATATCCCCGGCGCACAGGATATTAAAGTTCTTGATCTTAGCGAATTGCTTCTAGAGTCTTTTGGAGAATAGGAGATAAACCAATATGAAAATTATTATCCCTGTGCAGCTTGTTCCAGATCGTGTTGAAGAAATCATCATCAACAAGGACAAGAATGGATTTGAACTTGGTGACATGGTTTGGATGTTGAACGAATTCGATGACCACGCCATTGAGCAGGGGATTCTACTCAAAGAGAAAGGCGGCGGTGAGGTCATCGTGTTAGCTGCAGGCGGTGAGACTGCTGATGAATCATTATTCACTGCCGCTGCCAAAGGCGCCGACCGCTTGGTACGGCTGAATGTCGATTTTTCACTGGAAACGATCAATAACCACGCACTTGCAAGGTTATTTGGAAGTGTGATCAAGGAAGAAAAACCCGATCTGATCCTGACCGGAGTTTCGAACCATAATGGTTTTGACGGATCCATAGGACCCATGCTGGCAGAAATCCTGGGTCTCTCATATATCGGATACGTCTCAGGAGTAGAGATTTCAGGTCCTTCCGCAACTGTCCTCAAGGATTACCCGGGCGGAGTCAAGGCAAAGTATGAGGTTACACTCCCTGCAGTGTTAGGAATCTCATCCTCAGAGAAACCTCCGCGCTATGTGCCTGTGAGCAAGGTTCGCCAGATGATGAAAATGAGTTCGATCGATGAAGTGGATGGAAAGGTCGATTTGGCAGGCGGATTGGACGCCACCAGGATGTACGAACCAGAAAAAACCGGCCGCGCGGAAATCTTCACGGGCAACCCCAAGGATGTTGCTGACCAAATCGTGAAAATCATTAAATCTCAGGGATTGATCTGATCAGGAGAGACCGATGAGCGATATATTTGTTTTTATTGAGCATTTCCAGGGAAAAGTAGCCGATATCTCCTTCATCTGCCTGGCACAAGCCAAAGAAATCGCCGGCAAATTGGGATCGAGGGTTGTGGCTGTATTGATGGGCGATAAGGTGGAGTCGTTAGCTAAAGACCTGCTGGCTGATGAAGTTCTTCTTTTGGATCACGAAACCCTGAAAGAGTTGAATTACTCTGCCTATATGGCTGTATTAACCCAGGTCATTCAGGAGAAAAAACCCTCACTGGTTCTACTGGGAGACACCTCGGTTGGATCTGATCTGGCTGGAGGCCTTTCTTTCAGAACTGGATTGCCCCTGGTTAGTTTTTGTAAGGAAATACTCACTGATGGTGGTTTAACCTATATCGCGCAGATTTGCAGCGGAAAGATCTTTGTGCAGGGGAAGCTGCCTGCGGACGGGGTCATTGTGACTATGCTGCCAGGCAAGTTCAAACCCGAAAACGGGCATTCATCAACCTCTCCCGGGGTAACAAAAATTCCTGTTCCCCAATTGGAAAACGGCGGAGTTGTGATGAAAGCGGTCATGCTCCCATCTGGAGATGATCTGGACATCACCAAGGAGAAAATCCTGGTGGCGGTTGGCAGGGGCATCGAAAATGAGGATAATGTAGGCCTCGCGCAGGAATTGGCTGATGCGTTGGGGGGCGTCCTCTGTGCCAGCCGTCCGGTTGTCGACCAGGGTTGGGTCCCGACAACGCGCCTGGTAGGCAAATCCGGAAAAACCGTGAAACCGAAATTGTATCTTGCCTTGGGAATCAGTGGAGCCCCTGAGCATGTTGAAGCCATTGGTCAAAGCGAGATGGTCATCGCGGTGAATACAGATCCAAAAGCACCCATCTTTGATTACGCCAGGTACGGCACGACAGAAGATTTGATGGATGTTTCGGAAGAATTGATCCGGTCGATTGAGGAACTTAAGGGAGGATAAATGCCAAATCGTCCTGATTTTTGGGGTATAGAACCGGAATGGATCCATTACCTCATCTATGTCATCCTTACGGCAGCATTCGTGGTTATGGTGGTAAGGATCGTAAACCGTGCCCGGATTTGGACGCGCGTTGGTCAGCCGGAAAAACGCTCTGACCAGATCCTAAAGCGTGTATGGAAGCTGATTGCGCAGGCATTATTCCAGGTGCGCATCCTTTCACAGCCGTATGCCGGGATCATGCATATCCTAATCGCCTGGTCAATGCTTCTGCTCTTTTTGGGTACCCCAATTGGCGTTTTGAATGCATATGTCTTCCCGGGATTTTTAAAAGGTACCGTATTCCTGGTCTTCAAACTCATCATGGATCTGAGCGCGGTCGCCTTCCTTGTTGGTGCTGGCATGGCCGCCTTCAGGCGTATAGTGATCAAGCCGGAAAAGCTCACGCTTGAAAGCAAATTTGGTCTCACGCTTATCCTGTTGACCATCATCATCCTCTCGGGACCTGTCATTGAAGGGTCGCGCCTGGCAGTTCTGGCGATCGAAGACAATATTACTTACGGCTGGTGGATGCCCGTTGGTTGGCTGGTTGCACAACTTTTTCTTGGTGCCACAAATTCCGTGGATGTTATCAACACCTGGCATGGCATTTTCTATTATTTCCACCTAGGCATGGTTGCCTTCGTATTCCTGACCTTGCCGGTGGGTACATTACTTCATGTCATCACCACACCGCTCAACATTTTCTTCTCAAAACTGGAACCCATGGGGCGGTTAGCCGGCTTGAAGGAGGATTCTGAACATAACCTGCTATTCGCGGATAAGCTGCAGAACCTCTCATGGAAACAGTTGATGGATGGCGATGCGTGTACCGAGTGCGGCCGCTGCCAGGATGCCTGCCCCGCTCATGCCGTGGGTTTGGATCTTAATCCGAAGCAGGTCATCCTGGATGTTAGGAACACCTTCCATCGGGATAGCGCGTCTATTTTGAGGGGAGAAGAGCCGGGCAAAAAGCTGATCGGAGATACCATCACTCCCGCTGTTTTATGGGCTTGTACTACTTGCGGTGCTTGTATCAAAAACTGCCCCGCGTTCATAGACCACATCTCCGATGTTGTGGCCATGCGCAGATCTCTGGTCAACGATGGTGAAATTGATGACTTACTCCAGACCTCATTGGCTAATCTTGGAAGGTATGGAAATTCCTTTGGAAAATCCGCGAGAATGCGTTCCGAATGGACTAAATCTCTCAGCTTTGAGATAAAGGACGCCACCAGGGAACCAGTCGAGTATCTCTGGTTTGTCGGAGACTATGCATCCTTTAGCCCATCTTTAACCGCGTTAACCATCAAGACTGCAGAGGTGTTTCACGCCGTTGGTTTGGATTTCGGAATTTTATTCGATAGTGAGCGCAATTCAGGCAATGATGTGCGCCGGGTTGGTGAAGAAGGTTTGTTTGAGGTTTTGGTTGAGCAGAATAGTAAAGCCCTTCAAAAAGCGCAGTATAAGACCATCATCACCACTGATCCTCATACCTACAACACTTTGAAGAACGAATACCCTGATGACGTCATACAGGGTCGAAAAGTGATGCATTATTCAGAACTCCTCGACCAGATTATCCAGTCCGGGCAATTGAAGCTAACAAAGAAACTGGGGTTGAAGGTCACCTATCACGACCCTTGTTACCTCTCCAGGTACAACGCGGTCTATGACCCGCCGAGAAGCGTAATCCGCGCCACAGGCTGCGATATCACCGAAATGCCCCGCAGCCGTGAAAATGGTTTCTGTTGTGGAGCTGGTGGTGGACGTATTTATTTGGATGAAGAAGTAAAAACAGAAAGACCCAGTGAGAATAGGATACGGGAAGCAGCCGCACTTAACGATGTTGCTGAATTCATTGTAACCTGCCCCAAGGATTACACCATGTTCCAGGACGCAGTAAAGACAACGTCTCTGGAAGGCAAATTAAAAGTATTGGATTTGATCGATCTTGTTACTGAAGCACTCTAATTTGTCTTTGAGATGTATCACGGAGAAATGGAGGCAAGTGTGAAGGAAAAAGTTGGAGTGTACGTCTGTCATTGCGGAAGTAACATCGCCGGTGTGGTGGATGTGGAAGAAGTAGCCCGTTGGGCAAAAGAAAAATTCCATGATGTAGAAATTAGCCGGGATTATAAGTTTATGTGCTCCAGCCCCGGGCAGGAACTGATTGAAAATGACATTAAGGAATTAGGTCTTACAAAGGTGGTAGTGGCGGCATGCTCCCCCCATTTACATGAAAAGACATTCAGGGGAGCCTGTAATCGCGCGGGTCTTAACCCATACTTGTTTGAAATGGCCTCGATCCGTGAGCACGTGGCCTGGGTAACAAAAGACAAGGTGGAAGCCACCATCAAATCGAAAGCCCTGGTGAGTGGTGCTATCCGGAGGGTGCTCAATCACGCCTCCCTTGAAGCACTCAGCGTCAACATTGACCCGGCTACGCTCGTGGTTGGTGGCGGCGTGGCGGGGATCCAGGCTGCCCTCGAGATTGCTGATAGCGGACACCATGTTATTCTTGTGGAAAGAGAGCCTTCCATTGGCGGGCACATGGCGCAGTTTGATAAGACCTTCCCGACTCTGGATTGTTCCGCTTGTATTCTCACACCGAAAATGTTTGATGTTGGCAATCATCCCAATATCACTCTGCATACCTGGAGTGAGGTTGAGTCGGTAGATGGATACGTCGGAAATTTCGACATAAAAGTCCGCAAAAAAGCTACCATGGTGACTGAATCCTTGTGCACCGGCTGCCTGGTCTGCCAGGAGAAATGCCCCAAAAGGGTTACGGATAATGCCTTTGAAGTGGGCATGGCAAAACGCAAAGCCATCTATGTCCCGTTCCCTCAGGCAGTTCCCAATAAACCTGTCCTTGATACCGAAAATTGTCTGTTCTTCCAATCCGGGAAATGCCAGGTCTGCCAAAAGGTGTGCCCAACCGGCGCAATCGACTACACCCAGGAAGATCAAATTCTGGATTACAAAGTTGGCAATATCATCCTGGCAACAGGATACGACTTGTTTGATTCAAAACGCATTCCGCAGTACGGCTACGGAAAATTACCCAATGTCATCACCAACTTAGAATTTGAGCGCCTCACAAACGCTTCCGGTCCGACTGGCGGGGAGATCCTCCTCAAGGACGGTCGAAAACCTGAAACCATCGCAGTGGTACATTGCGTTGGCAGCCGAGACAAGAATTACAACGAATATTGCTCATCCATCTGCTGTATGCAGTCGATAAAATTTGCTCACCTCGCGCACGAAAGAACAGGAGCGCAGGTATACAACTTTTATATCGATATCCGCACACCTCAAAAGGATTACGAGGAGTTCTATAACAAGGTCCTTGATGAAGGTATCCTGTTTGTACGTGGAAAGGTGGGAGAAATCACTGATGTCGCCCGGCTCCCTGATGAAAAGGGAAAACTGGTTGTCCAGGTATACGACACCCTTGCGGGCATCCAAAGACGCATACCCGTAGACATGGTCATCCTCTCAGCAGGTTTGGAACCACGGAAGGATGCGGTGGAAGTGGGCAAACTCTTCGGAATTGCCTGCGGTGCCAAGGGTTGGATGATTGAACGGCATCCAAAACTCGACCCCGTTGCCACAATGACAGATGGTGTCTATATTGCCGGTTGTGCCCAGGGTCCCAAAGATATTCCCGCCAGTGTTGCACAAGGAGCAGCTGCAGCCGCCAGGGTCATCTCCAAGATCGAACAGGGGCACGTCATGATGGAACCCATCAGAGCCTCGATCAATGAAGACCAATGCTCCGGCTGCCGTATCTGCAACAACATGTGCCCTTTTACCGCCATCACATTTGATGATATTAAAGCGGTCAGCGTTGTGAACCAGGCGCTCTGCCAGGGTTGTGGAACCTGCGTAGCGGCTTGTCCAGCAGGGGCGATTTCAGGAACTCATTACAGTGATCAACAAATCCTGGCGCAAATAGAAGGAATCCTTGACCCCTCATTGCAGTTATCAAAGTAGAGGTTATAGAGAGAGGACATCATGAGCGAACAAGAAAAAAATCAGTTCGAGCCGACAATTCTGGGGTTTACCTGTAACTGGTGTTCCTATCGGGCAGCGGATAACGCCGGGCTGGCAAGAGCCAAGTATCCGCCCAATGTCCGCTTGATCCGCCTGATGTGTTCTGGGAGGTTGGATCCGCAATTTGTGCTCAAAGGTTTCGCGGAAGGCGCGGATGGTGTAATGGTCACCGGCTGCCATCCGGGAGATTGCCACTACGTAGAGCAGAATTACAAGACCATGAGGCGGTTTAAGCTCCTCCAGCGCACGCTGGAACAAATGGGGGTTGAACCGGGCAGATTGAAGTTGGTTTGGGCAAGCGCGGCTGAAGGTATGATCCTGGCTAGGGAGATCGAGATCTTTGTCAACGAAGTACGCGAACTCGGACCTCTCAATTGGCCAAAATGGAATAAACAAGAGGGAATCTTTGAGCGGGTCGTAGAAATGGTGGAGGAGAACTAGATGTCCACAAACGGAAAACCAAAATTCTCCATGTATTGGGCGGCATCCTGTGGTGGTTGTTCAATTTCAGTTCTGAACATCCATGAGAAAATCCTTGAAGTTGACGCCAACTTTGAAGTTGTTTTTTGGCCGGTAGCCATGGATGCCAAGTATAAAGATGTCAAAGACATGCCGGATAAATCGATCCTGTTAACCCTTTTCAACGGCGGGATTCGTAATGATGAAAATGCAGAAGTCGCCAAACTGTTGAGAAAAAAATCTCAAATCCTGGTGGCTTTTGGCTCTTGCGCAACCGAAGGCGGTATCCCCGGATTGGGGAATCTCAGCTCAGTAAAGTCGATGTTTGAAACCGTTTATTTCACACCGAGTACTGAAAATCCCGGAAAAAACTTCCCGCAGTCCAGCTTTGAGACACCGCTCGGAAACCTCCACCTGCCAAAGATGTACCAGACACTTAAAGCGCTGGACCAGGTGATCGACGTGGATTATTACATGCCGGGCTGCCCGCCGGAACCGCATCAGATTGAGGCGGTCATCGATCTGGTTATCCAGGTGCTCAATGGTAAGGCTGAACTGCCACCGAAAGGTTCGGTTATTGGCGCCGGTCCTTCCACAGTTTGCGATGAATGCCTACGCTTGAGAAATGAGAAGAAGATCAAGGAATTTCAGCGCATCCAGGATGTTGCCCTTATCGATGCGGAGAACTGCCTGCTGGAACAGGGGATCCCATGCAACGGACCAGCCACCAGGTCGGGTTGTAACGCACGCTGCCCTGTAGTTGGAGCACAATGCATCGGGTGCTATGGACCTGCCAATGGCGTTATTGATTACGGTGCCCGCCTCATGTCTGCCTTTGCATCCGTCATCGATAGTAACGATCCCGTTGAGATCGAAAAAATACTGGATACTTTGCCTGATCCGGCAGGGCAATTCTACAGGTTCAATCTGGCGAAATCCCTGCTGCGATCCAGTAAGTATTCTTGGAAAGGTGAATAGGAGACAATCATGGAGCAAAGACGAATATCAATTGATCCCATCACCCGACTCGAAGGACACGGCAAGATTGAGATTTTCCTGGATAAAAATGGCGAGGTTGAGAACACCTATTTCCAGATTCCAGAACTGCGCGGTTTCGAACGTTTTTGCGTTGGTCGCCCGGTTGAGGAAATGCCATTATTAACCAACCGCATTTGCGGTGTCTGCCCGGAAGCGCATCACATGGCAGCTGCCAAAGCTGCGGATGCGGTTTACCATGTTGAGATCCCTCGCACAGCAAAAATGCTGCGAGAGTTATTGTACAGCGCTTTTTATGTCACAGACCACACCACCCACTTTTATGCGCTCGCTGGACCGGATTTTGTCATGGGTCCGGATGCACCGGTTGCCGAACGCAATATTCTAGGCGTGATCCATAAAGTCGGGCTTGAAATCGGCGGCAAGGTCATCCAGGCGCGAAAGTATGGTCACTCGGTCATCGAAACCATTGGAGGCCGTAAAGTACACCCCTGTACAGCCATCCCGGGCGGACAGACCACCGGGATCACCGAAGAGCAGCGTGTGGAGATCGAGAAAATGGGACGATGGGCAATCGAGTTTGCCCAATTCTCGCTAAAGCTCTTTAATGATATTGTTCTGGGGAATAAAGCCTACCTAGATCTCATCGTTGGTGATATTTACACTCACCGCACCTATTACATTGGCACTGTTGACGATAATAATAAGGTGAACTTCTACGACGGCAAAGTCAGCGTTATGTCGCCAGATGGCGAGCGCATCGGCAAATACGGTCCGACCGAATATATGGATTGGATCGCAGAGAGAGTCGAACCCTGGTCGTACATCAAATTCCCATACCTCAAGAAAGTCGGGTGGAAGGGTTTTGTCGATGGCAAGGATTCAGGTGTCTATGCTGCCACACCACTTTCAAGATTAAATGCCTCTGACGGCATGGCGACGCCCCTGGCACAGGCAGAATTCGACAAGTTCTACACCACAATGGGAGGAAAACCCGTACACCAGAGGCTGGCAACCCATTGGGCGCGTCTCATAGAATTGTTGTACGCTGCCGAGAGGTGGGTGGAGCTGGCAACAGATCCGGAGATCACCTCTCCACATTTCCACACCGTCCCGACGGAAAAACCGACTGAGGGCGTGGGTATTGTTGAAGCTCCCCGCGGAACGCTGACCCACCACTACTGTACTGATGAACGTGGTATTTTAACCAAAGTGAACTTGATAGTGGGTACAACCAATAATATGGCTTCCATCGCCATGTCGGTAAACAAAGCCGCAAAGAACCTGATCAAAAAAGGCAACGAAGTCACAGAACCCGTACTCAATATGATCGAAATGGCGTTTCGGGCATACGATCCGTGTTTTGGCTGTGCCACCCATTCACTGCCGGGCAAGATGCCGTTGAAAGTGATCATCCACGATGTGGATGGATCGATCCTGGACGTGGTCACTCGAGATTGAGGACATGAAATCATTGATCGTGGGTTTGGGGAATCCGATCATGGGGGATGACGCCATCGGTTGCAGGTGCGCCGAGGCGATCGAAGCTGCATTTAGTCCGCAAGGGATGGCAATGGTTGAGGTGATCCAGTTTTTTCGCGGTGGGATCTCGTTGATGGAACGCTTGATCGGATACGACCGGGTGCTCATCATCGATTCCATCACTGGCAGCGGCTTGAAACCGGGTGCCGTTCGAAAATTGACCCTTGATGAGATTCCATCGTATACAGTGAATTCTCCCCACGATGGGTCGTTAAAAACTGCACTCGAGTTTGGGAGGCAGATGAACGTTGAATTACCGCATCAGGTTGACATCCTGGCAGTGGAAATTGAACCCAAATTTGAATTCTCCGACCGATTGTCGGCACCAGTGGAGGCAGGTATTCCGCAGGTGCTGCTGTTGGCATCGAATTGGATTAATCAGGAGGAGTTGATATCCACTTAACTTTCACGCATCCATTGCTTAAATGTCGTCATCCACAGAGTAAATGAAGAAGGAATTACCCCATAACCTGATGGCGATTGCGGAGTAAAGCGTTCAAAAACTGAACAGGTGCTTAGGACCACATTTTTGTAACAAAGGAGGTAATGATGAACCTGGTTTCCACTTTGCTGCGAGTTAAGGGGAGTGTGGTCTATACAGTTGGTCCTGATACGCAGGTGATTGACGCCTTGGAGTTGATGGCAGAGAAAAAAATCGGCGCTGTGCTTGTCATTGAAGAAAAAACAATCGTAGGTGTTTTCTCTGAAAGAGATTTTGTGAGAAAGGTAGCACAAAATAAGAACCTTGATTTGGATATACCTGTTCGCCAATTGATGACCCCGGAGGTGTTTTTCATTTCGCCAGAACTATCCATCGATGAATGCATGGCAATCATGACCAACCAGCGCGTACGCCATTTACCGGTGTTGAAGGATGGTCAATTGATGGGATTGATTAGTATTGGAGATGTTGTTAAACTATTAATTGAAGACAAGAACTTGCTCATTACCAACATGGAGAAATATATACTAGGTATCGGTTACGGAGAATAAACCCCTTCCATCGGGTCGTAGAAGTATCAGGTTTTGAGAGTTGATAACCAGAAAATTGTGGAAAGTAACTTTGGACACAAATCAATTGTCATTTCATGCAATAAGGTACCATCGTTCAGTGAACATGGGAGGGCTTGGCTATGACAATCGGATCCGTTTTTGGGGATATTATGGTTTCGCTTAAGAAAAAACCTTCTGATACCGGTCCTCTTGAATTCAGGGTCAGGGTTCCCGCGCACCTTAACGGCATGATCACCTGGGATTACAAGACTTGCACGGCTTGCATGTATTGCCAGGAAGACTGCCCGAGTAACGCCATCAAAATGATCAAGGTTGAGGGGAAAGAAAACCGGCTGGTTATGCAGTACGATCTGAGCAGGTGTATTTTCTGCGGTCAATGTTCCATTAGTTGCGAGCCCGGCAGTATTACAACCACAACCATGCCTTTTGAACCCTCAAGTATGGATAAGAAGAAATTCCAGCTTTTTTATGGCGATATCGAAGATGTCGTGGAAGTAAGAAAACAACAACTCCAAAAGTAAGCGGAGAATCCTTTTTCGAGTGAAATCATATTAACTACATTGCATTAAAACCCTTTAAATTCCACGTTTGTTTACCTATACTATTTAGGAATTCTTTGAAGTTGTAACTTGGAACTCTTAAAACCACCGAACGCCTTGTCTGTTTTTGCAGCCATGATGAAGTCATTCTTGTGCATCCCTTTGACTACATGAGTCCACCAGGTGACCGTCACTTTTCCCCATTCAGTCAATAGGGCTGGATGATGGTCTTCTTTTGCTGCTTCATGCGCAATAAGATTCGTGAATGCAATCGCCTGGTCAAAATCAGGGAATTTGAATGTTTTCTCCAGGCGCGGTTCACCCTCTTTCATATACAATGACCATCCCGCGATCTGGTCAAAGAGTTTCTTTACTTCCTCGTCACTTAGTTTGGGAGTTACTTTTGATACCGGGCTGCACTGGAGTTTAGCTAGTTCACTCATTTCTTCTCCTGGTTTTTGTCATTTCATCCCACAATAGAAACCACCACTCTCCCTGCTTATGCCAACCGGTTTTTCAAATCCGCCGGCTTGAAGGGTCCTGCTTCGCCGATTAAGCCACGGGCAGCGGGAACAGTATCCCATATATTCCATAACAGCACCCCACGCACCCTTCCCTCAGCTAAGTAATAGATCACACCTTTCTTGAAACGTTCTTTCCAATCCATAAAGATTTCCATGCAGGAGTCCAACTCACCAACAGCTTCATAACCAAGTTCAAACAAGTCGGAATAAAAATAGGAAAGATGGTGGTAGAGTTCGCTCGCACCCGCCATATTCCTTCCGGCTTGTTTGCCCATTGTATTGGCATTATCTTCGTGTTCAATCCGCACGCGTTTTCCTAACTCAGGTTGGAGGAATTCTGCCACGTCTCCGGCAGCGAAGATATCGGGGTCATTGGTACGCAGCTCACGATCTACGGATATTCCTTTTTCGACTTTTAAACCAGCGGTGCGGGCTAATTCAATGTTCGGGACAAGCCCGATCCCTGCGATCACAACGTCCACAGGAATACGTTGATCCTTATCCGTGACGAGTGAAAGCGCATCTTTGTCTTTCTTGAGGTCAATTACATTCACCCCGGTCATCACTTCTACACCTTTGGCGCGGTAATAATCATTTATATAGTGAGAGATTTCCTTTGGATAAACTTTTGCTCCGATTCCTTCTTCAGGGAACACCATCGTCACTTTCTCATTGTTCATAGACAAGGCAGCGGCAATCTCGGACCCAATAAATCCGCCGCCAATCACACCAAAATGTTTGTTTTTATTACACATCGCGCGCAGTTTTTGATAATCTTCAAGACCGCGGAAGTAAATGATGTTTCACCACCGAAAGGAAGCTTACGCGGAGCTCCGCCAGTTGCCAGGAGCAGTTTTTCATAGGTATACATCTTTCCATCGTTATCCCGGATCGTTTGCTTTTTTGGTTCTATGGAGTTGACCGTCTTCCCGAGGAATAATTGCACCAAAGGATCGGTTGATTTGCGCCAGATGGAATCGAGCGTTTTTCCTTTCCAGAGTCCTTTTGAAAGTGGTGGCCGGTTATAAGGCGGGTTGGGGTCATCTCCTATTAATGCGATACCACCAGTAGAGTCCAATTCCCGAATTCCCTGTATTGCAGAATCCGCGGTCATTCCCCCACCGACGATCACATATTTGTAATGGGACATCTCACCACTCCTTTTTCGACCGTTTACCTCACGCATTTAGGCGGGTAATTTATCTCATTTTGACTTGAAAATCTTTCCAACGATTATTTATAGTTAGGGTTACTGGTTCCGGTACTGCTGCTAAAAGGTCTTCCGGGCAGGAATATGAAACAGCCAAATCAACTCATATAACTTGGTATTCTGCCCGGAAGAGTAAACACTCAAAATGAACCTCAAGGGTTTAAGATAGTGCGCATTAACCAACCAGGCGATTAAAGAAAGCCCGGTAATGTTGTAATGCCTTTCGTAGATCCTCAGTCGAGACATCATTTCCCTGTTTCCATTGACTCTCGAGCGAGCCATGTTCAGTGGCAAACATCCGGGTGATTTGGTCGACTACCTCAGATACCAGCGCGTCTGCTTGTTGAACTGCATCGCGAGGTTCGTCAACAAATTTTCCCTGGATTTCATTCCAGCGGGTTCGGAAGTGTTCAGAATCTTCACGTAAAAGCAGGTTGGTCGTAGATTCGGGTTTTATATTCAAATAACCTGCCGCGGTTGGCATTTCCTGAACTGGAGTCTCAATGGCTTCTGCCTTTGCCATTACTTCAACCGCAGGTATCGGTTTCCAGGTCGTCACATCCTCGGACAGTGGTTCAACGGTCAGATCTGGTTCGATGAACACTTCGTCTGCTTCTGATTCAATATTTTCAGACTCGTACTCCATCGCTTCATCCACCGGGGAAGTAGATTCAACTTCAGAGTTGTAAACTGGTTTATCAGTTGCCTCAGATTCACTTGAGGTAGTAAAACGCTCTTCAGAATATTGCCCTGTCATTTTTACTTCTCCTCTTTAACTTCAGACTCTTTTCCGAGAAGTTCCTCGAACAGAGGCCGGTAATAGATCATTGCCTGGCGTAGTTCCTCAGTATCTGCAAGTTGCTGCTCGTTCTTGATCGCGATTGCCCGTGCCGCACGGTAATTGCTCACCAGGTTAGGATAAATGACTGAAATGTCAGCCGCTCGCTGGTCAAAATCTGATAACGGATAGGCGCGAAGCTGCATCACTTCCATGATCAGCCTGTCAGCATCCAGCACCGCTTGCCCTGGCTCATCAACAAATTTGGATTGGACAGCGGACCAGTCTGCCAGGTAACGCTCCCTATCGCTTGTTGTTAGTTCGCGAATATTCAGGCTCTTAACCCGTTTTTGCCGCTCTTCCAGTTCCGTTTGTGCTTTTTTCTCGTCTCCTGTGACCTGGACGGTGTGATCATACTCCATTCCAAACTTGGTGCGCAAACTCTCCGAACGCCTGCGGCGGGCAAAAATTGGAGCAAGTATGAGCCCTGCTACCAGTAAAACCGCCACTACTATGACGATGTACCAAGTACTGTTCATAAAACGCCTCCTGATTTAATTGATTGATATACTGCTGCCTGGACGCAGCCTATAATCACTTGCACACTTCAGATGATAAAGAAATCACCTTAGTTCGCATCATATTAACCAGAACCTGCTAACAGTGTCCCCAAGAAAACCTAAATAACAACTAACAGATTTAAATACAATTTTGGTTAATATTTCATTCCCATCAACAATACGAAAGTGTTCAAATTCAAAACAGGCTGGTATGTTTTCGAGCTGCCAGCCTGTTAACCCACTAGTTTAGTTAATCCTGCATTCCTGAGTTTCCTGGAGGGAATTCGCAGAATAGATGGATCGATATTTTATTGAGGGGGTGGGTTGCCGGATGATCTGCGGCTTACCAGCATGATCAGGATCAGGATCAAAACGACAGCACCAACGATTATTAAGATCAAGGTGGTTTGGTCCATCCCTGGAGCCGCGGCAGGTTGAGCTGCTGCATCTGGTTGAGTGCCGCCTGTAATATCTACACCGCCTTGAGCATTAGGATTTACTGAACCAGAGAGGGAAAAGGCACCACCGCAAGCAGTAAGGGTCAATACTCCTATTAACAAGATCGAACTTAAAAGAAGTAAACGTTTGAACAGTTGTTTTTTGGTTTTCATTTTTTATTCTCCTTTATCTGATTATTAACATCCCACGATCCATATCTTGCAGGGTTTTCGTGGAGGGTTATTTTTTACCTAGAATAATCCTATCCGAACGAGGGTATATACGTCCCAAACAAAACCTGAACAAATTCTGTCAAATTCGTACTGCAGGTTCGCGGCTTTATCGAGTATGGCTGGGAAATGTAGGCGTATGGACGGGAAGGTGGAAAACTGCAGTGTATAGGAGGTTCGTTTGGGCAGAAGGATTCCTTTCACCGCATGTGATAACATTAATTGATGCCGACGAAGATAAAATGGTCACTTAGAAAAATATTGTCGTTTTTGCGCTGGGAAACGGAAGACCGCGAATTGCTTCAATCGGTTGCCCAAAAAGTGATGGGCACGACATTAGCAGTTTATATCGCCTGGCATATTGTAGCCACCTTGGTCTGGCCTGAGATTTTCAGCCCCAGTCTCTATTTGATTTCACTGGTGATGATCATTATCGGGTTTGTTTCACTACGGCTTCTCGGGCGATATTACCTCCTTTCTCAGTTGATCTGGAATTTTGGTCTCGGTTTTCTCATCCTCACTGCCTACCGTTATTACCAACATCCTGAAATTGTCCTATTATTTATCTTTTTGCCGATCATGGCTGAAGTGATGATGGGCATTAAACCAACCATTATCCTGTTGAGTATGATCGTCCTTTTGTCAGTATTTTGGAACCGACTCCCATTCATGCCGCTCCTGCTACCGGAGTATGTCATTGTGCTGGTTATTGCCACCCTGGTTTCAACGGTATTGGGGTGGGGAATTTCCTATAACCTGGTCTCATCCATTGAAGCGTCTTCGCACCATTATAGAGAAGCTGTGCAACGGCTAAATGAAGCCCGCGAGCACAGGGCTGAGATCAGTGTCCTGCTTAAGGATGTCAATAATGCCAATTATCAACTTGACCGCATGAACCTGATGTTAACTTACGCTCGCGGTCAGGCAGATAAGGCGCGGGAAGAACGCGACCGCTTTGCCCTCGCTGTTAGCCATGAATTGCGCAGTCCTCTCAATTTCATCATTGGCTTCAGCGATCTTATGGTCAACTCACCCGATACATACGGGGATCTTAAAACCTGGCCGGTTGGTCTTTATGAAGACACCAAGGAAATATATAGAAGCAGCACTCACTTAATGCAGCTCATCAACGATATTCTGGACATGGGCAAAATGGATGCAAAGCAATTTACAGTTTTCAAGGAGAAAATTGACTTTGCATTAATAATCAACGACGTAAAGGAAATGGTGCACACCTCGATAAGTGATAAGGGTCTTACCCTTAAAGTTGAAATTGAACCGGATCTTCCTCCTGTTTTTGTGGACCGTACACGCATCCGCCAGGTATTACTCAATCTAGTAACAAATTCCATGCGGTTCACACACCAGGGTAGCATAACCATTAAGGCTTTTCGAGAATCTCCTGAGCTATTACGTGTTGAGGTGGTTGATACTGGGTCTGGAATTACTAAGGAGGATTTGGGGAAAGTCTTCCATGAGTTCAGGCAGATTGGCGATGAAAACATGCGCTCTGGAGAGGGCAGCGGGTTGGGGCTTTCAATCGGCAGGCGCTTCGTGCGTCTGCACAGCGGCGAAATGGGTGTGGAAAGCGAACCTGGTAAAGGGTCTGTCTTCCATTTCACAGTCCCCTTCCATCAACATATCGACGACGTAAACGTCATCACACATGAGGACACCTTTGATATCGCCAGCGGAGAAGAGATGGACGTGAAGGAAAAAATTCCTTTATTGCTCATGTTGGCGGTGGACGCGTTTAGCGCGCAGGTGTTTGTGAAAACTATCAAGGGTTACAAAGTGACGTTGCTCACAGATCCTGCTCAACTATTACCAGTGGTACAGCATACTTTTCCGCGCGCAGTCATCATCGATGAGCAACTGGCTGATGACCCGTTCGTGCGTTCATTTTCTGAAAATCCGCCTTATGATATTCCCCTGATTACTTTTCCCCTGCCTGTAAGCCGCCAAAACCGCACGTCCAATCTTCCCCAGGGTGTTCGCGATTACCTGGTAAAACCGGTGCCTCGCCAACTCCTGCTGGAGACAGTTGCCAAACTTGAACTGAAAACACACACGATATTAATCGTGGATGACGACCCGGGCATGGCACGTTTTGTGACCCAGGCATTGAAAACAAATCCAGATGACGAGATCACGATACCGGAAGATTATAAATTTCTGACCGCGTTGGATGGACAGGAAGCGATTCGCTTTTTGCATGCAATTCCCGTTGGAGTTATCTTTCTTGATCTCGACTTGACCGACATGAATGGATTGACATTGTTGAACCAAATCCAGCAGGACAAAGAACTACGACAGATTCCTGTCATTATCATCTCTGCCAGCGATCCCCCTGCAACTTTCAATATGGAACATCGCGGGCTCTTCACTGTGTTGGTGAACAGGCAATTCGAACGCAAAGAATTATCGGAGCTGATCAATCAGACCCTGCAGCAGGTATCGCCGGTCTTTGGTGGTGAAGCCTCCGGGAAAACCCGCAGTTTACCCGGTGATATAAAACCGGAACTAAAGAATTAATGGCTAATTACAGCTCGAATTAGAGGACTTCCTCAATCGCCTTGAGCAACATCTTTTGCGTGACTGGTTTTTTTAAGTATCCAGCCGCACCTAAAGAGTGAGACAGGTCAGGATCATCCCAGGCAGAACATACGATCACAGGAATATTCTTTAACATTTCATCGAGTTTGATATGCTGTAGCAATTCCCACCCGTCGATTTGCGGCATCATCACGTCCAGTGTGATCAAGGTGGGCTGTAAATGCCTTGCGATAGCGATTGCCTGCTCTGGATGGCTAACGCCGACAGTGAGTATATCTGTTTGAGACAAATAACGTCTGAATAAATTTACCACGGCTCCCTGGTCATCTATGACCAGCATGATCTTCTGATCAGAATGAGGCAACCACAACACCCGGTTGACCCACTGAGTTTTCCCGTCCTGGATGAGGGTTTCTTCAATGTGTGCATCGATTCGTTCACACCAGTAACGAACAGCTGATAGGTCGTTTTCTATGCCCTCTTCAATCTCTTCGCTAGTGGAATCCCATCCAGTCGCCATCTGGCTTGCAAATACGATCTGCACTTGATTGTCTTCGACTGCACAGCTGATGACTAATTTTTGATCCACCTGGTTGTGTAGAATATCGTTGAAGAGACTTATCAGAACCTGCCGTAAGATCACGCGATCGGTGATAACAGGTGTGAATTCCTCCTGACCTGAAAATTCGACCTGGATCCCTTTTTTATCAAATTGAAACTTCAATAGCGCATAGACTCCGCGGGTCGTCTCCAGCGGATCGATCATCTCGTTATGAACATCAAAAACCGGGTTTTGTTCCGGTTCTCCTTCAGCTATAACTTGAAGGTTCGAACCAGCCCAGAGGATTTCGGTGAGCGCTTGCAGTGCTTTATGGTGATCGCGGCGCATTTGGCGTTGACTTATCGCCAGCATGTCAGACAATTCCTGGATGCCAATGCCTTCAACATAACGCTTCTTCAAGATGAGGTACGGGCGCCATTCAATTGCGGTTAGTAATAGATCTTTCCTTACTGGTTGAAGCTGTTCAATAGCTTCCAACATCACCTGGCGGACGTACTCACCCCGGTTGCCTTCAAAACCTTCAGGGAGCCTGATCACAGAAAAAACAGCGGGGTGGGTCTCCAATGAAACGACGTCATAAAGATTTCCTAAAACATCCTTTATGATTTCATTGAAAGTGTATCGGGATACCATCATCTTCAATAACCTTTTGCTGTTTTGTGTCCTTAGTATGTCCGCTTAATGACCGGAAAATTATTGTTTGACCGTATCAAATCATTATAATTTAGAGTATCGGGTTTGGATATTTTTCCAAACGACTATTTCTGTACCCCATTTCTAAAGGAGAGAGAAACAATGCCTAAGAAAAGAATTTCCTTCGTGTTAGCAATTGTTATCGTCACGGCTATGCTTTTGGCTGCCTGTGGCCCCAAAGCAACTGAAGCTCCCCCGGTAGTCACTGAAGCTCCGGTTGCCACCGAAGCCCCTGTTGTAACTGAAGCACCAGCAGCCACACCACAACAGCTCGAAGTCTTCTCGTGGTGGACGGGCGGCGGTGAAGCAGCCGGTTTGGATGCCATGATCGCCATCTGGAAAGCAACCTATCCTGATATCGAATTCGTCAACGCAGCAGTTGCTGGTGGTGCAGGCTCCAACGCCAAAGCAGTTCTTGCTACCCGCCTTGCAGCCGGTGATCCCCCCGATTCCTGGCAGGGACATGCTGGTCAGGAATTGATTGGTGCTTACGTTGAAGCCGGTCAACTTGAACCATTGGATGACCTATATGCTGAAAATGGCTGGTATGATGTATTCCCTGAAACCCTCATTCCTTTGCTCTCTCAAGACGGCCATCCCTATTCTGTCCCTGTAAATATTCACCGCGCCAACGTGTTATGGTACAACCCAACCGTTTTAGCAGATAATGGCGTCGAAGCTCCCACTGATTTCGCCAGCTTCCTCGCAGCGCTGGAAACATTGAAAGCCGCTGGCATGGAATCCCCCCTCGCTCTTGGTGAGGCATGGACCGAAGTCCACATGTTCGAGACTATCCTTCTTGCCACGCTCGGTGCTGATGCATACACCGCTCTCTGGATCGGTGAAGGCGATTGGGCAGCTCCTGAGGTAACTCAGGCTATTGATAACACCGCAAAAGTTATGGAATACGTTAATAGCGACTATGCAACCCTTTCGTGGCAGGATGCTAGCAAACTTGTTGCTGATGGTGATGCCGCATTCAATATCATGGGCGACTGGGCTGATGGTTACTTCAGCGGTACAGTTGAAGGTGGAAACCTCGGTCTCACTCCCGAAACCCAGTATGCATGGATGCCGGTTCCTGGAACACAGGGCGTCTATCAATTCCTTTCTGATTCCTTCGTTCTGCCCATTGGTGCCAAGAACAGAGACGCAGCCATTAAATGGTTGACCCTCTGCGGTTCCAAAGAAGGTCAGGATGCATTCAATCCTGTTAAGGGATCCATTGCCGCCCGCAAAGACTCTGATAAATCACTCTACGGTGTTTATCTGCAGTCCGCCATGGAAGATTGGGCAACCGATGTGGTAGTTGGTTCCCTTGTCCACGGTGTTGTCGCTAATCCCACCTGGGCTACCCAGATCACCACTGACTGGGGTGCTTATATCATCGATTTTGACACCGCTAAATTCCAGGCAGCTTTGGTTGCTTCCTGCGCATCATTCGGACCCTGCAAATAAATCTTTTGAAACACAATCTGGTGGTCATCGGGGAGCAAAACTCCCCGATGACCGTTGATAGACCTTGTTTTATATGCAATAATTAGTATTCATATTTTTATTAAGGAAAACTCGTGCGAGATCGTAAAGAAAGATTATTTGCGTTTTTAATGGTCGTGCCATCCATTGTTGCCGTGGCAATTTTTGTCTACGGCTTTATTGGATGGACAACCAGGGTTTCCTTCAGCGCCTGGCAGGGAATGACTCCCGATTATACATTTGTCGGTCTAAAAAATTATATTAACCTGTTCGTTGACAACCTGCGTTTTCAAATTGACGTTAAGAACACTTTGATCTTTACAAGTATTTTTGTTGTGGGTTCGCTTGTTCTGGGGCTCTTGACTGCTCTGCTCCTCGATCAGGGGCTGAGGGGAGAAGGTTTTTTCAGAAGTCTGTATATCTTCCCCATGGCGATCTCTTACATTGTCACCGGTGTTGTCTGGCGTTGGTTGATGAATCCAGCCCAGGGATCTCGGGTAAGTGGTTTGAACCTTCTTTTCACTACCTTAAACCTGGATTTTTTGGTCAACAAATGGACTTCCACTCCGGGGTGGGGGATCGCGTTCCTGGCTCTGCCTGCCATCTGGCAGCTCTCGGGCTACACTATGGCGATGTATCTGGCGGGGTTGCGCGCCATTCCCGATGAATTACGTGAAGCCGCACGCGTGGATGGTGCTTCTGAATTTGAGATCTTCCGCCATATTATCATGCCGCTCCTCCGCCCGGTAACTTTTTCAGCCATGATTATCCTGGGTCACATGTCCCTCAAGACCTTCGACCTGGTGATAGCCACAGTGGGCAAGCAGCTGGTATTGGATATGCCTTCCATAAATATGTGGCAGACCACTTTCGATGGTCTGCAGTACGGCAGCGGCGCCGCCATCAGCATCCTCCTTCTTTTGAGTACCGCAGCATTGATCATTCCTTACCTGATCTTTTCGCTGCGAAAGGAGTCGCCCTGATGAACCGCAGCCGCAATCGTTACTGGAGTTACCTGCCGCTCGTTCTGTTGGCGATCTTCTACTTAATCCCCATGTATATCATGCTGGTCACCGGTTTTAAGGCTGGAGATGAGATCAGTCTGAAAACGATGTGGGATTTACCGAAAACATTGAGCCTGGATAACTTCAAAAAGGCGTACGAAATCTTATCGCCGAATCTCTGGAATAGTCTGAATATCGTCATCCCCGCAGCGATATTATCATCAATCCTGGGTTCTTTGAATGGTTATGTACTTGCAAAATGGAAGTTTAAAGGCGCCGACACGATTTTCACCTTGATCCTCTTTGGCATGTTTATTCCGTACCAGTCCATTCTCATCCCGCTCGTACAGTTCATGAACACCATCGGTTTATATGGTGGCTTGCCGGGATTGGTGCTGGTGCATATTATTTATGGCATTCCCATTACAACCCTTACTTTCCGCAATTATTATGCCAGTATCCCCAATGAGTTGGTTGAGGCCGCCAAGATCGATGGGGCGGGGATGCTGGGGATCTACTGGAATATTCTTATGCCCATCTCCATCCCCAGTTTTGTGGTCGTATTGATCTGGCAGTTCACCCAGGCATGGAATGATTTCCTCTTCTCTGTCATCTTGACCAGTCCAAAGAACTGGACAGTTACCGTGGCATTAAATAATATATCCGGCGGGCAGATCATTCCGTGGAATTTACAAATGGCAGGTTCACTATTGGCAGCCCTGCCAACTTTGCTGGTATACATATTCCTCGGTCGCTATTTCCTGCGGGGTATGATGGCAGGATCGCTAAAAGGTTAATCACACTCTTTCTTCTCCTCTGTTTTACAAAAGGATCCTGCATTTTTATGCAAGATCCTTTTGTAATTAGAAGGAAACAATACTCATCCATGCATCAATTCTTTTCTCTCATTTGCCATTTTTCTTCCTGGCGCTTTTTGAGTTCAGTCACCACGTGCGCATACTTCTCCCGGCTGAGCGGGTAGAAAATGGCAAAAATGATTCCTGCGGCGAGTAGAACAGCCGAGATGGGACCAATGACTATTTTTAATCCCACTAGAGCGCTTTTGGGTTGTTCAATAGCATTCGGGATATAACCGGAAAACTCAAGCAAAAGTAGTGACAGGGGTACAGCTATTGAATTAGCCACTTTTCCCAAAAGGGTGATCAGGCTGTAGAAAATTCCTTCGTGTCGTTCGCCGGTCTGGTATTCGTCCCACTCGATCGCATCAGGGATTATCGCCCACGGCAGCACCTGGGCGGCACTTAGTCCGATCCCTGCTAACACACACATCACCAGCAGGATCCAGAAAGGTGTTGCCGGAGTCACCAGGATCAGGGCGAGCATGGTAACAGCCCAAAATGACACACCGATAATATAGGCTTTGCGTTTATTTCCCTTTTTGGATATCCAATTCCAGAATGGTAGTGCAAAAATGGCTGAAATGAAAAATACCCCCATAACGATCGAACTTTGATCTCCTCGTTTTACAACATACTTAACGTAGAACATGAAATTGGTTTCCAGCAGGATTATTGTGATCCAGGTGAAGAGGTAGATCATGGCTGCGAAAATGAAAGGCTTATTCTTCCGCACTGCCTTAAGCGAATCGCGTAGTTTGGGCTGTACCTGTTCGGTATATTCCTTTTTTTCCCTCACGCCAAAAAAGACAAGCAGGTATGGGAACGCAGCCACCGCTCCAAAGATGACCGCCATAAGCACCACTCGATTGGCGTTTTCCGGGATCATCGAACCGATCACCAGCATCGGGATGGTGTAGGCTACCAACCCGCCAATGATATTGAAAAGCATTCGGAAGCTGGTGAGTTGCGTACGTTCATCATAATCCTGTGTAAGCTCTGGGGTCAGGGCAAAATAAGGCATGTACACGGTTGTCGCGCTGGCTTCGTATATCAGATATGCAGCAGCATAGAAGATGAGCAGACCTGTCTGGCTTGTTACAAAGGTCGGCTTGATCCACAAAACAATGAACGTCAGGGCAAACGGGATCGCTCCAAAGAGCAGCCACGGACGCCGCCGACCCCAGCGGGTGCGGGTTCTATCCGAAAGATAACCAACCAAGGGGTCGTTAATGTAATCCCAACTGCGGCCGATGAATAACGCGGCTGCTGCCAAAGCCGGGGTAACGCCTACAACGTCCATCATAAAGATGGGAAAAAGTGCCGCGATGATGGAGTTGTTGAGGCTGTACCCGAAATCACCACTGCCGTAGATGATCTTGGTTAACGTGGAGAGTTTGTTTTTCAATCTGGGGGTACCGTCCTTTCGATAGTGTTGATGATGAAGATTATTTTACACTTGAACGTGCAAATGGATATACTGTACAAATTGAGGATACAATAAATATTCAAGAGAGTTTTAATTTCTTTAAGAAATGTAATTAACAAGGAAAATAATGCCAGAAGATCAAAAAACAAAAACCTGCCGGTATTGTGGAAAAAACCTTCCCGTCGAGGCCATATTTTGCTATTACTGCCAGCGAGAACTGGTCACCCGGCCGGAGCGCCCGGATGTTGTATCCAACCAAAGGAGTAATTGGTGGATGTGGGTTCTGGTCTTGGTCGTGGTGATAATCGTGATTTATTTGATCTCTTCAATCAGGTAGAGTATTCCTGGTAAAACGGTTCTAATCAAAGTTTCAAGACTCTTTGCGTTTCATCGTAAGGCTGTAGACCCCGATTAATAAAGCAAAGAGTATCGTCAGGCTTACAGGAATAATCTCCAGATCAATCCGGCGTGCCAGTACTCCCACTATTCCGGGGACAAGTGCTGCGCCTAATCCGGCTGCAGCCATCTGCATGCCGATGGTATTGGCTGCAAAATGCACACCCACCCGTTGACTCGTGCCTGATACCATTGCAGGGAAAATTGGCGCGATGGCAAATCCGATCACCGCCACTGCCACGAGACTTGCCCAATCCGTTGGATTCCACCACAACAAAGCCGCTCCTGCAAATGCTCCAGCCAGGCTGGCTATTACAATAACCTTAATCCCCACTCGTTTGGTATATAGCCCTGCCAGGATTCGCCCAATTGTGAAGGTCGCCCAATAACTGCCTGCCCATAGTCCGGCTGCCTGGATGGGAACGCCGCGTGATCCTGTGAGAAGTGTATAAGCCCATGCTCCAAGCGTTACTTCTGCCCCGGTGTACAAGAAGAAGAGCAGTATGCTAAGCCATACACAAGGTTGCCGGAGAGTCATACTTAGGGGGGAATTAAAATCAGTCAAACTTTTACTTTGTTCAGCTTCTGCAGGGTGTTCATCCCTGGTCCAAAGGTGCAGTGTCAAAATAAAGCAGACTGCCAGCAATAACTGAAAACCACCTACGATTCGGTAACCTATCTGCCAGGAGTTCAAACTGGTTAATGCAAGAGTCATGATAATCGGACCGAGTGTGACACCAATGCCATAGCTGGCATGCAGCCACTGCATCATGCCAGCATTGAAATGCGCTGCCACATAAGTATTCAAACCGGCATCGATTGCCCCTGCGCCCAACCCCGCAGCTATCCCTAACAGCACCATCATCCACCATTGAGGCACCAGTGTGTAGCTGATGAGTGCCAATCCCGTAAGTGTGCAGCTTGCGATCAAAAGGCGCCCTACGCCAAGGCGGGCGATCAATCGACCACTGAAGAAACTCGAAACCAAATATCCGCTGGTCGCGGTGATCAACAGCATACCCATGGCATCCAGGGGGATTGAAAAACCTGCGCGAATTGACGGCCAGGCAACGCCAAGCAGACCGTCAGGCATACCTAAAGCGATGAATGCCACGTACGCCAACAGGATTATCGGGAGTTTTGGATTGAGGAAAATCCGTTTCAAATTGATCTTAACGGAACCATATCTCGGTGCAGAATAAGATGAACAATATCCAGGTCACGGAAAACACAGCTGCGATCAATAAACCTGCCAGGACTGCGTACCAGGTGAATTGCCTGGCTTCAGACTTGGTCATCTGGTCACCCTGGCTTATCCTGCGCGCCTCGCGGTTCTCGCGACGGACGCGTTTGTCATGCCAGCGCATACCTTCCACATCCATACTGCAAATGACCCTGCCGTCATCGTCATCATATTTTCTTGGATTGTTTGCCATTGATCGAGTCCTCAAATCAATTATAGAGGTGGCAGCTCACCATGTGATCCGGCTCAATTTCCTTGGTTTCCGGGATCACTGTTTTGCAAATTTCCATAACGTGCCTGCAGCGTGTGTGGAATTTACAGCCGGCAGGCGGATTGGCGGGAGAAGGAATGCTACCCTGGAGGATAATGCGGTTCATTTTCGCTGCGGGATCCGGTACCGGGGCTGCGCTGAGAAGGGCTTGAGTATAGGGATGCTTTGGATTCCTAAAGATATTCGTCTTTGGACCATACTCCACCAGGTTGCCCAGGTACATCACACCTACGTCATCGGAAATATGCTCCACCACCGAGAGATCGTGAGAGATGAATAAATAAGTTAGTTTGAATTTCTCCTGCAATTCCTTGAGGAGATTTATGATCTGCGCCTGGATTGAAACGTCGAGCGCGGAAACAGGTTCATCGCACACAATAAACGAAGGATTGAGAGCAAGAGCCCGGGCAATGCAGATACGCTGGCGTTGACCACCTGAAAACTCGTGGGGGTAGCGATCCTTATGATATGGTTGCAGTCCGCACGCCTTCATGATGTTGTCGAGGTGATCCTCGTACTCATTATCTGGCACGATGTGATGTTCTTTTACCGCCTCGCCAATAATTTCTGCCACTGGAAGCCGTGGGGATAGGCTCGAATAGGGATCCTGGAAGATGATCTGCATCTTTGGTCGGATCGTGCGCAGTTCCTTCCGGCTGATGGCGAAGATATCAAAGCCAAAGAAGAAAACATCACCGCTTGTCTTTTCGTTTAACCGTAAGAGTGTTTTCCCGACAGTTGTTTTGCCGCAGCCGGATTCGCCGACAAGCCCCATCGTTTTCCCGCGCTTGATAACAAAGCTGATTCCGTCAACCGCTTTTACATGTCCGACCACCCGCTGCATCAACCCGGCCTTAATGGGAAAATATTGTTTCAGGTCAATTACTTCGAGAACAGTCTCGGCTAATTGTTCACTTGTTTCTGGAGTTTTTAAGACCATGTCTAAACCTCTGCTTCTGCTTTGGTGTCAATATACTGATAACAGGTTGCCATGTGCGTTTTTGTTACGTACACTTCTCTGGGGTACACACCATCACAAGGTCCAAACCGTTTATCGCAGCGATCTTTGAAATAACAGTAATTGGGCATATTAATAGGGTTTGGAACATTACCAGGGATGGTATAAAGTTTTTCCACTTCCCGGTTGATCACCGGCTTAGATTTCATCAAACCCACGGTGTAGGGATGCAGCGGATTGTGAAATACCTCAAGAGCTGTCCCTTTTTCAACAATACGTCCCGCATACATCACAACCACGTAGTCTGCCATCTCGGCGATAACCCCCAGGTCATGCGTGATGAGCATGATACTGGAATTAATCTTGTCTTTAAGATTTCTAAGCAGGTCGAGTATCTGCGCCTGGATCGTCACATCGAGTGCTGTGGTTGGTTCGTCTGCGATGATAAGTTTGGGATTGCAAGCCAAAGCCATGGCGATCATGATGCGCTGGCGCATTCCGCCTGAAAGCTCGTGGGGATACATCATATAAACGCCTGTGTTGTTGGCGATCCCTACTGTATCGATCATTCTGAGTGAAAGTTCCTTCACTTGCTCATCCGTCATTTCCGGATTGTGAAGCTTGACGACCTCGTCGATCTGTTCACCCGCTCGAAAAACCGGGTTGAGGCTTGTCATCGGTTCCTGGAAGATCATCGAAATTTTTGCCCCGCGAATGGTTTCCATTATGTTTGTGGGCGTTTTTGCGATATCGTAAACCTTTTCGCCCGCGTCAAAACGGATGGCTCCTTCAACAATTTGACCTTGAGGTCGCTGTACCAGTTGCATCAGGGATAAGGCAGTGACAGACTTACCGCAACCGGACTCGCCGACCACGCCCACAGTTTTACCCTTGGGAATTTCAAAAGATACACCGTCCACAGCCTTAACCGTTCCGACATCCGTGAAGAAATACGTGTGCAGATTTTCAAACTCCACCACATTTGTCTTGTCTTTCATAGAAGTCAGGTATTCACTTTCAGGAACATTCTTGCGGTTGCGATCCTTTTCAATCGCATCGGTGATTCGGCGGTTTTCTTTCGAAATCTTCGCCAATTCACGGGCGGAAATATTATTACTGTCCTTTATCTTCGTTTTTGCGAATATCTTCTCAACGAAGGATCTCTTTTGTTCTGCCATTGAAATTACCTACCTTTTCATCTTCGGGTCGTACGCATCCCGAAGTCCGTCGCCAACAAAGTTGAAACCGAGCACTGTCAGGAGGATCAACATGCCCGCCGGGATCCACATGAACCAGAAATTGGTCATCACATAGGAATCCGATGCGATATTGATGATGCTTCCCCAGGACGCCAGCGGGTACTTGATGCCCAGACCAAGGAAACCCAGTGTTGCTTCAGTGATGATAATACCCCCAAGCCCTGCCGTTGCATAAACAATCAAAAGCGGCATGACATTCGGTATAAGATGCTTGAAAATCCTGCGGCTTGTGCGTATGCCTGTGGCTTCTGTCGCCACCATGAAATCCTGTTCGCGCAAAGAGAGGATCTGACCGCGGACGATACGCGCAACACCCGTCCAGCCCAGTATGCCCAGGATAGCCATCAACAGGAAAATTCTGACCATTGGATCAACTTCCAGAGCATCCATGACCGATCCGAAGATAAGCACCATGGGGAAGAACGGGATGGCATTAAACAGGTCGACAAAACGCATCAACGCTGTGTCCACCCAGCCGCCAAAATACCCGGAGATACCGCCAACAATGATGCCGATGAAAACCTCGATAAAGATGACTACGAAACCAACAAGGAGTGAAACTCGTCCTCCATACATCAGTCGTGTCATCACATCCATGCCGTTGTTATCGAGCCCAAGGAAGTGATCCCAGGATGGCCTCTCAAATGTGCGGATAAGTTCGATTGGTGTTTCCTTCTTAATGTTATAGGTATTATTGACGCGAACTATCGTATAGTCCACCGTTTCACCGTCAGCATGTGTGTAGGTAAATCTTGTTTCGCGGTCATTGATCGTCTGGCGAATGGCAGCTTTAAAATCTACTGGCAGGAATAGAGATTGGTCGAGAGGATTAACAATAATGTTCGAAACCTCGGCATATTCCATTTTTGCGCTGTCCAGGATAGCAACCTGGCCTTCATCATACCTGATGGTGTACCTGTTATCTCCCACTGAAAAAGATGTCTTCTTCTGGGCAATCGCTCGGCTGCTGGCAAGTTTAAAATCGTAAGAAGAAACGTTCGCGGAGTCTGCTTGATTATAGGCGTCGTAAACATTGATCATCGCAAGAGCCACATCTTGTTCGGTGGAAATTTGCGAAGCTTTTTTATTCTTGGTGATTCGATATGTAGTGCCGTCCAATTCAAACGAATTCACACCACTCCCAACTGCGGATTTATAGGCATCAATAAGCTTGGGTGAAAGGGTTTCACCATCCAGTGATTTGAATTTTCCGACCAGTTCTTCTGCAACAGGGGTGAGCTGCAAAATGCGGTAGGTTTCTTCGCCTTCGCTTACAAAGTAATAGATGGCATCACCATAATTGAATGTTTCAATATTTTTTCCAAGTGCCAGCAGGAACTGGGCTCTTTCTGCGCTGCCGAAAGTCTTTCCCTCAACAGCTGTATAGCGCAGCTCAGTGTTATAGATCGCCCCCGCATATTCCTTTGACATACTTCCCAATCCTTTAAAGACCTGGGTTTGTCCGTAGGGAGAAAGTATCGGTCCGAGAAATGAGAATGTGAACATGAACAACAGGATTCCTAAACCGATGACGGCCAGGATACTGCGTATAAATCGCTTTAGAACGAGCATCCCCGGAGAAAGCACCTTGACACGCCTTGAATCATCAAGATGCATCTCCTCTATGCCATTATTATCCGGGGTGACGCCCTGTTCATTTTTTAGAATCGGTATTTTATTGTCAGTCATACATCACCACAATCAATTTGCTCTAACACGTGGGTCTACCACTGCGTACATAATGTCCGCAACGATGAGACTGATCACAGTTAGTACGATGAGAAATGTTGAATAAAACATGGCGAACGGAATATCGCCTCGAATGATGGCAGTATAGGATACATAGCCAATCCCCGGTATCTGAAAGAGCGTCTCCGTGATCAGCGAGCCACCAAACATGGACGGGATCAAATAGCTCATGTAAGAAACGAGCGGGATCAATGTATTCCGGAAGGCATGTTTGTTGATGACGACTTTCTCAGACAATCCCTTTGCGCGGGCAGTCCGTATATAGTCAGAATTGAGAACTTCAAGCATGTTCGTACGCGTGTACCGCATGAGTCCGCCAATCGAGAGCATTGTTAATGTGGCAATTGGCAAAATCATATGATACCCGATATCCACAACCTGCTGAAACGGGGTCATGGATGTAAAAAATCTGCCGGTCAATCCGTACAGGTCGAACCAGCCTAATTTGATGGAAAAAACGTATTTTAATATGGTCGCAAGGAAGAATGTTGGCAGAGAAATACCCGCTAAAGCGAATACCGTAACCGCATAATCCGTTTTACTGTACTGCTTTCTCGCCGCGATAATCCCCAGTGGTATCGAAATAAATACTTGAACGAAGAATGTGACGATATTGATGATCATGGAATACCAGATCACCTGGGTGAATTTTTCAGTAACTGGGATTCCATAGTGCCAGGATTCACCGAAATCACCCTGTACTGCGTTTCCTAACCAGCCAAAGAAGCCGGGAATAATGCCCACATTAAGTTTGTAGACCAGGTTGAGTTGATCCAGCCATTCCTGGTACGTCTTGTTGCTCAAGGGGCTGCTGGCTCTCTGCCTGGCGATTGTTTCGACATAAGAGGAGGGCAGGCAGCGGATGACGGTATAGATCACCATCGCTCCGAAAAACGTGATGAACAATCCGAGCAGGATTCTCCTGATGATAAAATTACGCATATCAATCCCTTATTCCAATAAACAAGAATTTATAATAATGATAAGGACTTTGTATTTAAGGTGTGAGCCCACCCAAAGGTGGGCTCACAATTACTTGTACACACAGTACGAATTGGGTCTTACTTCATCTCTACCAATTCGATGTCGTTCAGCCAGCCCCAGAAGGTGGTGATGTCAGGGGTGAGCGTATCGATGTTGATACGTTCGGTGCTGAAGATGATGCAGTTCTGCCGTTGGTAGGTTGGGATTTCAACTGCCCAGTCAATGATGACATCGAGTGCCTGCTTGTAGATGGCCTTGCGATAGTTCTGGTCATCACTCTTGCGGGCATCAACGATCAATTGATCCAGGGCGGCATCGCGGATGTGGTAGTGGTTAGAGTCTGAACCACCTTCACCCACAACACCTGAGCTGTGGTAGACCTGGTACATGTCGGGGTCGATCGTGGCACCCCAGGCAGCGGTCCACAGTTCCTGGGTACCGGCATCCAGTGAATCCCACAGGATGTTGGTGTCAGCAGGATCATTGATCTTCAGTTCCATACCGATTTTGGCAAGTGAACCCTGCGCGCCGGTTAAAATGGCGAATGCGGGGTGTTCACCAGTGCCGCCGCCAGGTACGATGACTTCATAGGTCAACTTGGCACCTTCAGGTGCGGCGGTGAGCTTGCCATCAGCAACTGTAAACCCAGCAGCTTCAAAGAAGCCCAGGGCTGCAGCTTCAGCAGCAGCATATTTCTGTTCCGGGGTCATATCAGCAGTATAGATGGGATTGCCGGCAACGTCAGTGGAGAACGCGACCTTGTAGTCCTCATCAGTCGGCTGCGGGGCTGCCCAGGAGGTGTTGGAGATTGGGTAGTTGATGACGGAAGCGGCTTCACCGTAGTAGCTGTCGATGGCTACATCGCGGTAAACAGCCAGGATGGTTCCAAGACCCTTGCGCAGGTTCTTGGAGGCATCGGAACCGGGATCACCAGCAACGTTGACAGTGTCGGCGTTGATACCAGCATAGCCGTAGCCAAGATTATCCACTTTGCTCGTGGTGATCTTGTCGCCGGTGATGTCGCCATTGGAGTTATAAGAAGCAACTTCTTCAAAGCGGGCACGGGAACCGGTCAATTCGCCGGCATCCACTGTACCGGTCTGAACACCGGAGGCAACTTCAGCGGAGGTGGTTTCCTTGAACTGGATTTCGCGAATCTTCGGGCTGCCGCGGTAATAGTTCTCGTTGGCGGCGAAGTAGACGACCCTGTTTTCATACTTGACGAACTTGTAGGCGCCGGCACCCATCGGGGTGGCAGTCAGGCTTTCCTGTTTGGAAAGGTCGCCGTAGTCAAAACCGAATTTGTTATTCGCATAGTCGTATTTAGCTGCGTCACCGTAGTAGTGCAGCGGGGTGACGGGGATGCCGAGAATCGAGTACACGGCGGGAGCGGAGAAACCTTTTACAGTTACTTCCACGGTGTAGGGGTCAACTTTCACAATACCAGTGATGTTGGGAACCCCAGTTCCGCCCATTGCCTCATCTTTTGGACCCCAGAACCCGATGAAGTCTGAGTTTACATTACCCAGCACATCGGTTCCAGCAGCAGATTCAACGGAGGCATATTCTACAGGATCGCCTTCATAAGCTGCGTAGGTTTCGTTGTAGTAATCTTCGACTGTCGGGTAGGTTGTTTTCAGATCCCAGGTTGCACCAGAGGGTGCAGTTAAGACACCAGTTGTCTCATCTACGGTGCCGTAACCCCAAAGAGCCATACCAAAGGCGATCTTGAGTCCTTCGTTGGCGGAGATGTCGGCAGGTTCAACGAACATGGTTTCTTTGCCATAGCCATCGAGGTAATTGGCCATAACGTAGTCGACGATTCCCTGGACATCAGCAAGCCATTCAGCTTTGAGTTTTGCCCAGAAATCATCCTGCTGTTCCTTGGTCCATGTATCGGTCGCTGCCCAAACATGATCAACACCGGCGGCGAAAATGGCATCAGCCATTGCAGCATATTTGTCATAAACATCACTGGTTGTCTGGGTCTGATAGTCTTTCAATCCAACGATATCGTAGGAAGAAAGGGTGGTGGAACCGACATAGGAAGGATCAAGGTAAGTGTAGTATGTGAAGATGATGTCATCTGCGGTGACAGGCTGGCCATCGGCGAATTTCATTCCAACGCGCAGTCTGGCGGTGTACTTGGTGGTGTCAGTTGCTGCATCATATACCACACTGGTATCCGCAGGTCCCTTATAAAGATAGTCAGTGCCGTTGTAGGCAACGGTTTCACCTTCGATTGCATTGAAGATGATGCCGCCAACGCGGTCGGTGGTGAGCAGGTTGATTTGTGTCATACCGGCGACGTCAGCGTCGTAAGCGGTGTCTGAATAGAACGGGCTGAATTTCTGCGAGAATTCGCTGTACGCAACCACGAGGGGTGTGTCGATCGTGGGGGCGGTTGGTAGATTCTCACCAAAGGGCTGTTCCGGGAACAATTCTTCTGTTGGTGCAGCAGTTGCTACAGGTCCTTCGGTTGGAGCCACAGTCGGTTGAGTACAGGCACTCAAAACGAACGCAGCAACCATTAGTACGGAAATTACTACTAACAGTTTCTTGGTCATTATTTCTCCTCCTTAAGGAAATATAATTTACGGGTTTACCCCGCTGGATAATTAAGTATAACTGGGTTTTTTTATCAATGCAAGGATTGGGGGAGTTATGGCATGTGGTTTTTGTTACCATCAACTATAGACAGAATGTGAATTTGCCCTTGTAATCTGATCAGGTAATAAACCACTGCTGCAGTCAGGATTGCTAACGCCAGGTACAGGAGCTCGCGTAATAATTGGTAACCTGTAGTTGCAAACAAAAGAAAAGCTATCTCTCCAAGCAAGCTTAATATGAGAAATACCAATAGTATGGAGCTTGATGTTTTCATTCGGCCTAAGGACAGCCCGACCTCATCGCGTCGGTACCGGGGCTTGCTTTTTGGCAGGCGGAAAAAGCTCATCGCCAGGTACACTAATGGGAAGAAAGCGCTCACATACGGCAGCCCAACGTAAAACTGGTTCATTCCCGGGTTGTTCACGAATCCGCCACTTATATGAAGGACGATGATCGCAGCCACCAGCAGCAGGCAATTTCGCTTGAATTGGGCAAGTCCTTCCTCGTCAGGTGAGATCTCGAAGTACTCTCCTCGGTATACCGCGGTCTTTTTCTCATTACCTTTTTCGTCTGTTGTGATGACTGTTTCGTAATCATCTGCGTATCGTTTGGCTGCCATGGTTCCCATCTTATCACAAGTAACGGTTATCAGAAGCAGAGTACTGGGTAGCTGGTTTAGACTGGTTTTTGTGAAAACCATGACTATATATGAAAAGAGACTCCCTTTCGAGAGTCTCTTTGCAAGTAATTGATTCAGATAGTTAGTCCGTCCAACCGGGAGTCTCGCAAGTATTAATGTCACCGGTCTGTAAACCATCCAGGAGCGCTGCATAGCGCTGCTTGGATGACCCGTGTGTCCAGCTCTCGGGAGAAACGTAGCCTTGGGTCGCGTTTTGGATCCGGTCATCGCCTACTTTGGTTGCAGCATCCAGGCTCTGAGCAATCTCCTCATTCGTCAATTGTGACAGGTATCCGGTTTCTACCGCATGGTTTACCCAGATTCCTGCCAGGCAGTCGGCCTGGAGTTCAGTATAAACAGACAAGCTGTTTGGTCCCCGATCGTTCGATATTTCCAGTATCCCCAGTAGATCCTGTACATGATGTCCGTATTCATGTGCCAATATATAGGCTTCAGCGAAAGGACCTCCATTCACGCCAAAACGTGTTTCAATTTCATTAAAGAAAGCCAGGTCAAGATACACACTCTGGTCTCTCGGGCAATAGAAAGGTCCCGATAATCCAGATGCATAACCGCAGGCTGCTTCAGTTGCCCCTGAGAACAATATGGTCTGTGATGGTGTATATTGGGCTCCATTGCTTGCAAATGCATCAGACCAATATTCCTGGATGCTGTTGACGTATCCGACAATTGCGCAATCCTGTCGGGTATTCGCATCAGCCCCAGTCTGGCACGCACTTGCAAGGTCGCTTATCTCGCCCGTTGTCGTATCTGAAGTTGAGGGTGATATGGCAGCGTTACCTAGTAAATCAGCGGGGTTCACACCCAGCAAAAGAGAAACCACCAATACTAGCAGACCGATTCCACCGCCGCCTACAGCAATGGTGCGCCCTGTGCTTCTTCCCCGGCGGTCCTGCACTTGAGACGGATCTAATTGAGATTTCTCATTAAATGGCATTTTTTACCTCCTTAAACACTACAAACAACTAAACGTTTTTCCCAATACCATAAATTAACTCAGGTGTTTAATTTAGGTTTATTTTTATAATTGTACTTTCTTTTTGCCTGCCATTTATGTGTCTTAAGTGCAATCCTGCGTCTACAATGGTGCGATGTATAATTAATTCCAGAATGTCAGATTCCCTTCTCCTCACCAAACTTTACGTTCCGCCTCCAAGATCTAACCTTGTTCTACGCCCCCGCTTGGTGGAACAACTGAATAAAGGGCTTTCTTCTGGACGCAAGTTGACCCTCATCTCTGCCCCCGCTGGCTTCGGCAAGACCACCCTCGTCAGTGAATGGGTTGCCGGCCCCCGGGACTGCCCGCCTAAGCTGGTGTGCGGCAATTCAGCGGCATGGTTGTCGCTGGATGAAGCAGATAACGATCCAGTGCGTTTCATTTCTTACCTGGTTGCGGCCTTGCAGACTATTAAACCGGGCATAGGTGATAGCCTGTTAACTGCGCTTCAAGGTCCTCAGCCTTTACCAATCGAAACGCTTCTCACCGCCCTGCTCAACGAAGTATCCAGTATATCTGAGCATTTTGTTCTCATCCTGGACGATTACCACGCCATTGATTCGCGACCGGTGGACCGAGCCCTGGACTTTTTGGTGGAACACCAGCCGCCGCAAATGCATCTGGTCATCACCACACGCGAAGACCCGCAGTTGCCTCTGGCGCGTTACCGCGCCCGCGGGCAGCTGACTGAACTGCGTGCCGCTGATTTGCGTTTTACTCCTGGTGAAGCCACAGAACTCCTCAACCAGGTAACCGGTCTGGGTCTCTCCGTAGAAAACATTGCCGCGCTGGAAACCCGCACTGAAGGTTGGATTGCCGGTTTGCAATTGGCAGCCATCTCGATGCAGGGGCATAAAGACGCCGCAGGTTTCATCCAGTCTTTCACCGGCAGCCATCGCTTCGTGATGGATTACTTACTCGAAGAGGTCCTCCAACAGCAATCCGAGAGTATACAGGCATTTTTGCAGCATACATCCATGCTCGACCGCATGTGTGGACCGCTTTGTGACGCCATATTACCCGGTTCGTCCGTTTCAGGGCAATCCACCCTGGAATACCTCGAGCGCTCGAATCTGTTTATTGTTCCCTTAGACAATGAGCGGCGTTGGTATCGCTATCACCACCTCTTTGGTGATTTATTACGCAAACGCATGCAGCAAAAGCTCACCTCAGATGAAATTGCCCACCTTCATATCCTTGCCAGCGAATGGTATGAAAATAACAATATGATCCTCGAAGCTTTTACACATGCCGCAGCAGCCAATGATATCGAGCGTGCTGAACGGCTGATGGAGCTCAAGGAGATGCCTTTAAATCTCCCTGGTGTACCGCTCATAATTTTGAAATGGCTGGAATCCCTACCAATCAGCGTGCTCAATTCCAAGCCCGCGCTCTGGTGGAAACAAGCAGCCATGATGTTGGATAGCTACCAGACAATTGGTGTGGAAGAGAAACTCCAGGCTGCCGAAGCTGCATTGGCACTGAAAATTCCACCTCAGACTGAGATGGACGAATGGAGTCGCAACCTGGTCGGGAAAATTGCGGTTGCCAGGGCTATGCTCGCCGCAACGCTCTACCAGGCTGAAACCAGCCTGGAATACGCGAACCGCGCCCTGGAATATCTGCATCCCGACAATGTGGTTTACCGCTCAACCGCCACCCAGTTTTCTGGATTTGCACATTATCTCCAGGGAGATCGCGACGCGGCGGAAAAGGCCTATACCGAAGCGTTATCTCTCGCCCAGGCTGCCGGGGATAATGATGGCGTTTTATTGGCATATACCCGCTTGGGTCAGGTACACGTTTTGCGTAACGAGCTTCACCAGGCAGCAGAGAAATTCCAGCGCGCGCTGCAATTGACTGGGGAGGACCCCATTCCGTTTGCGACAGTACCGTACGGTGGCCTTGCCAGGATCTATTATGAATGGAATGACCTGGATACCGCTGAGAAATATGGGGAGCTGAGTTTTCAACTGGGGTTGCTAAATGAACAGATAATTGACAGGACAATACTGAGCCAACTGTTGATGTTCCGGATAAGATTAACTCGGGGAGATTTGGTCGGCGCAGCCAGCTTCCTGGCGCAGGCGGAAAAAAATACACGCCAAAAGGATTTCGCTGTGCGAATACCGGATATTGCCACCGGCCAGGTGTTGATCCACTTATATCAGGGCAATATGGATGCCGCTGCTAAATTCGCACAACAAACTGAGAATCCGTTAACCCAGGCAAAAGTGCTATTAGCGCAGGGGGATCCATCCGCTGCGCTGGCGTTGCTGCTGCCTTATCGCCAGAAAATGAAAGAAAAGAAATGGGAAGATGAACGGCTTCGCGCGATGGTGCTGCAAGCGCTTGCGCTTCACCTGCAAGTCGAAATAGACCCGGCATTTCAGGTGTTGACCGAAGCACTGACCCTCGCTGAACCGGGTGGTTTCATCCGACTATTTGTGGATGAGGGCGAGCCGATGCGTTTCTTGATTGAGGATTTTCGATCGTGGCTTGAAAAACAGTCCGGTGACCGTGCTCACCCACTTACGAATTATGTCGAAAAAATTCTGGCTGCCTTTTCACCATCGCAGGCTGTACTTGGATCGACATCTAACAATCCACAATCAGAATTGATCGAACCACTCAGCCAGCGCGAACTGGAAGTGTTGCAGCTCATTTGCCAGGGACTATCAAATAATGAGATCTGCAAGCGTCTGTTCCTTGCCCTTGATACTGTTAAAGGGCACAACCGCAGGATTTTTGAAAAATTGCAGGTACACCATCGCACCGAAGCCATCGCCCGCGCCCGCGAGTTGAACCTCTTCTAAAAGTCCCCCTCTTTTCTTTTCAGTAATCCAAAACAACACTTCAACCAACACTTCAACCAACACTTCAACCCACACCAAAGTGTCTAACACAAGCGCTCTGGCATGGGTATATTAGCGTTGTGCCAGGCAGGCAGTGTAAATTCTTTACTTGCTGACACAACGGATATTTACAGATTTGATGATCATACGAAGATAACAAGCTTAATAAAAAAGGCAGATCAAAAAATGGAAAAGGAGTAACAAATGATTAATACAAAAATTATTCTTTCTGCTACCTGGGTCGTTGTCACGCTCCTTTATTTATACGGTGATGTGTTGCGAATTTGCAGCGGTGATTTGGCAAAAAAACCGATGGCCGATATGAATCTAAATCAGTACGTTTGGCTGGGGATTGCGGTTTTGATGATGATTCCCATCCTGATGGTTTTCTTGAACCTGGTTTTACCCCAACCAGTGAGTCGTTGGGTGAATATTATCGTGGCAGTTTTCTTTTTCCTGTTCAACCTGGTTGGCCTGCCCACCTATGCATCGCTGTATGACAAATTCCTGATTGCAGTCAACATGGGGTTCAATGTTGTCACCATCTGGTATGCGTGGAAATGGAGCTAATCTGCAGATTAGCCCGGTGTTGCGCTTTTACCAAATAGTAAATACTCATTCATATCGTTCAAAAAAGGAGAAAAAATGAACACAACCGAAGGAAATACACATGGAAAAATCGTAACAGGTTCCAAAATGAATACAAGAATCCTGCTCATCCTATTATGGGTTTTCTATACTGTAAATTTTATGTATGCAGACATCCTCTCAAAATTGGAGCCCGGTGCTTTGGAAGAGATAATGTCAGGAACCACTGGCGGTGGAACAGTAAAGATCACTGAGGGATTTTTATTGGGAACAGCTGTAATGTTTGAGATCCCGTTCTTAATGATCGTCTTGTCCTGGGTATTAAAGCATCGTGTTAACCGCTGGGCAAACATCATTGCTGCTGCACTTTTTATTGGGACTCAAATCGGTTCATTATTTCTTGGAATCCCGTCTCCCATGTATATTTTTTATTCCACAATAGAAATCGCCGGTCTGTTACTCATTATCTGGAATGCCTGGAAGTGGCATAACCCTGAAGCATAACCTGGCAGACATGCTTGAGATCAAATCGTAATACTCGAAATTATCAACGATAAAGGAGCAATAAAATGAAAGCTTTACAGAAATTTGGTGGTTTTTCAGCGCTTTATATGGCATTGGCGCACTTGACGGGCTTAGTTATCTTCATCGTTATTCTGGATTACATCAGCATAACTGATTTAGCCCAAAAGGTCGCCGTGAATGTCAACAACCAGGCGGTCGTTTTTTCAACCAACCTGCTCATGTATGTGTTCTTCGGCTTTTTTCTGATTGTATTTTCACTGGCTTTATACAACAGATTGAAAGCTGGCGCACCCGCACTGATGCAAGTGGCCACCGCAATTGGGATCATCTGGGCTGGCTCATTGATCGCCAGCGGCATGGTCGCGAATGCCGCCCTCACCTCAGTGGTGGCACTCAATGCCACTGACCCAGCCCAGGCTGCGTTGACCTGGCAGGGAATTGAACCCGCAATTGACGGGCTGGGCAATGCCAATGGTGAAATACTTGGCGGTCTCATGACGTTATTGGTTAGCCTGGCTGCATTGCGGGCTGGTGAACTTCCCAAAGGGCTGAATATCCTCGGCCTCGTGATTGGCGCAGTGGGCATCGTCTCTCTTGTTCCAATGCTGACAGGCACGCTGGGTCCTGTTTTTGGACTGGGCCAGATCATCTGGTTCATCTGGATTGGAATTATTCTTTTGCGCAGCAATCCGGGCAAGGCAGCAAATGCCGAGCTTTTACAGGTGGTGTAGATTTGCTGAATGGTGATAGGGGAGGGTCGGTATTCCTCCTTAAGCCCTCCCCGCAGTTGCTCCTAAATTCTGGGATATTTATCGTAAAAAAGCAGGCTAAATAGGATGGTGATCGCTGTAACATCTCGGCCAATTCAATCCGACTCAAAAATTTCAATTATCGAAAAGACAAGACAATCAAAAATCGAAACAAAAGTAGAAAAGAGTGGAGAATGAATAAAATAAAGCAATTTGGAGAAACGGTAGAAGGCTATAACATTCCTGTTTTAAACGAACGGGAAATAAGAGCATCGGCAGGGATACTGTATTTTTTTATGTTCCTGGCCTGGATGCTGGTCATATTTAAAGAGAATTTTTTTATGATTAAGTTGGTCAACACCATCTTCCTGATAGATTTCATCATCCGCATGTTCATCAGCCCCAAATATTCACCTTCATTAATTATTGGGCGTTTGTTTGTCCGTAAGCAAACCCCCGAATACGTCGGTGCGGCTCCAAAAAAGTTTGCCTGGACGATCGGTTTAGTGTTAGCGACGATCATTTTCCTGTTGTTGGTTGTACTGAATTCAACCAGCGTCATTACCGGCATTATCTGCCAGATCTGCCTCATCTTTTTATTTTTTGAAGCTGTGTTTGGTATTTGCCTGGGATGCAAATTTTATCCATTGTTCCATAAAGAAAAACCCCAATACTGTCCGGGTAACGTTTGTGATGTGAAGCCTAAACATGAGATCCAGAAAACATCGCTACTCCAAATTGGGTTTGTCATTGGTTTTTTCGCGTTGGTCATCACAGCCGTGATCCTGTTTAACGAAAGCTATAGCGCGCAACCGGTTGACTTGTGGACAATCCTGCAATCTGTTCATTGATAACAAATTTTTTCTACGTAAACTGAAAAAAATGAAAGCGATCGAGCAAACAAAATTCAGATCACAGGATTTGCCAAATCCCATAGACGTGGAAAAGCATATGACCAAAGATGAGACGCAATCTTGAAAAGAGTAATTTCACAACTGTTACAACAGGAGACGCGAAAGTAAGCGGATTTACCTTTATTCCTCTTGTAAACCTAATCAATTTAATTTTTTATGCTAATAACCATATTAAAAAGGAGATCTGAAAATGAATACATACAGAAAGAATGCAGTAATGACCGGGATTTTATACTTCTTGGGGACTATCTTTGGGGTTTTGGGCGCCGTTGTAGGTGGCGAAGTCCTAACCTCTATCATTTCTGGCAAACCACTTACTGGTGTGGATATGCTCAATCTCGCCGCTGCAAATTCATCCCGGCTTACAGCAGGATCATTTTTAACCTTCATGATGGGGATTTCGCTGGTGGGGATGACGGTTTTCCTCTATCCGGTATTACGAAAAGCCAGCAAAGAACTGGCCATGGGAATGGTCCTTTTCCGCGGCGCGTTGGAAGGTATCTTTTATTGCCTTTCTACCCTCACTTTCTTAACCCTAATCGCGGTTGGCAACACATACGTTGCCACTGGGTCTGGATCCACGGTTTTGCAGACGATTGGTAACCTCGTGTATCAATTCGCAAACCTCACCGCCCCGGTCAGCTCCTTCATTTTTCTAATCGGATGTACGTGTATATACATCGCCTTTTTCCGCGCCCGGCTGATTCCCCGTTGGTTGTCTGTTTGGGGTTTTATCGGCGTAATTACTTCAATGGCTGCTGCCCTTTTGAATTTCTTCCACATGGATCCTGGCATCGGGTTTTATCTGGAAATGGTGATTGCGCCACAGGAAATAGTAATGGCGCTTTGGCTGATTGTTAAAGGATTCAACCCTAAAGCAATTGTCGATCTTTATCCGAAAAATTTGCAAGTCTAACAGCAATTCTATCTTCCGGTAGTAAAAGATAATCGGCTCTCCACTCCCGCGAGTTGAGAGCCTATTAATTCGCTCAAAAAGGCATAACAGGATGAATCAACATCAAATTGAAAGACAAGCAAGATTCCCCTATCCGTTTTTCATAGTCACGTTCGTTTGGTCTTGGCTGGTCTGGCTTCCATTGGTTTTGGCTAGCGTTGGTGTTTTACCCAAAGGCAAAGACCTTCTGAGTGCTTTGACCATACCCGCCACAATTGTGGCAGCCTTTGGTCCAACCGCCGGAACCTTTTACTGTCTCAAAACATTATGTGGTAAGGGTGCTATTCGCCAATACCTGCGTGGTTTACTGGATTTCCGTTTGGGCTGGCGAGCGTGGCTCCTTCCTATATTTGTGCTAGGCGGGAGCACTTGGATAGCTTGGATGCTGCCGGAGCTTTGGGGTGAGCCGCGGGTGGAAATGCTCTTGCCCTCCGTATGGATTTTTCCGCCTTATGTTTTGCTTATGATTCTATTAGGCGGCGGGCAGGAAGAACTAGGTTGGCGCGGCTATATTTTGGATCCCTTGGAAGCGCACCTCGGGGCGTGGATAGGGAACCTGGTATTGGGAGTAATATGGGTCTTTTGGCATTTGCCTCTATTTTTTATCCAGGGAACAAGCCAGATGTTTATGCCCTTTGCTGGGTTTGTGTTACTGACAACGGGGTATTCTTGGTTCTTTGCCTGGGTGCACCAGATTTCTGGGAAACGCACTTGGGCTGGGTTAATTAGTCATGGGTGGGCCAATGCGTTTGTTCCCTTGTTCCCTACGGTAGTGATGGTTGCGGGAGCCGCACAACCGCGTTTTTGGATATGGGTAAGCTTGACTTTTGTGATTGGTTTGATAGCGATGGCTTTTCGATCGCGGGAACAACGGGCTCTTGAATCTGCCTGATTAATACTCATGCTGACAAGGCTCTAATGTAGATAAAAAAACCAACTTGTTCAAAGCCAGGAATGATTTGATGAAAAAAATTTTTTCCCCAAAACAACACCCCACACAACACCAAAGTGTCTATTGATGAGGTTTGATCATGATTATATTAGATCTGTAAGTAAGGCATGATTAATATCAAGGAACCTAAAATGAAAAATCCAAAGAAAAAGTTTTTACCTGCAATCTTTATCGCAATTCTAATTAGTCTGACATTTATTTCGGTTATATCTGCCCAAAGTGAAGAATTGACCCTTAGTCTTACGCGCGATTTTGGGTCTGGTGGTTTTAATGGCGATATCCAGGGGACTTTTACGTTAAAAGCCAGCGGACCTGCCAATCTTGAACGGGTGCAGTTCATCCTGGATGAGACTTTATTAGGTGAAGATACTGAATCTCCTTTTGCGATCCAATTTGTAACCGATAACTACACAACCGGTGCCCATGTCTTTACCGCAGTCGGCTTCACCACAGATGGCAAGCAGATCATCTCTAAAAAGATAAATGCGGTTTTTATGTCGAAAGAAGAAGCTTCGGCCGCATCTCTTAAGATGATCGTGCCAATTCTGGTGGTGGTATTTGGTGCCATGGCTATTTCTTCAATCACAGCTATGGTCAATATGCGCAAAGGGAAAAAGGTACCTGCTGGAGCCGAGCGCAGCTATTCGTTTGGCGGAGGGATTTGCCCCAGATGCAAGCGCCCATTTGGATTTCAATTTCTCGGTATTCATATGTTTGGGAGAAAATTGGTACCCTGCCCACATTGCGGCAAGTGGAGTGTTGTGAGCAGGGCAACGATGAGTGAGTTGCATGCTGCGGAACTGGCTGAGTTGGAAACAGAGAAGGTGCAAATTCACACTGCCTCCGATGAGGAAAAAATTAAGAAAGAACTGGATGATTCCAGGTATCAGAATCTGTAGTGGTTGCCGCAGTGATCAATATCAAGGGAGTTTTTATGAAAAAAGATCAAGATAGAGCATCCAAACCAGGATTATTCAGTAGACACGATAGGACCTTTACCTGCTTTTTCAATTTTGAAATTCTTGTTCGCTAATAAAAACAATAACCAAGGAGTAAAAAACAATGAAACTAATCAGAATTCTCTTCCTTTTGTTGGCATTTTCACTCACACTGTCTGCATGCAACGCCGGAAAACTTGCTGATATTTATGATGTAAATATCGTAACCGAGCGCGCAAAAGAGGTTGTTGAGATGATTAACGCTCAAGCTTTCGATCAAGTGAATGCCGAGATAAGGGATGATCTTCAAGATCAGCTTACTTCGAATCAATTAGAGGAAGCAATACAACCAAAACTGGTTGAGGCTGGAGCTTTTATTGAATACCCATCAATAACCACTCTTGGACAAAAAAGTAAAACGTCCGGTGAGGATTATGCAACAGTTGTCCTGGTCGGGAAATATGAGAAAAGCAATATCGTCTTTACAATCACCATGGATTCCAACCTTGATATCGTCGGCCTTTATGTTAAATAGAACCAGTCCATGGATGTGTTGCGAAAAAGGTCGTCAGAATGACAATAAAATAATCAGCTTGATTGTAAGCTAGCTCAATCAGTAGAAATCGGTTGTTTTTTCCGAAACAACACTCCGCACCACACCAAAGTGTCTATCAGTCGCCCTGTGGCGCAGGTATAGTAGCGTTGCACCAGGCAATTGGCACCAAATATTATTACTTGTCACAAAGGAAGCTTATCAATGGGAAATACACATCAGCCTCAACCTGATTCATCGCAGCCCACAATTTACAAGATCAGGATCAAGGGTCAACTCGATTCTCAGTGGACAGACTGGTTTGAAGGCTTGACCATCACGCTGGATGACAACGGTGACACGCTTATCACCGGTGCGGTTGTCGACCAGGCTGCCCTGCACGGACTGCTTAAAAAAATTCGTGATCTGGGATTGACATTAATTTCTATATGCCCGGGTCAAACGGATAACCGGGACTTACCAATTTCTAAAAAAAGGAGTACGAAATGAATTCAGTCACAAAAATCGCAAGGATCGCAGGGTTGTTATACCTTGTTTACATGGTCACCTCGATCATCGCCAACTTATTCGGGAAATTCGTGTTTGTGGAGGCCCCGGTCACGATTGACCACATCCTAACCCATGCAACTCAGTTCCGCATCGGTTTTGTAATCAATCTTTTTTCGGTGGTTCTTTTCCTTTTGGCAGCCTGGGCTTTGTACGTGCTGCTGAAGCCTGTGAACAAAGACCTGGCGCTGCTATTCCTGTTATTCAACGTTGCCGGTTTTGCGGTTTGGTTGTTCAGTTCGCTTTGCCTGTTTGCCAGCCTGGTGATCTTGAATGGAACAGAAGCCATCAAAGCCTTCCAGCCGGATCAATTGCAAGCGCTGGCAGTGTTCTTCTTCGGCTTATATAAAACCGGGGTCGTTATAGCCCAGGTGCCTTACGGGGTATGGCTCTTTCCGCTCGGTTACCTGGTCCTTAAATCAAAGTTTCTTCCAAAGATCTTCGGCATGCTCCTGATTGCGGACGGCATTTGCCAATTCGTTTATGTCTGCCAGCGCTTGATCCTCCCTGACCTCGCGATCATCGCTTATCCCTGCCTGGTGATCAGTTTCATTGCTGAAGTCTCCCTGGCTTTGTGGCTTGCGATCAAGGCTGTAAAAACGCGGTTATCAGTGAATCCAGAATGAAGCAAAGAGTAAGGATGAAAAATGCAAAAGGAAAAAGGAAAGGATTAAAAATGAAAGCAATTGTTTGCACAAAATATGGTTCCCCGGATGTGCTTCAACTCCGGGAGGTAGAGAAACCTATCCCGCAAGAGGATGAAGTGCTCATTAAAGTTCATGCGGCTTCAGTAAACTCGCGTGACTGGCGGCTCATGCGCGCCAATCCGTTCTTTATCCGCCTGGCAAAAGGCGGGTTGTTGAGACCTAAATACCCGATACTTGGGGTTGATATGGCCGGCCAGGTTGAGGCGGTTGGCAGCGGCGTCAAGCAATTTAAGCCAGATGATGAGGTCTTTGGGTATTTGTCCCGGTATAGCGGGCGCACCTTTGCTGAGTACGTTTGTGCTGGTGAAGATGAAGTAGCGTTGAAACCGGCTAACGTAACGTTCGAGCAAGCTGCGGCAGTTCCGTTGGCGGCACTCACCGCCCTGCAGGCTCTGCGCAACAAGGGAAACATTCAGCCGGGGCAAAAGGTGTTGATTAATGGCGCATCCGGTGGTGTGGGAACCTTTGCTGTTCAGATCGCCAAAGCGTTAGGCGCAGAAGTGACTGCCGTGTGCAGTACGCGGAATCTGGAGATGGTGCGGTCCCTTGGTCCAGATCATGTCATTGATTACAAGGTAGACGATTTCACCAAAAACGGGCAGCAGTACGACCTGATCCTGGCGGTGAATGGATATCATCCGATTTCAGATTATCTGCGCGCCTTAAAACCAGAAGGAACTTATGTCGTCGCAGGCGGTTCGATGGTTCAACTCTTCCAGGCGGCGACCAGCGGTAAAAGATTGACGAGTACCGGGAGACAGAAAACGCACATCGTGTCACAGGAACATAACCTGGATGATCTGATGTTTTTAAAGTCTCTTCTTGGATCCGGGAAGATCGCGCCGGTTATCGATGCATGTTACTCGTTGAGTAAAACTCCTGAGGCTTTCTGGTATTTTGAGAAGGTGCATCCAATGGGTAAAGTGGTCATCACAATGACGGAATGGGAGTAAATAAACGATGAATACAAAAACAATTCTTTCTGCAACCTGGGTGGTAGTCACGCTACTTTATCTTTATGGTGATGTCTTACGCATCTGCAGTGGCGATTTTGCCAAATCAATGACCAACATGAAATTCAACCAGGGTGTCTGGCTTGGGATTGCAGTTTTGATGTTGATCCCAATCCTGATGGTTTTTCTGAACATGGTTTTACCTCAACCTGTTAGCCGCTGGGTGAATATCATCGTTGCTGCCTTCTTTTTTTTGTTCAATCTGGTTGGCTTGCCCACCTATCCATCGTTATACGATAAATTCCTGCTTGCGGTCAACATGGGCTTCAATATGGTTACAGTCTGGTATGCGTGGAATTGGAGTTGACTGGCGAAATGGAAAGACCAATCTGGTTTTGTTAAATGCTTCCTAAAGAAAGGACCCGGATAGATATGATAACTCCTTATGTAGCTTGTTGTGGCAATGACTGCACCCAATGCCCCTTATATAAACATGATTGTCTAGAAGGCTGCCTGGGCACTGTCTGCGCGAACTATTGCGGAACTTGCGTTGTCAGACTCTGTGTCCTTGCACGCCAAATTGCCAATTGTGCCCAATGCGAAGAGTATCCCTGTCAAAAACTGGAAAAACAGTATGAGAACATGACAAAAGATGGATACGGAAATTGGGCGATGACTTCAAGAAAGTTGCTGGAAGAAATTCGGCAATTCTAGGCGCTTTATGTTTCTGATGCATGTCCCAGAAGCCGGATTAATTAATTTTTTTCAACCTAACATTTTTGGAGAAAAATGGAACAACATCAAATCGAAAAACATTCAACGGCACAATCGATTATTTTGCACTTGCTCCCCGGGATCCTGGTTGGATGTTTTTATTTCCTCGCGCTTGAGCCAGTTGCCAAAATGGGGTATCCATCAATTTTTGCTCTTTTTCTGGCTTTCGCCTTTGTTCTTGTTCCTGTCGAACTCGGATATCTTCTCTACCAGGGGAAGAAAAAGACAGGTCGCTTGACATTACTTGGGATCATCAGTTATCGAAAACCAATCTCGTGGTGGCAATACTTTGTTTGGGTAAGCATTATTTTTGTGGCTGTCGGTGCTATCATGACACTTTTTAAACCCGTTGATTCATTTCTGCAAAAGAATCTCTTTTTCTGGATGCCGGATTTAAATTCCGGACTGGATGGGAATTATTCCAAATCTATATTGATCGTCACCTATTCAATGTCCTTAATTTTAGGTGTGTTTTTAGCTCCAATTGTTGAAGAATTGTATTTTCGGGGATATTTATTACCCAGAATGAAGGGTAAGTTTGCCATATTGTTCCACAGCTTTCTGTTTGCAGCTGTACATGTCTTCACGCCCTGGATGATCATTGCAAGAACCATTGGATTCTTACCGATAATCTTTGGGACGACAAAGAAGAATATCTATGTAGGAATGATTGTCCACAGCGTGGCGAACTCAATGGATCTTATTACAGCCATCATATTTATTACGAAAATGACCGGATAGGAGGAGTGTCTCAATATTTTGTTCATTCAATATCAGAAATCCAATTAAAAAAAAGGAGAGAATTATGTTTCGAAGAATTGCATCACTTGTTGGATTTGTAGCAATAACCCTTGTATTGGTAAGTGCTTGTCAACCCAAGCCAACCCCTACGCCCGTACCTGCTGCTACACCTGCAGCTTCATTTACTTTTGTTGAAAGCGGTCAGGACCTTGGCCAGGGCGATGGCACCTCAATTGCCGTTGCAGATGTGGATGGCGATGGGGATATGGATGCCTTGGTCAGTAATGCTGATAAGAATAGCACGTTGCTGTTGAATGACGGTATTGGTAAATTCGCAAAGAGTGCCCAGGAATTCAAACCCAGCAGCAGCGCAGCCTTTGGCGATTTGAACGGTGACAAATCTTTAGATATCTTTATCACTGAAGAGACAAGCAACGAAGTTTGGTTGAATGACGGCATAGGAAAATTTAATACAAGCGACCAAAACCTGGTTAGCCCCGAGAGTTCGTCAGTAGCTTTGGGCGACCTGGATGGCGACGGAGATTTGGATGCTTTTGTCACCAATTGGAATGGCAATCCCGATCAGGTATTTTTGAACGATGGTAGCGGCAACTTTAGTGACAGCGGTCAAACGCTGGGTAACTGGTTTGGCTCAGCCGTGTCGCTTGGCGATGTTGACAAGGATGGCGACCTCGATGCATTAGTCGCCAATAACGGTGAGAAAACAGACAATGCCCCGGTTCTATGGTTGAACGACGGCACCGGCGTATTCACAGACAGCAATCAAAGGCTCGGATTCACCAACGCTTATGCCGCGGTTCTGGGCGATCTGGATGTGGATGGTGATCTTGATGCGTTCATCGCCAATTCATCCCACAATGGGGCTAATCCGGCAGATAAAGTATGGTTGAATGACGGGAATGGAATTTTTTCAGACAGCGGGCAAAACCTGGGCACGCTTTACAGCCTGACCGCTGCATTGGCGGATATGGATAGTGACGGCGATCTGGATGCCATAACCGGCAGCTGGAAAACTGGTCCTAAATTTTGGTTGAATGATGGCAAAGGAACTTTTTCCGACAGCAAGATCAAACTGGATTCATTCAACAACTCCGGCGTTGCCATTGCCGATATGGATGCCGATGGAGACCTGGACATGTTTGTTTCAACGAATACCTGGTTGGCTGGTAATGGAGTGCATAAGCTCTGGTTGAACCAGCCTTACCCATAGAATACGATATCCAGTGTGATGGATAAGCCAATGGGACGATCAAAAAATGAAACGGTCTGGATAATAATGGATTGGGTTGCATGGTTAAAGCCAATCAGCACGAGTAAGCTTATGCAATCCAATCCAAAATTACTTATCCACCAGGAGAGTTGATTTGAATAGTCTAGTAAAGGTTATGGTAGGGTTTGCGAGCATCGCTTCGATTGCGTTCGGCGTATGGCACTTTTTTGTTCCCGGTGTGTGGAAGTGGTATTCCTACATCGATCCCAACGCGACAGAGCTGATCGTTGCCGTTCGAGCAATTAACGTCTTCTTTTCTTTGTCTTTAGTTTTGTTTGGTATCCTGAACATCCTCTTCATTTTCGGCAGTAATGCAAATCGATTCTCAATCATTGCCTTACTGGTTGCCACCTGTGTTTTGTGGCTCACCAGGTTGATATTTCAGCTGATTTACCCCCAGGGTTCACTCTACCCTCTCCTCCAATACGGGATGTTATCAGCATTCATAATAATTACTCTTAGTTACGCCATTTCACTTTGTCTTTTGGCGTCACAAAAAATATCGTTTAGCAACCTTTAATTGGTTAGTGAAGGGCTACTCCCTTTCCAATCTTTGAAGAAGGTTTGCTGGAAACCAAAAAACTGAAGCTGTATCAAAGCAACGGTAAACCTGATGGGAATTATTAATGGAAAATAAAATGCTATTAATTGGCTCGCTGGGGGCTTTTTTCCTGGCAACTGCCGCTACCATGGTATCGGATATGCACGGGATTGGGGATTGGTTTATCTCTTCTCTCCAGATAAGCAAGTACCCGCTGAATCCGGCGCCTATTTATGCTACACCATACAAAATTGCCGGCTATTTCGGTGAACCTTTGTTGATCCTCTCCATCGCCATGCTTACTATAGGTCTTTATGGAAGCTGGCTCAAGTACCATAAGTCCATCGCCTTTATTGCCATGATTATTGGTATTCTGTATATTTTGGAAAGAATATTTTGGAGTTACGTCACAACAAATTTCGCCAGCAGCATCCAGATTCATCCCACCATCAGTGATTACACAGTGCTCACACAAGCCGGCTTCCTGAAAGGACTTGGCGCTCTATTTGGCGGGTTGATCGGTGGTTTTGGATTCTCGATCGCTTTAACAATACTTTTCTTCAACCTCCAAAATCCCTATGGCATTGCAGGTGGGTTGATCGTGCTTACCTCCATGTTGATTGGCATGCCTGCAAAAATATACTTCATGAATCACGTTACATCAACCGTATTAACAATTTTTATCATCAGTATGGTCATTAAAAACTTTGGAATAGTCTTCATGGGAGTGGGCTTGTTAAAAGAATCCATGAAGTGACTGTTGGGAGTTTTCCGCGAGCGTCTTCATCTGTCATGAACAGTATGGTCGGAAAGATGAATGTCTTCACCAAAATTAATAAACACTTAATCAGTTTCAGGAACGGGAAATCCACTGACAGCGTCAAAAGAGTATCAAATGATTTTTCAAAATAGTCCGGAGGGAAAAATGAAATCAACAAAGATCTTAATGTTCGTACTGCTAACAGCAATTCTCGCGTTATCGGCTTGCAAATCGGAAGAATTACAACCGACTGCTGCCATTGAAATCCCTAACCCTGCTTCCGTCTTCTGCAAAGAAAATGGCGGCACAGAAGAAAACAGGCAGGCAGCCGATGGCAGTGTCGCCGGTTTCTGTCTCTTCTCTGATGGAAGTGAATGTGATGAATGGGCTTACTTCAGGGGAGAGTGTAAAGCGGGTGATTCATTAAAACCGACTGAAACAGTAGTAACTCCAGGAAGTCCTTTACAGCCGGGTACAGAAGCGGTCACTGACTGGTGGGGAACCATCAAGAGTACACCTGCTGGTGCACAATACAATGATTTCTTCGAACGCCAGGATTTGGGGCAGCTAATTTCCTATGGGATTGATTCAATTGATCCTGCGATACAGTCCCAGATCGAAGCGCTGCGGGATACCGGCAAGATCGTTCATCTTTACGGCATAATATCATTGGATGTGCCCGATTACAACGGTTCACAGATCCATCCTGACCGCATCGTGATTGAAGAGTAAATATGATGAAATTTTACTTTCGGCGCATGATAATCATTTTAATTATCCTAATAATGTTATCTGGGTGCAATGGAGTTAATAGACAATCCCGCACCGCCGCGACTTCGATCACTCCAACAGCTTTTGAGGCAACATCGACACCTCTGGTGACCGGTGAAGCATTCTTTGATGGCACGCGTGTCACCTATGTTGGAAATTCGGGTTTTCTCATCACCGTGGGCGACAAGAAAGTGCTCATAGACGCGGTATTTAGTGGGATCAGTGGTATTTATAAACTCCCTCTAAATGTGCAAGGTTTGTTGGTTCACGCCCTCCCGCCATTCGATAATATCGACCTGATCCTTGCCACTCATTACCACCCAGATCACTTCAGCGCAAGCATGGTACAAACGCACATGCAAAATAACCCCGGGGCAGTGTTTGTCTCCACAAGCCAGGTTACGAATCAAATTAATGGTTTAGGCGAAAGGGTAATTACGTTAGATGCGAGCACTGGAAACTCGGTTCAGAAAGAAATAAACGGGATCCAGGTGGAAGCCATTTACTTATCACATGGCAAAGGTGAAACCGGTGAAACCGAGGTCATGAACCAGGGTTATGTGATCAATATCAATGGAGTCACTCTGTTCCACACCGGTGATATCGACGCGAGCCTTCTCTCAACTGAAAGTCTTCAAGGATATGACTTTCTGGGAAAGCAAATCGATATTGCTTTCATTCAACATTTTCTCCTGTCGGATGAAGCGTTACTCCCCTTGTATTTCGATGTGTTCAAAAGTAAATTTGTCATTGCTAGTCATTATCAATTTACTGATCCCATAAACACTGAGATGATCGAAAATAATTACCCAGAGGCGGTAATCTTCACACAAGAATTGCATAACTGGGTGATGCCGAATTTAGTTGAATAATTCACTAATTCAATCCAGAATCTGTTTTCTGGTTGTACAAATCAGATCAATAAGCGCGCTATCTAAAACAGGATCCAAACCAATAAATTATTATAGAAAGGATCTACCATGAAAACCAAAGGGATAATCATTTTAATAACTATTGCATTTCTCCTAACCGCATGTACACGAGCGTATGACTCAAACAATCGAAGGAACTGAAGTTTTAGCTGCACCGATTTCAAGTACAGAGGTAACCTATCCGCTCATAAAGTCTGAAATGGGAGATTTTATTATTGTTTCTGCGCGCCTGGTTGACGAGGTCCGTGATACGAAAGCCCCTCCAGGAGATAAATTTCTACTGGTGGAACTGGCAAGGCCTGGCATGGAAAAAATAGTTATGGGCGAGTTTTCACTCGAGTCTTTTCAAGAAATGGTAACCGAGGATAGCAGCGGAATTTTCGTTCAGCGAGATGATGGGTCACAATTATTTTTTGGTGGCATGGGCGGATGGCTTAATGAAGATGAGTTTGTAATAGGCTTTACCGTATTCCAACCTTTACCGGAGACTTATACATTGTATTGGGCTGGTAACTCACCCATCGAACTTAGTATTGAGGAATAAATTTTGCCGGCAGCGGGATATTTTATAGAAACAGCCATTTAGATGATATGCACTGAAACGGGGAAGGGCCGATGGATCCCAAAATAATAATAATTGTTGCCGTTTCGTACCTGTACTTATTCTTTGAAGTTTTTCAAAATTTAAGACAGAGACGAAAAAGTAAAGGTACCACTTCAAATGATAAAGGCAGCCTGCGGTTGTTATATGGTCTTATAACCGTAGGTTACTTTCTTTCGTTTGCATTCGGTGCATCAAAACTTGGTAGGATTTATCATTGGAATTCTTTTTTTGCAATTGGAATGTCTTTGATAGGAATCGGCCTGATCATAAGAATTCATTCCATCCTGACGCTCAGACGGTTCTTTACATATTCCGTCGCAAAGGTGGAAAACCACAAGATAATCCAAACAGGTTTATACAAATTCATCCGGCATCCAGGATATCTTGGCCAACTCATCATTTTCCTGGGGGTCTCTACTTCAATGTCCAATTGGTGTTCAATTCTCGCCATGATGCTCCCGATCACATTTGCATACCTCTACCGCATAAAAGTTGAGGAAAGATTTATGCTTGAACAATTGGGAGATAATTACATCAACTATCAAAACCGCACAAAAAGACTTCTTCCGTTGGTCTTTTAACCGCAACCTCCTTATCATGTACTGACCAGGGGGAATAAAATTATCTAACCCAACCTTTTTTAGTCCCTTTTTGTAGTTAATATGTGAGCGCACACACGAATTGGAGTCAGAATGGATGATCTGCAAGCTGTTCTCCGCTTAAAAAGCGGAGATATCAATGGGCTGGATTTCCTGATATCAAAATACCAGGTTAAAGCTGTTCGAACGGCTTACCTGGTGACCCGCAACAAGCCCATGGCAGAGGATGTAGTGCAGGACGCATTCGTGCATTTTTATGAACGCGTCCGTCAATTCGACGAGTGCAGGCTTTTTGAGCCGTATTTCATGGTCAGTGTGATGAACGCCGCCCTGAATGTGGCTTTGAGAGAAAAACGCATTCTTCCGTTGCCGCAGGAGGCTGACGAAGCCGATCTTGAAACCCTCCTTTCCCGTTCTCTATCTGTGGAAAGTGAAGTGGAACGATCTCAATTGAAGGCTGAGATACTAGCCTTGCTTGCCAGGCTTTCTCCGCGGCAGAGAGTGGTGGTGGTCCAAAGGTACTATCTCGAAATGTCCGAAAAAGAAATGAGTGAAGTGTCGCGGACTGCTCCCGGAACAATCAAATGGTTGTTGAATGCCGCCCGAACCAGGCTGCGAGGTCTGCTCGAGGCTGAAAGGAATGAGGAATGAAAAACAGCAAATATTCCCAAATTCTGGATTCGTTGATTGGCGATCAAATTCCGCAGAACCTGAATCTGGCTCCGAAAATCCACACAAAAATTCATGGACAAAAAGGAGCAATGATGAACAAGCGAAAGAGAATTTTGATCCCTACCGCAGTGGTATTAATGATGTTGACGGTGGTAGCTTTTACAGTTCCGGCTGTAGCAGATACCATCCAGCGTTGGATCGGCTATATACCTGGTTTTGGCCAGGTACAGGAAGAAAAATTGCGGACATTGGATGAACCGCAAACCCAAAGTGTAGATGGAGTAACTATAAGCGTAAATGAAGTGATTGCCAGCAAGGATAAAACTTTGGTGAAGTATTCAATCCTTGGGATTGAAGATTCCATGATGTCGCAAGGTCTGGTATGCCCGATGACCAATTCCATCCCCATCAATTCTTCCCCTGTAATTAGTCTTTCAGATGGAACAGTGTTGCGAGACGAGAGTTTGGGGGTTTCGCCAGGCAGTGGATCATATCAATTTGAAGCCACATACTCCGCTATTCCACAATCAGAGAATAAGGTTTCATTAACACTCGAGTGCCTGTGGCAATCCGGAAACGGGAGTTCGCTCTGGAGTTTCCAGGTTCCCCTGCAACTGACTGATAAAGGGAATGCCGCATTGATGGTTGCTCCGGTTGTTGTAATCCCCACCGAAATTGCTCAAAATGCAGCCGAAGAGGCAGGTGCACAATCCTCTCCCTCAGAAATGGTGGTAAGCCAGGTCATCCCATTGGATAACGGGTACATCTTGCAAGGAACACTCACCATTGAACCTGAAAGTGGGTTGACGGTCAACATCTTCAATGGCTTGTTGGAGGATGTCACTGTCCGGGATGCAAACAATGTCACGCTGACCCCCGAAATGGTCCCGGGAGATTTCATCGTTGAACTCAACGAAGAAGGAAGCAATAAATACAATTGGGCAATGCTGCTTAATTCTCCAAGTATCGCCTGGCCGCTGACGATCACAGTCAACTCTATCTCGGCGTTGACAGACCCATATGCCCCATCCACTTTTCAGGTGTTTGTTGGTGAAAATCCCCAACCAGGTCAGGAGTGGGTCATCGAAAAAGATGTACCGTTTGGCCCGAAACTCGTGCATGTGGTCTCAATAAAAAGAATTCAAAATGATTTTGGGATGAACGGTTACGAGATCACCTTTATCTACGATTCCAGCCTTAGTTTTTCCTATGATATCGCCGGCGGTGTGCCTAATGGCGGCGGCGGTGGTGGCGGAGGTGTAAACGGTCAATCCTTTGCGATTGTAGAGAGTTACATGGGTGATGTACCCTCGGGTGAATTATCAATTCAGCTCAATGGCCAGGGTGTCGAATCGATCCAGGGTCCTTGGCAGGTGATTTTGGCTGAGCCGGCCTATTAAGTCGATGTAATGAGGTAGGCGCTAAAATCAAATCCCTCCCATTTTTCAACGAAGAATGGATAGGTTGGCAAAAAAGAATCAAAACGTGTTGCATAAAAATACTGGCGGTCTGAAGATGAACCGCCAGTATTTTAGCTGTTAAGCACGAATGGTCCAGAGATATTTATCAAGGTTTGTGCAAGTCAATGGTATATGGCCAATTCTCCCTGGTCTTCTTCGTGATTAATCCATCTATGCTAGTATTTTATTGACTCTTCTCGAGTATTTCCCGCTTATTTTACGGCTTCAGCAATCGTGGTTGTCCACTTAGCAATGGCGTTCCAATCCCGGAAGTCGCCGAAAGGCTTTTTTACAACGCTCTTTACAGCCCATTTTTCGATCGCGTTTATCTTTTCCAGGTTGATATTGCCGTGAAAAACGGTAATGTCACGCGGGTGGATACGGTTGATTGTCGCTTGCAAGGCAGCCGGTACGCGCTTTCCATCTACCAATTCAATCGGATCGCCCTCACCCGAGGGTCCGCTGGAAAACAGCCAAAAAGACCTATCCGCCAGGCTTTTTTCATTGGCTTGTATAAACCGCACCACCTCATTTGGCCATTTTCCGATGTAGATTGCACTTCCCAGGACGATCACGTTATAGCATGTGAGATCTTTGACCATTCCCACCGGAAAAACATCGACATGCTCTCCGCTTTGCTGCAGCCCTTCGCCGATTTTCTCGGCAATTTCTTTTGTTGCGCCATATTTTGAGGCGTAAGTGACCAGAATATTCTTACTCATTTTTAGCTCCTTTCAAAAGTTTTTTTACGGTTTCACTCACATCTATCATTTTTCACACACAAGGGGCTTGTTCCTTCGCTTCTTGTGTTTTGCCCTCTCCGGTAGCGAGATGCACATTATTTCCGGGTTTTTTGAATGGCACCAGGCGGTCAACCCTTTTCATATAATCTATGTATTCCATTCCAAATGTATCCGTGAGCTGCCTTTCCTCTTTGCCGATGAAGATCATCACACCGGCGTACAAGAAGACCGCAGGCACAAAATAGACCCACGTTAAGGTGATCAACGCCACAGCGGGAAGCAGGAAAAACACCGCGCTGGTGTAAATGGGATTGCGCACAACGCCATAAGCACCATTGGTAATTAATTTCCCTTTAGAAAACTTTATCAATAACTGGATCACTGCTGTCCCCCAGAAAATGAAACCCGGAATGAGTAAAACATAACCGGTAATTTTGAGAAAACTTACACTTTCACCCAGTTTGGCAACTTGCGGGAAAAAGTGTTGTACTAAGATGGCAGCGATCAATGATGGCAGCATAAAAAGGATGATCTTCCCGCCTTGCCCGACAATATCCATTCCGTGGTGATTTTTGAAGATGTCCATAATTATCTTTCCTTCCTTTTATCTACTTCAGTTTTTCTTTGGCAGGTGAATCTCAGCAATCTTGAGGTTTCTTTCTTGCCATTTCAATTTGAACTTCGAGGCATGGCCTTGGTGGGCAGGCAAGTTTTCACACTGCCCACCAGGATTTGCGGAGTTCATCTTCATGCTGTTTGATTGGTCCCGGGCGGAACTGATAACACACTCTTCACGCAGCACGCTCTTCAACCACTACATTACCCGCGCCGCTGCTCACGGTCACTTCGATTTTTTTATCCGCCAAATCGTAATCCGGAGATTGATAGCAGCCTTTCTCGATCATAACGAACCTTGGGCTCAGGATCAGTTTCCCCAGTCCGGTAGTTGCGCGTATCCTGGCTGCAACGCCGCCTGGAACTTGCACAACTACGTTTCCGGCACCGGACTTTGCAGTAACACTCAGGTCAGCTGCAGGATCAGGCAGGATTACCTCTATATTGCCCCCACCGGTTTCAGCAGAGACGCGTGTCACTGGCATGCCATTGAGGTCGAGCTTGATATTGCCGCCATTGCTGTGGGCATTGACGGTCGATGGCACTCTTCGATTTAGGTGGACCTGCCAATTGGTGGCACCGTAGCAAGCAGCCCAGGGAAAGCGAAATCCAGCTCGTCCTTTGCCGGTTGCCTTGATTGTGAAAGTGGGTGGCTGGTTATTCGTGTCCAATGACCAGGTGGGTAGTTCTTTTTCTTCGAGGTATTGCAGCGTCCCGCTGGCTAATTCCTGCTCGTTATTGGTAATCCCGTCAACTTCCAGGTTGCCGAGACCCGGATCGATAGCAACATCCGCTTCTGTGATTCTGCCAAGGGGTTCCAACAGGTTATGGATTAGTACATTCTTTGCCATTTTATTTTCTCCTTCTCTTGCCGGTTTTAATGTCCGGCTCTAATTAATGATGATGTTTATTTCACCAGCGCCGCTGCCAACAGTGATCTCAACTTTATCCGTTGCATTCTGATAATCGGGAGTCTCGTAGGTGGTGTCATTGATCTTTGTTAGTCCAGGATCCACGATTACATTTCCCGAGGATACTTTGATACGCGCCGCGATACCTTTTGGTAATAACACGCTTACTTCACCAGCACCACTGCTGGCATTGATGGTGTTCATCCCTGAGATGCCGTTGCCAACGTTTAGGGTTACTTTACCCGCGCCTGTCTTGGCTAACACATCCAGGTTTGCGGCATCCTCGGGCAGGGTGACTTCCATATTCCCTCCGCCGGTTTCGGCTGCCAGGTGGGTGACGGTCAAGCCTGTCAGGTCTATCCTCACATTCCCTCCGCCAGTGAGTGCGCTGATGTCGTAGGAGACTGCCGGGTTGAGGCGGATCGTCCATTCGGTCGCTCCATTGCAGGCTGACCAGGGGAGTTTCAGCCAGGGCTGCCCGCCGCTTGCATTTACAGTGAATGTGGTATGTCCATTGCTTGTGGCAACCGTCGAGAGAGGAGCACCATTTTTCTCAAAGTACTGCAGTGTTCCACTGGCCAGCATCTGCTCGCTGCTGCTATTCTTCTCAAGGGTCAGGTTACCGTCTCCCGGGTCAATTGTTACCTTTGCAGCTGTGGCTCCGTCAAGTGGCTCAGACAGGGTCATGGTGAGCAAGTCACCTGCCGCTTTTTTCCCTAGATAGGTTAAGCCTGCAACTGCTCCTACGATGAGGAGTACGACGATCAACAAAATGACCAGAGTACGAAGTCCTTTCTTTTTCTTACCAACATCTTTGTGTTCCATTTCATTATCCTTTCTGTTCTTTATCAGGTGAGTGGGTGGGGGGGATGGTACAGTTTACTGAAATCAAAGTTAAATTGAGATCGCGGATCCGTTCGAGTAGGCTGTGGAGTGCCGCCTGGTCGGGCAAGAGACCTGCGAGCAGGGTCTCGTTCTCCTCCAAGTGCGTCAACTTTAAGTCCGAAAACCATTCAGACCAGTGCGCATCCAAACGACCCATGATTCTAATTTCGTAATATTCTGGCATAAGCATCCCTCTTGTTTATTTACTGTCACTAATTTACTGCTGATCAAACAGCCTCGCATCAGCCAGATGGGGAATTAAGGGGTTATATACAGGGGTTATTTCCACAGGGGTAAAGGGTTAGCTGGCAACACCCGGAGTTGTAACCATCATGGGGTAATTGAAAAGTCTTTTTTCTGCAGATAAAATGAGCCCCTCGCTGCGGCGGGGGGCTCATTTGTCATGAATGGTTAATCAATCAATGGGTGTCAAACGGTGGTGCCTGGAGTTCCTTCATACAAGAGGTGTCAAGCCCCTCCACGGAACCGCTGTCGATGAACGGATCCAGGATTGAAAACCAGCACATGATTTGATCCATATTCGATATACTGTGACTTTGATGCGTCCCTATCAGGGAAAGGCTGTTTGGCCACAATTCGTTCGCGCCTGCCATATTTTCCGGGGGATCTATTGGATCCAGTTCGCCGTTAAGGATGAGAACTGGTACGTTTGAACCTGGTTGTTGAGTTGCATCTTCCGGTGCCACACCTTCAGGAGTAAAGCTGCAGGAATAGGCTTGATGTTGAGCAAGGCTGATATCCCATCCTGCAAGGTAACTGCCTTCACTGTTTTCAGCCACTTCGGCAGGGTCAAATGCTGCCCACTTTTCACTGCAGCGGATGGTGTGTTCCATTGCCAGGTTTCCCCACCATTGAGGTCCATACCCATCCGCCAAATACTGGGCAAATCCCGACCAATCATTCTCCTGGTACGCCTGGTGAATGAGTCTTGGGATAAAAGGATCATTTTTCGCATCGGTTGTCATGTGTCTCAGGAAAGCCGCAAAATAGTCAGGTGTAAATGTAACCCGGTCGGGTTGTTGATTTCCCGGGTAGGTAAAGCTCACAATGGCCGGGGATGATGCTATTCGGGTTAATAAACCCGTGAATTCTTCCCGCAGGTTCGGAAAGGCAATCTGGCATGCAGGATCAGCCAAACATCGATCGAAAATGAGGTCCATTGCCCGCTGACCGTTGTGCGCCCATAACTCGAACACGGGTATATCCAGCAGGGAACCGCAACCAAGTGTCACCGTGCGCACATGCTCCTCATGCTGCCGCAGATAATATTGGGCTGCGGTCGCTCCATAGGAATAACCCACCAGGTTTATTTTGTCATAACCAAGCGCTTCCCGCACATCATCAAGATCATCCATCGCCATGGATGTGCTGTAATATCGCGTGTCCATCGTGACTAGCTTTAACACCTTGTATTCCCAGGCTCTGTCTTTGATATTGGCATCAATTTGCTCGGCAGTTAATCCTTGAAAATCTGGAAAACCCTGTGAAACGGTCTCAGGATTCGACTCGCCTGTACCGCGTTGGTCCATAAAGACTATGTCATGTGTGTAACTTAAGGCACTGGAAAACTGTTGTCTCATGCCATCTTCTACTGCTGACCCTCCTGGACCGCCTGCCAGGTAGAAGATCGGATCCGGAGCAGGGTTCGGGCTCTTCGCTTTTATCACCGCCACGCGGATATCGATCTTCCGCCCGCGTTGTGCGTCGCGATTCTCATAAACCCGCAGGGTTCCACATAGTGCCTGTGTGATCCCTAATTTGCATGGCGTCAGTGTGATTTCTGGCCTTTTTGGGACTGGTTTTGTACAAGCGGCCAGCAGAACCGCAAAAACCAAAAACAAAACAGCAAATTTCTTGCTTCTCTTCAACATCATTTCCTCCTCATAATTAATTCATATAAAAACATAGATTTATCTCACATGGTTGTGCCAAATTCAAGTCTTCAAATTTTCAGAACTGTCCGAATCCAGAGGACTTATGTTTAAATTCCAGCTTATGGAAACGATTCCCCTTGATTATTTACGTATATTAATTTACTGCGTTGCAATTGAACTTGCATCAGCCATATGGGGAATTAAGGGGTTATTTGCTGGGGTTTAGTGAAGTGGGAAAAAAGGGACTAGTCGAGGAGTCCCAATTGGCGCGCGCGTGTTACTGCCTCGGTCCGGTTGGCAACATCGAGCTTACGGTAAATACTCGCAGCGTGGGCTTTTATAGTCCCTCTTGCCACAATCAACTGCCGCGCAATCTCTTCATTGGTTTGCCCCTGTGCAATGAGTTGGAGCACTTCCACCTCGCGATCGGAAAGTGGTTCGATCAACCCGGCTGCCGGAGACTTACCTGCCCCTCCATTCTGAGTCGGGGCAAACGTATTCAAGACTGCTTGAGCGAAAAGCCGGTGATCTGCTTTACCAGATTTCAAATATTCAGTCACAAGCGCCTGCACCGCTTTGCCAGCATTAAGAAAGACCCGTAAGTACCCTTCCTCTTCAGCCAGCGCAAGACCAGAGTTGAGGAGTGCAATCGCTTCTGATCGGCGTTGCATCCCGTGGAGTGCTTCTGCCTGCAACAATTTGCCTTCAATTTGCCTGCTTATTCGGCTGCGGCATGAGATCATGGGGCTCATCCCCGAAAGGATTTTCTCGACATCCTCATACCTGTGTCGGGTGAGGGCTATACATGCCAGCGTGAGTGGATACCTCCATTTATTAGCTTCGTAATCCATGCTGCGTTGGATCTGATCTGCCCAGGCACCGGCGCTTTTTAGATCTCCACTGGCGAGCTGAACTCGTACTCTCAGGGTGTGGAAATCTTCTTCAAATTCACGCGGAACAGCACGGCTTCGTAAGGTGGCTTCCAGCTGCTCGACAGTCTGCATCGCGCCTGAATAATCGCCCTTTGCCAGTAGCACACGCGTCAGGGATGTAAGACCAAAACCATCGGTCATGATGTTTTGCCATGGTTCGTTGCCTTTAAGCCCCTCCCGGATATACTCCTCAGCCTCTTCCAGGCGGTTCCATTCGTACATCACTTCGCCAAGGTCAATTTTCATACTGCCGGATGTATAAACAAAACGGATACCTCTCTCCTTGATGGGATCCAGGTATTCATGGCACAGTCTGGCGCATGTGTTCAATCGTCCGGTGATCAGGTGGATGCGTGTCACGAATGAAGCTAAAGTCGGGATTACGATTTCACCTTGTTGCGACCTTTCTCTCTCGATGCACTTCATCGAAATATCGATCGCACGTTCAAGTTGTCCTTTCCTCGCCAGTGCCATTCCGTAGAGGAAATCTGCTGCATTCCGCAGGATCATCTCATTTGCAGGGATGTCATCCAGCAGCGATTCGCTTGGAAGAGGATTGGCATTGGGGTTGATTGAAGGTGGGGCAAGAAATACCAGGGCAGTGGAGATAACTGTCTGCATCCACTTTTGCTCGGTATCAGGATCTGAATTTGTCAAATTTTCAGCAATTTCCGTCAAAAGCGGGATAGCCTCTTTAATGTGTCCTTGAATAATTTGAAGCCAAGCCTGGTAGAGACCAATTTTCGGACGCGTAATGAGGATCACACGTGGCAGACCTTCTGCCATTTGAAATACAGAAGGATCACTCTCTGCCAGGCAGCCCGGTCCGTAACGCTCGATCAAATCCGCCGCATGTTTATACTCCTGGACGTCAAGCAGGTGTTGAATTGCTTCTGTAATGAACCCGTTTTTTTCCAACCATGCGGAAGCCCGAAAATGCAGGTGGGGGATAACACCTGGGCTCAGCTGGTGTAACTTTGCCCTAAGTAGATCTGTAAACAGGTGGTGGTAACGGAACCAGGCGCGCTCATCATCCAGCGAAATCAGGAACAGGTTTTCCCGCTCCAGGTATCTGAGTGCTGCATCGGATTTGCCAGGGATGGAGGATTCAGAGGTGGATATTTCGTCTTTTCTGAATGGCTCGGTCACTTCGCCATTAGCCAGGATGGCATCGCACAGGGGCGCCGTTAAACGATCCAGGATCGATGTATACAAAAGAAAGTGCTGCATTTCTGGTGATTGACCAGCCATGATCTCTTCCAATAAAAAGTCGAGAATATGCCGGTTTGTCCCTGAGAATCCTGCGATAAACCCGCGCACATCTTCACGGTCTCGCATTGAGAGTGCCGCCATTTGTAAACCGGCAACCCAGCCCTCAGTCCTTTCTTCGAGAATTTCCACCGCTCTTTCTTCTAGTTGGAGGCCCATCACATCGTTCAGGAATCGAATGGCTTCGTCCCCGCTAAAGCGCAGATCAGCAGCCCTCAGTTCCACCAGCTGCCCGCGAGCCCTCAGTTTGGATAGTGGGAGGAGAGGATCTGAACGCGTGGCGATCAACAGGTGGAAGGTACGTGGACAATGATCTAGCAGAAAAGCTATTGCCGATAGCACGCCTTGGTTGGATATATATTGAAAATCATCCAGTACCAGTACAATCTCCTGGTTCAGGCGATCCATGTCATTGACAAGGCTGGTCAGCACGGTCTCCGTCACAACCTGGTGCATGCCTGCGATTATTTGCGCAGCTTCGTTGCCGATCCGCTTGTCAGCACCTTGTAAGGCGGCAATAAGGTAAGCCAGGAATCGCCCGACCTGGTTATCTTCGCGTTCAATCGAGAACCAGGCTGCATTAGTAGTGCAGTCAGCCAAACTGGCGGCGACCAGAGTTGTTTTACCAAACCCAGCCGGAGCAATAACCAGTGTGAGGGGATTAAGGCTAAGTCCCTCTGCGATCCGTGTTTGCAGACGTGGACGGGGCACCAGTTTTTGTGAGGTGAAAGGTTGGTGTAATTTAGTTTGAATGAGAGTATTAACTTTTTCCATTGCCCGGTGGTTGTAACAATACATAAAGAATGGATCACGAAAAATACAATTACATCTACAATATACATAATCATATATCAATAATCAAATTCTATATTGGGTGATTTGTTTTAAAATGACCAATTGGAAAACGATAAAAATGTAATGCACCCTTAACATCGCCAATAAAAAAAGGAGGAGGTTTAATCCTCCCCCTTTTTTTTAGCGAACTACGATTCTACGGGTTCCAGCTTCCAACGTACCCGGAGATGGTTTTCAAAGGAATTATCTGGCAAGTGTCAACTTCGATAAGTGCCAGCATTGGTATTATCTTGAGATTCTCGTCATGAACACTCACGGCTAACCACTTGCCATCCAGACTCCAGAATGGGCGGGTAACCACGATCGGCGCGCCATCCACGATCAATTTCTTGTTAGACCCATCCAGGTTCTCAGTAAAGATGCCATAATGGTCACCGGGGAGCATTTCTTCAAAGGCTGCTTTTTCACCGTCAGGGGATAAGGCAATACTTGAATTGGAGTAGTTGGTCTCAAAATGATCCGTGACCTCTCCCGTTGTAAGATTGATGCTCTTCACCATCGAGCCATTTTGTCCGGAAGCCGTAAACACCAGTGCATCTCCATCAGGATGCCATGCCATTACTGTATTCGCATCTCCATTATCCACAATAGCAGTTTGTTGTGATCCATCCGGATTTGAAATGTATATGCTGTAAGGTCCTGGTGCCCCGATCAATCCGGAAGCGGGTCCGCGTGTAAAGGCAATTTTTGTCCCGTCAGGTGACCAGATCGCACCGCGATCGTTCTTCCACGTATTTGTCAGCACTGTGATGGATTTTGTTTCCAGGTCCATCAGTTGCAGTCCGTTGTCGCCGTTGTAAACAGCATGGTGGTTGTCAGGAGAAACTGATATTCCTTCTCCCAATCCAAGGTCTTGATAGCCTGAGCCATCCACGTTAACCGTCATTACATGGTAGTAGTAATCTGGAGCTAAAGGATTTGACAACGCCAGTTTTCCAGTTAACCCTTCCGGTAGTGCTGCAGGATTCGCGAGTGCCTGTTGCCACGTTGATTTGGTCAGGCAGGCGGGCGGCAGCTCAGTTGGAGCGCTGCTGCTTGTTTGAGCCGGCAGCTCGACACTTACGCTCCAGGGTCCTTGTACGTCAATTGACAGGCCGTTCAGCGTCACATTGATCTTACCTGATGGTATTCCGTCTAAATACGTGAATCCATAATCGTCCGGTCCGCCTCCACCACCTGCCAATGGGTGTTCCAGATCCATCAGATCCACGTAGCTTACATCATCTGGTTTGCTCACTACAAAGGACAGTCCATTACCTTTTGCGTTGATTTCAGCGCTTTGGATCACAATTTCGCGATCCGCTACAAGCACGGTTTGATTGATGTCGAATTTTTGCCCCGGTTGTGGGTCTTCTCCGGCGTCGAATGTCACAAGCGCAGGTTCACTATACCTCACCCAGATTGAATCAACAGTCAAAGTTGCCTTCCCTCCTGAATACGCTCCAGCAGTCAGGTACGCCCATCGAAGGGATGCCTCATTCGGGATTTTATCCAGCGGGTTTGTAAGCGTTGGATCATAAACCAGTGGGATTTCTTTTCCGCTTGCGTCGATCAGGTGAATGGCATTGTCTTCAATGTATTCGATCCTGTTCTTTCCTGAGAGCGACTCCAGAACTCCAAAGAGAGCCACATCGTTATACACCTGCGCGTATTGATTTACAACCAGTCGGAAATCGCTTTGAGCAGATTCATTCTCTGTGGTGTTTTGCGTTGGGGCTGGCAATGGTGCTGGCAGGTCAACCAGTGTAAACACCTTGTCTTCTGCGGTAGCCTCATTAAAATTGAGGGTGAGTTCCAAAGGGCTCCAGCCAGGTGAAGCGAAGCTCAGGTCCAGGCATGTAAACACAAGCTTGGCTGTATCGATTTCAACTGGCAGCGCCCCATAAATGACGCGCCTGCTGTAACCACTGACCCAGAAATCTCCGGTATCAACTTTTCCTTCTAACATGCTGCCATCTGGCAACTGCAATTCAGGCTGCTTGCGGCAAATATCTGTCGTTTGCTGTTCAGTTGAAGCCGGCATAACCGGTAGATTTTCAACCTGGTATACGATGATCGTTTTTTGAGAATCTGCCACGCCCTTGAGGACGGAGATTTTTATACCATCCTGTTTGATTTGAACAGTCTCGGTGATCACCCGCAAGGAGTCATCATTCTCAACTACACCTGCTCCGGGGACGAATCCTAACAAACGTTTCATAGCTGTGGCAACACTCGGGATGGAGAACATGATCGCGAGTATGACCACTAAAGTTAAAACTCCTGAAAATACAAATTTCGTTTTCATTGTTCTTGTCTTTTCCTTTCTTACTTTGGCTAATATGCTTGAAGAAAGGTTGACATCGATTCGGGTCTGCTGTTGGGCAATCTCATCCAAAATTTGGCTGGAAGTTCTGGATTTCATCATTTTTCACTCTCCGGGATTATGAATGTGCGCAAATGCATCCGCGCCTTATTCAATAACCACTTCACCGTTCCTGGTGCCACTGAATGCTCAACTGCCATTTCTTTTTCGCTCATTTCCAGGTAGTAACGTTGGACGATCACCGTTCGTTCTCGAGGCTTAAGTTTTGCCAATGCAGCATAAATTTCCTTTTTCAAATTGGCGTACTCTGCCAGGTCTTCGGTGGTCGCAGCCTTATCTAAAAGTCTTTCCAGAATCAAAGGCTCTGTGTCTTCGTCAAGAACGATATGCCTTGATTCCTTTTCGGCTGTATTTAAGGCAGCATGCGTTACGCTGCGCATTAAATAAGGTTCGATTGACTGTTCCTCATCAAAATGACGGATGCGTTGGAAGATGCGCAAAAATGTATCTTGAACCACATCTTCTGCCAATGCGTCATCATGCAGGATAAGTAGAGCCGTCCGAAACGCTCTCTCCTGGTAACGGGCGATTAGGGTTTCCAACCCGCCGATATCACCTTTTTTCATACGGCTTACGGCTTGTGAATCATCCATGAAATGATCCAGTTGCTTGAGATCTCATGTAATATATACAGCCCGAGCGGATAAAAGGTTGGCGGTTTTTATGGATTTCTTTTGGCATCAGGTTTTGCCTATCCTTTGCATGATTAACCGGAGGTCTGTTTTATGTGTGTTTTCGGGCTCATTCCATCCCCCGGGATTTTCGATATGGAAATCAAGCCGCTGAATTACTACAGCAAATTCGCCTTTGTATTGTGGTTCAAGAGGAATGCGTACAACTCATCGTATCGCGTGAAGATAAAATCCGGTTTGGATTTACCGGCATCAGTCCCAAAAAAACACGAGAAAATGCCCGCAGCCTGACCCGCAAGGATATCGATATCGCGATCGCCAACCGTCATGGTTTCTTTGGGATTCAATTGAAATCGTTCCAGCATGGCAGTGAACGCCGCTGGATCGGGTTTCTTCGGATACCCATCGTCGCGCGTGATCTGACCCGAAAACAGGTCGCTCATCTGGTGAGTAGTGAGTAATTCATTTACGCCTAGGTTTCCCCGGTGGGTGATGATCACGTTTCTCCCGCCCCGCGAGCAAATGGCATTGCAAATCTCGATTACACCCGGAAAAGGGGCTTGATCCTCTGGTCGCATGAGGCTGTAATGCTCTTCAAACCGTAATCCGATTTGGTTTTCATCCAACTTGTACGTGTTCGCCAGGTCAGCAGCACAATAGCCTAAGGATTGCTTTGCCGCTGCAGTGATGCCCTCGATTGGCGCATCATGACCAAGATCTTTTACCGCCTGCCGGAATGCCTCGACGATGGCCGGGTAGGTATCGAACAGTGTTCCATCCACATCCCAAATGATGTTCCGGATCATGAACCACCCTCGAGATTCGTTTGTTGATCAAGGTATTTCGTTTTGTTTCTGGTTGCCATACCGATAAGCAGGATAAAGAGAAGGAACAATCCAACCGTTGTCCATTCCAGAGGATAAATGTTTAAAATTACACTCCACACAAAATTGACAACGACCGTTAAGATACCGAGTACTAGCAACCACCTTGGGAATTTGGCATAATAACGCAACGCAAAAACAACAAAGGCAAAAGCAGTCCCGAAAAATATATACAAGGAAGCCGACAAAAAAGAATGGATTTCTTTTGCTGTAATAGGAAAAATGGCACTCAAGATCATCGAAATCCCGCCTAAGATACCAAACACTTGAGCCAGCAACACCATGATGTTCTGGATTTTCTTGCCCTTCATTTTCCAGGTGGAAAATCCCAGAAAGAAAGCCACTGAAGATGCTCCCCCCAATACGATTCCAATATTGTAGAATACCGCGCCATTTGGATTGAATTCCTTACTGCCAAGGTCGCTTAACCAGTTAATCAATGGCGAAAACGAACCCGGGAAATTCCAGAACGCAATGAGGCTGAATGCCAGGTAGAAAAGAACAAGACAAATACTCGCTAGCCAGCTGACCTTTTGGTTCATTTCATTTCCTCCTCATCGTCTCCGGAATACTTTATTAATTGTATATCCGAAAAATTAACAATCGGTGAAATAAAACCCAATTGCATGCCAAATTGGCAATTATTTGCTTTATAAATCAACTAAAACAATTGTCAATGCTGGGCCGTTCTTGCCGAAGCAATCCCTCCCCAGTACTTGTCATTGCGAGGGGCGTTCTTTGCGACGCGGCAATCCCCAACACGCATTTGCGCAGTTATTGAAGGCTGTTCTTGCCGAAGCAATCTCCAACAAACTACCTCTCCCCGTAGCTTGCAAGCAATCGCCAAATGTATCTGTCATTGCGAGCCTTGCTCTTAGGCGAAGCAATCCCCATTTAACTTACCCGGAATTGTAGGGGGAAGGTTATACGAACAGTGCACCCCCGGGGATACTTCGCGAGAGGGGCATACCCGCCTGCTTCTGTTTGTATCCCGATCCTGTGATGAATTCAGAAGCTTGTGGTTTAGAATTACTACAATCGCATTCAATAAGGCTTGTGATGGTGGGACCATTGTGTGAGGAGGACTTATGGCTAACCAAATTCGCGTGACAATGGAATCCGGACCCAAGGGTAAGAGGGTGGTAGCGGTGGCACCCGACTGGCCGGGTCTGGAGCGTGGAGCAAGAACTGAGGATGGAGCGATCGAACGATTACTCGCCTACGTTCCACGTTATGCAAAGGTCGCGCAACTGGCTGGCATGGAAGCCGCGTTTTCGCCTCTTGCCCGTGTCGACGTAGTTGAGCGCTACCTTGGCACCGGTTCAACTGACTTTTGGGGTATCTCGTTCGCGTTTTCGAGCATCGACAAACAAACCATGGTGGGTGGAGAATTGAATCGTGAATTAGCACTGATGCAGGCTTGTTGGGTGTTTTTCGACGATGTGCGTTCGCGTGTTTCTCCTGAGATGCAAAAGGGTCCGCGCGGTGGTGGTCGGGATCGGGACCGCATTGTAAGTCATATTTTTGCCAACGAGCAGGACTGGGCGAAGGGTCTTGGAGTGCACACCCCCGATGGTGCGATGCTGACGGGCGAGGGGCTGAAAGCGCATCGCGATGCTTATTGTCACGCAATCCGAGACTACCACTTACTGGGTAAATTAGCCGGAAAGTGGCCGCTCCGCTACCTCATTCGCCACACCGCCTATCACACACTCGATCATGCCTGGGAAATGGAAGACAAGGACCTGACTGTCATACCTGCCTAAGATTTACAGTTTGCAGGGTGGGTTGCGCGAATTGTGCGCCCCTGAGTGTTTTTTGCACATGGAGTCAACCCGCCTAAATTTATGCTGGCGCTCCTCACGCGATCTCACCCAATGTCCTCCACCACTTTAGAAAGAAAATAATTAATCAACAACACCTGCTCCCGCATATTTTTAATTTTATATCCATACCACTCGATTATTGGAGTAGGGTGGAGCGATGTGTAAACCGTCGCGCCATTCGCGTAGGTTAAAATCCCTTAAAAACTTGCCAAATTGGCAAGTTTTGGGCTTAAAAATTCGCCAAACAGGCAAGTTGTATTCCGCCGGGTTTGTGGGACAATATTAATACACACCCGTTCACAAAAAAGCGCTAAAAACTTATTCGTTTAGGGGATTTGTTTCTTTTTGTTCCGTGGAAACAATTCGAATCGTTTCTTGCCAGTGTGCGCCTTATGGCACGCTCAACGGGATGATCCAACCGCCCTGCAGTGCTTCGGCAGCCTTGTTGAAAAGCTCCTGCCGTCCCGGGGTCACGAGTGCCTCATCATTCACCGCCACCAGCACCACCCGGCTGACCGCCTCCTGCCCTCCCTGCCCCTCCAGGAGTGTGGGTAGCATCTCTTCAAGCGCTGTGACCGCGTCAAACCCCAATATGGCAGCGTAGCGTCCGGCTTCAACGGAGGTCGCGTTCTCCCCGATAATGGCAATCTCCGCATTCTTCAGAGCCTCGATCACCTCCGCCACATCCGCCTCCCGGCTGACAAAGGTTACGTCAACAGAATTGGTACTTAGCACTTCCACGTCCGCGGTCATTGCCGCCCCGCTTTTCCCGCTTACGTCCTGGTAAAGTGGGGACGATGAATAAGGAGGATACACCGGATAACACGTGCCGCATACGTAGCTGCCGCCGTTCACAAACGCATCACTGATGACTTCAATGGTAGCGCCAGAAGCACTCAGGAGTCCCCCTGAACGCCATTCCTCGGATACCAGGGTGGTCAACTGCCCCGCCATAAATGCCAGATCTTCCGGCTTGGTTAGGATGACGCTCAGGTTGCTGGCAGGAGTGATTTTAGAAGTGCCTATACCAATAAATTGAGTTTGTGAATTCGAAGAGGCAATGGCGTTGAGGCTATCATCGGCTTCCAATACAACCGCTATCCTCACCTCGGTAAAATCACCCTCCAGGGTCGCGCGTGTTTCAAGGAGCAGGTTGTTAGTCGTTGCAAATGCACTCAGTAGGGAAGTTAATGGTTCATCTACCTGTCCCGGCGGATCAACCAGTACCAATTTCGCCGGAATCAATGTGGGCTCGGCAAGCGTCGGTTCAAGCGTCGAGGGTTCGCTTGTAGTGACCGGTGCATTGGTTGGGTTTCCATCGCAGGCGGTTATTGCGATCAGTAGAATTGTGCAAATCGCCAGGATTACTAAAGATGATTTTGTTCGAGATAGGTTCATGCAGTTATTTTATCTTACCTTCCAGTTTTTCGAGGTTAATTTTTGACTTTCAGCGCATTTAATTACATAAAGAAGTTAATCAAATCTCACAACTTGAAAAAAAGGGTGAAATTTTGTATGATTATACCGATTAGGAAGGATACTGTTCCGATTCGGCATAAAAATAATGAAAAGTGAATTTGACCGGCTCGATCAAAGAATCATCAAGATGCTGCGTGCAGATGCGCGCATATCGGCTTCAGAGGTTGCCCGCGCGCTAAATGCCAATGAACGCACCATCCGTAAACGTCTTGACCGCCTTATTCGCCAGGGAGCCATCCGCTTGTCCGCCATTGTTGATCCTGATGCGTTCGGGTACACCATAGCGGTTGATATTCTGCTGGAGGTCGATCCCGAAAGTGAAGAGCGGGTGATCGCCTTATTCAAGTCCACCTCGGAGATTTCGTATATTGCATTTGGGCAGAGTACCAGGGAACTCTCGATCGAGTGCCGCTTTAAGAATAATGATGCCATGCATCAATTCCTCAGGAAAACCCTTCCCGCTATCCCGGGAGTGCAAATCCGTGCATCATCGCTGGTGCCGCATGTCATCCGTAACATCGATGAATGGCTGCCGGCTGACAGTGATTTTAATACGGAAAATGCATCAGATTAAGACCCTGAGAATAATGTGAGTTATTCACGGAAAACCAAAGGAGAAGAGGATGGAACTAAAGCACTTTGTCGATACCCAGGATTTTTCAAAGCAGGAATTGCTTGACCTCATTCACCTCATCCGCTTGATCAAGCAAGCCGATAAAGAAGGGGCAACCCCGCAGCTCCTCAAAGGAGCGTCCCTGGCGATGTTGTTCGAAGAACCCTCAACCCGTACGCGCATCTCCTTCGAGGTTGGTATGGCTGAGCTTGGCGGGCAGGCGCTCTATCTCAAACCCGGTGAGATCCATTTGGGTGTACGTGAGAGTCTCAGCGATACCGCGCAGGTCATCTCCCGTTATGTGGATGTGATCATGGCGCGTACGCTCAAACACGAAACCATGCTGGGTCTGGTCAAACATGCCACCGTTCCGGTCATCAATGGGCTCACGGATTACAATCACCCCACCCAGGTGGTATGTGACGTGCTGACGATGATCGAGCACGCTCCTGATGGCAGGAAATTGGAGGATCTGAACGTAACATTTATCGGTGATGCCACCAACGTGCTTTCATCGTTGATGTTGATTTGCACAAAATTGGGTATGCATTTCACTCATGCTGCCCCGAAGAAATACCAGGCGCCTGACCTATGGCAGCAATGGGCAAGGGAGAACTGTGCTAGTTCTGGCGGAACCCTCATGATTACCGAGGATCCCATTGAAGCCGTTAAAAATGCGGACTTTGTGTATACCGACCTGTGGTGGTGGGTCGGGCAGGAAGCAGAGATTCCCGAGAGGCGGGCTGCTTTCATGCCGCGCTACCAGGTGAATAGCTCGTTGTTGAACGAGGCTCCTGCCTACTGCAAGTTCATGCACTGCCTGCCTGCTTCACGGGGTGTTGAAGCCACTGACGAAGTAATGGATTCACCCCGATCCGTTATCTTTGATCAGGCTGAAAACCGCTTGCATACTGAAAAGGGATTACTGGTATGGTTGGTCTATCCGCGCTTGAAGCGCCCCTCATACAACATGGTCGAGGAACATTCGACCCGGGTTGTGGATTTTGTTCGCTCCAGGTGGGGTAACCCGGATTAATGAAGGCTGAAAATTGAAACCAAAAGTGGGAGGAAGCATGTCACAACTTCTTGACTCAACTCCTCGTGAAGATGGGTTCCATATGCCGGCAGAGTTTGAACCGCATACCAGCAGCTGGATGTTGTGGCCGGAGCGCCCGGATAACTGGCGTAATAATGCCAAACCCGCCCAGACCACTTTTGCTGCAGTGGCTGCAGCCATCAGCCGGTTTGAACCGGTCACCATGGGGGCTTCCGCTGCGCAGATACATAACGCCAGATGTCTTTTGCCTGAGGGGGTGCAGGTGGTCGAACTTGCCTGCAATGACTCCTGGATGCGCGACTGCGGACCTACATTTGTTACAAATGGGAAGGGAATCCGCGCTGTAGATTGGATTTTCAACGCTTGGGGCGGTTTGAATGGCGGCCTCTACTCCCCATGGGATCTCGACGACCTGGTGGCTTCCAGGGTGGCAGAAATGGCAGGAGTGGATCGTTACCGTGCACCACTGGTTCTGGAGGGAGGTTCGATCCATACCGACGGACAAGGCACCTTACTGACAACTGAAGAATGTTTGCTAAACCAGAACCGCAACCCGGGGTTGACTAAGGAACAAATTGAAACTCACTTACGCAATAATCTGAATGTTGAAAAGATTATCTGGTTGAAGCGTGGGGTATTCAACGATGAAACCAGCGGCCACGTAGATAACATCTGTTGTTTTATCCGACCTGGTGTTGTCGCTCTTACTTGGACGGATGATAAGAATGATCCGCAATACAACATTTCGCAGGAGTGCTTCGAAATTCTAATGTGCGCAAGGGATTCGCACGGGAGAAAGATTGAAGTCCACAAGATCCACCAACCTAATCCAATCACGATTACCAAAACCGAAAGCCGGGGTGTGAAACTTCAGGAAGGAACACTTCCGCGTGAAGAGGGTACCCGCCTGGCAGGTTCCTACATTAACTTTTACTTTGTTAACAGCGGTGTCATTGTTCCTGTTTTCAATGATCCGTACGATGCCCAAGCTCTCACTGCACTGGCGCAATTACTCCCGGATCGCAAGGTGGTTGGAATACCTGCCAGGGAAATATTGCTGGGCGGCGGCAACATCCATTGCATCACCCAACAGCAACCAATTGCATGATAGACAGACGATTATCTCCAAGCATTCTAATCTGGAAAAAGCCAATGTCAAGAAAAGTATTTGTAAAGTACAAAACTGAATCTTTCCATCGTAAAAGTGATAAAATCTCTTAATCATGGATGAATCCCCGCGAGATTTTGAATACAGCCATATTAATACCGAACGGCGGCGCAGAAGGCGCAGACTTTTGGTACCTACAGGAAAAACCGAACGTGCACTTTACCTGAACGAGATTGCCAAACGACTTAATCCCAACCTTGATTTTTTCCTCTTCTCGTTCCTTGCCGGGTTGGTTATCGGCATCGCCATTCTCCTGGATAATCCCGCCATTTACATCCTTGCCGCTCTACTTTCACCGTTCATGGCTCCAGTCGTAGCTCTGGGTTTCTCTGCCTCGGTTGGATCCTTGCGCTTCTTTACACAATCAATTGGCAGCCTGCTGCTGGGCTCCGCCATTGTTTTCTTTTGCGGCATGCTCAGTGGTTGGATCTCACGGCTCTTTACCAACCTCACCACCGGGCAAGCCCGATTTTTCACTACATTTTCTGTTCCCGGTTTCATTTTATTGATTATTGGAGCAGCGCTAGCCATCTACCTCACCGTGCGTGTGCCAAAGCAGCGCTCCCTGGTTGCCAGTGTGGCATTAGCCTATGGCATCTACATTCCTGTGGGTGTGGCTGGTTTCGGGCTTACAAGCAAGGTGGAAGGGATATTCCCCGAAGCTCTTAAAGTTGCCGGAGTCCATCTCTTCTCAGTGCTTTTGATCGGCGCACTGGTTCTGATCCTGCTCAAACTCCGTCCTTTCACCTTTTTTGGCTACCTCCTTACCGCAATTATCCTGGGAGTTGGAGTCTACACACTCGTGGCAACCAGTGCCCTCGGATCTGCCCTGCAAAAGCAGGTGCAGCCATTTATCAACGCCACCCAAACAGCCAAACCTCAAGTATCCACAGTAATTGCCTTCACCAGTCTAACTGAGACGCCTCGGCCAGGTATTCCCACAATTGCCACGCCGACCACCGAGACCACTCCCACAAACACTGTTCCTCCCACTCGCACTCCCACGATCACCATCACTCCCAAGCCGACACCGGTTTGGGCTAAGGTTTACTTCAATAGTGAGGATTATAAAGGTGTGATCGTGCGCAATGTACCTGCTGGGGAATACCTCACCAGCCTGATGAATGAAGCAGTCGTACAAGTTTTACCAGATACTCAAATGGTTGGCAGCACAGTTTGGGCCCATATCATCCTTGAAGATGGACGCGAAGGTTGGATAATTCGAAACCTGTTGTTGACCGCCACCCCTATCCCCGGGTGGTAATCCCCAATAAACCCTAATACAAATTTCTTTTTGGAGTAATAAATGACGATTCATTTTGGTACAGACGGTTGGCGTGCAGTAATTTCAGACACATTCACTTTTTCAAATCTTCGGCAGCTTTCACAAGCAATTGCGGATGCTGTATGTTCAGATAAATGGATGAATGGAACGGTTTTAGAAAACACACCAGATACGCAAAAGATGGTGGTTGGTTTTGACACGCGTTTTCTCTCAGACCGTTACGCCTCCGAAGTTGCCAGGGTCCTGGCAGCCAATGGATACACCGTCTACCTGGCGCAGGCTGATGCCCCTACCCCTGTGATATCGCACGCAGTCCGCAATTTAAACGCTATTGCAGGGATCATGATCACTGCATCGCATAACGCCCCACGCTATAATGGCGTTAAATTGAAATCCGCTTACGGTGGATCAGCGTTGCCGGAACAGTGCCGGCGGGTTGAAGTTTACCTGAATGACAACGAGCAGCTCGGACGTGGTCCCAACCTGATGGATTACGACCAGGCACGCGCTGCTAATAAGATCATCCGCTTCAATCCCATCCCAGCTTATTATGATCATGTCCGCACCCTGATCGATTTTGACGCTATCGCAGAAAACCCCCAACGTTTCGTCATTGACTCTATGTACGGCTCCGGCCGCGGTGTTATCCGCGGGATTCTGCAAGGGTCTGGCTGTGAGATCTGCGAAATCCGCGATGAGATGAATCCTGGGTTTGGCGGAGTCCATCCGGAACCCATCGCCCGTTACCTCTCTCCTCTTGCAGGTGCCATTGGTGCGGGTAAGGGTAATTTTGGCATCGCCACCGATGGAGATGCCGACCGAATTGGCGCAATGGACGAAAAAGGGAACTTTGTTGATCCGCACAAGATTATGGCACTAGCCATCAAACACCTGGTGGAGAAACGTAAACTGACTGGTTCCGTTGTTCGAACGGTCAGCACAACCCGCATGATAGACCGCCTGGCAACAAAATATGGATTAACCCTGCGAGAAACCCCTGTCGGTTTCAACCATATTTCTGATTATATGATGAAAGAAAACGTCTTGATCGGCGGTGAAGAATCTGGCGGTATTTCCTTTACGGGGCATATCCCTGAGGGTGATGGTCCCATTATGGGATTGTTGCTTGTCGAAATGGTGGCCGCATCCGGTACCTCGTTGTACGAAATGGTGGAAGAGCTGCAGCGCGAGGTAGGACCTGTGTTTTATGAACGTACCGACCTGAGGCTTAAACACCCCGTGGCAAAGGATGCACTGGTAAAAAAACTTGCCCAGGAACCCCCCACTCAAATAGGGGGTGAATCAATAATCCAGGTATCCACGGTTGATGGGGTAAAGTACATCCTCGCAGATGACTCCTGGCTGCTAATTCGCCCATCAGGCACTGAACCAGTTTTACGCGTCTATGCTGAAGGTCGCTCCGTAGAAATGGTAAAAGCCTTGCTGCAATACGGTGAAACCGTAGCCACAAGTGCTGTCTGATCTGAGAAAAATAAATACTCCGGGGTTCCGTTTCTAGAGGACCCCGGAGTATTGTTTGTATGTGATCTAGCGGGAAGACAGACGAAGTTTACGGCTCAGTACTATGACCGCCACGAGGACAATCGCCAATCCTGCCATCATCGGCAAGCCCACCTCATCAGCAAAACCTGAAGTTGGCAGCGCTGTCGAGGTAGGTGCAGGCGTTCCAGCCCCTCCTCCTGTGCTAGCCATCTGTGTTTGAAGCGCTGAGACCGTTGCCAATTCTGCAGGAGAGAGGCCTGATCCAGTTCCGGGTGTGCTAGCCTGAACGACCACCACTGGTGTTTTTGTGGGAAGCACTGGCGCTTTTGTTGGAGCAACAGTTGTTTTGGCAAGCAGGGTAGCCTGTTGAGCCTGAACCAGCGCTGTGGCTGCCATAGCTGTGGCTGTGTTAGCCGCGTTTATTTGGGCAGCTTGTTCCTGCTGTGCAGCCTGTTGTCTTGCCAATAATCCCGGTCCAAGCAAGAGGAGCAGGATCAATGAAAGGATGAAAATTGCCCCAACAACGGCAATTGCGATGATGAAGTTGCGATTGGAGGGTCTCCTTTCTGGTTCTGGTGGAAGTTCTCCACCAAGATCTTCCTGGTCAAATTGATCCTCTTCAAAATTAGTTAATGCCATTTTCTCCTCCTTGGTCGGTTTTCCCGAGATACCTGTTTTCCAGATCGATTAGTTCCAAATTGGTTAACGGGATAACCGCTTTCTCATTATTTAAGAATTTTACGCCGACTGCGGTCGCTCTAATCCGGTTGGGCAGTGTGGACATCCCGTCTATCTTCTTAATTACCATTGCCAGTTGTCCGTTATATGGTGGTGTATGGACTCTCGCGAGTTGACCAGGGGCAACTTCAACAATCGTGCGGTAAGCATCTCCATCTGCAGGCAGGGAGATGACCAATTCAGGTCTTTCGCCAGTCCATCTGTCCCATTTTACGGCATTGATCGAGACTTCGCGTCCTGCATTGGTGGTAATCAGTTTTTTGGCGTATTCGTTGATATCGGATTTTGCAAATCCTTCAATTGCAATTATCGGAAAGGTAATTTTTTCGGCCTGCTCGATCAATTCCGGGCTCATTGTGCCAAGAATCAAACCACCCAGGGGAAGGCTGCCAGCTTGTTCAAGTACCTGGGGGTTGGAACAATACCCGGCGCAAACCACCATTCCACGAGCAGTCATATCTAGACTTGAAGGCTCCAACTCTGATTCAACCTGTTCAGCATCAATTTTTAGCGGACCAAATCCGACTTTGGAGTTACCCCAGGCGCCCTGGATTAGCACGCCGTTTGTTTCAATCACTGCCCCGCGATCCTTAATTACCTCGACTACGGTTCCGCTGAATCCTGCGCTAACATTGATCTTATTTGTGGCTGTTTCCACCAGAATTTGCCCTCCCCGTGTGGCAAGGATCTTGCCACCCTTAGGTGAGCGGATTATCTTTGAGAACATGCCACCAGTTTCCGCAAGGATATCATTTTTATCTACCTGGTCGCCGACCTTGCGATTGATCAATTTCTCAGCCTGTACCGGGTTGGTCAACCCAAGAGACCTCATCACATCTACGTAGTGGAACTGTGATGGAATTTCCGCCTCAGCGATCACTTCGGAAGTCGTCACTTTTTGCCCAACCCGTACCAAAACCGTACCGGCAAAAGGAAGGATCCTTTTACGGCGGATTTGGATCAAAGGGTGGGTCTGGACGATCGAGGCGTTCATTGTATCTCCTGAATCTAGTGTTGCAATAAATGTACCAGATTACCCACCAAGCATGAACATCCAGCGCTTGTATTGTTCTCGTCGTAGACTTTCGGTTTTTGCAAGACGAAGCGGGCGTCCCCTGGCATCCAAGACAATTCCACAGATCCCACCGCGTACTTTAATTGGTTCTTCTGAGTTTATTAATCCTTCCACGAAAGTGCGACGTGAGTAACTCAATGACAATGTTCCTGTTTCTCCAGAGGGTAACGGTAACGTGGCGATGGATCCTTGTTTAATTTCAATATCCATATAATTACCTGTTTTATAAGTGAGCCGGGCATTGAGTATAGGCGTTCCTTCTGATGCGCGACTTTCAATTGTCAATACCGTCGCCAGGTTCGTGAACGCTGTAGTTTCCATCACCTGAACCGGTAGCACAGGGTTTTGGCTGGATATCGCCCCCAGGACAGGGAGCAATCCGTGTTTATCAAGAATCAAAGGAAAAATTCCGGTGGGTTGAATGCCGTCAAGCAAGGTAAGGAGCATTTGCTGTGGTGTTCCAGCGCGGGTAATTGTAGATCCGCCAATAAAGATCGGTTCAAACGAGGATGCCACCAGGTTTCCCTGTTTCATTAATTCTTTGAGGCAATGCTCTAGAATGGCTCTTGCAACCGCCAGTTCGATGCCCAATCCTTTTTCATCGATGGGAATACTCCCCGGATGGAGGGTTTTTTGACACAGGGATTCCTTGACCTCTGTCAATGTAATTTTCTCTGTTAGCCATTTAGTGATATCTTCAATGTTAATTCTTGATAGCGCTTCTTCTAGTCCATCTCCCATCCCCAGTGGAAATATATTTAGGCTATTCCTTGTGGTGTTCGCAGTGGCAATGGTAGTATGGGCTGAACCCAGGTCAATTCCCAACACTCCCTTTGCAGGATCATACAATTTACCCAGAAAGCGGATCATTCGTTGGTAGTTCAAACTGGAGATCGATGGAGTATCGCTGCAAATGGGGGAAATTCGGTTAAAACCTGTTAATCGTTTCATCCAAATTCGTAAAACCATTTGGGTAAGATCATCACTGCTTTTTCTCAAATCTTCTACTTCAAGATTCGGACGGATGTTATCAGAAATTATCACTTTGGCATGTTTATCCAGTATTTCGAGGATAGTTTTCGCCACAATTCGGTTACCGCAAAATAAAACTTCCGGACGCTTGTCAACCGGCATTGTTGAGAGAGCAAGAGCAATCATTTGTGCCACCCGGACTACCGACCGCGTAGCTCCCCTGGTCGTCCCGCCGGCAAAAAGGATGATATCTGGTCGTCCATTGACCAGACTGGCCATCTGTACTTGCGCAGAACGGCGGTCGTTGATACCAAAACTATCCATTAAGATACTGTATGTGGTTCCTGCCAGGTGATTGGCACTCTCCAGAGACACTTCATTGAGTAATCCGAAAGTAGCAATTTTGACCGGTGGACCTCCAGATGCAGTCACGAAAAGTCTGTCAACCCCCTCGCCATTGGGTTGCTCGGGGAAAATCAGGTTCCCTTCATGATCCAGGAGGATTCTGCCAGTCACCAACTGCAATTGTGAGATGGCAGCAAGAATCCCCTCACCAATATCGTAAAACGGTTCTTTCTGGGTGGAGGTAACTGTTCCACCAGCAATAAAATGGTATGTGCCCTCAACCACGTCAAATAAAAAAGCGCGGGTATTTTCTGAACCAATCTCGATTCCCAACACTGAACTGGAGTCATTTTGCGGTAGTGTCATGAGCACCTATTAACCAATGAAGCCTTTGATGGTTTGGAGTAGAAAATCTGACCTTTCAATTAGTGCAGTCGCAGCTGCAGTCAACACGCTGGCAAAAACCGCCCCAAGCGTTATTGCTATAAATATTCTGCCAATCCAGGAGAAAATAGTGGCGATAATGGTCCTCTTCCCCCCGAATGTGCCGATAGATTTTGCGTGAAAATGGAAATATGCCAGTGTTGCCAGTGTACCCAGGAGAAGAAACGCGCCTTCAATATAAGCTAGAAAAACAGAGTTGCCAGCGATTGGAGTAAATTGATTCCATGCTCCCTTAACCTGTCCAAATATTGTTCCTAATACTGATCCGCCAATCGCAATTGCCGCTCCTACACCAACTAGGTAAGCCATCGGTAAGTTTCCAAGCCGCGAGAATCGAGGGGATAACTTAGTTAACAGCATTCCGGATAAGACTAAGGGTACCAGGGACAATTGTGCACCTGCAGCAATGGGTACTATCAATCGCGAGAGGATTACCTGGAAGATTAAAACAACCGTAAAATATCCTGCACTAACTCCTATAAAAAGCGCCATGACAAACCGGAATGCCGCATGATCACCCAGAAAGTAACTAAAGACCAGGATAGTCAATATAAAACTGATGATGATCCAAAATAAATCCATACCCGAAGTAGTCATTTTATGCTTTGTCCCCCGATTCTACCGGCTTCACCATGCTGATGAAACCTCCCACCAAAACTAGGCCCGCCATAAGAACAGAGAGCAGTTGAAGTGCAGAAAGATGACCGGTTGCATCTCCTGGGGTCTGTAATATACGTTCGTAGACAAGGCTCCCGGGCATTCCTGAGACCAGACCTGCCAACTGACCGCTCTGGTAATAAGGTTGTATCAAAGGTGCAGCCTGGGCACTGGTAACCATGAGCAGAGGAGTGTCCGCAATTTGAGGTTGAATCTGCTCGATCCAAATACGAGCATTCTCTGAATCATCAGTAATTACGATTATTGTTCCAAAATCCTCTAATGATTTCACTGTGCTCAATAATGGATGGGTGGAAGTTGCGGTTAATTCTGCAGTGAGAGGAACAGCCTTGGAAAATTCACCATTTAGTGATTGAATTGCGATTGCACCACCTGGCAGGTAACCAAGATCTACAACCTTCTCAAAAACTGGGTAATTCGGAACCGCTCCAAGGCCTTTGGTGATCTGGGCAGAAAGTAGGGCAGTATCCACTGGATTAGTTGAGATTAAAGCAATCGCAAGATTACGGCGCATCAGGTGTTCGATCAACGGTTGCGAACTCCAGCGGATCTCGCCCGCCAAACCGGCTTCAAAATCACCGGCTATTAGAATGGGTTTATCGATTGAAAGGCTATTAATCTGGTCGAAGGTGTGTACCACTTCTTCGGGGAAAAGCGCTGGTTGAAGTCCGTAATCAATTAATGCTGTACCACCTATAATCGCAATAGCTATGAAGACGAGTGCTAAAAATGCGCGCCAAAGCACATACTGTTTCGTCTTGACAGTCTTTGATTCCTCATCGATGGTTCCCTCGACATTGGAAGACATTAATGTGAGAAGCGAGGCGTTGGCTTTTTGCCTTTCAGTCACTTTTAATCCACCGCCAAGGTCAGAGGGTCTTCCTGCTGCCTGAAGCATTTTTCCATCAGCAACTAAACTTTCAATCACTTCCAGGTTCTCGGTTGGTTTACCTGGGATTACAGGGGTAGAAGGTAACGCTGGCAACCCCACTGCTTCAATCGGGCGCATAGCATCCAACCAGACTGGCAAATTTGCTTTTTCTGGTTTTGACAGGGTTTCATCTACAACCATCCTGACTTTCGCTGGTTTTGGCTCTGGTTCCGCCTCTGGCGCACCTGGAATTTGTTCATCGGTAAACCAATCTGGGAGTACGTCTGGCTTGAACGGCTGCGATGATTCGGTTTCTTCAATTACCTCATCTGGAATAATTGCCTGTGCTGGAAAATGAGAGGCTTCAACCAATTCTTCAGCGCCTGTATTCTTCATTGGCTCGATTGAAGCGACCTCATTGATCGAACCGCCCTCCTGAAAGACACTTGGGGAGGTCACAGGTTCAATCTCTTTAGAGGCTGTCTTATCCTCGACTAGATCGGGTAAAACGGTTTCCTCAGGTTCAACCTGGGATTGTAATTCTTCAAAAACCTGCGCGATTTGATCCTTTGCTTCCAACTCGGGAGAAAAAAAGGCAAAAGAATCGTTAATCTCAGCGTTATTTCCTTTGGGTGTTACCTCAGATTCACTATTAATAACAGGGTAGTCGATATCTTCAACTGTTTTAAACCAACTGACAACATCTTTTTCTCTATTATCTTCACCTAAAGGGGTTTCTTCAAATTCACCAATAACAGGTAAGTCCGCGTCTTCAGGAGGTTTTATCGATCCCACAAGATCAATTTCTCGGTCATCTTCGCCTAATGGTGATTCTGATATCTCATCTTCTGCAGAGCTGGTAATACCTTCGTTTTCGGTAAAATTTTCCTGTGTGTTGACAGGCTTCCAGGATTTCAGGCTTTCCATCCAGTCACTTTCGCTCTCAGGAGGGAGAACGGTTTCTTGTTCAGGGACTGGTGGAGCCTCTCCTGTAACTTCAAGATTAGAATCAACGGGCAGCGTTTGTTCAAAAAGTGTTGAAAGCTCGATTCCTTCTCCAATGGAACTCAACCAGTCGGGAATGCCACCCTGTGATTTTTTTTGTGCCTTCATTAAATCTTCTTCAGTTTTTTGTTGCGCGCGCTCGGCAGCTTCCCGTGCCCGAATTTTAGCCAACCATTCAGGAATATCTTCAGAGGAACTCGCGACTTCGATATTTTCAAGCGTTTCTTCGTTCTGAATATCTTGGGCGCCATTCAGATCCGCTTCCATCCCGCTTAGCGAGTCATTATTATTTCCAGGTGTAGGAGCAGCTGGATATAATTCAGCACTACAAAACCAGCAACGGTTTTCGTTCGGGTCGTTCAACCTGGTACAAACGGGGCAAGAGATCTTATCCATATTCAATTTTCGTACGGGCGATCAGCCCCAATTATGATTCGGATTCCAGTTGCCAGGCTGCCCAGTGCAACGCCAAGTAAAATGCCGCGCGCACCTGCCGTTGGGATCATTTGCAGACCTGAAAGCATGTTACGCAGAATAGGTATGTTGTCGGTAAACGAAAATAAGCCACTATTGAGGATTAGAAAAATGATCACAGTGAAGAAAAAAATTATCCCCATCCAATTACGCTGCCGCTGCAGTAATTTGAGGCATGCAAAAGTAAGAGTAACAGCCAACAAAGCCATAAGGCTGCTTTCGATTGGAGTTTGGATTGAAGTTACAACTCTCTGAAATGCCGGGCTTGTTGGTCCAAGAAAAAAACCCGCAATCAAGGTGAGGAGGAAAGCAACGATCACAACAAGGCTTTGCCATTGTATAAACCCGTCCGTTTTTACCCGTGCCCAATGAATTCCAAAAATAAGATAGAGAATGGCAACCAGACCAGCGACGCCGCTGAGTATTACTGCCCAATCCAACATTGGAGTACGAACCGCTGTCAATGTGGAGTTGGGAATGAAATACCCGGCGAGGATAAGAAGAGCAGTAATGATCGCAACGAAAAGAGCAATTGGTGACTTCATTAAATTCCGATCACTTTCAGCAGCGCACCTGCTATCAAAACAATGCCTAATGCAATGCGGACAACATCCTCCACTCGAAGACTGGCTTGATGTGCTGGATTTGCAGAAAGATAGGCTGGCAAAGCATACAACTCTTCGCCAATCAAAGTATCCTGAGTTGCGGCATAGAAAATAGCTTGCGCGGTAATTGAACCACTTCCAGTGATTGCCACCTTGGCTTTTTCGAGTGTCTCACAAAGCAGGCCAGCCTCCGTGCCAAAATTACCAACCAGAATATTCCCATTTACACCACTATTATCAATAGCCCGCATTGTTCCAGCAGCATAAGCAAATGGTGTTGCCCCAGGCATGCTTGCATGATTGGGATTATAAAATGCCTGTGTGTTCGTTTCGATCGATATTTTTTTTAGCGTATCCTGGCTAAGAACAAGGAGGCTGCCGGAACCGGATGTTGCAATAGGGGGTAAATCGCTGGTGGAAGTTAACTGCCCGATACGGTGCAAAGTACTTAATCCAATCAAAGCTGAGGTATTTGCAGGATCGGTCAATTGCGCGCTGCCCAGGGAAACATGCAGTCGTGAGCCATCCTCAACAGCCATGCCGATGGCGCGCTTCAAGCGGTTGATGGCTTCTATCTTCCGAAAAGCCGGTGGATACTTTACCCTGATTCTCTTCGAGGAAAAAATGATGATAAGGGTAGTAAAAACGACGACGATAGTTAGTCCCAGGTACAATTCCAGATTATTCATCACGACTTCCCAGTTCGTAAAAATGAACCAAAGGATCTGCTCTCCATTGGATCCTCCAAAGTCTCAGCAAACGCGCGAACAGAAGAGCGATTTTCATTGTCCAACAATATTGAAATACCCAGAAGAACTTGCGATAGAATCATTTTAGCCGGACCAACTCCTTCAAGCAATGTTAGAGCTAACCCTGATAGATGCCTTTGTTGCAGGGTTTGTGCCCATTTTTCCCAGTAATCCACATTTCCCATTCAATTAAAGTATAGCATAAGGAGAAATTCTGAAATTCCGGTACATCAGGAAGACCAGAGCGAGCACCCCACTGCAGACACCGCATATCGTGCGATGTCTTTCTCCATACTGATTGGAGAATCCCAAAACGAACTGACCTGGGAAGAATAACATCTTGCTGCGCTCTGCCAATGCAAAAGATCTTCTCCTGCCAGGTGATACTCCCACTTCTTCGTCTCTTCAGGTAAGTTTAATTTTTTTGTTGATTGTAGCGTGCCGGAATATGGATAATCGGGGTAGAAAAACTTCGGATTTGGATATAGGCTCGCAATTTCTCGAATGAGTAGATGATCAATATGTGTACCAACACCCATTGGAATTACAAGTGTATCCACCTCTGTAAGATAGAGGTCCACGTTTTGCATTATCGATTTGATGAGATCATATTCTTTTTCGCGTCTTGGTTTGAAAAGATCCCGCTTATTCCTAACCAACGGTGCGTTGGTTTGTGGGTAACGACGGTAAATACAATCCTGATATCCAAAATGCCTCCAATTCAATGAAAGCAATCTGCATGCAGCGATGTCCTCGTCCCTTCTGGTTTGATACGGGTTTTGTTTTTTCCCCCACCTTCGGTGCAACATGCGTGCAAAGGGAGTCAATCCGTCCACTGGCGGATCTGCCGTAAAAAAAGACCACACTTCAACCTTTTGCCCATGTGATACTTGTTGTGAAATGATCCCTCCACAGGAAAAGATTGCGTCGTCAAGATGAGGGGATAAGTAAATAGTCTTCATATTTTGTTTAAAGTGACACTATCGAGATTCATTCACGATTAAGATGGGTCACTGGCCACTGGCTTCCGACGCATCTGATCCCATATAACACCTGAAACGATAACTGTCACCAATAGGATGCAGTAAGAAATCAATAAGGTATTGATAGGGATCGGAATGCCAATTAACAAAATCCTGTTGAAGTACCAATTGGTAAAAAGGAGCACGAACGCTACTTCCAAAAAGACGATCCTCCAGAACCAGGTAGATTTTGATTGTCGCAAGTGCAGCCATACCCAACCTATGATGAGTGCCAGCCATGGCAGGAAGATCGCGCGATAGCGTGGATTATCCCATTGGTCACCACCCGCACGCACAGAAGAAACCACCACCCAAACAACCATCAGCAAAGTAAACCAAAGTAATCCCCAATTCTGATTTTTACGCAAATCTTTCCATACTACTACAATCCCGTAAAGCAGAAATGGGATTGCAGAGTACCATCCAATAGCGCGGAAGATGGCAATACCTTTCCAAACGGGCAAGGATTCATAAACCAAAGCAGCCGGAAGAACAGGCTGTATAAGACCATATAACAATACAAACGGGATACGCCAGCGGTTTCCTATGATTTTTATAATGGAGGCAACCATTCCAGACTCAATTTCAGTCAGGTAAGCATCATAATAAAGGGTATTTTTTAACCAACCCCAACCTGCATAAAGAGTAACCATCAGGAAAATGGTAAACATACCCCACTTAACCCGTTTGCGTTTTTTATCATTCTCCCGGGTGATCCAAACCAAAATCAGGAATCCAACTTCAACCATCAGGATCACCAACCCAGCTGGGAGAGAAACCCAACATGCCATAAGCGTAGCAATTCCAAACAAGAGGTAAACGCCAAACCTCCGCAAGCCCTGTTTGATAGAAACGGTAGCCCAGAAAGAGATTGCAGCCAGTGCAATCAGAACAGGTTCGCGCATCTGTGAACTGCCGAGTATGATCCCTTCCGGATAACCAGCCATCACTATTATCCCGATCAACGCAACTGTAGACCCCCACTCCAACATAATAGCCTTCCAGGTAAACAATACTGCCAAGGCAATGGCAAACGCCGAAAAGAGGATCATCAATAAGGGTCTGTGCAGATCCGCAGAGAAAAGACGGTAAACTGTCACACTGATCATGGAAAGGCCGCCATATTGGTCAGCTATGTAGAGTTTTGAAACATCAGCATTTTCTATTCTTTGTGGAAAAGCCTTTGCATAAGAACCCTGATCCCGCACAAAAGCATCGGAATATAAATACCCGGCGTTTTGAACATCAGTATCATATCCATAATCTGGTAGAGCCAAATTCAATCCAATTCCGACCGCAAGACGAACCAAAAATGCAGCTGCAGCAATCACAACTACGATTCGCCCCGGTTCCAAAAACCAAACTGCAGCAGCCATTATCACCACCAGAAACAGGCTGAATAGAGTGCTACGCCAGAACCCCGGGAGGAATTCTCCCGGGCTAAATGCCGCAATGGCTGTTCCAATCAACACACTGATTCCCAGTATTTCGAGTGTAAAAATACGCAATTGCCTGGTGTATTTCATACTAACCCGTCCACACTTAAAATGATCCTCTGCATGCGTGCCCGCCAGGAGTACTTTTCGACATCAATCAGAGCCTGGCTGGCTAATCGATTTCTCTTATCCTCATCCTGCAATAAACTTACAAATTCCTGCTCCATACTCTGCAGATCTTCTGAAACATAAAAAGCCGCATTCGTCTCATTAAGCACTTCGCGTAAAACGGGCATATCGCTGGTGAGTATTACCCGCCCGGCTGCCATGTATTCGAACATTTTCATCGGGCTGGAAACATCAGCAATGTTACCGCCGCTGCTGCCAGCGATGACCTTTCCATATGGCATTAACAAGATTTCAGCTGCCATTTGGTAAAGCGGCAGTTTTTCATTTGGTACAAACCCGGTTAATTGAATATTCTGTACATTGGATTCTGATAATTTCTTTTGCCAATTTGCTATGACATCCTTTTTTCCACCCACCCACAAGAAATTGACCTCCGGGAACTGCTTCGCCAACTCCACCAGACTTTCCAGCCCGCGCCCTTCATAAAAACCGCCAGAGTATACGGCTGTGAAACGGTCTTCAAGCCCAAGTTGGGATCTTGCAGATGCAGCAGCTAACTTGTTGGAGTATCTCTCCAAATCAACACCATCCGGAGCAATGATGATTTCTCCCAGGCTAAATTGAAGATGATATTCATTTTCAAGAATAGATTTTAATGCATCAGTGATCAAGACAATTCGTTTTTCGGTTTTCGATTTTAGAAATTGTTTGAACAGCCGGGGACCCATTCTACCAACAGGGCGGTCATGTACTTCAAGGATTACCGGAAGTCCCATCAACGATGCTAAAACGGCTGCCCATAACAAACGCGTGTAAACGAGATCCAACTGCAGTTTTTTCGTTAGTTTCAGGGATGTTAAGACAAAATCAAATTTTTTCAACAAGGGGTTGAATGCTAGCCAATGTACAGGGAATTCATTCTGGATGCCGTAATGTGATATCAGTTCATTCCATGGTGTGGTCGTTTTTCCCGGTACTAAAAGATGCACCTCGTGGCCATTCTGCGACAACGCCTGGCAAACCTTCATCACCTGGACGCTATTGGCTGTCCACGATGGGATTACTGAGGCTGCGATATATGCGATTCTCATGCACTCTCGATAATTGTTAACTTCTCATTGCGGCGAATCAGGATAAGGCCAATAATCACCAGCAAACCAACAGAGAGAATAAAGTTTCCTGAAAGCAACCAGGCTTCGGCATTGATCCCATACTGCGGTACAAACGCAAAAGCAAGTGCAATCTTTAACGCGGCTGCGCCAGCCAGGACGTAAAGGGGAATGTTCGCTTTACCAAACGCTAGAAGAAGTTTCCGGTTCCAGAAGAAAATATTCGAAAAACCGAAGCCTGCTAAGAGGATCAATAACGCTGGATATGCAAGAATAAATTCCGTCCCGTATGCAATGCGGATGATCCACTTTCCAAGTAAAACCATGCTTAGTGTCACAAATCCTGTCCAGACAAAGGCGATGAGAGTAGTCCGCCTCAAGAGTTGCCTTAACTGATGCCATTTTTTAAGTACCACGCTGCGGGCTATTTCCGGAAACGTAGTGTCAATCATCGGAGAAATGGGCATCATAAGCGGGTTGACCACTGTAAGCGCAATCTTAAACAATCCGACCGCCTGTTTATCCAGGAAGAATCCCACCCATAAAGGTTCACTCTCGCTTACCAATAGCTTGATTGTTGCGCTGAGATTGGTGCTGATTGCAAAACGCGCCATCTCCTTAATTGACGGTAAAATGAAAAACTTTTCTCGCCACCAACCAGCCCCCAATACAACAGTCAATGCCCTATCTGCCAAAACCACTGGTCCCAGACCCAGGATAAATTTGCCAGCAAGGTATGCCCACAGTATTAAGAGGATATCTCCCTTCAGGAAAAAAACGATCGTGATCATGACCAGGGTGATAATAGAACTAATCAGGGTAAGACCTGCCTGTTTCTTAAATTGATTGGTCGCATGCAATACCCCTGTGGATGTTTCAGTAACGAAATTGACGAGGATGGCTGCGCCGAATAAACGGATGAGACTGACGGCGGTCGCATCCTTCGCAAACAAGGTCGCTCCTAGTGGAGCTAATAACCACAGAAAGACAAAGGCAAGCACGGATGTTACACCTTCGATAATGGCAGCGGTTTTAACCACCACACCAGCGTGTGTTAGATTTCCCTCAGTTAACTCCTTGCCAAAAAAACGAATGACATACTCCCCCATGCGGAAGGAAAATAATCGATTAATGTTTGTAACAAAAGCCATCACAATGGTGATTAAACCAAAAGCTACCACCCCTAATAATCGGGCAACCAGGATACTTTGAACAAAGACCAGCACCAGGCTGATGGTTGTGGCACTGAACAGGTATCCTGTGTTTTTGAGAACTCTTTGAAAAATCGGATCCTGCCGCCAAATTTGCTGAATTTTGTTGGTCAATCGTTTCATGGGGTTGAGATTTGGCTTGCCCAGGTACGGTGCTCCAGATACCAATCAACAAGGTTAGTGATCCCTTGATCCAATGATACAACCGGTGTCCAATGCAGCAATTGATTGGCTTTGTGTACATCCGCCCAATTAGCATCAACATCAGCGCGGTTCTTTTCGATGTAATTGACCTTTGCCTTGTTGCCCAGCCGCTCTTCGATCTTGTGGAGAAGGTCGTTTATGGTAATGGTCTCATGTCCGCCCAAGTTGATGATCTCGTAGCCAAGCGGTTTTATCCCGGCGATCAAACCCTGCACAATGTCATCCACATAGGTAAACCCGCGCATCTGGTTGCCATCGCCGGTGACGATAACCGGTTTGCCTTCTGCAACCCATTGAGTAAAGCGGAACATGACCATATCCGGTCGCCCTGCAGGACCGTAGACGGTGAAAAAGCGGAATATCGTCACATCCAGATCGAAAAGATGATGGTAGACATGCGCCATGGCTTCAGCAGCCTTTTTGCTGGCAGCGTAAATCTGTAATGGGTGACTGGAATCAGCGGTTTCCGGGGTTGGCAGAGGCGGGTTGGCTCCGTATATAGAGGAGGTGGATGCCATGACAATTTTTGTGACCCCGGTAAAGCGGCACCATTCCAATACGTTCAAAGTACCGTTGGCATTAGTTTCAAGGAAGACCCGTGGAATCTCAACTGCCTGGCGCACCCCTGCACGCGCGGCAAGGTGAATGACCGCATCGAAATGAGGGTGTTCTTTTTGAAGGTCAGCGAACAACTCTTGGCGGCAGATGTCATCTTTAATAAAGGAAAATCTTTCTAACTTTTTCAACTGATCCAGACGCCAGTTCTTAATCCGCACATCGTAAGCATCGTTGAGGTTGTCGACACCAACCACCTCGTCACCACGGCTGGTGAGTTCTTCGATTAAACGCCGGGCTATAAAACCAGCTGCACCCGTTACCAGGTATTTCGCCATTACAACCTCACCACCTTTGGATTATTCCTGCCAGAAGCACCGAGCGCGTTGCGGGTGTCCACGATCAGTTGGGCATTTTTGAGCAAGGCCGTGTAGTCGTAAACACTATGATTAGTAACAATAACAACACAATCTGCTTCTCTGATAGTCTTTTCCAAATCCGTTATTGATGCTATCGTCCAATCATCATGTTTAATGCACGGAATATAAGGGTCATGATAACTTACGAGCGCACCTTTTTGCTGCAGCAGGCGGATGACATCTATCGAGGGGGATTCACGCAAATCGTCGATGTCAGGTTTGTACGCAGCTCCTAACACAAGCACATTGCTTCCCTTGAGGGATTTTTGATGTTCATTCAGCGCATCCTGAACCTTGCTGATAACAAATCGCGGCATGCTCGTATTGATCTCGGACGCTAGTTCAATGAAGCGTGCGGTGTAATTGAGAGAGCGCAACTTCCATGAAAGGTAAAGTGGATCGATGGGGATACAATGCCCCCCCAGCCCAGGACCTGGTGTGAATTTCATGAAGCCAAACGGTTTGGTCGCTGCCGCATCGATTACTTCCCAAACATCCACACCCAAGCGGTCGCACATTAATGCTAATTCGTTTACGAACCCGATATTGATCATGCGGAAAGTATTTTCGAGCAATTTCGCCATTTCCGCCACTTCAGTAGAGGAAACAGGTACAACCTTGTCAAGTGCCTGGCTATACCAGGTAGAGGAGACCTCAGTGCAGGTTTCGGTCATTCCACCAATCACCTTGGGAGTATTTTTGGTAGTCCAATCTTCACGACCCGGATCCACTCTTTCAGGGGAAAAAGCCACAAAAATGTCTTCTCCAACCTTAAGCCCACTTTTTTCGGTTAGCGTTGGCAGAACCAGTTCGCGGGTTGTTCCCGGATAGGTACTGGATTCCAATACAACCACCATGCCGGTGTGAACATAAGGTGCAATCCCTTCAGCCGCGCTGACGATATAAGAAAGATCCGGGTCACCCGTTTGGCGTAAAGGTGTCGGTACACAGATGGCTACTGCATCAATTTTTGCCAGAACTGAATAATCAGAGGTTCCTTTTAATTTTCCAGCATCCACTAGTCTCTTAACTTGCTCAGTTGGCACATCCATTATGTAACTTTTACCCGAATTCAACATGTTCATCTTCTCAGCGATTGGATCGATTCCAGTTACCTCAAAACCAGCTTCGGCAAAAACCGTCGCGAAAGGCAATCCTACATATCCCATACCCAGCACTGCGATTCGCGCAGTTTTATTTTTTAGTTTTTTAATCAATTCATTTGCGATTGTCATCATTCACCTTGGGTTGTTGATTAAAATAAGCTTAATTGCTCAGCGGGTGGTTCTATTTTGGACTGTGTTTGGTCTTCTGTTTTATCTATCTTCTCACTCTCTTCATTGCGCGGCGTAATTCGTTTGGCTTGTTCAATGGCTTTTGGTAGAGCCGAAAAATCAGCAATTATCGTGTTCTTTAAAGAAGGTTGATGTAAGGCTGCAGCTGGGTGGTACATCGGCACGATCAAACGTCCATTCACCCATGTAGGTTGACCGTGAACAAAACTTATTCGCGCAGTTGGTAGGAATTTTGCCATCGAAATTCGTCCGAGTGTGACAATAACGTGAGGGTTGATGGTTTCGATTTGTTTATCAAGGTAAACACTGCAAGCGGTCAACTCGTCCAATTCGGGGTCGCGGTTTTCCGGTGGGCGGCACTTGACGACATTAGTGATGAACACCGAATCGCGGCTATACCCTGCAGTAACTAACAGTTCGTCTAAGAACTTGCCAGCTTGCCCCACAAAGGGACGTCCCTGTTCATTTTCATAGAATCCGGGACCTTCGCCAATGAAGAGGATTTCTGCGTCGTGCGGTCCTTCTCCAGGGACAGAGTGTTTCCGGGAATGGTGCAGTTTACACTTCTCACAGACCGCTACCTGGCTGGATATTTCTTTGAGGATCTCGATTGAGTCGGACATAATTCTCCACGGGCATTATCAGCGAAGTGTCTTTATTTTACCTTACTGGAATGGAATCAAACGGTCCTTGTTCAGATCTTCAAGATTCATCAGGATGGCATCTTCTCTATTATCCTGGTAATACCAGCGGCGAACTCCAACATCGATAAATCCAAATTTATGGTAAAGCTCCCTTGCTGCCACATTACTTTTTCGTACTTCCAGGTATGCTTTATTTGCACCCTGTTCGATACCGTCAATGAGTGTGTGGGCAAGGAGGCGCTGACCTACATGGTGATGCCGATATTTTGGGTCGACCGCGATTGTAGCAATATGCAATTCGTCCAGGATCAACCAAACCACGATTATGCCCACCAATACAGGATTATTTATTTCATCAGACAATTCCGCCACCCAACAACGGGAAGCCGTGTTTTTTTCCACTTCGTAATGAAATGCGCTCTCTGGCCAGGGAAGTGAGAAAGACTGCCGATCCAACGCGATAACCGTCTGAATGTCGCGCGATTCCATTTTGCGAATTGAAAGGTTATCGGACTCGATAGAAGACATTAGTCGGGTATGGACCCCGCAACATGCAGGTAGATCGGGGATAAGGCCACAGGATCGTCACGCTGTCCAGCTTCCCAACGCTGCCAGCCAAGTTCAGCAAGCATAGCCGGGTGGCGAACTGAAACAGCCGGTGAGGTTACCATGGCGTTTTTCCACTTGCGGCTAAGAATTTGGCGGTCATCAGAGGTAATTTCCCCACAAATTACTGTAGGACTATCGATCTGGTCAGATAGGGCTTGGGGGGTTAACACTAATGGTCCGCGGTCGAGCCGCCAGGCAGTCTCGTCGCTGGCATACCAGCTAACAGCCAGTCTGGATCTACCCGCCGGAAGCACACATACCATTGGATTATGAGAAAGCGGTTGAGAAGCTGCCAGGAAATCAAATGTAGGAATGCCTATAATGGGAATTCTCAGGGAAAGTGCCAATCCTTTGACAAAAGCCAAACCAATACGTAAACCTGTAAAAGTACCCGGTCCAAGGGCACACACCAGGAGCGACAAATCAACAGGGGTTACGCCACATTTGCTCATCAAATCCTTGACCGCGGCAGCAAGTTCAATGGTGTGGTGTTTATTACTTCTCCAAATTAATTCAGCAACAACCTGTGGGTTCTCATAGAGTGCTATACCAATTGTTTGAGTCGATGTATCTACTGCCAGGAGCAAATTAACCTCCAAATGCCTGCCGCTTGAAAGCGGCCATCAATTGCTCATAATGTTTACCCACCGGAGTGAAAACCAAATTACGTTGTTCATCCGCAATCCAGGTCATGTGGATAATCAGTCGATTTGGCGACAGCGCAGCATCGATTCGTTCTATCCATTCCACCAGCAGAGGCCCGGATGCAAGCAGTTCATCAAGGTCGAGATCCTCAGCCTCAACTGCTGATTCGATGCGGTAGGCATCCAGGTGATGCAGCAGGCTGTAATCCGGTCTCCGATAACTATTTACGAGAACAAACGTAGGACTTGAAACCGCATCGATTGTCCCCCATCCTTGTGCAATCCCCTGGACAAGTGTGGTTTTACCAGAACCCAGGTCGCCACTCAAACCAAGAACATCACCCGGTTTAAGCAATGAACCTAACCGAAAACCCAACCGTTGTGTTTGTTGCGGACTGCGGCTTATAAAATCGAGGCTATTGGCAGGTATGATCGGCATATGATTTTATTATATAGTAGAGTCTGCTATTCTTTAATGACGTCGGCAGGTTCGGCGGGGAGGATGGATTTGAGTTTGTGAGCAAGCTCACGACGTGAAAGAAGTACCCTGCGTTGACAGGTCTGGCATTCCAATCCGATATCGGCACCCAGGCGGAATATTTTCCATTCAAAACCACCGCAAGGATGCACTTTTCGCATCTTCACTGTATCACCAATACGAAAATCCGGGAACATGAGCGCATTATAACCCATGTTATAATCCGCAAATGATGTTTGAGACCCATTGAACCGAATTACATGGATAAATGTTAAACCTTTCACCCGCACTGTTGATCTCCCGCATCCTCACCCTCGTGATTGCTTTGACGGTTCACGAGTTTAGTCACGCATTTGTGGCTGACCGTTTTGGCGATGATACTCCACGGACAAATGGAAGACTCACACTTAATCCACTTAAGCATCTTGATATTATTGGCAGTCTCATGCTGGTTGTTGCTGGCTTTGGCTGGGCAAAACCAGTTCCTGTAAATCCATGGCGCCTAAAGCAACATTCACCCTCAGCCATGATGTGGGTTTCACTAGCTGGTCCTGGCAGTAATTTGCTCATGGCGATCTTGGCAGGATTAGTGTTACGTACCGGTCTCCTTCCCGTCCAGTCAACCTTTAGTGTCTTGCCCTCTCCAGCCGATTTCCTGCTTACGTTTACCTTCATAAACCTGATCCTGGTGCTTTTCAACATTATTCCTATTGCTCCATTAGATGGGGCAAAGGTCCTGGAATTTCTTCTTCCTGGCCCTTTGAGGGAAGGATATTCCAAACTTCAACCGTATGGACCGATGTTCTTATTGATTTTATTGTTCGTGTTACCCAGGTTTGGCATTGATGTTATAGGTTGGTTTATGACTCCCGCAATTATCGGACTTCAAAAGATTCTAATAGGAGGGTAAAGATGACAATCCAACTCACCATCATAGGGCTTGGGCAGGTTGGTGCTTCATTCGGGTTAGCGTTAGCGAAGCATAAGGAGAAGATACTGCGTTGTGGCCATGATCCGGAACCTACGCGCGCTAAAAATATTGAAAAATTAGGCGCTGTGGATAAGACCTTTTTTAATCTCCCTGAGTCTGTGCGCGACGCGGATATTGTACTCCTGGCGCTACCTGCCGGTCAGGTGGAGGAGACTCTGAAATACATAGCAGATGACCTGCGCCCGGGTGTGGTAGTAATCGAAACCTCCCCCTTACACGCTGGCGTCATCGCGATAGCAAAGCGCTTACTAAGCGAGGAGCGACATTTCATATCGATATATCCGGTTATTAACCCAGTTTATATTGAAGAATTATCGCTTGATTCTCAGACCCCGCATGCAGATTTGTTCGAAAGAGCGGAATTCCTGGTCGCGGCAGAAACCACCACACACCCTGATGCGTTAAAACTGGTCGAAGACCTGGCTTCGCTAGTGAATGCAAGTGTTTACATTTCTGATCCCACGGAGGCTGATGGAATCAGTGCCAGGGTCGAATTGCTGCCGCAGATAATGGCAGCAGCGTTGATCCATTCCACCATTGATCAGGCTGGTTGGAACGACGGTAGGCGCAGCGCTTCTAAATCCTACGCCAGGGCAACTTCTGCAATTGAAACAGATAATAACGGAGAAGGAAAGGGAACCCAATTCATCCTCAATCAGGTTGGGTCCATCCAGGTAATCGACCAAATCACAGATACATTAAAAGATCTGCGGGATATGATTACGGAAAATCACGATCTGGAACTGAACAATTATATGAAGAACGTCCAGGAACTACGCACCAGGTGGATTGAACAACGTAGAGCTGGTGACTGGGAAAAGTACGTCGGTGAAAAGCCACCCTCCACCAAGGAGCGCATTGGGGGTTTATTCGGAATCCGCGAGCGTAAAAAGAAAACCCAATAGCATGGCATTTTTCTGTTATATTGTCGAATGCGTGGATGGCACATATTACACCGGCTGGACAACCGATCCAAATCGCAGAGAGCGTCAGCATAATAATGGAAAAGGTTCAAAATACACTCGGATGCATCGACCGGTAAAATTAGTTTATGTGGAAGAAGCTAGTGACCGTTCCACTGCAATGAAAAGGGAGTGGGCGATCAAACACTTAAGGCGGGAACAAAAAAAACGTTTAATTCATACATCCTCCAATTAATGGTAAGCAACGTTACATTTTATTGTCATTGAATTGTCAATCATCTACAATCAAGTGAAAGACGATGGATAATGCCATGATACCTAATGCAATTGACGTTCAATCCCTTAAGAAGATATTTGAAACACGCCGCGGTTTTTGGCGACAAAAAAAGAAATCTGTCCTGGCTGTTGAGGACATTTCCTTTAGTATTACGAAGGGCGAGCTGTTTGGACTATTGGGACCGAATGGTGCGGGCAAAACCACCACCGTTAAAATGCTCACCACCATTCTGCTGCCGACTGCCGGAACTGCCAGCATTTTAGGATTTGACCTGCGCAAAGATACTCAGGAAATCCGCAAACGCATCGGATTCACATTTGGAGGATCTAGGGGATTATATGGCCGATTAACCGCGCGCGATAACCTGCGTTACTTTGCTGAACTTTATGCACTTGAACCCAGATACTCAAGAAAACGTCTCGCTGAAATGCTCGCTCTGGTGGGGCTTTCTGAGCGTGCAGATGACCGAGTGGAGACCTTTTCTACTGGAATGCAACAACGGTTGCACCTGGCGAGAGCTCTTTTACATGATCCGGAAGTTATATTTCTGGATGAACCCACTGTTGGCATCGATCCGGTTGGCGCGCGAGAATTACGTCAAACTATTAAGAATCTCCGCCTGGCGGGGAAGACCATCATGCTTACCACCCATTACATGGCTGAAGCTGAGGAATTATGCGACCGCATCGCCATCGTCAATAAAGGGAGGATTGTTGCCATGGATACTCCTTTGAACCTGCGCAGAGGCATCAGTCCTGAGAGCATAATCGAAATCACAGTCACCCCTGAAAACACACAGGTAATCCGTAACCTGATCACTTCGTTCGATGGGAAAATCCGTGTTGAGACTACCGAAAACCTGCTTGAAAATCGGTTCAATATCTATACAGCTGAACCTGAGTCTGTCCTGCAGATTCTTGGACCAAGCCTGCAATCAAAATCTATCCTGGGGTTGCAGGTACGCAACCAAACCATGGAAGATGTTTACGTCGCGATCATCCAGGATACCAGTCGAAATGAGTAAATTTCTGAGATTCGCAAAAAGACAGATAAGTGTGCAGCTGCAAATCCGCACATTCAACCTGTACAGCCTGCTGCTATTCTTCATTCAGCCAGCGATCTTCAGCGCGGTTGGCATGATACTTTCCCGTGCTGCTGGAAATGCCGCACCTGACCTGGTTTACACAGTCATCGGTGGCGGTATTTTAGGCATGTGGAGTGGGATGGTGTTTACCTCCACTTATGACATTCGAAGTGACCGCAGGGACGGTATTTTGGAGTTGATCGTTGCCAGTCCCACTTCTTTACGTCGCGTGGAAGGCGTACGGACATTTACAAATATTTCTGCAGGATTGATCAGTTTGGTCGCTGCTGTTGTTGCTGCTGTTGTCATTTTCGGTTTTTCATTTGCTACACTAAACATCGCACTCATCATGGTTGCATTGCTTGTAATGCTATATAGTTTATGGTGCCTGGGAGTATTCCTGGCGAACTTCCTGGCATGGTCTCGACTTTCTGGCTCTTTGGTGGACTATCTTGAGTTGCCTGTTGCATTTCTATGCGGTTTCATGTATCCCATCCGGGTATTGCCCGAGTGGCTTCAAGGCATCTCCATGGTCATCCCGGTGCGTTGGGCGTTGCAAGCCTTGGATGGCATGCTTCTGAATCATGAAAATCTTGCATTGTTCTGGTTCCAAATCGGAATGGCAGTACTAACAGCATCAATTTTCTGGCTTATTTCTCTATGGCTTGATCAAAAAGTTCATGATCACATCCGTATCACCGGGGAATTGAGTTCAATATGACCAGTTCCTTGGTTCGCTGGGCGCGGCTCTATTTCATTCAAGCCTGGTTCTCTTACAGGGCGTTGTTTGCGTGGAGCACTCCATTTAATTATCTTGCCAGCAAGCTGGGATTTCCTTTCTTCTCGATGCTCTTGTTTATTTTTCTTGGGAAGTATGTAGGGCTTAATAATCCAGTTTATATTGTCATTGGGAACATATTACTTCTGCCATCGCTTAATGGTGTCATGGGTATTTCTATGACAGTTGGCGGAGAGAAACAATTTGGTGCACTTTCTTACCTGTTGGGCAGCCCTGCACCCCGGGGTGCTGTTTTCCTGGGACGCGCTTTCTTCCATATCCTTGACGGTGCTATTGCTGTTTTGGTCGCACTGCCAGTTGCCATCCTTGTTTTCCAGCTTGATTTGTCACAAACCGACTTTTTGCTATTGGCTGGTTGTGTGTTCCTCATCAGCATTACTGGAACCGGATTAGGGTATATCATGGGCGTGGTCACGCTTCTCAGCCGTGATGGCTGGATGATCACCTCAACCCTGCAGTTAGGATTTTACGTATTAATCGGGGTGAACTTTCCCATTGACCTGTTACCACCCGCACTCAAGGCAATCTCGCTAGCTTTGCCAATGACTCGCGGAATCGAAGCAGCACGCATGGCACTGGCAGGCGCATCGTTCACCGAACTATCAAACCTTTTGAGTGGAGAAGTACTGGTTGGTTTTATCTATATCGTTATCGGCTACTCACTTTTCCGAGTTGTGGAAAGAATAAGTCTTAAATCCGGTATGCTGGACAACTTCTAAATTTAAACAATCACCCGGTTGAATTTCAACCGGGTTTTTATGTTCTCCAATCAATTCTTAATCTGTAAAGACCGGCAGATGACCCAGTGAGATGATATCAGACCACTTGGCGCGTTCACCCTCGGTAAAAATGGCAGCCTCAGCGGCAATTGTTGCATTGGCTTTTTGCATAAGCAGGCGCATAGCCTGCAGCGTGGAACCGGTGCTGATAACATCATCAACGATTACAACACGCTTACCACGCACAAGGTCAATATCCTTTTCATCCATAATAAGCGTCTGTTGTTCACCGGTGGTAATGGAGAGAGTTTCCGCGCTCAACACATCTCCCATATATGGCTTGTAACTCTTGCGCAGGATGACGTATGGTTTTTTGGTGTCGATCGAGAGTGCGTATGCCAAAGGTATGGATTTTGACTCAGCAGTAACCAAAACATCATAAGTTACTGTTGATAGCTTCTTAGCCAGGGCTGCACTGCAAGCTTGAACCAGTTCGGTATCTCCCAAAATATTAAGGATGGCAATGCGCAATCCGGGTTTTATTTCAAATAATGTCAATTCTCGATGTACACCAGCGATTTCAACCGGGTATGTCCCTCTTTTTGTCATGTTCCACTCCTTGTTCTATAAAATCCTAATTTATGGTGAGTTTATCATATTTGGTCTACAAACGCGTAAGATCCCCGCGGACCGGTGGGTGCGGGGATCTTCCAGGGGGTGGATAATTGCTGAGAATATGATTAGGGTATAATCATCGAGAGCCGGGGACGCCGACCCCGGCTCTCTTTACTAAGGAGGAGAAGAAAAGAAGTCGCCCTGTAGATATATTACCAATACAACTGATTTCTTACTTGACTCTTCCCCTACGATTACCCTACGGAATTTATCAACATGACATTCGCAAACGCAATCCAAATTGAAGACCTCGGGCGTGTTTACAAGATCCGCGGTGCAAAGAAAAAAGAAAAGAAGGAACTTGTTGCACTCGCCAACGTCAGCCTCGCCATTAAAAAAGGCGAGTTGTTCGGTTTATTAGGACCCAATGGTGCTGGCAAAACCACGCTGATCAAAATTTTAACCACCCTCCTTGCGCCAACCACTGGTAAAGCCAGTGTTTCGGGTCTTGATGTTTATACTCAGGCGGATCAGATCCGCCACCGCATCAATATGGTCTCCGGAGGTGAAAACACCGGCTACGGACTCCTTACCGTCCGCGAGAACCTGTGGATGTTTGCACAGTTTTATGGCATCGATTCCAAAACCGCAAATTCCCGCATCAGCCGCCTGCTCGAGATCGTTGGCATGACCGACCGGATCAATACCAAGTGTTCCGACCTATCAACCGGGTTGCGCCAGAAGATGAACATCGTTCGCGGATTTCTCACCGACCCCGAAATCCTCTTCCTGGATGAACCCACTTTGGGTTTGGATGTGGGAGCTTCCCGCGATGTGCGCCAGTTTATCCGCGGATGGGTGGATGAGGATCAGAGCCGGACCATTCTTCTCACCACGCATTACATGGTTGAGGCAGATGAACTTTGCGACCGGGTCGCCATCATCAATAAAGGCATGGTACTGGCCTGCGATACCCCGGCTTCATTAAAACGTCATCTTCGCAAGGAAGCCATCTTCAATATTGATGTAGATTCTCACAATTCATTTGGTGGTCCAGAACTATCCCAATTGCCCGGTGTTGTTCGCATGGACCTGCGTCCCCAGGACGGGTTTACCACCCTCGAAATTGTCCTGAAAGACGAATCCGTGCTCAGTTCAGTCATTGCGAAATTCGATCAAATGGGTCTGCGCATCCGCAGCCTTCAAAAACGCGAACCAACCCTCGAGGATGTTTTTGTTGCACTGGTTGGAGCGCGTATGGAAGAAGTTGAACATGCTGAATCTTCCCAAGATTGAAAAACGTTCCTCCGGACCAGGACTATTCTTACGGGTTATCATGGGCAGGTCGTACCCGCGCATAGTCGGTATGCAACGCGAGAAATCCTGGATGATATTTGACGTCTTCTTCCCAATGATCACGGTGATCGGCTACGTGATGATTTACCGCGCCATTGGTGCCCCCGAAGATTATGTTGGTTTCGTGGTTATTGGCGGCGCCATGACCGCCTTTTGGATGAACATTTTATGGGGCATGAGCAGCCAGCTTTACTGGGAAAAAGAAACCGGGAATCTGCCGCTCTACATTGCCTCTCCCGCGCCTATGATGGCAATCCTGCTTGGGATGGCTATTGGAGGTCTGGTTTCCATGATCATCCGGGCTGCTGGGGTCATCCTGCTCGGTTCGCTGCTTTTCCATGTTCAGTACCAGTTACAAAGTTTGCTTAGCCTGGTTTCCATCTTCATGCTGAGCATGATCGCCCTGTACGGCATGGGGATGATGACCGCTTCCATTTTTCTACTTCTGAGCCGCGAAGCCTGGCACCTCGCCAACCTTGCCCAGGAACCTGTTTTTTTGGTATCCGGTTTCTATTTCCCGATAAAATTCCTGCCGTTCTGGGTCTCGGTTGCCGCCTCGATCATCCCTCTCACCTTAGGTCTGGATGCCATGCGCCAATTGGTGTTTGCCACCGGACCTTCCCTGGGATTCATTAACGTCAAAACAGAAGCCCTGATTTTGACTGGTTTAGGCGTCCTGTTCATTACTGGCGCGCGCCTGTTGTTGGCATACATGGAAAAACTGGCGATCCGCGAAGGGCGCATTACCGAGAGCCGAAGATGAGCGAAACAGTCGAAACCAGCAATATCAGATCAATCCCGGGCATTAGCCGGAGGTCACTGCTTACCTCCATCTGGTTAGGCTGGAAAATTGAATCCAATTGGACGGACCCATTCCTTTTCGCGGTCTACTCCATCATTAAACCGCTCGCCGGGGCGGCCATCATCGTGGTGATGTACAGTGTAGTCAGTACCAATGATTTCAACACGCCTTACTTCGCCTTCCTCTATTTTGGCAATGCCTTCTTCCAGTATGTGAATGCGGTAATTGTGGGTGTATCGTGGTCTATAGTGGATGATCGCGAGCATTACAAGACTCTCAAATACCTGTATATCGCCCCGATCAGGATCCCGATTTACCTGCTGGGAAGAGGCTTCTCCCGTTTTATCACAGGCACCTTCTCAGTGCTCGTTACCATTCTAGGCGGCATCTTCTTCTTGCACATTCCCTTTGTCCTCCAAAATGTAAATTGGCCGCTCTTTGTTGTGACTTTCCTGCTGGGGATGACACTCCTGGCTTACATGGGACTGGTCCTGGCGGGTGTAACTTTAATGCTGGCACGGCACTCGGGGCTGGTAGGTGACGCTGTCGCCTCCTCCATGTTTCTATTTTCCGGGGCTATTTTCCCGCTGGATTTGCTGCCTGCGTTTATCCGACCCATCGGATTTGCACTGCCAGTGACGTACTGGCTGGAACTCATTCGCCGCTCCCTCATCGGTTTTTCGGTCGAAGCCTTTCCAACCTTTAACGCTTTTTCTAACCTTGAGCTGCTTGGCATCCTCTTGGCATTTACGCTGATATTCGGGTTTTCGAGCAGCAGGATCTTCAAAGCGTGCGAGCGCCGCGCACGTGAACTGGGTATCATTGACCGCACTACGGATTACTAAAGAAAAATATGACATCTTTTGGTTACAACCAGTTCATGAGTCCTATAGGAAAGATCGAGGTTTTTACCAGCTCAACCGCAATTACACGGGTTATGCTGGACGGACTCGATAGCGACAGGTATGCCACAATCTTACCCTCTGAATTAGCCGGTAAAGCTCAGACGCGACTTCTGGAATATTTCGATGGAATGAGGCAGAATTTTAACCTTCCACTTGACTGGGAATCCATTCGCGGTTTTCAAAAGGATGTGTTACAACTGACATTCAGCATCCCGTTTGGTGAAGTGCGCACCTATGGGCAACTTGCCATGCTGCTTCACAAACCCGGTGCTGCAAGGGCGGTTGGCACTGCCCTTGCCAAGAATCCTCTGCCCATCCTTGTCCCCTGCCACCGCGTCGTCGCCTCCAACGGGCATCTTACCGGCTATCTCGGCAGCAAGGGAATCGCTACCAAGCAATGGCTTTTAGAAAGGGAAGGTCACAGGATTGTCGACCAAAAATTGGGTTAAATTTTTCTTCCTTGGACTTATATGGGGTTCCTCCTTCTTATGGATAAAGATTGCCTTAAGAGAAGTAGGCCCTTTCACACTTGTATTCTTCCGTGTGTTGTTTGCTACATTAGGCCTCGTGGTTTATTTCTTCGTCCTGCGCAGAAAATTGAACCTGCGCGCCTGGTGGATTTACCTCTTTATCGGATTCTTTAATGTAGCTCTCCCGTTCGTGCTGATCTCATGGGCGGAAACCAACATCTCTTCCGGGCTGGCTTCGATCCTCAATTCCACTGTCCCGTTGTTTACCATGCTGATTGCCTCTCTCTTTTTCAAGGATGACCGTTTGACCGCGGTGCGTGTGATCGGTCTTGTGGTAGGTTTTACGGGTGTTCTCGTTCTGATGGCAAACCGAATGGTGGATAACACCCAGGGTCAGACTCTCGGAATCATCGCCATGCTTGTAGCCGCCTGCTGTTACGGCGCGAGTTCAGTCTTTGCGCGCCGCGTAGAGCATTATGTAACCCCGGAAGATCACAGCCTGGGGCAGATGGCAGCCGGACTACTTTTCATCACGCCTGCCATGTTGATCGCTGAACCTCCGTTCACGCTTCCCACGGTATCAACCACGTGGATCGCGCTGGCGTGGCTGGGGTTGATCGGATCCTTCGTGGCGGCGGTGATTTGGTTCAACATGATCTACGAAATTGGTCCGAGCCGCACCAGCATGGTGACGTATGTGTTTCCCCTTGTGGGTGTCCTGTTGGGGGTCATCATCCTCAAGGAGCAATTGAGCTGGCATTTGTACGTGGGCGGTTTGCTTGTCCTCGCTGGTATCTATATCGTCAATTCAAAACGTTTTTCGCACCTGTTGTCGGGGATGACCCGGTCAGTGCAGTCAGGAAGTACGCATGAGTGAAACATCTTCGCAACACCATTCAGGTTATGTGGCGGTCATTGGTCGACCCAATGTTGGCAAGTCGTCCCTGATCAATGTGCTGCTCGCGCAAAAGATCGCAGCTGTATCTGCCAAGCCGCAAACTACGCGCCGGCGCCAATTGGGGATACTCTCGCAGCCGGATGTGCAGATCGTATTCGTGGACACACCCGGTCTGCATGTACCGCAACATAAACTCGGCGATTACATGAACCAGGAGGCGGTTGAAAGTTTGAAGGATGCCGACCTGATCCTGTGGCTGCTGGATGCGAGCGTGCCTTTCACCCGCGAGGATAACCTGATCGCAGACCGCTTGAACGCGCTCAGGCAGCGCGCCCAGGTGTTGATGGTGCTGACCAAGATCGATCTGGTGGATGTACTGGCTCTTACCGAAAAGAAGAAGCAAGCGCTGACCCTTTTTCCTGCAAATGACATCCTGCCGGTTTCCTCGATAACCAAGGATGGCGTTGAGGATTTGCTGCAGCAGATCATTTCCTTCATGCCTGTCGGCGACAGCTTCTTTGACGACGAGACCGTGACCGACTATTTTGAGCGCGACATCGCCGCTGAGCTGATTCGTGAATCCGTGCTGCTGCATATCCGAGACGAGGTGCCGCACTGTGTGGCGGTGCGCGTTGACGGGTACGAGGAGAGAGGTGAAGAAGGGGCATACATTGAAGCCACCATCTTCGTGGAACGGGATTCACAGAAAGGGATCATCATTGGCAAAGCCGGTGAGATGATCAAGAAGATCGGCACCCAGGCACGCAAGGAAATTGAAACCATGAGCGGCCGCAAGGTCTTTTTGAGCCTGCGCACCAAGGTCAACAAGAACTGGCGCAACGATCCCGATGCGCTGCAGCTGATGGGGTATGCTGCCTCCAGAGAAAAGGGATAATGTTCACCTGGCTATTCTTTGCGGCGGTGGGGTTCGCCTTCCTGGATTGGGCAAGCACCTGGAAAGGCTGGAAAGTTAGGCTGTACATTGCCAAACCCGCGACCCTGTTGTTTCTCATCCTGTGGACGGTGCAGGTGAGCGGCTGGCAGGGCGGAATGTTGTGGTTCGGCCTTGGTTTGTGCCTTTCGCTGGCAGGGGATATCGCCCTGATGCTCAACGCGCGGTTCTTCATGGCGGGGCTGGGAGCCTTCCTGCTGGCGCACGCGGCCTATCTGATCGGATTCAACCAGGTTCCCGCACCATTCAACTTCGGCATCTTCATGGTGGCAATCACGGTAGGATTGGCAGCCTCTGTGGTGCTGCGCCTAATCCGACCTGGCATCATGCAGGTGCCGCGCGGAAAACGCTTCCTCAGCGCGGTGATGATGTACGGCGTAACCCTGACCTTGATGCTGCTCTCCGCGCTGATCACGCTGTTCCGGCCGGATTGGATGCTGAGCCACGCGTTAATCGCTGCAGTTGGAGCAAGCCTATTCTTTACCTCGGACTCGGTCCTGGCTTACGACCGCTTCGTGCGAAAACTCAAACACGGGCAGAGTTACGTGCACCTCACTTACCATGTGGGACAGATGCTCCTGGTGACGGGGGCGATGATGCATTTCCTATCCGTTACTTGAAGGGTCTGAATCCCTCACCCAGCGCTTCGTGCGCCACACCGATCACCATGAAAGCCCTGGGATCGGTTTCTTTTACCAGCTGCTTGAGCTGATTGACTTCGGAGCGGGTGACGACACAGTACAATACCGGTCGGTCTGCATCAGTGTAGCCACCTTTGCCGGAGAGGATGGTGACTCCGCGCTCCAACACCTCGAGGATGGTTTGGGTGACACGCTCGGTCTCACTGGTGATGATGATGACGGTACGGAAGATGCTGGAACCTTCCGAGATCATTTCGGCGGCGATGCCGCTGACGTAAATTACGACCATGCCGTAAAGAGCTTTTTCCCAAGAGAAGGCAAAGCCGCCTGCCAGCACCACGAGGGTATCGGTGATGAGGTAAGCCTGCGAGATGGAAATGGCAAAGCGGTGATTGAGGATACGCCCGAGGATATCTGAACCGCCGCTGGTACCCTGACCGCGGTAGACCAGCCCCAATCCAACCCCGAGGAAAACGCCGCCAAAGAGGGCGTTCAACACATTGTCATCGGTCATGCCGGCCGCGGGGAGGAAAAGCACCAGCAGATCGGTGAAGACTGCAAAAGCAGTGACGGCAACGGCAGTACGGAGGGCGAAGCGCGGTCCGCCGAGGTAGCGCCAGCCGAGAATGAAGAGTGGGATGTTGCCGATGAGCACCATGACACCGATGGGAAAGCTGACAAAGTGATTGATGATCTGCGCGGCACCGCTGATGCCGCCGCTGACGAGCTGCCCGGGAACCAGGAAGAGGCGCATGGCAAACGCCTGCACCAACGCCCCGAGCAAGAGCAGGCTGTAATCCTGGGCGGTTTTCCAGGTGAGTTCGACAGGACCAATGATCGATTTAAGTTTATTGATGAATGAAGAGCTTGAAGACATACGGGACCTCTTGGAAACAGAATGGCTCTATTGTAACCGATGCGTAAAGTTGAAATGCTTGACGGGTACCAGGGAGCGTGGTATTATTCCAGTCCGCGATGCGGGGTAGAGCAGTGGCAGCTCGTCGGGCTCATAACCCGGAGGTCAGTGGTTCGAATCCACTCCCCGCTACTAAGAGTAAACCAGAGTCCGTCGGGCTCTGGTTTTTCATTAGCCCGGCGCACAGCGGTAGACATTTTTCCAAAAATGGAGGAATTTCTTATGAACCGCAGCACGCCGGGCTCGACAAAACTTAATACATCACTTTCCTTAGTAAAATCCATCGACGGCTTCCTAAAATTCAAAACAGCAGAGGGGTTAAGCCAACGCACAATTGCCTCCTACGAATACATGCTCAACCATTGGTTGAAATACATTGGAGATCGGAGTGTTTCTGAAATTCAGGCTTCCGACCTTACTGGTTACATGGCCTGGCTGCGCACCGAGTACAAGCCGGTGCGCTTCAATGGTAGTAAAGAGCCATTGTCCGCCAAGTCCATTCGCAATGTGTGGGTGACGTTTCGTTCCTTTTTCGGCTGGCTGCATGTGGAGTTCAAGTACACCAACCCTGCTATAGAAATCACTGCTCCTAAATTTCAGACGCATCCCGTTGAAACTTTTACCAAAGAAGACGTCGAAAAGATACTGAAGGCATGTGTCTTTTCTCGGGAATCTCAAACCGAGGAGAGAAAAAAGTTCGTGATGCGGCGACCGAGTGCCAATCGCGATCAAGCGATTGTTTTGATGTTGCTGGATACCGGATTGCGTGCAACCGAACTTTGTTCTCTGACAATCAACGATGTTGACCTCAAGACTGGAAAGGTCACGATTCGGCACGGAGTTATTGGCGGAGCTAAAGGTGGCAAAGGACGCACAGTCTACCTGGGTAAAGTCGCCCGAAAAGCCGTCTGGCGTTATCTGGTTGGACGCGAAGATGGGGATGATCCTCGTGCCCCCCTGTTCATCAGCCAAGCCGACCGACCGTTCAACAAGGATAGTCTGCGTGTCTTGATCAACCGGTTGGGTTCCAGAGCAGAAGTGAAGAAAACCTACCCTCACAAATTCAGGCACACTTTTGCCATCACCTATCTGCGTTCTGGTGGTGACGTGTTTACCCTTCAATCCTTGTTGGGACATGGTTCGCTGGATATGGTACGCCATTATGCTCAAATTGCGGATATGGACGTGGAACAAGCGCACCGCAAGGCCAGTCCAGCCGATAACATGCGTTTGTAGCCAGGAGGGGATCATTCGGTCAACCTCCCGGCAATGAAGACCAAAGCATGTTTCTGGCTTTCTCGGTCTAAACGATTGAGATATGCTTCCAACTCATTATCCGGCGTGGACGCCGCCTTACCCGACAAACCGGCAATACGCTCCTGGACATCAGAAGATAACATGGGAGCGTAGGTGCTGTCGGTAATCTCGATACTGTCATGCATCAGGTTCATGGATACGGCTTTGTAATCGGCCATGGTCTGAGCATGCAACAATCCGTAAACGGCGTGTCCATGCCGGAATTTATGAGGCGATTTGAATTCTACATTTGCTAAAGAAAACAAGATTTCTAATCGTTTTTGCAGAGCATTGGAGCGACTCGTGCCTGGTTCTTCAGATGATAAATACTGCTCTCCCCAAGTATGGGCAATGGGAGCATACCAGGGGGTTGAAGCAGATAACGTAGTCCGAACGATAGCATCCCAGCGGCGCACAGGATCGAGCAGCTCGGGAATGTTTAAAAGAAACGTGGTTGCTTTTTTGCTGTTTTTGGTATGGACACCCAGTTCTGGCCACTGGCGTAGGGTGAGGTTTTCTAAATCGACCCCCGAAATGGGGAGCGTTGTAAAAGCACTGGCCCGCATTCCTGAAAGGAATAGCATGGCAGCAGCTGCTTGATCCCGTAAAAGAACCAGGTTGTTCTCAGGAACAGGCACAGAAATCAGGGTTTGTACTTCCTCCAGCGTGACAAAGACATTCTCAGCTGAGACTTGCGGCTGTCGGGAAAGACGCAAGGTGTCTACCCATGCGACCGGCAGACTATTCATTTCTCTTGGGTATGTAGACTTTGCCCAACGAAAGAAGCGTTTGCTAGAATCAATAATTTTCTTTTGGGATACTCCTGCAAGGGTTCCCTTTCCTTCTTTGCCTGGTAGTGATGCCAGATAAGTGGGTAACGTGGGACGGATGGCTTGCACATTGCGAAAATTTTGGTCATCTGCCCAGAGGAGTAAATGGCGCAAGTAAAAGCGATAACGCTCCACAGAAGCAGGGTTCAACTGCAGAACTTCCTCAAGATACTTGAGATGTTCCTTAATTTTGAGATAGTTCTGGCGTTCGATCACGATGCGCTCCACGATTGATAATATTTCCGCAAATTGTACAAGTCCCTTTGATCAGGACAAGATTTCCTTTAATAGGATGAATCTGGGGAGAGATCAGCTTGGAAACCTGGTTGCAGTGCATGCAATAGGCTTCGTCTTCATTTAACTTACTTAACGTCTTTGGTTTGCGCTGCCCATCCACCCAGCTGGCAAAACTTTCACCATTAATCCAGATCCGATTGCGATTATCCCGCTGGTGCGGGACACCTGTTTGAAGCCAGTCACGCAGTGTGCTTTCCGCGATATCCAGCTCTTCGCAAATTTCACGCGGGGTATACAGCATCGGTAATAAACCGGGGGCTTTTACGATTACGGTATGAGGCAGCTTGATTCTACGACTTTTTTCTTCCATCCAACGATACTCCTAATCCAATCAAGGTCTTAATGGGTTATCCGTGATCGAGTAAACAATCAGACGCCAAACCGTTGACAGCATTTCCAACAGTCTGGTTGATTCGAACAATATCTTCTGGTATCGCACCCGGGTTTTGATAATCCACCAAACCAGCTCGAATCTTGCTGAGCGAGCTGGTCAATTGACTTGCTAGTTTGTTGGCGCGTTTTGCTTCTCGTCGGACAGCGGTCCAGTTGTTGTTTACCGGGAAAGCCATTCCATATAATTCATCATCAACGGGCGCCGCGAATTCATCCTCATAGGCAGCGACTTGTATTGCCATACACCTGGCTTCAAAACGGTTCAAGCAGCGGTGAATCGAATCTAATTGATCTGTAATTTCACAGGCAGCCAATTGCTCGTCAGTTAATCCAGAAAGCTGAGATACGAACCCAGACAAACGTACAAGATCTTCTTGAATAGTCTCAAGCCGTGTCGAAAGACTGGTGTGTTGTTTTGTGATTGGTTTGCTTAGCAGGCAGTTCATGGGTGCTCCCTTACGTTTTGAGTTACGAGTAGGATAACACCCGGCAGTGTTCGGCTCAATCTACCAATTTCGGTAGGATTTAATCCAAAAAACTACCGATATCGGTATATAGATTTTTTTACTTTTTCCTTGCACAATAGAATAATCTGACCTATAATTACACAGAACGTATGTTCTAAAATATACTAACCAAAAATCTACCGTTACCTGACTTGCGCATAAATACTTAGAATGACCAACACAATCACAACCTTTCTCACACCTGGTCCTCTCCGGATTAATGCGCATTATTCCGGGGGGGCTTTATGTTATTTCTTAACCACGTATTGTGGAACTTAGGGGAGGTCTCCGTCAATGCCATCCATCGTAGTCTTCAATGATGAAGGAAATGTTGTTTACCAAAATACTGTTGACGATGTTCACGAGTTGGTGAAAATAATCCGCGATGGTGGCGATCTGCCGGGCTTTTCTGAGTCACCCCCACCCGTTCGCATTAATGGACTGATTATCCTTGCTGAACAATCGCGCGTTTGTAAACGACCTAAACCCAAACTTACCCAAAAACAATGTCAGGTGCTGCAATGCCTGGCGAATTCCCTCACCCCAGAGCAAACCGCAATGAAAATGGGTCTATCAGAAGAATCTATTCGGCTTTATCTTAGAATTCTCAAGAAAAAATTCAAAACAGAAAGCCGGGATCAATTAATGGCAATGGCTGGCTATCTTGGGCTGTGCAATCCCTTTCAAAACGAGCCGCCTGAAGCAAGTTAAGCGATCATGGTCGCGAAAAATGTCTGGCATCATCATCGGGGATTCGTTGCCAGAAAACGAAAAGTATTATATTATTAGTGACGAACATATTTTTCGTTATTAACTACATTGCGACCGGTAAAACTCACAAGTTATGTCCAAATTTCCAGACTGGTTTAAGCGAGCATATAAACAATGGAGCCAATCCCAACCAGGTGAGGAAGATTTCTTGGCATTCTGTGAATTGCTAGGTTATGCACCTGCTATTGTGTTGAACTGGCTTCAAGGTGATTCTATACCTCAGGGTGCTGAGCTATTGAGTATCGCTGGCCTATTTGGTACTAAGATGTATTCATTACTAGGCCAGCCAGAACCTGATCCAGAGCTACTGAAGATCTACAATTCCTTCTCTCATCTCAGCGGGGAATCCCGAAGCAAATTGGCACTTGCACTTTATGAGGTTGAATTACGATTGAAAGCCGAAAAACTTTCTGTAAAATCCAATCAAGCAAAAGAAATTCTTGAAGTGGTTTTTGCCAAATATGGGTTGAACGAGTCACGGTAATTCAAAGGATTTTTTTGGACTATTTGACGCTCACGAAAAGATCCGTGAGCGTTTTTGATAATGAAATTATGTTGTAATGCTATAATAAACTCAAGTAACTGTGTTTAAATATAACATTTGGGAGGAACATATGGACTCTGAATTCCTGACAGCTGAGGAAGTAGCCGAGTATTTACGTCTCCCGTTATCGACCGTATACAAATTAGTTCAAGATAAAAGATTGCCAGGGTTTAAAGTAGGCAAACATTGGCGATTTCGTAAGGAAACATTTGAACAATGGATCAAGAATCAAGAGCAGAAATCAATACCTACCAGCGATCCAAATCAGTCTCTAAATCTATAACTAGACAAAACAACAAAGACACGTTGGGAAATATGAATGATTTGAACTTTGATGGACATAATACGCAATACGCGACGCATGGACTGCACTCTTATGCTGCCAAATGCCCACCACAATTAGCTAGATTCGGTATTAATCGTTTTTCTCGGCCTGGTGAAACCATTCTAGATCCTATGGCGGGAAGCGGAACAACGCTGGTCGAGGCAGAACTTTTAGGGAGATGTGCAATCGGTTATGATATCGACGCTCTTGCTTGTTTAATTTCTAAAGTTAAATGTAAATTTTTATCTGACACCTCCATTGAGGTTGCATATAATTCAATAATTGAAAAGACCACACAAGAATTAAACGAATTCGATAACAATTCAGAATCGATACAATTATTAAATCAAATCACATTGCCTGAATTCTTGAATCGTGATTATTGGTTCAACTCTGATGTATCTAGATCATTAGCGGTACTTTCATCTAATATATGTAGCATTGAAATTCCAGAAGATCTTCGGGATTTCTTTTGGGTCGCTTTCTCATCAATCATATTAACTAAAGTTAGTGTAGCAAATGCACGAGACATAATTCATTCTCGGCATCATTTCTTCGAGCATTCTTCTCCTCCAAATGTAATTAAAAAATTTGGTGAAAGAGTACGCCGAATGCGGAAACAGATGATTGAATTTGGCGTGCTTTGTCAAGCCTTGCCTCATTTGAATATTTCTATAACACAAACAGATGCCCGAAATCTTCCTATCGAAGACAATAGCATTGACCTTGTTTTTACCTCCCCCCCATATGCCACAGCTCTAGACTATCCACGAGCTCATTTTCTTGCCGTGGGCTGGATGGAAAAGCGTTTAGGCCTTAACGTAGAGCAGTATAAAACAAACGGAGCAACATATATAGGGAGTGAACGAGGACGTGTAGGAAAAGAATTCAAACTCTTAGAAACCACGTCTGCTTTTCCTCTAACACAACAAACACTAGTCAAGCTTGCTGAGACAGATTCGCGTCAAGCTAATTTAATTCAACGATATTTCATTGATATGTTCGAAGTTTTTACGGAAATCAACCGAGTGCTTAAACCTGGAAGAAATGCCATTATCGTTGTCTGTCCTTCACATATTAGAAAAGTTGAAATCCAGACCCATAAACTCTTCACGGAAATTGCAGGAAAATCAGGTTTAACACTCATTGAAGAACGAACCCGGACCATTAATGGAAACAAACGTATACTCCCGTATATGCAAGAATCCTTTGGAAACAGGATGAGCACCGAGTATGTGCTTATATATAAAAAGGGGGAGTAAAAAATGGTTATTTCTGAAGAAAATAAAATAAAATGGGGGGAACTACATAACCGATTAATATCTGGCGATGTTATTGTTTCAGCTGAATTAGCTGAGTTCTTCATGCCATTAATGATAGGTCGGCTTAATAGGGGATTTCAAAATATTGACGATCCACATTTAATTGAAACTTCTGTTGTTGATGCATTAATGGATTATTTGACGAGGCCGAATCAATATGATCCAAATCGAAGTAATCTTTTCAGTTACCTAATCCTTAAGGCTAAGTCAGATTTGCTAAATTATCTTAGACAAAATAAAAAGGATCAGTCTTTTTTAAATTTAGCCGAAATTGTCGAACTTGAGGAGGATTCTTCGGTATATGGTGTAGAGTTGATAGATGACATAGATATTGAGACTATAGTCATAGATAAATTGTCCCCAATTTGGAATCGCCTTTTAACCATTATTCCAGATGAAAAAGATCAGGAAATTGTGAAATTGATGATGAATGGTGTCAGAGAAACCGAAATCTATGCTGAGGTAATCGGAATTCAGAATTTACCCGATGAGGACCAATGCCGAATTGTTAAGCAGAATAAAGATCGACTCAAAAAGGTTATTTTGAGGCATATTCGAGTAGAGGAGTTAAAAAATGAATAACACTCCCCTTCCTATTACCAACGAATTACAAAATCTTGTTGCCAAATTGCAGAAGAATCACGATTTTATGGCATGGCTATTGTCAACCTATAAACGGAAAGAACGAATTGACGACGACCAATTAATCGCTCAACTCAAAACCACTCCAGAAATGTTTGTTAGACTTGCCTTATGTAAATGCCCCAACCCAGAATCTGTAGCTTTTTCATCTCAAATTCGAGAAATTGCGACATATACACATATTGATCCAGCAATTTTGGCTAATGTTATCAGGCAAGTCGATACACTAAATATCCTTTCGGAAATTCCGCGTAAGACCAAAGAATTAAATGAAGGTGCAAGAATAATTACTTCGGGTTTGTTAGCGGCTGCTCGTGATAAGGCAGAAAATGAAGAGGATGGAAACGTAAAAACTAACGATGAGTCAAAAGATAAAACAGGGGGAGATGATGTGGCTAGATAATGAAAGTCAGGAAATCATAAAGACTTTCTGGGAATTGGTGGGTGAGAAGGAAGCATTCCCTCGTATGCTCGAGCGCTCAATTTCTTTAGCATTGCCTGTAGCTCTGGTAAAGCTTCCTCACCTCGATTTACACATTATTGAAAATTGGCTCTTAAGTAGAAATGTTCAATATCTGTTTGATTGCGATAATCGGGCTGTCCGTGGGTGTCTTGTGGCTTTTGGTGGAAAAGGTATCGTATTTGTTGATGGAACCGACACTTCAACTGAATTGCGATTTACTGTTGCCCATGAAACAGCCCATTTTTTAATTGATTATTGGCATCCCCGGAAAAAATCATCAACGCAGTATGGCGTATCCATATTAGAAGTTATTGATGGTTTTCGTGAGCCATCTATAGATGAGAGGGTGTATTCTATTATAAATGGAACACCCATAGGTATATTTACTAACCTAATGGAAAGAAAGCTGCAAAGCGAAAATATTGATATTTGGCTTGTTGAAAATAGGGCAGACAAAATAGCGATTGCATTACTCGCTCCGCCAAACGAAGTTTTTAGAGAAATAGATATTGCAAGTGGATCCTTTAATGAAAGACGACATGAGATTGTGTCGGTGTTAATATCGAGTTTTGGTCTTCCAGATTATGTGGCTTTATCTTATGGGACTGATTTATTGAAATCAATTGGTAAAGGTCCTTCTTGGGCAGAGAGCTTAAGATTAGCGATGTGATTTTGTCGAAGTTTGATCCTTGGATCCGGTATATATCCATAAGACCGTTATAGGAGAATGTTGATGATCAATCATGAAGTAAACAAAGCATTCGAAACCATAGATCAAATACTCTCAGCTCCTCAGGAAAATTTACCTGAATTTGAAGCTGCCTTTGGAGAGCCTTTCCTTAATACACTGGATATTGACACCTGGATGCTTGGTGAAGATTTAGCCGAAAGTTATGGGCGATTAGAGCAAGAAGTGGCGGAGGCAATAGCCCAAGAAGATGAACACCGCAAAGCGATTCGTGAGGTTGTATTTTCACGGATTGGGAGTGCGCCTGGAGCACCAAAAAATGCCGGCGTCTATCAAGCAAAAAGGCATGACATTGAACGAATCCACACTGGCTTGCTCTTTAACGGGGGTGTCGAAGCGTGTGACGGGACAAGTATCGTCCATGACACAATTCCGTTGACAATAACCCAAATTGGAGTGTGCCTGGTTTCTTACAATGGTCAACAGGGATCATGGGCACATCGCCTGTTTCGAAGGGACCTGCGCTCGAAAATAGGTGATCCCGTTGAAGAAGTATTGTCTGTGTTGGAAAGGCGCGAGAAACGAGAATCTCAGGGTTTGGGTGGGGAACCTATCAGCGATCTTGCCCGACGCGGCATTATGACTTATGCGGAACGAAAAATCCTCAAAGAAAAGTCCTCTGCCACTTGGCGTATGGGGCATGGAAGTCCAGCACCCTATGAGCTACTCACTGGTCTATGGTCATCACAATATGATCGTATCAAGTTGAGCTTAGACCTGATTGAATGGTATGTGAATTACAAACGGTTTGTATTCATTCCAAGTGCTCCAAGAAAACGACATTGGTTAACAATCGGTAACGCACTCAATCCAATGGAGTTTGCCATTATCCAAACACTCGAGCCTGAGATTCAGAACATGATCGACAATGGCGGATATCGGAATGAAAGCGGGGTATTGCCAGCTATGAGGAAATTTTGCAAAGATGTTGCACCCAAAATAGTGGTCGGCTTATACCGGGTTTGGGAAGCCGCACCTCCCTTCCTGTTCTATGCACATGTGGATCAAGCTGAGATGGCTGCTCATATTGCAATGGCAGATAGCATTTTACAAGAGCATCGTGGCTTTCCAATGCTAATTGACTTGGCTGATACAGTATGTAGAACAACTTTTGGTGGAGATTCCTTTACCGCTTCAGTTCAAACAGCATATGCTGAAGCTGGGCAGCCGTTTAGATATCTGGGGGAACGAGAAACTCGTTCATAATCAAATGGAGGTTTCGATGACAAATAATAACGAAATTCCTGCTTTGTCAGGTGAAGATCAAAAGAATATTCAATCCATGCCTGACGAATTTACCACACAACTAGATGAGGAAGTCGCGCTTGCAGGCGGTGAATGGCAGGAAGATGAAGAATTCACAGGCGCAATAGGTCGCACTATGTTCGACACTCCGACCAGTAAAGATAACACAGTGACTGTATTAATGCCGCCTGACCAGACTAGGCAAGTTCCATCTCAATCTTTGCTACGTATTAAAAGTCGACCTGTTGTTAAGGGTGGCGATGGGCGTCAATACCTTGGAGCTGTTGTTCAAGGTCCATTTCATGAGCCGGACGGGTTACGAGCTGATGCACCTCTAGTGGTTACAACAACAGTTCGCGGAGCTACATTCATGCCTCGTTACCACGGGCGAGTTCAAGTAGAGGTTATTGGAGAAGAAATAAACGGAACTGTCATGCCGCCACGATTTCGGCCACTTCCCAATAGCCCGGTTTTTTGTTTAAACAAAGAAGAGATGATTGAAAAATTAAAGTTAGGTGGTGAAATTAACATAGGACTTGCTGTCGGATTTGACGAAATGTCAGTCGCTGTACCAATTCGAAAAGACGTATTTCCACGCCATGTTGGTGTGCTTGGCACGACAGGAGGTGGAAAATCGACGACGGTTTCTGGACTCATAAAAGAAATGAGTAAAAGCGACATATCTGTGGTTGTTTTTGACACAGAGGGCGAATATACCCACATTATGCATTCGACAGAAGATCCTAAAATGCTTTCAATTTTGGAGCAGCGGGGATTACCTGCTGGAGGCGTTACTGATATTGGAATATTCCATCTCATTGGTCGTGATACAACAAACGAAGATTACACAGATAATGTAGAATTTTGCCTTGAGTATTGCAATCTTTCACCGTATGCTGTTATGGAAATATTGGGACTTAATGATGCTCAACAAGAACGTTTTCTAAAAGCGTACGATATTGCTAGACGTATTTTAATGGAACTAAAAATATTTCCAGCAAATGAAGATGAAAAAAATGAGTTATTAGAGCTTGATGAGATGGAGAGCGGATATCCTAAACTTACTCTCCAAATGATGTACGATATTGTTCGTTATTGCGCAGATACCGTTGCAGATGAGCAAGATAATACATATCTGAAAACTCCTCAGTTTGATAAAAATCGAGACAAATTCAAGGAAATAGTTGCCCAATCCAAGTTACAAAGTCACATCTGGAGTTGGCGAAAAGTTCAAGGTAGCTTGGCGCGACTTTTACGATTAAAGATTTTTGATAATCCAGAAATTAGGTTGCCGGATTATGAAAAAATGACCAAAGCAGGTCGAGTTTCAATTATTGACTTAAGTGATACCGATTCACCTCAAATAAACAATTTGGTAATTTCTGAAATTCTCCGGGGTTTAATGATTCAACAAGAACATAATTATCTAAATTCGACTAAAGGTAACACTCAGATAAATAAGGTGATAATCGTAATTGAAGAAGCCCATGAATTCCTCTCAGCAGAACGTATCAAGCAAATGCCTGTATTATTTCAGCAAGTTGCTCGTATTGCTCGTCGTGGTAGGAAACGTTGGTTGGGATTGATGTTCGTGACACAACTTCCTCAACATCTACCTGATGAAATTCTAGGTTTAATTAACAACTTTATACTTCACAAGATTACGGATACAAACGTTGTTAGTCGACTTAAACGAACAGTAGGTGGAATAGATGATGGGCTGTGGGATCGTCTATCTAATCTTGCACCAGGTCAAGCAATCGTTTCCATGACCAGTATGGCGCGTCCGCTTCTCGTGGCAATTAATCCAACTCCTTGTAAACTTAGAATGATCGATTAATTCTCGTTTACTAAAACCAGGGAGTTTTAGTAAAAGTATTCTTCAAAGGTTAATTGTTTTATATGTTGACGATTTATTAATTGAAGGATAACCCTTATTGAAATGAAATAATGAAGGACATTGTACTAAAACATAACAATGCCAGCAAAAAAGGGTCAAATACACGCATATTGAATTCTTAATGATTGTTCGTAGTCTCTGGCTTTCCAATAATCCGGTATATGGTGAGATATCCGAGTAAAACTTATTATGTCAAATGACTACATTAACAACCTTTCAGGTGAACAAATAGAACATCCAAACCGCGAATCTCAAAACGCGGTCGTTCCTTTTACACTGGCACACCGATTCACCGCAATTGGTTTTGAAACAGGCGGGTGGTTATTAAATATTTTTGCCAAACTAACAATGAGGGGACAGAACAATGGTTGATTTCAGTTCTCATATCTCGATTTTGTCCAACAGCATGCTCAATCTGGAGACGTTGTGGAAATTGAACAAGTTTAAACCAAACGACCAACAACGAGAAGCGATCCTCTATACAGATGGACCACTTTACTTAACTGCCGGCCCAGGTTCTGGAAAAACAAGAGTACTTTTATGGCGCGCTCTGAACCTGATTGTCTTTCATGACGTAAAGCCGGAAGAGATATTTCTCTCAACTTTCACAGAAAAGGCTGCCCATCAGCTTCAAGAAGGGTTACGTGGATTGCTTGGATTTGCAACAAACATTAATGGAAAACCTTACGATTTATCCAAAATGTACATTGGCACTGTGCATTCTTTATGCAGACGGATTTTGAATGAACGTCGTAAATTCCTTCAGGATTTCCACACCAACCCAACTCCAAGCTTAATGGATGAATTAGACCAGTACTTTCATGTTTCAAAAACACGGAATTGGCGGAAAATTGGTGGTGTCCTTACTCTTGATGGAGAAATAGATCTGAATCAAGCCATTAACAAAATATTTGCTACAAACAAATTATCAAAGCACTCCGCCGTAACTAGCTCCATTGCTTTTTTTAATCGATGTTCTGAAGAGTGTATTGACCCTCAAAAAGCTATCGAAAAGTTATCGCACTCTGATGACGAGCTTGTTGCATTTCTGCGTTCGAATTCTTTAGATCCTGATCAACTCAACCAGGCTTTTACCCTTTATCAGGCTTATCGAGAATCTCTCATAAGAAATGAAAAGTTGCGTAATACTGATTTTTCACTGCTTCAGCAGGAAGCTTATGATGTGCTTCTCGAACGAGAAGAAACAACGAGAGTTTTCAAACACGTGATCATTGATGAGTACCAGGATACCAATACAATCCAGGAGAAGATCTTCTTCCGCCTTGCGCAAGGGAACAAAAATATTTGTGTGGTTGGAGATGACGACCAGGCACTTTACCGCTTTCGAGGCGCTACCGTTGAAAACTTTGTGGAATTTCCCGACCGGTGTATTAACTATCTTGGTTTAAAACCACACCGAATTTCGCTGTCTATGAATTACCGCTCCCGCAAAAAAGTAGTAGATTTTTACACGACTTTTATGGAGCAAACCGATTGGCGTCGCAACAGTGATGAGGATGGTTTCTTTCGGGTCATGGACAAAGAAATTGCAGCCCATAATTCAGACGAAAATCTCTCCATCGTAGCGAGTACACCAGGATCCCCGGAAAATGCCTGCGCGGAAATTGCCAATCTTGTCAAAGAGCTTCTCGACCAAAAGAAAGTTGAAGATCCCAATCAAATTGCCTTCCTCTTCCCAAGCCTCAAATCAAATGCCGTGAATGAAATGCGGCAAGCCTTGGAATCCTTGGACTTGAAAGTCTACGCCCCACGCGCCGGCCGATTTTTGGAAGTGGATGAATCATACGATGTTTTCGGTCTCTTCGCGCTCATTCTTGGCTTTCCTGAAATTCAAGGCGGATGGGGCGGAGATTACGGAGATTTTGGAGATTGGCTAGCCCAAATTGAACAAAATGCCAAACAATTAACGAAAACGGATCCTGCGTTAAAGCAATTTGTGATTAATAAGCGGGAAGAAGTAAATACTGCCTGTAAAGACTTCTTGATTTTAAAGAGGGTCGCAGACCAGGAAAACTGGCCTCTTAAGGAGCCATATGATCCCTCGCGGATGAAACATCGTCTCAAAAACGCTCCTGGTCTTTCTAAAACAGGACAAGATTTGCTTGGAAGTTCGTACCTTGATAAAACCGTCAGGCGGCGAATTGAAGAAGGTAAACCCTTCTCACTTGAATACATCCTCAAACGCGTTACCTCACTTGATTGGAGTTTGCTCGATCTCTTCTATCGCCTAGCCGGTTTTGCACACTTTAAAGCAATGTTCGACCTGGCTGAAAGCGGCGAAGACGAAGGGCCAATTTGCAACTTGAGCCTCATCACGCAATACCTGGCTCGTTTTGGGGATGAGTTCATTCCAATTCTCACTGCTGACCTTCTTGGTGATGGAACTTTCCACAAAGTTTTTTATTTTTCCTTCTTGTTCGCCATCTTCCGCCTGGGAGAATCAGAATACGAAGACGCAGAAGATCCTTTTCCGAAAGGACGCATCCCTTTCCTTACAATTCACCAATCCAAAGGGCTGGAATTTCCTGTTGTCGTCCTTGGAAATCCACGCCGCAGGCTTTATGCAGCTGGTTTTGTCGAAAAAGCAATTTTCCCCTTCAGTGAAAGTAAAAACGGCGAACCTCTCTCACGCCAGGCGGAATTCGACTCTATGCGCATGTTTTACGTTGCCCTTTCACGGGCGCAAAATTTGATGGTTATTGCCCATTTTAAGGGACGAGGACAATCGATCAACGAACCATTCAAGAAACTTCTGGATGATCATTTTCCACGAATTCCAGAGCTCAATATCGATACCATTCCAGCATTTGTCTCACAGGAAAATGAACTGCCGAAGATGTATTCGTACACGGCCGATTTCTTGATGTACAAAAAATGCCCGCGGCAGTACATGATCTTCCGGAAATATGGGTTTGTACCTTCGCGGGCGCAGACGATGTTTTTTGGCAGCCTCGTGCATCAGACTCTGGAAGACCTGCACCACGAGATCATCCGCCGTAGAGGAGGGTTGACCAATGGCAATTGATTGGAATGAAGAAGAGATGCAGAATTTCGTCCGCGAGGCGTATGCACAGAACTTTGAGCTTCTTCGTCTTGAATCCGGAATTGCCCTCTCGCCGGAGGTCAAACAAGCTGGCTTGCAGCAGGTGCTTTATTACTGGCAGAAGATGCGCGATGTTGCCATCAACGTCTCTGAAACTGAGATCCGCCTAAGTTTACCTGGCAATGAATCCCCCAGGGAACGGGTCTTTGGGATCGAGGGTGTGGTGGATATCGTACGCGAAGGTGGCAAGACGATCATTTATGATATCAAAACCCACGATGCCGATTTCGTGCGCAGCCACATTGAACTTTACGAAGACCAGCTCAACGTCTACGCCCACATCTGGAAGGAATTGCAAAAGCAGCCTCTGGATGGCACCGCTGTGATCTGCACCGAGTTCCCGGACGAGGTGAAGGACGCGCTTAAGAACGGCACCGATGAGCAGTTAGCCAGGGCGGTAGAACGTTGGGATCCACTGGTTGAGATTGACTTTAACACTCGCAAAGTCAAGGATACGATTCGATCCTTTGGCGAGGTTGTGGACCAGATCGAGGATCACCGGTTCGCTCCTCCTCCCGTGGAGAAACTCCTGCAGCCTTTCGCGGACCGCACCAATGTGCGCTTTGGCACCCATGTCTGCCGCAACTGTGACGCACGCTTCTCCTGCGCGGCTTACCGGGTCTACATGCGCCAGGGGCGTGGGCGGGCTGACCAGGCTTTTGAGCAGTATTACTCTGACCTTGAGATCGGTGAACCCCTCGAGGAGTGGCGTACTTCCGGATTGGATTCCATGGGGGATATAGAGGAAATGATATGAAAAATAACGAGCTAGTAGAAAAATTCCATGAGTTAAAAGTTAATACTGAAAACCTATCTTATGACAATAAGTCCGAAAAGGACAAGATACAAAAGCGCTTAGAAATGCTAATTCGCAATAAGTTCGGTAATGATTCCCATTACTTAAGTGATTTATTGGAAACAGAATTTTATTACCATCCATTAATTTGGTATGCGGGTCAAGATTTTTCAAGAGAAGATCGTGAAACATGGGAAGAGGGAAAACAAAAGTGGTGCAATCTAATAGAAACAATGATTGAAGAAATTCAATCCTTTTCTTCAAGTAAGACCTTGCCTGAACCAAAAAATAAAGATAACAAAAATGGTCAAAGAATTTTCGTTGTTCATGGTCATGACAATGAAATGGTGGAAACTGTTGCTCGATTTATCATTAAACTTGGGTTCGAACCGATAATTTTGAGAGAACAACCAAATCAAGGTAGAACGATTATTGAAAAATTTGAAGACTTTTCAGATGTAGATTTTGCCTTAGTACTCTTTTCTCCAGATGATGAAGGGAAATCAATAGAGGAAGAAATATTGCACAAACGTCCTAGGCAGAACGTGGTCTTTGAACTTGGTTTTTTCATCGGGAGACTTGGTCGCCAAAATGTTGTGGTATTGCACCGTGAAGTGAATGATTTTGAGATGCTAAGTGATTTCCAGGGTGTGCTTTTCGAACCTTACAGAGAAGGATGGGAATTTAGAGTAGCAAAAGAAATAAAAGCAGCTGGTTTTGAGGTAGATTTGAACAACCTGGTGTAATTATATGTTTTTCAAAAGATCATATTCGATATTTCCACATATACTAAAAATGTTATAGAAAAACCAAGAAAGGGGAGGAGACGATATGAAGATTAGGCACATACTGATAGAGAATTTTCGAAGTATCAAGAAATTGGAGTTCGATTTTTCGAATTTTTTAGTTTTAATTGGCGCGAATAATTCGGGGAAGTCAAACATCCTTCGAGCTCTTCTTTTCTTCTTTGACGGTTCGGTGAAAATAACTCCAGAAGATGTATTTTCTTTTTTTGAAGGACAAGAAACAGATGTATCAGTAATTATTAAATTTGATTCTCTCAGTGCACAAGAAAAAAATACTTTTAGGAAATATTTATTACATGACGGGACAATTATTATTAAAAGGGCTTGTCATATTACTAAGGTTGGGGGCAATAAACTTTCATGTTTGTCTCTGGTTTATAACGGTTGGATCGAAGAACCAGATAAATGGTATTTACAAGAAAATGCATTCGAACGCTTGAGCTCAAAAGAAAAAAGAGAAATAGAAGTTGCTACAAGTATAGAATTAGTTCCTCTTCTTTCCATTGAAGGGAGATTCACAAAGGAAGCTTTAACTGATTTTCAGACGCAATATATTGCAGAGCATCAGGCAGAGATTAAATATTTTGGAAAATACGAAGAATCTCCCCTGCTTGGCCGCCAGAGTGTTGCTTCTGGTACTTTACCCGAGATTATTTTTATCCCTGCTATCAGAGAGCTTTCTGATGAAACAAAAGTCAATTCGAAAACATTACTTGGTAAATTACTTTTGACCGTCATTGATGCAATGGCAAAAAATGATGCTGATTTTCAAAAGCTGGTTGCAGAAGTTGAAGCATCGATTGAGAGACTTAACGATAAAAATGCTGTTACGTCTCCTATCGGAAAACTAGAGGCTGAATTATCTGATGAACTTTCAAGCTGGGGAGTCAGTACTTCTATCGACGTTACACCTCCCAATATAACAAAACTCTTTGAATTAGGCACAGCATTGAATGTTGATGATGGTGTTATAACAGGTGCTGAATCAAAGGGAAATGGCCTTCAACGAGCAATAATCTTTAGTTTATTGAAAGTGATTGCAAATCATAATAAATCAAGTGATAGCGAAGTCACAGCAAGAGCTAGTTCTGAGAGTCAGATATATGCGATTGAAGAGGCTGAATTATATCTCCACCCTCACAAACAAAGAGAATTCTATAATGCATTAAAAAAGATTTCTGAAGACGAAAACTCTCAGGTCATTCTATCCACCCATTCTTCTCATTTTGTGCGGATGGATGATTACAAACACTTGGCAGTAATTCGCAAATCCAATAAGGAAAATGGAACTAGTAGGAATCAATGCTGTAGTGATATTTTTGATCCCGAATCCGAAGAAAAACAACACTATAAGTTAATTCACTACATTAATCCAGATAACGGAGACATGTTTTTTGCACGGAAAGTGATTCTTGTAGAAGGAGAGAGTGAAAAAGTCGTATTTCCTTATTTGTCAGAAAGGTTAGGCCTTTATAAACCGGATGTTTCTATCATCGATTGTGGGTCAAAATTTAACTTGCCGCTATATATTGCGTTGTTGAAGAATTTCGAAATACCACATACTGCAATTTTTGATGAAGATCCAATGAAACCAGAATATGATGACCCTGAAAAAGAGAAATCCGATAGATATGCTTATGAATTCAATAAAGTAATTGAGAAAGCTATTGACAAGAAATTTGGTTATTCAATTATGCTCTCCCCTGATTTCGAGGGTAGTTACTCGATTTCAAGAAATCAAGGAAGTAAATTAGGAAAAGGGCTTGCTGCATTAAAGCATTTTCAATTCCTTGACGAAAAAGATATCCCTGAAAATATGGTTCAATTGCTTACTGAAATTTACTCTTAATGATGAACGCTGAAGAATGGATCCTCCGAGAAGATTCTCTGAACCAGAAAGATCGAATTAAACGCCTTCTTTGGCTAGTTGACCAGACTCCATCAAATGACTTCTGGATCTTTCATGGAGGTTTCGTAACGAAGTCTCTTTTTGAAGAAGCGAGATATTGTTTTGTCTATGAACAGTACCTAGCTACAGTTACTTTAGGATTATCATTCCTCGAACATACAATGGCAAGTATCCATTATGCAACTGGTTGTGACGACTTAGAACGTGCAAGTATTTCAAGTCTTATGAAAGAATCATTGAGTAAAGGTTGGATTAATAAAAATGAATATGATCATCTAGAAAAAGTGCGGGAATTTCGAAATAGAATTTTACACTTCCGAAATCCTGGAGATGAAGATACTATTGAATTCATAGCTATTACCGAGTCCAAATCACCATATTTTCTTCTTGAAGTTGAAGCACATTTTGTCATGAAAACCATTTTTCATTTCTTAAGCAATATTTCCGAAAGGTTTTAATATGCCCATCACCAAGCTCACCCCTGAAAACAACTACCCTTATCTTGAGGACCGCCTTAAAGCACTCGAACAAGCCATGCCTGAAGCCTTTGTCGACGGCAAGGTCAACTGGGACACCCTACGCGAGGTGCTGGGTGACAATCTGGAAGACGAAGGCCGCGATGAATACTTTGGTCTCAACTGGCCGGGCAAGCGTGAGGCACGCAAACGCGCTGCAACCCCCAGCCGGGCGACGCTTGTACCAGCACCCGGAGAAGGCGTGAACGAGGACACCACCGAAAACCTCTTCATCGAAGGCGACAACCTGGAAGTGCTCAAGCTGCTTCAGAAAAGCTACGCCGGCAAGATCAAGATGATCTACATCGACCCGCCTTACAACACCGGCAACGATTTTATCTACAACGACAATTTCACCGACCCGCTGGAAGCTTACCTGGATTACACCGGTGCCAAAGGCGAGAGCGGTGAACTGCTAACTACCAACACCCGCGCAGACGGGCGCTTTCACAGTAAATGGCTCAATATGATGTACCCGCGCCTTGTCCTGGCGCGCCAATTGCTGCGCGAGGATGGAGTGATTTTTATAAGTATCGATGATAACGAAATTCATAATCTTCGCCAAATGATGAATGAAATTTTCGGTGAAGAAAATTTCATAACCTGCATTATTTGGGAAAAAAGATACACCCGGAGTAATAATGCAAAACTATTTGGTTCCGTTACAGAATACATCTTACTTTTCCGTAAAAGTTCGTCATTAGTATCTATAAAGGAACCCAGAAACCAAAAAGCAGATTCAATTTATAGTAATCCTGACAATGATCCAAGAGGAGATTGGACAAGTGTTTCATACGTAAACCCTGCACTTAAAGCAGACCGCCCAAACTTAGTCTATGAAATAAACAATCCTGTTACAGGAAAGAACATTTCCCACCCGACAAATGCTTGGAAATACTCAAAAGCGATTTACGAGCAACATGCTTCTGAAAATCGACTTTATTGGGGATCTAAAGGCGAAAACATCTATCCCCGATTAAAGGTGTTCCTTAGTGATATGGAAGGAGGAATGGTTCCGACAAATTTCTGGAGTTATGAAGAGACAGGAACTACTGATTCTGGAAGCAATGAATTAGCATCTCTTTTTGGCGAAAAAGTATTCGATTTCCCCAAGCCACCATCACTGGTTAGTAGGATGTTAGGCTTGATTTCAATGGATGATAACGAAAGTATTGTTTTAGACTTTTTCAGTGGCTCAGCTACAACTGCACAAGCTGTAATCGAATCCAATATGAATAAGGGAATTAACCTTCGATTTGTTTTAGTTCAAATTCCAGAAAAGACTGAAAACAATTCGTTTTTAAATATTGCAGAAATTGGAAAAGAGCGAATTCGCAGAGTTATTAAAAAAGTCGAGACTGAAATTATTAATGCAACTTTAAAAACTCCTCTACTCAAAAACGAACAACCTTTACTTGATCTCGGCTTCAAGATTTTCAAGTACTCACGCTCTAATTACAAACTATGGAAACCGCTGCAGGAAGAAAGCACTGAGACTTTAACCCCACTTTTTGACAATCTGAGCGACCCACTTATCCGAGGTTGGAAGAAAGAAGACCTGTTGAGCGAGATCCTCCTGCTTGAAGGCTTCCCGCTCACGAGCAAAGTCGCCTACATTGAGGACCATCTCAAGAACCAGGTATACCGGGTGAGCGCGCCCGATTTCTGCGCTCACGACCTCTTTGTCTGCCTCGACGAGACCGTCCAACCGGTAACGATTGATCTCCTTACGATGGAAAAAGAGGACATCTTCGTCTGCCTCGACAGCGCTTTGAGTGACGAACTCAAAGCCCGCGTTCAAGACAAATTCAACATTCATGTGATCTAAGTGAGGTTGGAATTGATGAAAACCAAACTTGAACTGAAGTTCGATCACAACCTCGATTTCCAACGCGCCGCCATCCAGTCGGTGGTGGATGTTTTCCAGGAGCTGCCACGTCAGGATTCGGCTTTCACCCTCGGCGACGGTACCGTCCCCAATTTGCCGGAAGGGGAGATGTTGAGCGAGTACTGGCTTCTTGGCAATGTCCAGGCCGTGCAGAAGCAAAGCGGCATCGATCCGGCTCCCGACCTGGCTGTGGATGACGTTACCGTACTCGAAGGAGCAGGTTACGAAAACTGGCGCTACCCGAGCTTTACCGTTGAGATGGAAACTGGCACCGGCAAGACTTACGTTTACCTGCGCACGATCTACGAGCTGCGCAAGCAGTACGGCTTCCGCAAGTTCATCATCGTGGTGCCGAGCATCGCCATTTTCGAAGGCGTGACCAAGAGTTTCGAGGTGATGAAGCGCCATTTCTCCTCGCTTTACAGCAACGAAACCGTCAACCTCATCCGCTATGACGGAGGCAAACTGAGCACCTTGCGCTCCTTCGCCACTTCCTCCTTCGTCGAGATCATGGTGATGACGATGCAGAGTTTCAACACCGCCAGAGGGCGCAATTCCAACACCCTCTACCGTACCTCCGAACAGCTCCCCGGAGAACGCAAACCCTACCAGTACATCCAGGAAACACGGCCGATCCTCATCCTCGACGAACCGCAAAACATGGGCAGCGATCTTTCAAAGGCCGCGCTTGCCACACTTCATCCCCTCTTTGCCCTGCGTTACAGTGCCACCCACAAAGAGATCTTCAATCTTGTTAATCGACTTACCCCTTTTGACGCCTACCAGAGAGGTCTCGTCAAGCGCATCCAGGTGGATGGCGTCTTTGAGCAGCACAACCTCGACGCGGGCACCGTCATCCTGCGTGAAGTGAAAACGAGTCCTTTACGCGCCATCGTTCAGACCACTGCCATGATCAACGGCCAGGTCCGTCCGGTTGAGGTGGAGCTCAAGAATGGGGAAAACCTTTTTTACAAGACCCGTCTGCCCGATCACCAACACGGCTACCGCGTCACCGAGATCAGCGCCAAAGCCAGGGACACCTTCGTCGATTTCGACGGACATGATCGCATCACCGACCAGGACGTTTTCGGCGCCTCTAAACGCGAGATCTTCCGCATCCAGATCGAACGCACGATCGAGCGTCACATGCGCGTGCAGCGCGACCTTTACGACAAGGGGATCAAGGTTCTTTCCCTCTTCTTCATCGACCGGGTGGCAAATTACATCAATGCCGACGGTCTGATCAAGGTCATCTTCGACGAAGCCTTTGAGAATATCAAGCAGCGCTACCCGTATTTCGCGCAATGGCAGGTCAGTGAAGTGCGTAAAGGCTACTTCGCCCGTTCCAAGCCTGTCAAAGGGCAGAGCGAAGGACAAGCCCTGGATACCGAAGGCCGCAATGATACCGAACGCCAGGCGGAAAAAGAAGCCTTCCAGCTCATCATGCGCGAAAAGGAACGTTTGCTTACATTTGACGAGCCGGTCAGTTTCATCTTCGCACATTCCGCTCTCAAAGAAGGATGGGATAATCCCAACGTCTTCCAGATCTGCACCCTCAACCAGACCGTCTCCGAGATGAAAAAACGCCAGGAAATTGGCCGCGGTCTGCGCCTACCAGTGGACCAGAACGGGGAGCGGATCATGGATGAAACGATCAACATCCTCACCGTGGTGGCCAATGAGAGTTACGAAGCATACGCGGCGAATCTGCAGAACGAGTACCGCGAAGCCGGCTACGACAAACTCCCGCCCAAGGTTACTCGCGCCGATAATTGCACTGCAAAGCGAAATCAGCGCATTTTCGATGACCAATATTTTCGTGAGTTTTGGCGACAGCTCACCCGCAAGTCAAAATACAAGATTCATGTGGATACAAATTCTTTGATCCAGGAATGTATTACCAAAATTCAGAAAATCGATAAACGGGAACTCAAACCCGAGATCGTGATCGAGACCGGCAGTTTCGTGATCACCCGGTTCACAATCAAGCTTGAAGATGTCCGCAGTGGAACAGCACTCTTGCGGATCAAGACAGAAACCACTGATGGAGAGACATTCCCAACCGAGTTTACTTTCCCGGTACGGGACAATGACGATTTAGCCTCCCTCAGAAAAGACAATCGGCTGAGGGGCTATCGCATCATCGAAATTGAAGAATCTGGTGATTACTCTTCCGTGGTTTTCGAGAATGATATCCGTCTGCATAAAGGCGAAGAAACAACCTTTGAAAGCGAGACCGGGCAGAAACCGATGCGGCGTACCGAAGAAACCAACACAGTAAAGCATCCGATCTTCAACTTGATTGACCGCGTGGCCAAAGAAACTGGTCTTACACGCACGACGATCAACCAGATCTTCAAAGGAATTACTGTAGATTACAAGGAGTTCTTCCTCAAGAATCCAGAAGGATTTTCCAACCTTTTTATCAGTAGCCTTAAAGAAGTCTTTGCAGATCACATTGTTGAACACCTCGAGTTTGCTTCCAACCCGGGAGAATTCGCGAATTACGAGATTGATGAGATGTTCCCGCCAGTCAAGAATTTCCCGCAGAAAGAACTGGTGGAGGCAGGTGATGCTGGCATATACGATCTAGTCCAGGTTGACTCGGATGTTGAGCGCAAATTCGTCGAAAATTACCTGGCGGGGAATGATCCAAAAGTGATCGGTTACTTCAAATTTCCCCCGAGCTATAAGATTAACCTACCCAAAGTGATCGGAAACTACAATCCAGATTGGGGTATCCTGCGCTTTGACGCTGAAGGAAGAGTTGTACTCAAATTAATCCGCGAAACTAAGGGACGTGAAGACACGAGCTTGTTGAGATTCTCGAATGAGGGTCGCAAGATCGATGCGGCCACAAAGCACTTCTCCACCCTCGGTCTTGATTACCGGGTCGTAACGGACCAAACGAGGGATTGGTATGAACCGAACTTTGCCCGCGTCTTACGTGAACCAAAGTTGCCGTATGATGAATGAAGTAACAACAACGACCATTTGTATGTCGCTTTATATGGTTTTTTGTGTTTAACATGAGGATTAATTTTGACAAATAACAATCAAGAAATTTTGGATTTACTTCTAAAAATAAAAACTAAAGTCAATAACGATTTTTTGTTTCCCGTCCTTGATCCTGAAGCCAAAGCTCTTGTACCTTCAGACCCTTTTGCTTTTTGTGTTGCCTCTTGCCTTGATCGGGGTACCAAAGCTGAAATCATTTGGACGATCCCTTATTGGATTTCTCAGGTTGTTGGTCATTTTGATCCGGAAAAGTTTTATCGAATGTCGTTACCTGAGATAACCGAAATTATTTCCAAATTGCCTAAAAAACCTCGTTATATCAACATGGCTCCTGCTACTTTTCAATCAATTACCAGTATTATCCTCGATCAATTTGGTGGTAATTCCCGGAAAATATGGGAAGGCAAAAAGGCAAAAGAAGTAAAAAAGACGTTTTTAAGCGTCAAAGGTGTTGGAGAAGGAATTTCCAATATGGCAGTAATTCTTATCGAGAACGCCTTCGAGATTACTTTTTCTGATCTTGACCATACTCAAATGAACATCAAGCCAGACGTTCATACAATGCGGGTACTCTTCCGGTTAGGGATCTCATCGAATATCGATGTGAACGCTGCTATGAATGCAGCAAGGCTTTTATACCCGGAATATCCCGGTTCACTTGATGGTCCCTTATGGTACGTGGGTCGAACTTGGTGTCGAGCAGAAAAACCAAGATGTAATGATTGTGATTTAGAAAGTGTATGTGGAAGAATTGGATTGTAAAAATGGAATTAATTCTGATCGCCTGTAGTGGAAAGAAAACTGAAGGTGGAACAATTGAATACCATGATTCAAATCTACCGAATTTCATGTCACTTACCACGTATCAAGATCTTCTTTCCCATCGTCTAATGCTTGCCGAAGAGCTAAACTTACCTTTTGCTCAAGACGTTGGATCTGATGTAAATAATGGACATATTTTGTTCGAACCTGCATTTAAAAGATACACAGGTAGGGTTTATGAAAGAAGTAATTTACAGGGATTGTATCCGAAAGCTAATAACTTCAAAGTAACCATCGTTTCTGCATTTTATGGAATCCTTGATGCAGCAGATTCGATTCGCAATTATGATCTCATGATGGATACCAGAATATTTACGAGACAAAAAGTTAATTCATTTTGGAAAAAACAAAACCTTGGAAAAAAATTAATGGAATATATATTTAATTTAAGACCAACAAAAATTCATGATTTGCTTCCCATTTCATATCGAAAAGCCTTGTCACCTTGGGGTGGAGAAAATTTCAATCAATCAAATATTTTCTATAAGCTATATGAATATCCGGGACAAGGTAATGGGGCCCTTTGGAAACGAGGAGATGATTTAAGAACGATTTTTCAAGGGTAGAAATATTGGATCCTCTTAAGATTATGAATCCACAGACAATTCTTGTCCCAAAAGAACAAACGCTCGAAAATATTATCCTTTTTATTGAGAGCTCGAATTGTCGTTAGATAAACAAGGAATACATATTCGATTTCCTTAACTTGGAGTAATGACTTTTTAACGATGCAATTTTCCTGAATTGTGCTTTTTCTAGGGTATGCCTCGAGAAATATTGACAGGAGATCATATAATGATAAGCCAACTTAATGACTATTATGTATCTAGAGGAATTTCGGCCAAGAATTTTTCATGTCAACATTTTGATGATTGCAGCAGTGGCTGTGAAAATTTTACAAAGGCAAAGGAAGCTTTTGTAAGTACAGGATATGAAAAACGGATCCTCCCTAGACTTCTCTTTGTCTCTCTTGATCCTGGTAAAGCAAACCCCAATGCAAAATATCGGACGCTTGAAAGTGTTAGAAACGACGAAGAGATCAATTTCAGTCTCTCATCTTTAGATAGTTATAAATCATGCCATTGGTACCTTACTCATGAGTTAGCTCAGTTCATTCTTGGCAAATTCCAATTTAATCTCCACAAAAGTCAAGTCCATCACTATTTTGCCCATACAAATAGTGCAAAATGCTGTCAAAATAAGGAAAAAAAAGGAAAAGCAGATAAAAAGTTGTTTCGAAATTGTAGAGAATTCATTCCAGGCGAGGTCGAGATTTTGCAACCGGAAATATTGATAACTCAGGGGGCTGAAGCTGAGGAGTCAGTTTTAGGAAGCTTTCCAGAACTTAATCTTACCGATTTTAACATTTTCGACAATAATCTACCGGAAGTCCGGATAATTAGCATTCTTGAGAATCCAACCATTTGGATCCACACTTATCACCCTAATTGTTATGGGGACTTTAATCAACAACGTCGAGAAAAGTTTGGGCTTTATTCAAAGTTAATTTTTGGTTTTATCAAACAGTTTGGAATTGTTTAGTTAGTCAAACTTTGGCGATTTATTTGCCAAAAATAATTTGGTGGCTTTGCGATTCCTATTCTCGGAGCAAGCTCGCGCGGTATTACAGAATCAAACGAGCATCAGCCCGCTTTTAATGCTTTGAACCGACGTAGTAAACTACGCGGTAATCTTCTCAGTTAATAATCAAAACCACCCGTAAAACGGGTGGTTTGCTCTGAGGCTATAAGCCTCTTAAACCGGCCAGCGCCTAAATGCGCTGGCTTTCACTTCGTTCAAGCCCCTGTGCCTTTGCCACTTTCGCTTGCCCCTAAAGGGACTCTTCTGTTACCAGCTACCCCTTGAAGGGGTCTTCATATTCCTTCACACTCAACTTGTCCAATGCTATGTCGTGCTTCTCTTGTTCCTCTATGTATTTCCTGATCGTTGCTTCGTTCAATCCCACTGTACTTACATAATACCCTTCTGCCCAAAAATGCCGATTGCCAAATTTGTATTTCAAGTTCGCATGCTTATCGAATATCATCAATGCACTTTTCCCTTTTAGATACCCCATAAAGCTCGATACGCTGATCTTGGGCGGTATGCTGACTAATATATGTACATGGTCTATCATCAGATGTCCTTCGATTATTTCAACCCCTTTATATCCACACAACTGCCTTAAGATTCCCCCTATGCTCTCCTTGTACTGGTTGTATATGATCTTCCGCCTGTATTTTGGAGAAACACTATGTGATATTTACACATCCATTTCGTGTGCGCTAAGCTATTTGTTGTATTATTCACTTGATCACCTTTCCTTCTTCTCTAGTGGCTTGAACAATCACTATTCTAGTGGAAAGGTGATTCTTTGGTCTAACCTTTGGTCTCCACCCGCATAGCGGGTGGTTCTTTGTTTCGCTCTCTTCGTTCGCTCAACAGGCTAAAGCCCATTAATATAAAAAGGCTCTGAAATTCCAGAGCCTTTTTAAAAACTATATTCCAAATCCTAATTGCCCCTCTGGTACAACCTCCTTTCTTCTCGTTCTTCTTATTACCACCGTCTTGGTGGACACCCAGTCATCCCAGGTCATCACTTTCGGACCAGGAACAATCACCGCACTCGGTGTTGTCAGACTACCCATTGGATTGTGACTGACCTGCAGGTCGTCTGCAAATAAGGTCTGCAAATCAGAGAGCTTCGCCCCATCCAGCACATCACGCGCCAGTTGAGTGAGAAAGTCGCCTTCTTCTTCTGGGACAATTGCTCCTCCGACCTCATCACCGTAGACGAGCTGAGCAGCCTTCATCTTCCTACCCATGAGGGCAAGGGCTGTCGCTTCCATCGCTGATGTGTAAACCGAGAAAATCGCCTTGACCGGCTGGGTTTGCCCCAACCGCCACACACGTCGGACACTTTGCCAAAGTGTGTAGAGCGAATATTCGATCTCAAAAAACACAACGGTTGAGAATTGCACCAAGTCGAGACCCGTTTCCACAAGCCGAGGGTTACAGATCAGTGCATCGATGGTATTCACCCGTTTAGCGATCCATTCTTCACGCTTGCGCGGGTCAACATTACCACCCAGGATAGACACTCTCAGTCCGTTAGCTTGCAGAGGCATCATCACCCGGTCTTGAATATCGCGAGTACCAGTCTGACGAACATAGATCAGCACTTTGCGCCCTTGCTGCTTCTCGATCTTGCAGAAGTCAGCCAGCCAGTTTTCTTTCGGCAGCCATTTGTGGCCATTCGGGTTGATTGCCGGCAACTCCATCAGCGGCACTTTTCGGATTGATTTCCCGTCCTCGTCATCTACCTCATCCACTAGCACAACCTCATCCCGAAAAGCCGAGTTAGGTCGCGCCAGGCTCCATTGAAGCCAGGTGGAAAGGTATCGACTGGATTGAACCGCCAATTGCTTCAGGCTCCTATCCATGCTGTGGTATTGCTGCCCCTGGTCGTCGAGCATATCCAGGGCAACCACCTCTTCTTTGTAAGTCGGCATCGCCATGTTCAGATCCTTCAAACTCAGGAAGATTGTCGTGTCTAACAACCGACTCACGATGGCCGGGCTGACACCTGGCTGTTCTTTCGCCTGGTTACGGTAGCGCCTGTTGCCGGTGTACACACCATCCTCATCCGCGTCTTCGTTACGTCTTCTCCTGCGCGTTGTTTCAAGTACACCATAGAGTCGAGCCCAGCGTTTCTCATCATGAAAGGCAAAGTCACGTCGGACACCATGGTTCAAGCGATGAAGTAACCAGAAGATAGAGGTGCTTTTCCCACCAAAGAACGTGCCGGTGAGAGTTAGCGTCCACTTAGTTGATGTTACCAATTGGTGAAACGCCACACCGCGATCCGATGACTTGGATTTGAATTGATGCACCTCATCGGCAATTAGCAGCTTGAAAGAGCCCTTGGCATGCTTGGTAATGTACTCTGAAATGCTATGCCGCCGTGCTCCATTGAACTCAAAGAGCGGTGTTCCACATGGACGTGTACCCCATACTGAGTCGCCGTTGGCATCAAGTTTGGTCCTTCCATCTGCATCCAACTCCCATCCAGGAACACGATTGTGACAGAATTGGCGTTTTTCTGCCAATTCATCTGTGTCAGTTACGGGGACGAAGAAACCATCCTTCTCGACCATCACAACTTTGCCACAACCAGGGCAGGCACAAGCATCCACGAATTTATCGGTAAGCGGTTCTCTTGCCTTTCGAGTAATTACCGCCGGTTGCCATCCTGCTCCAAATTTGGCAGAGGTATGGGCAACGATTGCCACCCATTTAGGTTTTGCGCCTCCTGTTCTTTGAGCCGTTTCACTGGCTTGCTGATATTGATTCAAGAAATCACGCACATCATTGACGTCATAAGCTTCGTCACTATTTCGACCAATGCGCCGTAGTTCTCGTGCATGTGCGTCGGGGATCACTTCTTCGATCTCACGGATCCACTTGGGAACGAGGTGCGGTGGACAAAGGACGATTGCTGGATAAGCATCAAGCAATTCGAGCACACCGGTTGATATCGTTGTTTTTCCCGTACCCATTTCTGCCTGGCAGTTGGCTACTCCATTCTTGCGAATCGAGCGTGCCAAAGCCGCTGCAGCGTGCCGTTGGGCAGGTAACAATCCAGCCCTTTCCTGTCCCGGTAACGGCTTACGCCGTGTCCCGAGTGCATCCAGAACGGTTGCCTCCTTCTGCGTCGGGTCCAGATTGTAGAGCGGTTTGTAGGTTTCCAGTACATGCGCAGCGATCTTCTCGCCATGAGCTTTCATAAACTCCGAAAGCCCTTTCACGTCCTGGATCACCTGGATACCATCCTGCTTTAGGACAGCCACCGTTGTAACGAAGCGGTCCTTGTAGGTTTCCACTACGGTATCCGCTTCCTTGGAGTCAGGCTGCTCGGTCTTCTCGACCACCTTGATCACCCGTCCCTTTATGAGCATTGGTTTACCCGCTTCATCAGTCAAGCGTACCGTGCCCATCATGCCAGAGGCCATGAGCATGGCAATATGACCTTTTTTCAAGGGCATAACCGGTTGTGATAACTGCGCCAAACCCCGCATCGGGTGGATCAGATCCAGCCATTCGCTGGTCTTCTGGACACCTGCTTCAATCGTGGCTTCAACCACTTCATCCGGTTCCCAATCCGTACGCTTGAACACGATCGGTTTGCCGTTTGCACCACGTGAAGGCGCGGGCAGCAGTTCATAGACTGGTTCAATAGCGGTTTCGATGGATTCCAGTTCTGTAGTTGCCAGGTTTTGCAGGGAAAGCACCTCCTTGTCGGTGGGAGCATGAAAGACTTTGCGCTTGTAAGCCAGCACCACTACCTGTTTGAACTTTTCGTACAGGCTATCCGGAAAACGATAGACCGTGATAGCTTCATAGTGACCGGCCAGGAGGCGAGCGACTTCAATCATTTCCAGAATTTTCTGGGGGATAATGTAAGTCAGCAACCCACCCCGCATCAGCTTGGATGTGGTCGTCTTGAGAAAATCCCATTCGAGCCTCTTTTGACCATCGAAACGGTCAAACTCATATGGTGGGTTCAGGTAGAGCCAGGAGACACTTTCGTCGCTCAGAACACAGGCCTGCCAGGGTGCCTGGTAAACCTTATCCATCACAATTTGTGCCTTCTCAGCTCGTTCCGGAGAGAGTTCGACTCCCCAGGTTTCGCAGTTTAGCGCATTGCCCATGGCAGAAGCGGCTTTGCCTACTCCTGCGCACGGATCAAATAACCGCCCTTTTTCTATGGACGGTTTCAGGTAAGTACGGATGATCTCGACAACCGGGTCATCTGTGGGGTAATACCCCATTCGTTCGATTGCTGGTGGACGCATTTTTCACTCCTTTAGGTAAAAAAATCCCCGCAGGAGACGCGTCCCACCCCTTGAGGGGATGAAAAGCGCCCCCTCCGGGGTGATATTGAGAGTAGTTTTACTTGTTCGTTCAGACGGTTAGTGAGATATCCTCCTGTGCCAACAACTCGGTCAACAATTCCTGCCAGTCAGCCTGCAGGTCAATTCTGGCTCCCAGGATACAATCGCCGCCTGTGACCAGGTCTTGAACCAGCTTCTGGTTGCGAGCTTGTCTCCACAGAGTAACTCCCCAATCGTCCAGGATCGGCACTTCAAGAGCTTCCTTGATCCGCTCGATGAAGAGCCGGATCATTTCATTTTCTGCGTCAAGCGTCCCTCGGAAGACAAGCAGATATGCGCTGAGATCTTCTGGTTCCCATTTTCCAGGCACTCCTAACCGTGATACGAAACCAACATGATGGCTGGTGTATTCCGGCATAGCTTGCCAGGCTTGTTCATACTTGTCAGTGGGGATAAGGCTAGCATCGCCTACACCATCCCGCGTTATTTGCAGCGGTTTGGCACACATGATCGTCACCCGTAGCGACTCCAGGCTGGTCTTGTAACCTACCAAGCCGATATAAGCCAGGAAATGGTCGCTGTCGTAGGCATAACCAGTGACATGCGCCATCGCCTGTCCATTACGCAGCTTTGGGACTGCTTCTGGAAACAGACGATTACCAGGTTTGGCTTTACCATTTTCCTTTGGAATGATTTTCCAAATGACAATCCCGGCATTGATCCGTGCCAGCTCTTCGTTGAGTTCCCGCAGAACATCGTACAGTCCTTTCCAGGGCTGCACACCGGTGAAGGTGACGCTGGCTTCGCCACATTGGATGTTGATTCTCCTATCTCGCACATCGAGGTTGGCTTCCGCCAGAGCTAAAGGACGGTAGTTGGCCAAAACCGGTGGCAGTTTCTCACCTGCTTTTGCGGTAAACAAGTATGCACCGAGTTCTGAATCGTAATTCAGAAAACCGGCTTTCCCAACCGCATAATCATAAGGATAAGCTGCACGAGTCAGTTCTTGACCGAGATCCTCCCTGGCTGGTAGTCCGCTGCCGTCTTTATAGGCAGCAATGACTATTTTGCCCTCTTTTTGCCTGGCGATGATGCGGTTCACTTTTTCGCGCAGGTATTTGTCTTCATAAATGTTCATTTGTTCCTCCTGTGGGGTTTTGAGATTAATTACCAACGTTGTAGTAGATAGAATCAGCCAACGTTCAAGCATTTCTGTACACAAACGTGTAACAGAATAGCAAACCCGATGACCCAAGGGTTTGGATGATCGGGTTTGCCATCCTTTGTAAACGTGTAGATTGTTACTCAAATGGTTCGAAGGGGGATTTGGGGTCCCCCTTCCGATCTTATTTCCCATCAATATGCATTGGCATCAGTACATACAGAAAACCCTCCTCTTCAGCTGGACGAATGATGGCCGGTGTGTTGTGGGCGTTGATTTCAATGACCCCTTTCTTGGAAGAAATGGATTCCAGACCGTCCTGCAGAAATTTCACATTGAAGGCGATCTCCAATTCCTGGCCTTCAACTGTGGCATCTAGCTCGATTTCAC